>NZ_KB903625.1 GCF_000379725.1 Cytophaga aurantiaca DSM 3654
AATGCGAAACAGATTCAGGCTGCTTATAATTACGAACGAGCGATTCTGAATGCGTATGTTGAGGTAGCAAACCAGGTTGCAAAAATACAGAATTTGCAAAACAGCTTTCAACTGCAAAGCTTACAAGTTGAAGCGTTAAACGAATCTGTAACAATTGCAGGTAATCTCTTTCTTTCNGCAAGAGCGGATTANATGGAAGTATTNTTAACGCAACGCGATGCATTGGAATCCAAAATGGAGTTGATCGAAACAAAAAAAGAACAACTTAAAGCAACCGTGTATTTATACAAGGCATTGGGTGGAGGTTGATACTACAGCCCAAATAAATAATTAAAAAAAGGACGTCTTGAATTCAAGACGTCCTTTTTTTTAGCCAATTAAAAAGATAAAAATTAAATCTTCTTTTTAAACTCCATGCTTACGACAAGATCTTCTAAGACAGCAAAAACATGATCTGAATTTGCTTTATTTTTTGTTGCTCTATTAATCAGGATTGCTCCTTCAATTAAGGCGATCATTGAAAAGGCTATTTTGTTTGCATCTACATCTGCCCTGAATTCTTTTGCAGCAATTCCTTTTTTAATAATCGAAACCAGATTCTTTTTCCAACTTAATATTCCATCTCCGGCTCTCTTGCGAAGTACTTCGTTTGTATCATCTGCTTCAACCGTTGTGTTGAGCAAGGGACAGCCACCGGCAGGGAAAAGTGGGTTATCGATGTGATTATAAAGTCCTGCGTATACCAAAAGCATTTCTTTACAGGTACCACATTCCTGCGTTTTTTGCGTAATTACATTTTTGACGGATGCCCAGTTGTGATCGAATGCTGCCAGAGCAACTTCTTCCTTGTTTTCAAAGTTTCCATAGATACTTCCTTTGGTGAGATGAGTGGCCTCTGTCAAATCCGATAACGATGTACCTGCAACTCCTTTTACATTGAAGATGGGAGCTGTTGATTCGATGATAAATTTTCGTGTACGTTCAGATTTAGTGAGTTCGTTCATACGTAAGAAGTGTGTTCTTAAAAAGACATATCGACTGAATGCGAAGTTATGCAACTCTCATTCATTTACAAATGATTTAACCGATTCAGCCGATATGTCGAGTATTTTATTCTTTATTCTTCATACTTTTTAAATATTGCGGTTGCAATATGGCCACCAAACCCAAACGTATTGCTCATTGCGTAATACACATTTTTCTGTTGTGCTTTCTCCAAAGTCAAATCAAACGCACTTGAAACAGCAGCATCCAGTTCTGTTGTATTAATAGTTGGCGGAATAAAATTTTTCTGCACCGCATTGATACATGCAATCGCCTCAACAGCTCCGGCTGCACCCAATAAGTGGCCGGTCATGGATTTGGTTGCACTTACATTCAATTTAGAAGATCCTGCAAATACACGTTCAATTGCTTTCATCTCACTGATATCTCCTTGCGGTGTAGACGTAGCATGTGCATTGACGTAATCAATATCACTCGCCTGTATATTGGCCTCTGCCATCGCTTCCAGCATTCCTAAATACGCACCTTCTCCTTCCGGATGTGTACCTGTTAAATGATATGCATCGGCAGCCATTCCTCCGCCAACAATTTCAGCAAGTATCGGAGCATTTCTTTTTATTGCACTTTCATAACTCTCCAGAATAAGCGCACCGGCTCCTTCGCCCATCACAAAGCCATCTCGATACGCATCAAATGGTCGTGATGCAATCTGTGGATTTTCATTGAACGTTGATAATGCACGGGACGCATTAAAACCACCGACCGACACTTCATTGATCGGTGCTTCAGAGCCGCCCGTAATGATGATGTCTGCCTTGCCCCAGCGAATGTGATTGAATGCTTCTAAGATTGCTGTATTCGAAGTAGCACATGCCGATACCGTTGCAAAATTCACACCTCTCAATCCATACTTGATAGATATCACACCTGCCGCAATATCTAAAATCATTTTAGGAATGAAGAAAGGATTAAAGCGTGGTATCCCATCTCCTTTTACAAACTCTGTCACTTGTTCCTGAAATGTACCAATACCTCCATTGCCGCTGCCCCATATAACTCCGATTCGGTTTCGGTTTAATGTATCGAAATTTAGCTGCGCATGCTGAACCGCTTCTTCTACAGCAACCAAGGCATATTGCGTAAATAGATCGTATTTACGTGCTTCACTTTTATCCATAAAATCAATTGGATTAAAGTTTTTCAATTCACACGCAAACCGTGTTTTGAATTTCCCTGCATCAAATTTTGTAATGGGTGCGGCTCCGCTTTTACCGTCAAGCAACGCTTGCCAGAATAGCTCTGCATTATTCCCAATAGGTGTCAGCGCACCAACACCTGTGACTACAACTCGCTTAATCATTTCAGTATTGTTTAGGATACGGATTATTTACTTTCAATTGGAATGACACGTTCAACGAGTTTCTGAATTTGCGCACCTACTACTAATATGATAGGTATACAAATCATGTAAGCTACTGCCCACGATTTAAACCACATTGCCAGAAACCGTTCGCCAAAACCAACATTCATAGAAATCAATGTAAAGGAAATAATACCTGTTGTTACATTCCCCATCAGCAATGCAAAGAGAATTTTTCTCTGTAATCCCTTGTTATTTTTCATAATCGATCAATTTTATACCGTTTGGTATTATTTATTCAAAAATATACCAAACGGTATAAAACACCAAATTATTTGTCATATTTTCTACTCAAAAAAATAAAAACATATACTATTATATGTGAATGGAACATTATCGATAACTGCTTTGTTTAGCAAAACTTCTAAACAAAACTGCAGAACAAACCTATAATTAATGTGTCTGTCTATACTGCTTGCTATAAAGTCACCTTTTTTATACCTTGAATCCACATATCTATACCATTTTCAATATCCGTTCATGAAAAGATCGTTCATCCTTTTCCTTACAACACTATTTATTACAAATAGTCTTCTAGCTCAAACTCCAGCTGTTTCTTCCGCTGATATCTTACAAAAACTCAATAAACTAAATACTGTCGGCTCGGTGTTATACATTGCGGCGCACCCCGACGATGAGAATACTCGCTTGCTTCCTTATCTTACTTATGAACGTAAATATAGAACAGCGTATTTATCGTTAACTCGCGGCGACGGCGGACAAAATCTGATTGGTAAAGAACAAGGTGAACCGCTTGGATTGATACGTACACAAGAACTTTTAGCTGCCCGCCGTATTGATGGCGCGGAACAGTTTTTTACACGTGCAAATGATTTTGGTTTTTCAAAAAATCCGGAAGAGACATTTAACTTCTGGAACAAGGACAGCATACTGGCAGATGTTGTCTGGGTGATTCGCACATTCAAACCGGATGTGATCATTACCCGTTTCCCTACTACGGGTGAAGGCGGACACGGCCACCACACTGCTTCAGCTATTCTTGCTGTAGAAGCGTTTACTGCCGCAGCAGATCCTACACGTTTCCCGGAACAATTAAAATACACAACGGTATGGCAGGCTCAACGTATTTTCTGGAACACCTTCAGTTTTGGTACGATTAACACAACTTCGGAAGATCAGATCAAAATTAATATCGGCGGTTACAATCCCTTGTTGGGAAAATCATACGGAGAACTTTCTTCCGAAAACAGATCGATGCATAAAAGCCAGGGTTTCGGCACAGCAAAGACACGCGGCGACAACACCGAATACTTCAAACAACTTGGCGGTGATAAAGTAACAACAGATATTTTTGAAAACATCAACAGCTCATGGACACGATTCACTGCAACGCAACCAATCGGAGAATCTATCAAAAAAATTATTTCAAAATTTGATGCACAACACCCGGAAACCATTGTTCCGGATTTAGCAGCATTGTATAAACAAATTCAGGCCTTAGATGAAACAGATAAAACACTTGCACGCTGGAAAAAAGAAAAGCTGCAGGAAACAGAAGCATTGCTCATATCCTGCTCTGGCTTATGGCTTGAAGCATACGCAACAGAATACATTGCCATTCCCGGCAACTCCATTCAAACCACCTTGCAAATCATCAATCGCAACAATGTTGCTGTTTCTTTAAAAAACATCCGTTACATCAATCAGGATTCAAGTCTTGCACTTACATTAAAAACAAATGAACTGTATACATTCAAGCATACTGAAAAACTTGCCGTTGATTACGCCTATTCCAATCCGTATTGGTTGAATCAAAAACACAGTAGTGGCTTGTATGTTGTCAACAATCAATTATTAATCGGCAAGGCAGAGAACGATGCTGCTGCAAGTATTGCGTTTCAGGTTGTTATTCAAGACATCGCCTTAACCATTACCAAACCTGTTGTATATAAATATACAGATCCGGTTAAAGGCGAACTGTATCGTCCGCTTGAAGTGCTTCCTAAAGCAACCGTGAATTTGGTTGAACGAGTATATGCCTTCAACGACAATACACCTAAGACCATACAATTCACTGTAAAAGCAAACCAGCCGAATGTAAGCGGAACCTTGCAATGGTCGATGCCGCAAGGATGGAAAGCAACGTGCGCGCAACCCAATTTCACCTTAAAAGAAAAAGGAGAAGAAATTATTATTAATGTATTGGTACAACCGAATGGAATTGCTACCAATGGAAAAATTTCCGCATCGTTAAAAATAAATTCTGAAACATTTTCAAAAAGCATCACGCGTATTGAATACGATCACATTCCCTATCAGTTTATCTTAAGTGATGCCGAAGCAAATTTAGTATACATCAATTTAAAAACTGCCGGCAAAAACATTGGCTACATTCCGGGTGCGGGAGACGATGTAGTTGCCTGCCTGAAACAAATGGGTTATACCGTTACCATTTTAACAGACGATCTTTTAGATAAAGGAAATTTAAAAGAATACAATGCGATTGTTGCAGGCATACGTGCATACAATACTAACGACCGACTTCAGATCTATTACAATACATTAATGAAATATGTTGAACAGGGAGGAAACTTAATTGTTCAATACAATACCAATAACCGCATCGGTCCGCTGTTAGCGAAGATCGGTCCCTACCCGTTTGCAATTTCAAGAGACCGAGTTACAAATGAGACTGCAGAAGTTCGCATTCTGAATCCAAAGCATTCGGTGTTCACCTATCCGAACAAAATTGATTCGACTGATTTTAATGGCTGGGTACAGGAGCGCGGAATTTATTTTGCATCCGATATCGATCCCAAATATCAAACGTTGATATCCATGAACGACCCGAATGAAAAAGCAAACGAAGGAAGTTTGATCGTTGCAAAATATGGCAAGGGAAATTTTGTGTATACAGGTCTGGTATTCTTTAGAGAGCTTCCTGCGGGCGTTCCGGGGGCTTACCGATTGTTTGTAAATCTGTTAAGTATTCCTCAAAACAAATAACATGTCTGAACCGGAAGATAAACCTTCGTTTTTTGGTACATGGAATAATGTATATGCATTCATTCTTGGCTGGCTCGTTATTACGATGCTATTCTTTTACATCTTTACCATATACTTCAAATGAGTGTCATTGATTGGTGCGTATTAAGCTTAACGATCCTTAGTATCATTGCTTATGGGTTATGGAAAAGCAGAGGGGCAAAAAACATTGAAGGATATTTATTGGCCGATAAAGAACTTCCCTGGTATCAGGTAGGCTTATCGGTGATGGCTACACAAGCCAGTGCTATAACATTTATGGCTCTTCCGGGACAGGCCTATGGAAGTGGGATGGGCTTTGTACAACTGTATTTCGGCTTACCGATTGCTACCGTTATTTTATGTAAAACGTTCATACCTATTTTCAGAACATTAAATGTTTATACGGCGTATGAATATTTAGAGCGACGTTTTGATACCAAGACCCGCTCTCTAACCGCCTTCCTATTTCTTTTACAGCGAGGTCTATCCACAGGCCTTACCATTTATGCTCCTTCCATTATTCTATCTGTTATACTCGGAATAAATATCACCTACACAACCCTCTTTACAGGCGGCATTGTGATCAGTTACATTGTCTACGGCGGAACCAAAGCAGTTGCTTACACTCAAATGTTTCAGATGGCCATTATTTTTTCAGGATTATTTGTTGCCGCATTTATGGTTGTCCACCTCTTACCCGAAGGTGTGGGCTTTATAGATGCCTTACACATTGCCGGTAAAATGGATAAATTAAATACCATCGATCTGAGTTTTGATATCAACAGCGACTACAACATCTGGTCGGGTTTGATCGGTGGTTTTTTCCTTCAGCTCTCTTATCTTGGAACTGACCAATCACAAGTCGGACGATACTTAACAGGAAAATCCATCAAAGAAAGTAGACTTGGTTTGATCATGAACAGCATTATAAAAATCCCGATGCAGTTTGCCATTTTAGTGATTGGTATTTTAGTATTCGTATTTTATCAATTCAATACGCCACCCGTGTTTTTTAACAAAACAGAAGTAGCACGCATTGAAAACAGCCCGTATAAATCGGATTATAAACTCATCGAAACAGAACACAACATTGCCTGCGAACAAAAGAAAATACATGCAACTGCGCTCATTGCAGCAATAGATAGAAACGACGAACAGGCCATAGCCATAGCTCAATTCCATTTACGCCAGGAAGATACCATTACGCAGTTAACAAAACTTGAATTCATACATCTCATGGAAGAAAATGGTTCGATATCGGATACAAACGACACCAACTATGTATTCTTAAGCTTCGTAACAAAATATCTACCGGTAGGTCTGGTCGGCTTGTTGATCGCCATCATCTTATTAGCATCTATGGGTTCTACAGCGAGCGGAATCAATTCACTTGCATCAACCAGCGTCATTGATTTTTACAAACGTTTTATAAATACAACTGCAAATCCTCAAACATACTTAGATGCTTCGCGCTGGGCAACAGCAGCCTGGGGCGTATTCTGTGTAGTAATAGCTTTATATGCTGGCAAAGTTGGCAACCTGATTGAAGCAGTAAATAAACTGGGATCTTTATTTTATGGAAACATACTAGGAATCTTTTTAGTAGCGTTCTATTTAAAAAAGGTAAAAGGATCTGCTGTATTTTATGCAGCCATCATCACTGAAGTTTTTGTGATCGCTATCTGGATGAATAACATGATGGCTTATCTATGGTTGAATGCAGTTGGTTGTGTGTTACTGATTGTTATTGCATGGATCACCCAAATGGTGATTGATATCTCACAGAAAAATTCTAATACTATATGATACGAATTCTTTTCATTCCCATTCTACTGTTATTGAATTTATATTCCTTTGCATCTCACATCACAAAAGATGGATATGGGGAATTTTTATTTGGAAAAACTTCTCTCGCTTATATTAATGAAATGTATCCGGAAAAAGATCGTGCACTTTATGATCTTGGCAATGACGAAAAAATGGTCTCTATTAATTTTCCGGAACAAGGAGTAGAAATTTTCTTTATTTATAAAATTGCAGATGACTTGAATAACGTTTTTTTATCTCAAATAAACATTACAGCACCTTGTACAGGGACAACTGAAAAAAACATCGGTATTGGCAGCAGTATTGAAAATGTATTGATGGCGTATCCACAAAAATCAATTAATCCGAAAGGCTATAAAAAAGAACAGCTGGTTATTTATGACTCCTTTCAAATTTTTACAAGCAAAGGAAAAGTTGATTCAATTATGATTACCCCTGGTATTGATTAAAATCATCAAAACACATCCTTCCATTGTTCACATTTTTATTTAGAACAATTTCAAATTCATACACTTAGTAAGAACCAAAAGTAAAAAAGTGTATTTTTAACTAATTTGAATAGNTAAAACCCCAACCCTTTTTTACGCATGAAAAAAATTTTACGCATTGTTCTGTACATTTTTATTGGTGTACTTGTTTTGGTAACTGGTCTATTGACATACGTCAAAACTGCTCTGCCCAATGTTGGCCCTGCTCCCGAAATTAAAATCGCTTCTACACCTGCATTGGTAGAACGTGGACGCTACCTTGCACACTCTGTGAGCGCTTGTATGGATTGTCACTCAACCCGCGACTGGTCTAGATTTGCAGGTCCGCCGGATACAACAACCTGGGGAAAAGGAGGCGAAGCCTTTGATCAACGCTTTGGATTCCCGGGTGCATTCTATTCAAGAAACATTACACCTGCAGGTATCGGCAGCTGGACAGATGGTGAAGTGTACCGTGCAATCACTTCAGGTGTAAGCAAAGATGGTTCAGCCTTATTTCCTGTAATGCCTCACCCGAATTATGGTAAAATGGCTACAGAAGATATTTACGCGATTATCGCATATTTAAGAACATTAAAACCGATCGATAATAAAGTAGCACAATCCATTCCGGATTTCCCGATGAATTTCATCATCAATACCATTCCTGCTAAAGCAACTCCTCAGGCAATTCCGGACACAGCAAGTAAAATTGAATACGGTAAATATTTATTGAATGCAGCTGCTTGCGCAGAGTGTCATACGAAGCAGGAAAAAGGTCAGAAGATCGCGGGTATGGATTTCGCAGGTGGATTTGAATTTCCGATTGCAACTGGTACAGTACGTTCATCAAACATTACACCTGACAAAGAAACAGGGATTGGTGACTGGTCTGAAACAGCCTTCATTAACCGTTTTAAAACGTATGCAGACAGCAGCTACACACCTGCAAAAGTTTCTGCCGGTGAGTTTAATACGATTATGCCATGGACCATGTATGCTACAATGAAACGTGAAGATCTTGCAGCTATCTATGCCTATTTACAAACCATTACTCCGATAAAAAATAATGTTGTAAAATTCACAACTAAAAAATAAATCGGTGCATATTCAGACGCAATAAATTGCGTCTCTACATTAATGTTTACAATAAAAAAAACCTTCCCATGTGGGAAGGTTTTTTTTATTGTATCTAATAGAAACAAACTTATTTCTTTTTCGCTTCAGCGATCAAGTCATTTGCCATTTTAGTATAGTCATCATTTTTTGCTTCTGTTGCTAAAGCTACTGTTTGTTCTGCTGTAGCAATTGCTGATTTCTTATCGTTCAATTTTAATTGAATACGAGCTTTCAACATTGTCATCCAGAATGCTTTTGGATTTTGTTCAATTGCTTTGTTCACCCAGATCAATGCCTGATTCAGGTCCTTGTTATTTTCATAGTAGTAATTTGCAGCCTGAAAATACGGACGTGAATCAACAGCCATCGTAGTTTCAATGTTCTTCATTACTTTAGAATCAATTTCTGTAGTGATCTTAACCGGTACAGAAGTTTTTTCCCAAAGAATTTCTAATGTAGTAGAAGTTGCTGTTACATCTGACAAATTGATTGTAAACGTCTCAACACTTTTACTCAAAGCTGTTGGTTTAACAACTACACGAATCACTTCATTTTCTGTTTTGTAGTTCGAAGTATTTCCGCCTATTGTTAAATCGCTGTACAACATAACTTCCCAGCTGTCTTTATTCGGAACGGTATAGATCGCATATGTCCCAGCTTTTACATCTTTGCCTTCTACCTTAACATCATCTGAGAACGTAATTTTTGTAGCAGCATTTGCACCTGTTCTCCAGATTTTTCCATAAGGCACAAGGTCGCCAAATACGGTACGGCCTTTAACAGACGGACGAGAATAATCAACGGTAATGTCACCTAATCCGAAAGCCTGCTTAATCGTTTGAGAAGTACTTGGTGCCGGTGTCTTTAATGTTTGAGCTTGAGATACAAGCGTTACGAATGTGAATGCAATTGCACTTGCAATCATAGAGATCTTATTCATCTGTGGTTTTTAATTTAGGTTGAATTATTATATTTGAATTTATGTGTTTTATGCGTTAAACAAAAGTTATTTTTCTGTTACTTCACTTATGTCTTACATATGAAGAACAATCCATCCCAGTCTCCATGCTGCATAGAGTCCAAGACCTATCAATATAAGGAAGAAAAGCATTACTTGCCACAGCGGTCTTCCTTTTGAACTAAAAGGATCGTTTGTATTGATCTTCGCATGTTTAGGCAATGCGGCTATTTGTGTAAGTGTATTTCCGAATGGAATATTCACAATTACTTTCGCATTCACTGCCCAGCCATTTGCATCCAGGATCAACGCAAGATTTCTCTGACGTAATTTAAAAAACGCCATGATCATTGCAGGACCGGATATTAGCAATAGCAATCCGGATATTGCCAACGGCATCTTCCACCATGTTAAGCCCATAAAACCTGCTATTACAGATGCGAGTGCAGTACCGATAGCACCCAAAGCCAAACCAATTGCAGCAAAGATTCCGACAAATTTACCAACATCAAATGGTACAGGCGGAGCAGCAGCAGCTGTTGGTGTTTCAACTTTAGCAGGTACTGTTTCTATTTTGGTTGTTACGTCTGTTAATACTTTGTTGTCCTGTTCGGAAGCAAATTTATTAACCTGCTTTTCAACAAAACGCGAAACTTTTCTATACGGAGACCAGAATGCCTGAATGATGCTGATCGGGTTTTCTACAATTTTTACAATGGTAGCATCGTACGCAACGCCTTTTCTATCATAGAATACAGCATTACGACCTACGATCAGGTTGTCAATATCTCCATTGGTTAAAGCAGCAACAATAATAATGGTTTCGCCGGTAGATTTGGATACACATTTGCAATAGATCAAAAACATACCGCTCAATGATACCATCATATCATGTTTAGCCATGTCGCTTACCTTGATACATAAGTCACAACTACGCTGATCAATGTATAATGTACCGGACTGAAAGATGGCAGTATGATCGGGCGAATAAAAATCGTAGAAGGTTACGAAGTTTTTAATCAACGTAAATAAGTCGCGGTAATAACGCACCAGCTTATCCACCAAAATAATATTATTCGCTTCTGTTTCTAAGGCTTTATCTTTTTCAATCAAGTCAAACAATTGTACAGAAATAGTTGAGGACAAAACCTTTCTGATCTGCTCCAGACCTAGCGCTTCAACCTGATGGCCGGCTTTTTCAGATTTCCATACTTCATAGGCTTGAAATTTTTCTGAAATTGAATTCCATTCCGATTCAGACAAGGTTTTTTTATTTGGAAAAAGATGATTCGTTATATGCGTCTTCAGCTGATTGATCTTATCTTCCCAGGCTGGATTTATTCCTTGATGTAAGGGTAATTCTTTTTGTCCTTCAATTTTTGCCAACGGAAATGTTTCGATCTCTTCCAAACACGTTGTGAGATCTTTGGCAGTAATTACTTCGACACGTGCTGTAAGAAGATTTAACACCGTTGTTGTTTCGGGATCAAATGCAGCCAAACGGCAACGCAGAAAATAATCATCTATCTTAGATTTAACCGCCAGATAGGTTTGATAAGACAATTCCGTATTTTCATTAAAAGGTAAAATGGTTGATTTATTATCTTCTGATTTTTTATACCATTCTGAATATGCAGTGCATTGCTCCAAAAATATATTTAGGAATTCTGTATCGATACCTTCTTTACCACCACGGTCTGTAAGGCTTCCCATGCAGGTAATGATATCCTTCAGAAGTGCTTTTAATTCATCTGTCGGGGTGGAATCTTCTGTTATAATACCATCTCCGTTAAATGCTGTACCATTAAATATTTTAACTCGGTCTGAGGTTTCTTCTACCGTTAAGGTTGTTGCGTCCGGTCGACCTAAATTCTTTAAAATATTTTTTGCTGAAGCCATTAATATTTTGCCTTCAGCGGTATCTTCATTAATGGCACTTAGCGGAAATACAGTATCCTGTTTCATCAGATCATCCGGATTATGAATGATCGATCCGATCCATTTAATAGCGGCAAGCATTTCCACGACTTTAATGTGACCATCGTTGTCGTTGTCAATCAATTCTAAGGTTGCAGCATCAATTTCCAATCCGCTCGTTGGACAGCTTAATACCGTCCATAATTTCTGATCTAAATGTTCAAGAGCAAGAATATCCTTACCTGAATCAAAATTTACTCTCTTAACTCCTCCTACGGAAGAAAAACTCCATTCGTAATTTTTAGTTGACATATACGATAAAATTGAATGCTATAGAAAACATAAATATAGCAAATGATCTTTCAAAAAAAACATGTTTAATTCGATAGCTCAAAGGCTTCTGCAATCAATTCGAACGAGCGTTTGCGGTCTTCGGGCTTCCCGGCCATGGTAGAAATAATGATTTCATCTACCTCAAATTCTTCTGCCAAAGTTTCAAGCTGTTTCTTTACCGATTCTTTCGTTCCTGAAATAACTCTGCCATTATTACGGCCGATGCGTTGAAGTTCTTCCTGTGTAAAAACATATTTTTGTATGGTTTCATAATCCGGATAATCATGAAACTTCCCTGCTTCAAATTGCAGAAAAATATAATCCATAAATTTTCGCATCTCTACTGCCTTTGCATCTGTATCAGCACACAACACAAAAATAGAAACCATTGCAAGTGGCTTCGGAAAATAGTCCGAAGGCTTAAATTTTTTCTTGTAGGTATCAATTACCGCGCGCGTTGCAAAGCCATTGATAAATTTTGCAACAACGAGTCCAAGACCGAATCGTGCAGCGATCTCACTGCTTCCGCCGCTTGAACTCAATATCCATTGATCCGGAACTGTTGTAGACTGCGGTACAGCAAGTATTTGTCGGTTATCACGTGTATAGGCGCTATCCGTAAAGAAATTCTGTAAGTGATCCAACTGGCGCAGATAATCTTCTTCTGCAAATTCATTGGAAGGATTTAACAACGAAGACGTAAGACGATCTGTGCCCGGCGCTCTACCCATCCCCAGATCGATGCGCCCGGGGAAAAGTGTTTCTAACATTCTGAAATTTTCTGCCACTTTTAAGGCACTGTGATTAGGAAGCATGATCCCGCCTGAACCGATCCGGATGTGTTGTGTTTCACTCGCCAGCTTCACCATTAAAATTTCCGGTGCCGATCCTGCAATAAAGGTAGAATTGTGATGTTCCGAAACCCAAAAACGGGAGTAGCCCAAATGCTCTGCAAGCTTCACAGTTTCAATCGTTTCTTCAATTGCTTCCTTCGCAGATCTGCCTTTTTGAACAACCGATTGATCTAAAATTCCTATTTTAATTTTCCTCATTGTGAATCAATCTACTACAACAGTTTGTATAAGGATTTTATGCTTCATAAAGTTCCACATTTGAATGCTCAAATGAAATTGAATCACAAAAGTCTGATACCAAAAATGTTATGGTAATGGCATGGTCTGGCAAAGCTGGAGAATATTCCTTTTCCCTAATCCCGTTAGGGATATAATATCTGTAGCAAAAGAATTAATCCGAATCAAAACATGCACGAGTCCCATCGGGACGACATAGTAAAATCGTTACGAGTCGCTCCTATACGGAGCTCCGTGCGTAAGAATTCGTTGGCGATCGTTTTCTACAGATATATTACTCCGATGGAGTAATTACTGAGATCGATAAAGTCAATATCAATTTTAACTTGCTCATCCATAATTCGCTGCACCGAAATAATTCATATGAACCGTAAAAAAAATCTGACTTTACTGCATAGACTACAAAAAATGCTCCGGTACATTACTATATCGTTGAACTTTTCACAGATAGATTTATGCTATAACAAGAAAGATTAAAAACCTTGTATTTACTGACGTATACACCGAATTCATTTCCATTCAAATAGCTATCATTTAACAACTTTATTATTTAAAATAAGGCAATACTTTTCAAGTTGAATTGAATACTTACATAATCATAACAATATGATATAAAAACCATAATTTGAAATCAAACGAACATTTTTTTCTTATTTACTATTTTAGAAAAAATGAATCCATTAGGTGACAATGAAAAGCATCGAGTGCATGCGCTTCAACAGTATTTATTAAATGATGCAAAAGGCCAGGAAGCATTCAAAGATTTAACAATTATCGCAGCATCCGTTTGTAATACGGAGAATGCTTATATCACATTGATAGATGACGAACGTTTGCATTTTTTAGCATCAAAACAGTTTGTACTGAGTGACATTGACCAAACACTTTCTTTTTGCAGGATTACCATTCAAAGCAACCAGATACATGAAGTTACAGATGCGTTAGAGGATGAAATCTTCAAACACAATCCCTATGTTATCGGAGAGCCTTATGTACGTTATTATTGTGGAGCGCCGCTGATCGATGAAGGTACAGGTGATAAACTGGGCGCTCTATGTGTAATAGACACAAAAACCAGAATGCTTTCTGATAGTCAAAAGACGTCTCTTGTATTATTGGCTAAGCAAGTAATGAATGGCTTCAAACTTTCGCGAAGAGAACGTGAACTGGAACTGGAACACGTAGCCATGGAAGAAGTGATTGTTGAGCGCACGGAAACGCTAATGGATACCAATCACTGGCTTTCAAAAATAATTGACCTTGTACCCCATCCGATCTTCTTAAAGGATAAAACAGGAAAATATTTATTAGCGAATGGTGCACAAGGCAAATTGTTCGGTAAAGATTCGAGTGAGCTGTTAGGAAAAACTGATGTAGATTTTGTTTTCAATAAAGCTGAATACAAAGTAATCAAAGAGAGCGATGATGCTACCGTAGAAAGCCGTGAGATTGTTATTCTTCCGGAACAAGTGATCACCTTAGGCGAACGTAAATATTATCTGCATACATCAAAAATTCCTGTGATCAGTCCGGTTGACGGCGAGTTACGAATTTTGGGTGTATCCGTTGACCTTACAGAGGTACGTTTCCTACAAATGGAATACGACCAGAGCATGGAGGCATTTCAAAAGCTGGTTGAAATATCTCCCGATGCGATTTACATACAAAGCAAATCAGGCGACATATTGTTTGCCAACCCTTCCGGAGTAAAGCTGCTCGGAGCAACAGACATGAACGACCTGTTAGGTAAATCCGTGATGCAATTCATACATCCGGATTCTTTGAATGAAGTAGAAAACAGAATCGGAAATTCAGCATCACTCAATGGGAAAATATCTGAACAAAAAGCAATTACCTTAACAGGTGAGATCATAGACATTGAAGTAGTGTCTGTATCCTTTATATACAATGGCATAGATGCTGAGCAGGTAATTGTTCGGGATGTATCGGACAGAATCAAAGCACGACAGGCACTGTATCAAAGCAGAGAAGAATTCAGAACACTTACCGACAATTCAACGGATATCATTGCACGGATCAATACCGATCTGACATTCGTATACATCAACAAAGCAATCACAGCGATTACAGGAAAGCAGCTGGATTATTATTCAGGAAAGACAGCTAAAGAGGCCGGCTTCGAAGAGCATTTGTGTACAGGGATCGAATACATTGTTGAGAAAACCGTTGCGATCGGGAAGGCAACATCGCTCTATTTTGAAAATCCGGAATTGGTTGACAAACCATTCCGATATGCCCATGTGATTTGCGTACCGGAATTCGACAGTTCTAAAAATGTCATCTCTGTATTGTGCACCGTACAGGATGTAACCGAATTGAAAGAAAATGAAAAACAACTGATCCAAACGAGTAAAGACCTGGATCGTTTTGTATACAGCGCTTCACATGAATTAAGAGCCCCGTTGAAATCCATCTTAGGACTTGCCAATTTAATGCGTCATGAAATTGAACATGAAAATTATACAGAACTCAATGAATACAATTCCAGAATTGAACGCTCGGTAAAAAGACTGGATGAAACGGTGCAAGGCATCATTGACTACTCGCGCAATGCCCGTATTGATGTAGCGCGTGAAGTAATATCCTTTGACAGTATTATCTCAAATGTATTGGAAAACCTGAGTTCCTTATCTAATTTCTCACACATTCAATTCAGTACGGAGATCTTGTTAAACAACACCTTTTATTCCGACAGCAGAAGGATCAAAATTATATTAAGCAACATCATTTCAAATTCAATCAAATACGCAGATCTTTCTAAAGAACAATCCTTTGTAAAGTTATCTATACAGGACAATTCATACGGATGTGACGTCATCATCCGTGATAATGGCATTGGCATTGAACCGAAATACATTCAACACATTTATGATATGTTTTTCAGAGCTACCAGTAACAATGAAGGCGATGGATTGGGTTTGTACATAGTTAAGGAAACCATTGATAAGCTGCACGGAAATATTACGGTAGAATCTGTTCTGACTGAAGGCTCTACATTTAAAATTCATTTTCCGAATTTGTAAGCTTTCTATTAAGAGTCGAAACCTATGAGGTTTTGTAGCTAAAAGAACGTATGATCTCCAAATGAGCAGAGATAATCGTAATATAAACCTCATAGGTTTAATAAAAAACAAAGGCTCTGATTTATAATAAATCAGAGCCTTTGTTATGTTAACGGTTTCGATTAAACGGTAGCTGTAACGGACTGCTTTACTTCTCCCTCACTTGTAACTTTCCTGCGCATTCCCATATCTGAAACGCGAACGGGTTGAACATTGTCCTTTTCTGTTTTCTTCGAAACAGATTTCGGTTCTGGTGTTGCTGTGTTTTTCATAACGGTTACGGTTGTGTTAAAATAAACATGTAAAAAATACCCATATATGTGTTTGTACGCACATCAAATAATACGAGTTGTATTTTAAGCTACATATTTATCCGCTGTTTTCATTCAAAAGCGGAAATATTTTTAAAAGATTTTAACAAAGGATAATGAAAAAGGACTAAAAAGTGTATTTCATAACATTAACGAAACGAAATCATAATTGCGTGTTTAAACAGGAATTGATTCGGACTTAAAAAGGAATCATCGCAATTGTCCGTTCAAATTTTTTATTTTTTATAATAATAGCAAAAGTATATCCACCGGCACCATCGCTATTTAATCCTTCAATGTAGAGAATATCATGTTGTACATCATAATAAACATTCATGTATTCAAGGGTTGGCTCAAACAACTGTTTATATGCTTCTGCAGGAAGTATAATTTTATTCCCATTCATTGTAACCGTCATATACTCAT
Source organism: Cytophaga aurantiaca DSM 3654 (assembly GCF_000379725.1). Lineage (GTDB taxonomy): Bacteria > Bacteroidota > Bacteroidia > Cytophagales > Cytophagaceae > Cytophaga > Cytophaga aurantiaca. The sequence goes on from NZ_KB903625.1 coordinate 16,946, forward strand.
ACGCATTTCGTGGTATGTTCCCATCTATTCCCCAGGCTTTCTTATGATTGATATTTTCGACATATTTATGCTCTGTGTCATATTCAATTGTATTGGATTTGGGATCAAATGGTTTTGTTTTCACGTCCACTTGAATAGTTTTATTTTTGAAAACGATTTTATCTTTTAATGCTTGGCTTACTGAAATCGATTCATAATCATGAATAAATTTCACTCTCGATCTGTGAATATAACCGGAACTATGTTGTGCACCATTCTGATATACATCAATCGGATACCAATCATTTTGACCTTCCTCTTCAAAACAATAAAATATATCTGCAGTAGTAAGTTTCATAATTACTTCACCTGAAATATCAGGTTTCGAACGCACATTTACATATCCATCCGGATCTTGAATAACTGCAAGCTGTGCCTGCGTACCCAAAGCAGTCAAACAAAAAATAACTAAAAGTAAAAACTGTTTCATAATTTTTTTTTAATATTAAGCGAAATGAATTCATAATTCATAATTCATAATTCATAATTCATAATTCATAATTCATAATTCATAATTCATAATTCATAATTCATAATTCATAATTCATAACTTCTAACAAGAATTCGTCGGACCACAAAAAAGTGGTCTGACGAATGAGGTTACTTAAGCACTTTATTCAGTTCGATCTTCTGCCAGATCTTGCTGGATAACGTTGAACACAATACTTCAATGTCGTGAATCGTATTCAGGATCATTTCGTCTTTGTTATTGAATGCATAGGTTGCAGCAACTTTTGAAGTAAGCGACAACATTTCGCTGCAGTAAATTAAGTATCTGCTTACTTCAGCTTTTGTAAACTCCCGTTTAGGTGAATGTTTTGTTTTTTCAGCAAGTATATGTGTAGGATCTTTGGTAAGCTGGTGCAGATCGATTATGTGTGCTATGGTTCGTAATTCCTGCAAGGCGGTTAATATTTTTTTCTGTTTGATAAAATCTTCAAACTTATACAGAAAGTAAAAAGCAAAACCAATGGTTATGGTTTCATTTAAAAATGCTTCGCTTACCGTTATGAAATTCTGCACGGTCAACAACGAATCATCAAATCTCAACATAAATAGAGTATAAACAATCGATGCAGATGCAATAACAATCAGCAATACCAATGCAATCCGGATCAGGATATAGGGCTTTGCCAGTTTGGCGTTGCTTGCTTTGCTTTTAATTGCCAGCTCATTCAGTTCATTGCTCACATTCAGCAGATCGGCTTGCGGAAAACGGTCTTCAATGCGTAAAGATAACGTGTGAATGATTTCGATGATCTTATCGATGTTTAATTGTTTGTACATAGCAACTTTCAATTCTGATTCCAGGATACAATATAAAAGTTTATTGCATAATTATCAGTCCTTTCGATGCATTCAGGATCAAATGCTCAGAAAAAAAACAGATTTTCCATGTAGATTCAAACTCCCCTATTTGCTGACTCCTTTATGGCTGAAAATTCCATCCACTTTGCATTTCCGGAAGAAGACATTCTACCGCATTTAATACAGGAACACCACCGCGGCTTGATCTTATGCCACAATATCCATCAAGGGCTAAGAAAAAATATTGAACCAGAACGTATACAAAAATATTGTGCATGGTTTTTCAAAGAACATATTGAAGCACATTTCAATGTTGAAGAACAATATATATTCCCATTGCTGGGTAACAGTCATCCATTCGTTAAAAAAGCATTAAGAGAACATCGAAAAATAAAGCGATTGATCTATGAGAGCGAAGATGTGATGAAGTCCATCAATTTATTGGAAGAACTTATGGAAGCGCATATTCGTTTTGAAGAAAAAAATGTTTTTACAGAATTAAAAAAAATAACAACCACAGAATTTAAAAATGCGTTACGGAATAATTTTCGTACTGCAACAAATGTAAATGAATGGTCAGACATCTTCTGGTCATAACAACAAACGCTTAATTGAATTCTGCAAAAGAATTATAGAAACGTGTAATACAATCTCTTGAATGATCGCTGATATTTGAAGTGTTAAAACAATACCAAAACATTTTAAACAACAACAGCTATGAAAAAAGTAATTGTATTTCTTGCAGCAGCAGCTTTTGCACTACAGGTAAACGCACAAACAACTCCGGAAAAAGTAATGGACAAAGATGTTCCAACTGCGGTATCCGGTACATTTAAAAAAGCACATCCAAATGCATCCATGATATCCTGGAAGAAAATGGATGGCAAGTATGCCGCTGAATACGATGAGAACAGCACAAAGACCTGGTCTGTTTATGATGCATCGGGTAAACTGGTTGAAACAAAAGTAAAAATAAAAGAATCTGAAGCTCCGCAAGCTGTGGTTGATTATGCAAATAACAATCACAAAGATATACTGGGGAAAGATTATTATAAAATCACTGACGCGAAAGGTGTCGTAACATACGCCTATAAAGCGAATGATAAAAAATTGATCTTTGATTCAAAAGGCAATTACATCAAAACAGAAGATTGCAAAGACTAACTATTTTATACATAAAAAACGCCTTGTTGATCCCGATCCCGATAGCTATCGGGATCGGGATCAACAAGGCGTTTTTTTATGTTAAGATTTGCTGTGATGAATGGATGATGTATTAAAAAAAATAAGGTTGTTATCATACAAGATGAATAACAACCTTACTTATTGAAAAATTTATATTTTAATAATTTGCCTGCATCACCACTCGGAAACCTATACCCATATCGGACATTGGTTTTTTATCTTCTTGCTTAGTGCTTTTTTGCAAACGCTTTTGATTTGTTTTTTTTAATTGTAACTTTTTCATAGTGATTGTGTTTAGCTGGTTAGAAATTTTTATCCGGTTGTTTTCACTCTACTAATTATTGGTATGTTCTTTTTTATGAATGCTTTCGATGTGTACAACAAAGTCGCTGATGTTGGCATCTGCTTCAGAACCATAGGCATCAATCAACAAACCACGTTCGCCGCTTATGGCTTCAATGGCATATACGATTGCATTGTCTTCCGGATCTGAATTTCCTTCAAAGCGATAAAAATCTACAATGCTTACCTGTTCAGGTTTATACAAACGGTCTGAAGCGACAGACTTGATTCCTTCTTTTGAAACAAGAAACTGTGTATTAAAACCTTTTTCTTCTAACATCTTGGTGCAGGCCGATAATGTTTTCATTTCCGTACTGCTGAGTTTTGATTGTACCATGATCTTTCGTGTTTAAATGCGACTGATTTTGCCAGCTGCATGGATGAAACTTACGATTTGATGTATACAATTTCCTGATTTTCAATAGTGGAAGTATTACATTAAAAATTGAAATTATTACATAATTACAGCTGCATTAATGTTAAAAACGCATTTTTAGGCACTTTTTGCTCTAAAACATTGAGATTATGTAACGATTTCCTGAAAATATGTAACAAATTCATTCTTTTAAAATATGAGATTTGACGTATATAAGAGGGTAACCAAACCGATATAGTTATGAAAAAAGTATATTTATTTCTGCTATTCATCGGTTTTGCATCTCAAGGATTTGCAAAATCTGATACAATTAGAAATCCGACGGTTCCGAAAGAAATCGTGGCTTCGTTTGCTAAGGCTCACCCCGACGCAAAACTTGTAAACTGGGCTAAAGCAAATAGCACCTATCTTGTTTCTTACAGAGAAGCAAGTTATAACCTCTGGACGGTATATGATTTAGATGGTGGATTAATTGAAAGTAAATGGAGGATACTTGCGAAAGACCTTCCTGCCGCTACTCAGGATTACATCAAAGAAAATAATACTCAGGGAATACAGGAGTATTATAAAGTAATGGAGGCAAACGGAACTATAAATTACGAAATAACTGCTCTTACAAAAAGTTACGTGTTCGATTCTGAAGGAGTACTTTACAAAACAATAGAGTCGCTCAAAAAATAATTTTTCTAGAAGTGTGAATACGCGTCTTGTCGGTTTAGGGGTCCGGCAAGACGCTCTTTTTTTATAGCATTTCTATTTAATAGTTTTTTTCACTTTTTTATTATTTGAAATAATTTCTCTAACTACAAAAACCGCAAAATGAATTGGTCCCCAGACGATAAAAAAAGAAATGATCTGCCCGATTAAGATCGCTGAAAACGGTTCCCTGAGAGTGAATATCAATGTTATCGGAAGAAATGAAACCGGAAGAAAAAAGTCAAATACAAATTTCCCAAATCCTTCAAGTCCTATACCACTATCCGTCCAATATAGCAAACTGTATACAGTGCCTGATAACACATATATTAAAGTAATTACTAGTGAAATATATTTATTAGATATTTTTTTACCGTTGTTCATCACCTTCCTGATTGGGCATTTAACAATTATTCAGTTAACGATTAAAATCATACCCTGCATAATTAAAGATCTATATTTTACACTTCATCCAGATCCGTAATAAACAATGGATTGTTCACTCGTATTTCTTCGATCAATGCCGGACCTTCTTCAGGTGATTGCTTCAAGCGCTCAAGCTGTTCTTCAGTGATTCCGATCATCTGCAAAAACGTAACTTTACCATGTGGTGTATCGATTACACCCAACTGCGGATCTGTAATAAACAAAACACCTACTTTGTTGGTTTTAGATTCCAATTTAATGGGACCGTTTGCAGGAATATAATGATAGTCTTCGAACCAGTTACCGCTTTGAAAAACATAACGCGCTAAGTTGTTCATCAAACCGATCACCCATTTCGGATCATCCTCTCCTTCTTTACTTTTAATGCGCATGGTAAATTCAAATCCCCAGTTGCTGAAATCTTTCCCAACACTCTCAGGAGCATAATACAATTCAGACATCCCATAACTCACCACATGACGATGAAACGTCTGTTCATGTGAATCATAGATGCTTGACCCATCCAACGGATCCGGACCGCCGATCATGTATTTAATTACCGATGCAAAATGCCTTGGTTCCTGCGTTCCGTAGATCTTTTCTAAAGCTGCATCCATCGCCAACCAACCAGGTGCCTCTTCTTCAGAAAACTGTTTGCTGTATTCTTCTGTAGTCATATAATTCTTTTATTAGATCAGCATACGAAAAATGCTCCGATAAGTTTATTACAACGATTGTTCACGAATCCGTAATTCTTCAAAATCAATCAATGCATGATATTTACGAATCATTTCTTCATCAAATTCTTCGTCGTGATAGATCTCTGCTAACAGGCTCCGCTGGTGATCCAGCAATTCAAGATAGGTGGCGTGATATTCTTTGATCGTATTTTTATGCGTTGGATCTACATCTTCCAGCAGCTCTGCATTAAAGAACTGAAATTCTAATTCAAACCTCGAGCGCAGGTTAACGATGTGATCGTTATCGGCCCCTTCCGCTTCAAATTTCTTTTCTAAGAACATAAGAGAAGAATGAGATAATTTTTTTTGAATCAGTTTCTCTTGTTCACCATCGGATTTATCCGAATCGTAATTTTCAACCTTCAGCCATTTGATAAGTAACGGAAGCGTAAGTCCTTGAAAAACCAAGGTCACCAGAATTACAATAAATGTAATAAAAAGTATAAGGTTTCGATAGGGAAACGTTTCTGTATCGCTTATGTATAAAGGAATTGAAAGTGCTGCAGCCAACGATACAACACCACGCATACCTGCCCATCCAAGGATAAGCGGTCCCTTCCAGCCCGGGTGTGCGTCTGCAACTGTTATATACCGGCTCATGAATATGGTAAAAGCAGAAGCTCCTAATGTACATAGGATACGTGTTACAACCAACATGATTGAAATTGCGATGCCGTACCAGGTAGCAGTCCACACACTTATATCGCCCAATTGTTCTATGATCGAAGGCAATTGCAAACCGATCAATAAAAAGATCAAACCATTCATCACAAAGACAATGCTGGTCCATACGTTTTCAGATTGAATGCGGCTACGGTAGCTGAGCATTTGCTGACGTTTACTGGAGAGCAGCAAACCGCCACTAACAACTGCAAGTACACCGGAGAAATGAAAATGTTCCGCTGCATAAAACATGCAATATGGTGTTACGAATGTCATGATGATCTCAATACGCGGAGGTATCGGCAGCCAACGGTGCACGCTGTAAAAGACAAAACCTACAGCAAGTCCGATTAATGTACCCATCAGTACCACAAGAAAAAAACTGGATGTGGCTTCGCCGAAATGAAACTGTCCGGTAATAACAGCAGCCAAAGCAAAACGAAAGATGATCAAAGAAGAGGCATCATTCAGTAAACTCTCTCCTTCCGCGATACTCACCAATCGTTTCGGTGCATTCACCTGACGCATGATGGTACTTGCAGAAATTGCATCGGGCGGAGAAATGATTCCGCCTAAAAGAAAACCTAATGCCAAGGTAAAGCCCGGTATGATTGCATAAGAGAAAAAAGCGATCACACAGGCCGTAATAATTACGATCGGAAACGCCATACTGGTAATTACTCGTTTCCACTTCCAGAATTCTTTCCAGGAAGTTTGCCAGGCTGCTTCATACAACAGCGGCGGAAGAAAAATAAATAACACAACGCCCGGATCAATGGTCATGTCTGAAAACTCAGAAAGAAAACTCAGGGCCAGACCACCAATCACAAGAATAATGGGATAAGCCAACTTAATGATGTCCGCAAAAGTAACCAGGGCAAGAATTGCCAATATCAAATAAACATATTCAATAAATACGTGCTGCATGTTTCAGATTCCCCTTTTCCACAAATTGATTCCAACTCTACTAAATATAAAAAATAATATGCAAACATTGAAGAGAAGAAGTTATTGAATTTGGATTGTTTTATACGCAGTCTTGCTCCGATGCCCTTAGCCTTAGCATAAAGCGAAGGCTACTCTATCCGTAGAGTTAGCGAAGCGCTCTACGGATGATCAATAATTGAGAGTCTCCGACTCGATTTCAAAAACTCAGGAAGAATAATTAAAACGAGTCAAAGACTCTATTTTATTAAAAGATCCGTAGAGCGCTGCGCTAACTCTACGGATAGATTCGTTTGCTGACAAGAGCATACATTCATAATTCATAATTCCAACAATAATCACCCTCCCCCAACACTTATCTGCCGAATCGCTACACTTATTCAATCCCCTAAAATAAGATAGAGGGATCTCCTATTTTTCCATTGCTAATCCTACGTATCATGAAACTAAAAGCTCCCTTCCTTTCTGGAAACATCCCATTTCTTATTTTAGCCATTTTTGTTGGCGCAGTTGTATTCCGCTATGCACAAATTCCTAAAAAAATAAAATCGCCAACGCTTTACAACAAATACATTACAGCTTTTACCGGCGGAGAAATTTCGAGCAAGTCGTCTATACGGGTACGATTCGTAGATGAGATGATAAAAGCTTCAGAAATTAATAAAGATGTCTATGGAAATACCTTTGCATTTGAACCATCTATTTGGGGCAGTGTAAGATGGATCGATACACGTACCATTGAGTTCACTCCATCTTCAGACTTAGATCACAATAAAGAATTTAAAGCAAGCCTGAATTTAAAAGATATTCTTCCGAGCATTCCGGATTCACTCAAAAAATTTGAATTTAAATTCCGAACAAAAAAACAGGCAATGAAAGTTGACGTAGGAATGCCTGCTCCTATAGACAATGAAAAACCACAATGGCAAAAAATTGAAGGAGTCATTACACTTCTGGATGCTGAATCAATGGAAAACATCTCCGAACTGTTTGCTGCATATCATGGAGAGCAACCTGTTAAGATGATATGGAAAGAGATAACAGAAAACAATTATCGTTTCTCGATTGACAGCATCTTGCGAACGAATACGCCTTCAGAAGTAGAAATAAAATGGAGCAGCAACTACTACAGTAGTTTTGAATGCAACGGAACAACAAAAATTTCGATTTTACCTTTAGGGAATTTCTCACACATTCATACAAGCAGCAACAGTTATCCGGCACAATCTATTACGCTTGAATTTTCAGATCCAATAAAAAATAATCAGGTCTTAGATGGATTAATCCGTATTGGCAATGCAGATGCAACCTTCACAATCGAAGATAATAAAATCCACGTTTTTCCTACAAAACGTTTGCTGGGTGAAAAAGAAATAACGATTGAACAAAACATTCAGAATACAGAAGGACATGTATTACAAAGCAAATCTTCTGCTACTGTATTGTTCGAAGAATTATATCCGGAAATCAGGCAAGTGGGAAAAGGTACAATCATTCCGCACTCAACCATATTACCTTTTGCTTTTGAAGCTGCAAACATTTCTGCAGTAGATGTACGCATCATTCAGATCACAGAAAAAAACATTCCACAATTTCTGCAGATCAATAAAATGGATCAACACAGCGAGTTAAAACGTGTTGGTAAAATTCTGTTGAATAAAAAAGTACAGCTTGATAAAAACAAAAAAATCGATTTAAAAAACTGGAACAGGCATGTAATCGATCTAAGCAAACTGATTCAAACAGAACCGGGAGCCATATATCAGGTAGCACTTGGTTTTAGAAAATCGTATTCGCTCTATCCATGTGATGACACATCTTCTACCGATTCAAACAACTCTTTAGAAATCGATGCAGATACATGGGGTGATCCGGATAGCTACTATTATGACTACGATTATTCATACTACGAAGATGAAGACTATGACGACCGGCAGAATCCATGCAAAAAATATTATTACAATTACGAAAAAACCATTGTGCGTAATATTCTTGCCAGCAATCTCGGAATCTTTACAAAAAGAGGCTCTGAAGGTACTGTATTTACAGCCATTACAGATCTGCTAAGTACTGCTCCATTATCAGGCGTTACAATAGAAATTTACGATTATCAGCAACAACTGATCGCATCCGGTAAAACAGGACAAGATGGCACAACAAATATGAAGGTGAAAGGAAAACCATTTTTGCTTATTGCCAAATATGGCAAACAGCGTGGTTACCTGCACATGGACAATGGTTCTTCTTTATCATTAAGCCGGTTTGATACCGGTGGTAAAGAATATCATAAAGGTATGAAAGGATTCATCTTCGGTGAACGCGATGTGTGGAGACCGGGAGATTCGATTTATTTGAATTTTGTTCTGGAGGATAAATTAAAATCGCTGCCGGCTGCACACCCCGTTGTGTTTGAGTTATACAATCCACAGCAGGAACTTATCCGAAGAATTGTAAAGACAACATCGGTGCATAATTTTTATGCATTCCATACCGCGACCGATGCAGACGCACGCACAGGAACCTACTCTGTAAAAGTGATTGCCGGAGGTGCCACATTCGAAAAAAATATTAAGATCGAAACCATTATTGCAAACCGATTAAAAATCAATTTGGATTGGCAACCAATGGAGATTGAAAAGAAAGATCAGCAGTTGCAAGGAAAGCTCAGCGCGCACTGGCTGCATGGCGCTATTGCACAAAACCTAAAGGCGGAAGCATCGGTAACGTTTACGCAGGCCAAAGCAACATTTAAAAATTATGAAAACTATGTCTTTGATGATCCATCTCAAAAATTCATTACTGAAACAAAAGAGATCTTCAAAGGAAACTTAAGCGCAACAGGCGCTGCAGACATTACCGCAGATCTGCACGTAGAAGGTGAAGTGCCAAGTATGCTGAAAGCGAATGTAAAAGCTCGCGTGTATGAGCCGGGTGGAAATTTCAGCACATCGTATTTCAGCATTCCATTTCATACCTATCAAACGTATGTAGGCATTCAAGACGAAGCTGGCTCTTCCGAAAATATGCTATCAACGGATAAAGAACATGCAATTAAACTGGTAACAGTAGATGCAAAAGGCAAACCTGTATCTGGTAAAAAATTAACGGTAGAACTTTATAAGATTTCCTGGAAATGGTGGTGGGATGCAACCGAAGACGATGAATTCAATTATAACGGAAGATCATTCGCACAGTGTGTTCAAAAAGACAGCCTTACAACGATCAATGGAAAAGCGCAATGGATGCTGCGTGTGCGTCCTATAGACTGGGGACGGTATCTGATAAAAGTATGGGATGCAGATGGACACTGCAGCGGAAAAATTGTATACATGGATTGGCCGGGTTGGGGCGGTCGTGGTGAAGAAGAAAATCCACAAGGCACAAAAATGCTTGTGTTCAGTGCAAACAAACAAGTCTATGCTGTGGGAGAAAACATTACACTGAATATCCCTACTGGTTTTGCAGGGAGAGCATTGTTGAGTTTAGAATCCGGAACAAAAGTAATCGGTTCATACTGGATTCAGGCACAGAAAGGGATGACGCAATTTACATTCCCGGCAACAAAGAATATGGCACCGAATGTATATGCGCACATCACGCTCATACAACCGCATGCACAAACGAGTAACGACTTGCCAATGCGCATGTATGGTATTCTTCCTTTACGTGTGGAAGATCCTGCTACACACCTGCACCCCGTCATTGCTATGGCCGATCAGCTCAAGCCGGAACAGAAAGCAAGTGTTCGTATTAATGAACGCGATGGAAAACCGATGACCTATACGATTGCAATTGTAGATGAAGGCTTGTTGGATCTTACACGTTATAAAATGCCGGATGTGTGGAGTAATTTCAATGAACGTCAGGCACTGGATGTAAAAACCTGGGACATGTTTGATGAAGTAGCCGGTGCCGATGCATCAAAAATTAAAAATCTGTTAAGCATCGGTGGAGATGGCAGTCGCGGTCCGCTTGAAGGTGCAAAAGCAAACCGTTTCAAACCCGTTGTTTTATTTATGGGCCCATATCATGCGGGCGCAGGTGAAAGCAAAACACATACATTCACGTTGCCAAACTATGTCGGTTCTGTACGTGTGATGGTTATTGCAGCAGAGAACGGAACCTATGGTACGGAAGAAAAAACAGTGGCGATAAAAAAACCATTGATGCTGCTTGGTACACTACCACGCGTGCTAGGCCCGAATGAATCTTTCAAATTTCCTGTAACCGTTTTTGCCATGGAATCCCGCATCAAAAATGTTTCGGTACAATTAGAAGTAAATGGTTTACTTACTTCAACCGGAAGTACTATCCAACAAATTTCTTTTTCTGAAACAGGAGAAAAACTTATTTCCTTTCCATTGAATGTAAAAGGTATGATCGGAAAAGCAACTGTACGCGTGACAGCACGCAGCGGAAAAGAAACTGCCGTATATGAAACAGAAATTGAAGTACGCAATCCGAATCCGCGTATATACACTGTTTCTGAAACAACACTGGATGCAGGAAAACTCTGGACACAATCCTGTACACCGGCAGGTATGACAGGCAGCAATCGTGCAACGATAGAAGTTTCTTCGATACCACCATTGAATCTTACCAAACGGCTGGGTTATCTGATCCATTATCCCTATGGATGTGTAGAGCAGACAACATCGTCTGTATTTCCTCAATTGTTCTTAAGCAAATTACTTTCACTTTCTGCTCAGCAAAAAAATGAAATCGATAAAAATATCAAAGCGGGTATTGCACGGCTAAAAACATTTCAATTAAATGATGGCAGTCTTTCTTATTGGCCGGGTGATTATGAAACAAACAATTGGGGTACCTGTTATGCCGGGCATTTCATGATCGAAGCAGAACGTATTGGGTATATTCTTCCATATGGTTTTAAAGATAAATGGATCAATTATCAAAAAACACTCGCTCGTAACTGGGACAATGACGATGAAGTTCCTCAGGCGTATCGCTTGTATTTGCTGGCATTGGCAAAATCTCCGGAAATAGGTGCAATGAATCGTCTGCGCTTAGCTAAGCTCAAATCTATACCAGCAATTTGGTATCTGGCTGCGGCATATCATTTAGCAGGACAAACGGAAGTTGCGAAAGAAATGACTGCAAATACTGCGTTAACCGTTACAGATTACAAGGAACTATCGAATACATTTGGTTCGGATGAACGGGACAAAGCCATCATTTTACAAAGTCTTAGTATCCTCGGACAAAAAACAAAAGCTGCTCCGCTGATGCGTGAACTTGCTGCAACATTAAACGGTAATGCCTATTTAAATACACAGGAAACAGCCTATGCATTGGTAGCTATAGCAACATATACCGGCAGCACTCGCACAACATCCAATATGTTATTCAGCTACCGTACAAAAGAAGGCACATGGAAAGAAGTGAATGCAACTTCACCAATCTGGCAATATAGCTGGGATAACAACGAAGCTAAAACAGTTGAAATTAAAAATACCGGACAAGGTATCCTTTTCACAAAAGTAATTACAACTGGCATTCCTGTAGAAGGTGACAAAACAGATGCTTCGAATGGTTTGCGTCTGAGCATAGATTATATATCTATGGATGGAAAAAAATTAAATCCTGCTTCCGTAACACAAGGCACAGATTTTATGGCACTCGTAACGCTGGTAAATACAGGTACACGTAATTATGAACAAATGTCGCTTACACAAATATTTCCTTCGGGATGGGAGATTCACAATTCACGTATGGATCCATCCGGAAAAGTATACCACTATGATGTGCCCGATTATGAAGACATCCGTGATGACCGTATTAACAGTTTTTACGATCTGGCAGTAAAAGAGAAAAAAACATTTATGGTGTTGCTGCACGCAAGTTATGAAGGACGTTTTTATTTGCCTACCGTTTATTCTGAGGCAATGTACGATCATGCCATCAATGCGCGTCAACACGGCATGTGGGTAGAAGTAACTGCAAACACGGTAGAATTATGAAACGCATTCTTACAGGTAAAAAAAAGATCAGGATTCTATTCGGAATTCTGTTCTTTGCAATCCTAACCGGATATTATTTTTGCTTGCCTGATCCATTGTTTCAGGATCCGGTATCCACGGTAGTTCTGGATAGAAATCATGAATTGTTAGGCGCGCGTATTGCCAGCGATGGACAGTGGCGTTTTCCTCATACAGAAGAAGTACCGGCTAAATTTCAAACAGCCATCATCTGTTTTGAAGACAAGCGTTTTGAATCGCATTCGGGTGTAGATGCGTTTGCTCTTGCACGCGCTTTTAATCATAACATTCATAACAACAGAATTGTAAGCGGCGGCAGTACGTTGAGCATGCAGGTTATACGACTTTCCCGCAAAGGACAGCCACGAACAATCGTAGAGAAATTGATTGAAATTATTTTAGCTACGCGGCTTGAACTTCGATATTCGAAAAAAGAAATTATGGCTTTATATGCGGCCAATGCTCCTTTTGGTGGCAATGTAGTTGGATTAGAAGCCGCTGCATGGAAATATTATGGGCGTGATGCAACAAAACTTTCATGGGCTGAAACAGCAACATTAGCAGTACTTCCAAACAGTCCAGCTCTTATTCATCCGGGAAGAAACAGGCAGATATTACAGAAAAAAAGAGACCGGCTGTTAAACAAGCTGTATCAGGAAGGCACGATCGATTCTGTAACATGTGTACTTTCTAAAACCGAACAACTTCCGGATCGACCATTAAATCTACCCGATAACGCATCACACCTTACCGAAACAATCCGTCAATCACAAAAAAAAGATGCTGCAATATCCGCAGTAATTGTTTCTACCATCGACATTCATATACAACAGCATGTACAACATGTTATAAACAGACAGTATCATCAATTAAAAGAAAATAATATTTACAATGCAGCAGCACTTGTGATCGATACAGAAACAGGTGATGTGCTTGCATACATCGGAAATACAACCGACTCCACCAATGCACATCATAACCAGGTAGATATCGTACATGCAAAAAGAAGCAGCGGAAGTATTTTAAAACCTTTGTTATATGCACAGATGCTGAATGCCGGAGAAATTCTTCCGAATACACTTGTGCCCGATATTCCAACGCATTTTAATGGATACGCCCCCAAAAATTTTGATTTGACATACGATGGTGCAGTGCCGGCAAGCAAAGCACTTGCACGTTCATTAAATATTCCGGCAGCACGTATGCTGCAGCAGCATGGTACCGATCGGTTTTATAATGAGCTGAAAAAAATGGGAATGACCACACTGGATCAATCTCCTATGCATTACGGTTTGTCTCTAATTCTGGGTGGTGCAGAAACAAGCCTGTGGGATTTAGGTGCAATCTATTCAAGTATGGGAAGAACGTTAAAACAATTTAGTACAAACGGAAACAAATATGATCCGCAAGCATTTCGTGCATTAAATATATACCTGCCTGCTTCACATATGCCCGCAAAAAAAGAAACCATGTGTACAACATCTTTGCTTGATGCAGCTGCAGTATGGCATACATTTGAATCGATGTCGGAAGTTGTACGCCCCGATATAGAAAGCAATTGGCAGAACTTTGAATCTTCCGGCAGGATTGCATGGAAAACAGGTACGAGCTTTGGTTTCCGTGACGGATGGGCAGTTGGATGTACGCCGCAATATGTTGTAGCTGTATGGACAGGAAATGCAGATGGAGAAGGGCGCCCGGGGCTTACAGGAATATCTGCAGCTGCACCTATCCTATTCGATATCTTTCATGTACTTGAACAAAAATCAATCTGGTTTGAATTTCCCGCAGCCGATACCAAAACAATACAAGTGTGTAAACAGAGCGGACACAAGGCCGGCGAATACTGTACCGACACAGAATCATTGGCCGTGCCGCAAGCAGGATTAAAAACAACTCTTTGCCCATATCACATTCCTGTATATGTAGATGCTGAAGGCAATCGTGTCAACGGCGCATGTATCTCTCCTACGGAAATGGTTATTAAATCCTTCTTCGTATTACCACCCATTCAGGCATTGTATTACAAACGAAAAAATCCGGACTATACTTCTCTACCTGCATTCAGAAAGGGTTGTATCAACAATGAAGAACAATCGATGGCAATGATCTATCCGCATACATCAAGTCGCATTTACATTCCGGTAAATCTGGATGGTACATTAAGCAAAACTGTTTTTCAAGCTACACACCCGAAAGCAGGAGAAACTATTTACTGGCACGTCGATGATTTTTATATGGGAGAAACAAACGGTACGCACGAACTTGCTTTATATCCCGAATCGGGAAACCATATACTCACATTGATAGACAGCAGCGGTGAAGTATTAAAAATAGAATTTGAAGTATTGGAAAATTTGAAAACACAATTATAAATTATGAGTTATGAATTATAAATTACAAATGAACCACTAGGAGAAACTTGAACATTTTGTATTGTCTGGCAACTGGTGCCTAGAAACCAGGAACTCTTTTACAATCCCAACAAACTCAACAGTTGTTCCTTTTTCCGTACAGATACCGGCACTTGTGATCCATCCGACATGACAGCGTAACCACCGTCTGTTTTTATATATTCTTTCAGATGTTTTACATTAATCAGATGCGAATGATGCACACGTAAAAAATTATCTGCTTCAAGCATGTCTTCAAACTCTTTCAATGTGCGGGTTACTAGTACTTGCTTTTTGTTTGTAAGATAAAACAAGGTATAGTTTTTCTGTGACTCACATTGAATAATATCATCCACATTTACAACCTGAACTTTATCTACACTATTCAATGCAATCCGTTTGTTCGAGGTTTTAATTCCTTTCATGCTTTCCAGCAGCAGTTCCATATTTTCTTTCAGGGAACTTTGCACATCCTGTACGTTGATTTTTTGCACAGCTTGTATAAGATCTTCGTGATCCACCGGCTTTAATAAATAATCAATTGCACTAAATTTAAATGCCTTAATCGCATATTCATCATAAGCCGTAGTAAATATGATCTGAAATGGAATGACACCTTGCTGACGAAGTTTTCCGATCAGATCAAAGCCGCTGCCATCCGACATACGGATATCCAAGAAGATCACGTCGGGTGTTGTGCTTTTAATCAACTGCAATCCGCTTTCTACTCCATCTGCCTCTCCGATTACCTGAACATTCTGACAATAGGTTTTTATGTCGCTCTTCAGTGCGCTCCGAGCTTTTTCTACATCGTCAATGATCAATGCTTTTATCATAATAGTTTGTCTAGCCTTATTTGTTATTCGTCGGACCACAAAAAAGTGGTTTGACGAATAACGTTATAAATTATTGCTGAAATGGTATCAATAGCGTTACACGTGTGCCAACAGCTTCCTGCTGTTCATTTATAAGATCGATTACAGAAATTTTTATCGCTTCCAGATTCAGTTTTTTATTTAATATATTCAGTCGCTCTTGTGTGACGGTAATTGCGGCCGACTTATGTTGCTGCATGGATTGTTGTTTCAACGCTGCAGCCTTCTCTCTGCCGATACCATCGTCTTCAATCACACAGTGCAGATAATTTTCTTCCAATTTAAACCCAACATGTATTGTTCCCTTTCCTTCTTTTGCAGCCATTCCATGCAAAATTGCATTCTCCACAAAAGGCTGAATCAGCATGGGTGGAATTTGTACGAACGAAGGATCAATCGCATCTTCTACTTCAATAGTAAAATCAAATGCATCTTCGTGACTTAGTTGTTCAAGTTCTGCATACATTCTCAGACCTGTAATTTCATTTTCTAAACTGATAAATGTATCCATCGAATGATCGAGCATGGAACGCATCAGCTTAGCAAATTTTGAAAGATATATTTTTGCTTCTTCGGGTTTATCTTCCGCAATCAAACCTTTAATAGAATTAAGACAGTTGAATAAAAAATGCGGATTCATCTGCAACCGAAGTGCCTTCTGCTCAAGTTCTATCAAAGCGCGTTCGGCTTCAAGACGTTGTTTCTCCAACACGTTTTCCTTTTTCAATTTGCGTGATGCCGATAAGATCAACCACCAGACGGCACAAACAAACAGTACAAGTACTGCAAAAATAAACCACCACGTTTGCCAGAAGGGTGGCTTAATTGTAAATGTATAAACAGCATCACTTTCACTCCAATTGCCACGTTCATTTTTTGCTTTTACTTTAAATGTATATGTACCAGCAGACAAGTTGGAATATATTGCTTCTCTTTTTGTTGTAGACGGCGACCACTCTTTATCAAATCCTTCAAGCATCCAGCTGTATTGAACGGCTTCCGGATTGGCCTGTTCCACACCAATAAATTCAAAACTCAAATGATTTTGATCGTAAGGAAGTACTAAATTTTTAGGCAACGCATACCACGGTGTAAGCACTTTGCCATACGGTGTTGTTTCAACTTTATCGAAAAATAAATGCATGCCCGTTATATGAACACGAGGTGATTTTAATTTTCGTTCTGCAGCAGGATTAAATACCGTTGCAGACTTTACAGTTCCAAACCAGATGCAGCTGCGATTGTCAAGACATATTGCATTGTGCATGGTTTCAATGCCTGTAAAACCTTCGGATTTCCCATAATGCCGAATCACTTCAATTACATTTACACTAGACAAATACATGCAATCAATTCCCTTATCTGTACCGATCCAAAGGCTTCCTTCAAGATCACGTATACAGGAATAAATATTATTAGAAGACAACCCTTTCTGTTTGGTAAGTGAAATAAATTTTACTCCATCGTATACGATCACCCCCGCATTGGCTGTACCAAATATAATACTCCCCCTTTCATCAACTAATGAACAACGGATCATATTACTTGTTAAACCATTTTGCGTCGAATAATTTTTAATTGTATAGGTATTGTCTTCTGAAAAACGAATTACACTGATACCATTACCTGCTGTACCGGCCCATATATTCCCTTTGCGGTCTGCAACTAGTGTATTGATGCGATCTCCGGCCAGTCCATCACGCGGACGAATATTCTTAACTGCATACGTATTGTTTTTAGCAGGCAGCAAACAACTGATACCACCGCCCGCAGTAGCCAATAAAATTCTGCCACTTGCATCGATTAAAATATAATTAATAAAATTGCTGCTTAATCCATTTCGATTGTTAAAGTGACGAAATGTTTTTCCATTGTACATGTATACACCATCTGAAATGGTTCCGAGCCAGATATTACCATTCTGATCCTGCGCCATACATTTTACTTTAGAAGCCGTAAAGCCGTTGCGTTCGGAAAAACGTTTATAAATCTTTCCATCATATGTCGTTACTCCACCTTCCGAAGTACCAAACCACATAAGACCGGTGCTATCCTGTAAAATAGAATACACCCATGTACCGAACACACCTTTAATTGCAGTGTAGTGTATAAAACGTTCGCTGCTTAATTTGCTCACGCCGCCACCCGAAGTTCCAAACCAAAGATTTCCGAATGAATCTTTCATCGTGCACATCACAACATTTTTTGCCAGTCCTTCTGTTTCTGTAATCTGTGTAAAAGAAGTATCTGTTTCGTTGTATTTCGTAACACCGCTCGCGGTAGCAAACCATATCACTCCATTGCCGGCATCTACACAATCAAAAACTGTATTGTTGGCAAGCCCATCCGATTTTTGGATAGAAAAAAAAGTATTTCCGTGAAATACTGCAACACCTCCGCCATAGGTGCACACCCATATTCCACCATCTCTTCTTATAGATAAGGACGTAATGATATTGTTTGGCAATCCTTTAGCTGTCGAAAAATATTCTGTCTGCCAGTTCCCTTTTTCTTTATTGAAACGGTACAATCCATTATCTGTACCCGCCAATAAATTACCTGCTGCATCCTGCACCAAACAGTTGATGCGCACGCTCGATGCTTCGTGTAGTTCGAGCGAAAATGGAACAATACGTCCCTTTGCGGAATGAAAAACACCTTTCTCTGTAGCAATCCAGATCGTCCCTTGATTGTCCTCTATCAGATCATTTATGGATACCGATCCTAAACCTTGCGCTGTTGTAAACGTTGAAAATTTTTTACCATCATAAACAGACAACCCATTGTCAGTACCGACCCATAAATTACCCAGCGTATCTTTTAATATACACCGAACGTAATTATTCGCCAATCCCTCCTGTGTGGTATAGCTGGTAAAATCAATTCCGTCAAAACGACTCAGACCGCCTCCCCGTGTACCAAACCAGATATTGCCGTTATTATCTTCGCACATTGCATAAACCTGCGACTGAGCCAATCCTTCATCTACACTATAATTTCTGAATGTATACTGCTGAGAAAAACCAATTTCAGACTGCAAAAATAACAGCAGCGCAAAAATAAAACGAGTGTAAAAAAGCGTGGTTTTCATTGCAACGAAGATAAGAATAATTGTGTAAATCAGTTTTTTAAGTAGTCCGGTTTTCCCTAAAGCTATGACTCTGAATAATCAACATCCATGATATCCTTGAGCTACAAGATATAAGAAATCGCTAGAATTAGGTATTGATTGCTGGCGTTTTCTTTTCCAACTTTCGGTTGCAAATTGTGACTCTCAAAATCCTATATGCATTGTCCTCCGGAGATACTTTTCGTTTTGGGTTAGTCTCCGTCATTCTCCGGAGGCTTTTTTATACAAGTGGACTAAGAGTTTCAAAGCCTGATGCATCTTTCATCCGGCACAATGCTGCAATGCCTCTTTGGGAGAGAGGCATTTTGCAGACATGTATAGTGTTATTTCAACTGAATTATTTTATTGCAGCCAGCGTTTCTTCTTTGGCAGTTAAGGCAAAAATTGCTAAGTCGGCAGTGCCTTTACAGAATGTTTTACGCAGAATATTTTTCCGGTGTGTATTTACTGTATGCTGACTGATAAATAATTTCTCTGCAATCTGTGCACTGGTCATACCCACACTAATCAAACTAAGAACTTGTGCTTCTCTTTCTGAAAGTACGGTGTTTGAAATCTCAGGCAAGTAACGCTCTTCATACAATACTTCTGTTTTATTCGTATCTGTATTGATATGTGAAATTACAAAATCGATGTACGTATCTTTTTTATATTCCTGAATATCCACAAGACTTTTCAACAGCATGCGAGGTCTTTTCAAGTTGTCTGTAGATAGGACACTCACGGTATGATGATACCAACGCAGACTTCCATCTTTATGAATAAGCTGAGTCTGGTAGGTAGCTTTTATATTTTTTGAATTTTCTTTTTTAGTATACTCTTCAAAGTACTTAAACATGGCGGCAAATATCTGTTCCGTTAGCATATAACCATGCGCAGCCGGGAAAGCAAGAAGCACACGTGCCATTCCTCCATCTATAAATTCCTGACTTGGAAAACCTATAATTTCAGGTGTGTTCACATAGATGTATAGATTGGTATGCATATCTATAACCATTACCGTACCAGGCAGGTGCTCTAAAATGGTAGCAAAAATGTCTGTGCTAATCGGCTGTTTGTGTTCTGTCTCTTCTGAAGCATAGCTGGTATATCTTTTTAAGATATCCAACGCTTCATTCGTACTAAGATCAATCGATGGGCTAGTCTTTCTCATTGCTGTCTTTCTATTTGGGGTATTTGAATATATCCAATCTTAATGAGAAATACAACGATATGGTAACCAGCGCTCTTGCAAAATTTACGCGAGCCCTTTATTCATAAGGGAAGAAATTTATCGAAAAAAAATAAAAAAAGGCTCTGTTAAAAAATAGTTCGAACTTGTCGGAGACTCAATAAATATACAGAACTTGTATGCATACATTCTTTAAGAACTCCGACAAGATTCGTTTCACAGATTTTAATTATCAAACCGTCGTAATTCAACCCATGGTTTGAAGGAAAATTCAAGTTTCGGTTTTAACATTATTTTCATCTGCAATTTTCTGCTTTCAACTTGTAAAGCATCGTAAAGTGTCAGTGCTAAAAACAACTGATGTTCTCTAAATATATCCAGATCGATATCTAACAAGTTAAAGACTGTTTCTTCATACCAGTTCGTCATGTAATCTTTATTCGATTTTGTAACTCCTACTTTTTTAAAAATAAGTTCTGCCAAATTCGTATTAAACTCATCGGTTGAAAGTCCGATCTCATCAAGCCCCATAATCAGTTTACGACTACGCATATCTGCCAGAATTAATGCAAGGAGTTCGCTCTTTTTATTTGATTGATTCGTATCCATAGCTTTAGGGTGTTTAAAGGAATAAACGGAGTTGTTACACAAATGGATTACATAAAAAGTATACATTTACTACATGGTGTTTGGCTTTTGAAACCGCGTTAAAAGATCAATTAGCGGGTTATACTTTATTATGCTATGAAAAATTGAGTTATAATGAGGCTAATTATGACTTCAAAACCGTTAATCGACGTTCCAATTATACATATATTAAAAATCTTTTTTTCCATAATTCTTCTTCAAAGAGTTTCAAAAAATGACATAGATCATCTTTACTGCAAACGTTCGTCATTTCTATAGCTGGCCACAGCCTGTACATTTGATAAAAATTCATTCAACATGCATACAGTAGATGTATTAACCAGCGATTGTACCGCATTGCGCTCCAATATTTTGTTCTTGAAAAAGGAAATAAGTTTTCTGTTGAAAATTCTGGGGAACTGTTATTCGTCTTCCATCCATGCGGAACAACTTAAACTGCAGGATGGATATTGGAAACATTTTGAAGAACAGCAGATTTACCTGGATACGCTTGACGTAACCGTTCAGAAAGAAGAATCAAAACTCATTAACCTGTATCTGGAAGGTCTCATTCATGCAGAAACAGTAATGGACAAACAAGGAAAATTGCAAGCCTCTTTTGATGCATGTTACAACGAACTTAAGTCGCTGAAGGAATCTTTTTATACGTTTATGAATGGCTGCAATGCCTGTGCTTTGAAAACTGCCTGCTAATTTAAACACCACTGTCATGATCAAATACAAAGGAATCACCAGCAACCTGCTTACCGATCTTTCTCTAGAACTTTGTTCTGCTGTAAATCTGAATTACTCAGAGCATATGCTGCTTAAATTTTTTCAATGGATTGCTCATGATCTAAGTACAGAAAAAAAAGTAGCACTGATTTGCCTTTTACCAGTGCATCTGAAACCATTCTGTACGGAAACAAATTTCCCAAAACAAACAACAACGTTATCCGTTTCATCTCATTCATTAAAAAAAACAAATACAATTATACTTGCAGTTTTAAAAAAATACATGACAGAAGATACTTTCCATTTGATCTGCAGTTATTTACCGGAAACAGTTCCGCAGCAATCTGTATCATTGCCTGAAAAAATATTTCTCGTTGCCTGAAACATGTGTATATTTAATCTGTAACATATACAAAAGAATCACTACTTGTGATAGAAATGGATAACGAATCAAGATTAAAAGCAATTATTGAAAACGCAATCGATGGGATCATTACTATTGATCAGCGAGGTATTATCGAAACATTGAATCCCGCAGCTGCAGCTATTTTTGAATACGAGCCAACCGAAGTGATCGGCAAGAACATCAGTATTCTGATGCCCGAACCTGATCACAGTAATCACGATCACTATATTGAAAACTACCAGCGTACCGGCACAAAAAAAATTATTGGTATCGGCCGTGAAGTATTGGGGAAAAAAAAGAGCGGAACTACCTTTCCTTTTTTATTAAGTGTAAGTGAGGTTGCATTAAAGGACAAGATCATTTACACGGGTATCATACACGACATTACTCAATTAAAGGAAGCCGAACATGCATTCCGCAAACTGAACACCGAACTGGAAGAACGTGTACAGCAGCGTACGTCTGAATTGTTTGATGCGATCAAACAATTAAAAGAAACAAATGCAAAACAAAAAGAAGCGGAAGCTGAAGTACGCAAGTCTCTGGAAAAAGAAAAAGAACTGAACGAACTCAAATCGCGGTTTGTAACACTTGCTTCGCACGAATTCAGAACGCCACTCAGCACCATTCTTTCTTCTACAACGCTTATAGCCAAATACGAGGAAATTGGTGACCGCGACAAGATGAACAAACATATAGACCGTATCAAGACTTGCGTAGCCGAGCTGACTGTGATCTTAAACGATTTTCTTTCTCTAAGCAAACTGGAAGAAGGCGTTGTACCAAATACACCTTCTGAATTCAACATCTACATGCTGGCAAAAGATATTCAGGATGAAATGCAATCCACGTTAAAAGAAAAGCAAACGTTCACCTGCGTGCATAAAGGCCCTGAAACGGTATACCTGGATAAAAACATCATCAAAAATATTTTACTGAATCTGATTTCGAATGCAGTAAAATATTCTGAAAAAGGTGTGATCGAATTGTCAGTTGCAGTGACCAATGTCAATATCATTTTTACCGTAAAAGATGAGGGCATCGGCATTTCTGAAGAAGACAAACCATTTCTCTTCACGCGTTTCTTCAGGGCACACAATGCTGCGAACATACAAGGAACCGGACTCGGACTGAATATTGTAAAACGCTATGTAGATTTACTGAGTGGACATATATCGCTGGAAAGCAAGATGGACCATGGAAGTACGTTCACGATTGAAATACCAAAAATTTCTGTATCATGAAAACAATATTATTGATTGAAGACAATCAAAAAGTACGTGAGAATATAGGAGAAATTCTAGAGCTGGCGGGTTACCACGTATTAAGTGCGGAGAACGGAAAAGTCGGTGTAGGAATTACAAAAAATACCATCCCCGATCTGATCGTCTGTGATGTCATGATGCCGGAACTCGACGGATATGGCGTACTGCACGTATTAAGTAAAAATCCGGCAACAAGTGGCATCCCATTTATTTTTCTTACAGCCAAATCTGAAAAAGACGACCTGCGCAAAGGTATGAATCTGGGTGCAGACGATTATCTTACAAAACCTTTTGACGACATTGAATTGCTGAATGCGATCGAGATCCGGTTGAAAAAACACACAGCACTGAAAAGTGAATTCACAAAAAATACGGAAGGTTTGGAGGAATTTTTAACACATGCCAAAGGCCTACAGGAACTGAACAACCTGCTAAGCGATGAAAAACATTATGTGACAGTTCCGAAAAAACACAATGTATATACACACGGCAGCTATCCCAATGCGTTGTATTTTATTGTAAAAGGAAAGGTTAAAACATCTCGTGCAAATAGTTTGGGAAATGAACTCATCACAGGTTTGTATGCAGAGGGAGATTTTTTTGGATACACCGATCTCCTGGAGGAATCTGTATATGCGGAAAACGCCGTAGCTCTTGAAGATACAGAACTATCCACCATTCACAAAGATGATTTCTTTGCACTCCTTCATCACAACCGCGACGTGGCAAATAAATTCATTAAAATGCTTTCCAATAATGTACTGGAGAAAGAAGAACGTTTGTTGAATCTGGCATACAGCTCCGTACGTAGAAGAGTTGCTGAGTCATTGATCATGCTTCAGAATACGTATCAAAAAGAAAACACTGGAAATTTTTCAATGGCCATTACCCGAGACGATCTTTCAGATCTGGTAGGTGCATCCAAAGAAACTGTTATCCGCACGCTTTCGGATTTTAAAGACGAAGGACTGATAAAAATTTCGGGTAGTACAATTACACTTATAAAAACCGACAAGCTGATCCATATGAAGAATTAAATTTTTTGAGTTTCGTTTTGATAAAAAAGGCCGGTGTGTTTTCATGCCGGCTTTTTTATTTTGGGAATTCGCTGTTGGCTAAAGTACAATGTCAATGAAGCGCAGCACTACTTATTAATAACATCTGCTGCGCTTTACCACCGTGGCGGGACCGTCACATGTATATGACGGTTTAAATAACATCACATATAGTTCAGATCATTATTCCGTTTAAGTTTAATGACATGTAGAAAATTGAATGCAAGTATAAACGGATAAGTAGGATCAAATTCATGCCACTTCACACCAAAGTTTGCACGTCCGCCAAGCTTATGATGATTGTTGTGGTAACTCTCTCCCATCATTAAAAAATCAACCGGCAATAAATTTTTAGCTGTATCCGAAACCTTGAAATTAATATACCCTACCCGATGTGCAAACCAGTTAATGATTGCACCATGTACCGGACCCATCAGGAAATGTATTGGCAACAATAAATACATCCACCAATGTGTGGCAAACTTAATATAGAACAAACTGTATGCCGTTCCCCATGCAATACGAGAGATCCACTGATCACCAAGTTTTTCAATAAAACCCCAGTAGGGAACATTTTTAGTAAACTTCGGATCAATAGCTACTCTTTTGTTCAGAATATCATTGTAAATGTTTTTTGTCTTCCACATCATATCAAACAAATTTTTTGAATACGAAGGCGAATGTGGATCTTTCTCTGTATCGGCATAAGCATGATGCATGCGGTGCATTACCCCATACGCATACGGACTTAAAAAAGAAGAACCTTGAAAGATATAGGTCAGAATGTAAAATACTTTTTCCCAGAATGGTTTCATTGTAAACATCTGATGCGCCGCATATCGGTGCAGAAAGAATGTTTGTGCAAATAAAGAAAGATACCAGTGTGCAAGAAAGAAATATAGAATGATCATATAGGAGTTAGATTACTTTTGAGAATGTATTTTTATTAGTTTGTGCTTTCTGCATGCGTGCATCCAATGCCATACAGATATTTCGGATAAAGGGTCTTCCCTTTTCTGTTATTTCAAGGGAATGCAGTCCTATTTTTACTAGTCCTTCTTTTTCCATAACAGCCATAGCCCCAATCCCAGTCAATACAGATGAACATTGGTTGGAAGGATTTTCAATACCTGTTTGAAGGCGACACATAAGATTCAGAATGTGTTTTCGAATAATCCGATCTTCGCGCGTGAGAAAATGTCCTTTGAATACCGGGATCTCTGAAGCCTGCACCAGGGCTTTATATTCTTCTACCGTCTTCACATTCTGCGCATACGCATTAGGCAACTCACTTATCGAAGATACGCCCAAGCCAATAAGCACATTCGTATGACCTGTAGTATATCCCATAAAATTGCGGTGAAGTTTTTTATTTTTAAAAGCAGTATAGAGATCATCTGTCTCCAAAGCAAAATGATCCATGCCAATCTCTCTGTAACCCGCCTGTTCAAGCAGTGTCCTTCCTGATTCATACAAGGCACGTTTTGCTTCATCATCCGGCAGATCCAGCTCCGTAAACTTCCGTTGTCCGGGTTTGATCCAGGGAACATGTGCATAACTGTAAAAGGCAATCCGGTCCGGTTTCAACTGTATAACCTTTTGCATCGTATCTGTGATTTTTTCTAAGGTCTGCAATGGCAATCCATACAGCACATCGTAATTCACCGACGTATAACCAATCTCACGTGCACATCTTGTAACTTCTTCTACCTGTTCAAAAGTCTGCTTGCGATTGATTACTTCCTGCACCTTCGGATCAAAATCCTGAATACCAAAACTCACACGTCGAAATCCCACATTATACAAGGCTTGTAGATGTTCTTGTGTTGTATTTGCGGGATGCCCTTCAAAACCAAACTCCGGATCTAAGGCGATCCGTGCATCAGATGTGATTCCCTTTATAAGCCGTGTCAGATTTTCTGCACTGAAAAATGTAGGAGTTCCTCCCCCCAAATGCAGCTCCTTAATAACCGGCTGTTTTTTAATCAACGCTTTATACAGACTCCATTCTTCTAATACCGCATCAATGTATGAATCCTCTACCGCATGATTTACTGTAATACGTGTATTGCATCCGCAAAACGTACAAAGACTTTCACAATACGGTAAGTGTATGTAAATACTGATCCCTTCCTCATCAGCAGATTTCTCTATGGCTTCAATCCATTTCAAACGCGTGAATGTATCTGCATCCCAATAAGGAACGGGCGGATAGCTTGTGTAACGTGGCCCGGGTACATTGTATTTCCGGATCAGGGATTCTTTATCTGTTTTCATATTAATGGCAAGTAGAAGCGCTACAGCAATCGTGTCCTGCTGATAAAAGTGGCACACTTACCTGCATACCTCGTAAAATAAGCAGTACACCTACCATGCAGGCCAATAAAGGTGCTGCTTTATATATAAAATTTTTCCATTTCATTCCAACAACATTCCCTGCCAGACAAACACCAAACATCATCGGTACCGTACCAAGTCCGAAGCCTGTCATGAATGCAGCTCCAGAAGCCGGACTACCGGCTGCCAATGCAGCAAGCATAGCCATATAAACCATACCACATGGCAACAAGCCATTCAGCAGTCCAAGCATAAACAAAGCCGTGTTTCCTTTCTGCTGAAAATAAAAATGAAAGGCTGATTTCAAACGTGTGCGTATAGTATCTGCAATGCGATTCATAACAACATTGTTAGTAGATGTATAAGCAAGTAATGCAGAAACAATAATCAATATTCCTGCTGCAATGGATAACATCTGCTGCATACCTGCCAATGCAAATCCTTTCCCGGCAATACCAATAAGCGCTCCAAGTATTGCGTAGGTAGTAACGCGACCGATATTGTACAATCCATATTTGAGAATTTTTATATACAACACATTCGTACGTACAGGCAATGCAAACGCAATCGGCCCGCACATACCAAGGCAGTGCAGACTTCCTGTCAAACCCATGATACAAGCAGCATAGAACAGCATCATACTAAGGAATCATAATATTTTGTTCGCAATAATAACTTTTACCTCCTGCGGTATAATCGATCTGTACCCGATAACGGCCTTTTGAAAACAAATCAACAGGAAATTCCTGTACTCCTTCTTCTGAGCAACGTAGAGAACGAACAATATCCTTTTTTGAATCCGAAGGCCGAAAGAACAATACTGTTCCGGCAATGGTATCACGTGCTATTTTTTCAGGAAACTGAATGTGCAACATGCTGCCATATACCGTACAGAATACATGCTCTTTCATTTCCAATTGATTATTTTGCTTTTCGATCTGACTTTGAAATTTCAATTCTTTTCCATAATAATCTTCAGCTACAAGATCAAAGGTCTGCTGAAATGCACTGAACACAAGGAACAGCATGAAGCATACAAAACCTACTGTAATAAATATTACGCGATATCCCCAGCTCATATGAGTTAATTTAAAGGTGCAATGAATGTAGTTGAAACCGTTTCAAGTTCTTTGCCTTCGGAATAAACACCGACCTGCATAGACGTTTTCGTTTTCTTTATGTCAGACTGATCCAGGATTATGAATGCGGAAGTCTGCGCCGTTCCCTGCGAAGGGATAATCAATTCTTTTCCGATAAGCTTTAATTCACCCGGACCGGATTTGATCTTCAGATGTACCTGAATCTCTTTATTGGTTTTATTAATAAGTTTGATGTTGTAGAGATTGCTGATCTTATTATCTGAAAGTTGCTGAAACGTAACACCGGGCGTACGCAACACAGATGTTTCAATATCCGAACGCAGGATCAATAAAAAAGAGATAAATCCAAGCAAGAGCATCAATACAGCGCTGTAGGCAATAACCCGTGTTGTAAACCGGAAAGGTTTTTTTTCTGAAATCCCCGCTTCAGAATCCATACGGATCAAGCCCTTTGGCAAGCCTACATTTACCATCATGAAATCACATGCATCTATACATGCTGTACAATTGGTACATTCTAGCTGAGTACCATTTCGGATATCAATCCCCATGGGGCATACATGTACGCATTGATTGCAATCGATACAATCTCCTTTACCAGAATCAGCTCTTGTTTCATGCGCTTTTAATTTGCCACGAGTCTCGCCTCGCACATAATCATATGCAACAACCAGAGAATTTTTATCGAGTAATACGCCTTGCAATCTTCCGTACGGACAAATTGTAGTACAGATCTGTTCGCGGAATTTCGCGTATACCCAATAGAATGCAAAGGTAAACACAAGCATTGCAATGCTCTTTCCTATATGGTCTAAAGGATTCCCCGTTGCTAAGGCCATTACCTGATCTACCCCAATGATATAACTCAACAGCACAGATGAAATCAATGCGGAGAGCACAAAAAACAGAATATGCTTCAATAATTTTTTACTGAATTTTGAAATACTCAAGCTAGCCTTATCCAAGGCCATCCGATCTTTCCAGTCACCTTCGATCCAGTATTCAATTTTACGAAATACCGATTCCATAAAAATTGTCTGCGGGCATACCCACCCGCAGAACACTCTTCCATATATTACTGTAAATAAGCCGACAAACACAACACCAGCAATCATGATCAGCAGAAAAATATGAAAATCTTGTGGCCAGAAGATCTTACCTAAAATGATAAACTTGCGTTCAATTATATTCAACAATAAAATTGGCTCACCATCTATTTTTATAAATGGGCCGCTTATCATGAGCATGATAAAAAACATTGAAAGCAACGTCCTGTAATTGGTAAGCCTTCCCTTTGGATTCTTTGGATAGAGCCAGATCCGCTTTCCGGACGTATCAACTGTTGAGATCGTATCACGAAAAGTGGCTGAATGCTGCTGAACAAGAAAGGTTTTGGTTTCCATTATTAGGATAAATGTATGTTAGGCTGAAACCATTGAATATGCTGGTTGTAAGTGATCCGCTTAATCCCCCTTATAGATTTCGCAGAACACTCCCGCCGAGACGGAACCAGTAATGTTACACAACAGTATAAATTTATTTTGCAATGTAGAGCTCTCCTTGTGGAGCTTTCGCTTTCTCAGGATTTGTACCCTTTAGACTCATGATATAACTTGTCAATTGTTGCATATTAAGTGGACTGAGTTGCGACTTCCAAGAGATCATACCTTTTTGTGGTACACCATATTTAATAGTCTTGAAGACATCGGATAGTCCGCCGCCATGCAGCCAGTATTCATCCGTTAGGTTAGGCCCTACTCCGCCTCCACCGGTTTTGCCATGACAGGCAATACAATTTTCCTGGAAGAGTGTATACCCTTCTTTGATACCTGCTTCATCAGACATTTTCACATTCGATTCATCGATGCTGTTAGCGGCATGTTTTCTGTACTCAACCATTTCAGTTTCTGCAACCAGTAACTCCTGATTGTATTCACCGATCTGCAACCTGTCTGTACCTGTAAAATGGTAGTAATATATATAGCCGAATCCAAACACAATGGTTGCATAGAACAAATATTTCCACCAGGGTGGAAGATTGTTATCCAGCTCGCGTATGCCATCGTACACGTGATCCATTAAGATTTCCTCTTCTTTTTCTATGGGTACGGTATCTGTAAGCTTCTGCATGAATCCTTTCAAAGCCGGTTCTTTATCAGGATAAAGAATTCGTTTGAATTGAAGCATTGAAAAAATCAAAAACAGAAATACAACTATTATAAATACCAATGTTCCAATAACAAAGGCGCTCATAGGATCTGAAGGAAGATAGACATACTTTGTTGCCGCTGCCGCAGCTTCTGTAATTGCTGCCGGATCTGCCGTTATTAGTATCATAGATAAGAAGCTCATCGTTGTAAGAATATATTAAAGCGTTTCAGTGTTTGCAATCCTTGTTGCTGGTGTACCATCTTCCAGCGGAAGATGTTCCATTTTTGCAATGAATGCTTTACTACTGCGAATGACCACAATCAGCATAATCATGAAAAACAGAAAGAACAGAATAAATGAAATCACCGGATAGATCTCAATGTTTCCGATAGACGTCATATGATGTTTGATAAATTTCAACATACCTTATTTCTTATTTTGTTGTGTTTCTTTTACCTGAATGTCTGTTCCCATCCGCTGCAGATAAGCTATAAGAGAAATGATTTCTTTTTCCTTCATGGTCTTAATACCTGCTTCTGCAAGATTTGCGGCAATCTCTGCTGATTGTTTATCAAGATCAGCAACAGCCATATTTTCATAACCCGCTGCATACGGCACACCCATTGTACGCATCGCTTTTATTTTATCAACCGTTGAAGAAATATTTAAATTCTTTTCAAAGAGCCATGGATATGCAGGCATGATCGAACCGGGCGACATACTTTCGGGATCAAGCATGTGATTGTAGTGCCAGGAGTTTGGATACTTAGATCCTATTCGATGCAGATCAGGACCTGTACGTTTAGATCCCCACAGATGCGGGTGATCGTATACAAACTCTCCAGCTTTGGAATATTCACCATAGCGTTCGGTTTCAGAGCGGAACGGACGGATCATCTGTGTATGACAATTGTTACAGCCTTCACGTATATATATGTCTCTACCTTCTAATTCAAGTGGTGTATAAGGTTTCACGTTGGCAATTGTAGGGATGTTTGATTTCACAAGGAAGGTCGGAACCATTTCTACCAATCCACCAATAAGCACCACTACCAAACTCAACACCATCAACTGTATCGGCTTGCGCTCCATCATTCGGTGCCAGTGTTCTTTTGAATCCGCTGCTTCTGTATGAATCGGGAATGCTTCCGCTTCTTCATTTGCAAGGAACGATCCTGCCTTTGCCGTACGGAGTAAATTGTATGCCATTACCACTGTACCAACAATGTACATGGCACCACCCAAGGCACGCAGCATGTACATGGTTTTGATCTGTGTTACCGTTTCAAGAAAGTTTGGATACGCAAGCAAACCTTCTTCCGTAAATTCTTTCCACATTAAACTTTGTGTGAAACCTGCCCAATACATCGGCAATGCATAAAATACAATACCTAATGAACCGATCCAGAAATGGAAATTAGCCAGACGTTTTGAATACAGTTCTGTGCGGAACATTTTAGGGAACAACCAGTACAACATACCGAATGTTAAGAAACCATTCCAGCCCAAGCCGCCAACGTGTACGTGAGCAACCGTCCAGTCTGTAAAGTGACTGATCGCATTTACATTTTTCAATGAAAGCATCGGCCCCTCAAACGTTGCCATACCATAAGCAGTAAGAGCAACCACCATAAATTTCAATACCACATCTTCACGTACTTTATCCCAGGCACCACGCAGTGTTAGCAAGCCATTCAGCATACCGCCCCAAGATGGCGCAATCAGCATGATAGAGAATACTACACCCAACGATTGTACCCAATCCGGCAACGCGGTATACAGCAAGTGATGCGGACCCGCCCAGATATATAAAAAAATGAGTGCCCAGAAATGGATGATAGAAAGTCGGTATGAATACACCGGTCTGTTTGCTGCCTTTGGTACAAAGTAATACATCAAACCTAAGTATGGAGTTGTAAGGAAAAATGCTACCGCATTGTGGCCATACCACCATTGCACCAATGCATCCTGCACTCCTGCATACCAGGAATAACTTTTCATAAATGAAACCGGAATTTCAAAAGAGTTTACCAGATGCAGTACCGCTACGGTTACAAATGTTCCAATGTAAAACCAGATGGCTACGTATAAATGTTTCTCTCTGCGTTTCAGAATTGTTGCAAACATGTTCCAGCCAAATACAACCCAGATCAGCGTGATTGCAATATCAATAGGCCACTCCAGTTCAGCATATTCTTTACTGGTAGTATACCCTAACGGAAGTGTAATCACTGCTGAAAAGATAATCAGCTGCCAGCCCCAGAAATTAATTTTACTCAACAGATCGCTGTACATACGTGCCTTACAGAGACGTTGTAACGAATAGTATACACCTGTAAAAATACCATTTCCTACGAAGGCAAAAATTACTGCGTTGGTATGCAAAGGACGAATCCGTCCGAAAGTGGTAAACTCCAGTCCGAAGTTCAATGCAGGCCAAGCCAGCTGCAATGCAGCGGTTAGGCCCACCAGCATACCGATGATACCCCAGATAATGGTTGCGAAGGCAAAATTCCGGACGATCGTATTATCGTAGGAAAACTTTTGTAACTGCATACAATACTATTTTTTTGTTTGTGATTTTTTTTCAGAATCAAACAACATCCGAACAGATGGAGTATATTCATCATCGTACTGACCATTCTTAACAGCCCATAAGAAGGCTCCAAGAAATGATCCTGCAACAAGCAGGCTGCAACAGACCAGAATAATGATTACGTTCATAGTTTGTGTAATTCGTATACAAAGAAAGATACTGCTGCCTACACACGGAATGAGCCACGACAGCATCCGGACTGACAGATATCATTTTTTTTCAGAGAAGCTTAAATCGTTTTGCCCAATAACTGCTCATTGCCGTTACAAACAATACAATAGACACGGAGCTTACCGGCATGAGAATCGCTGCTACAAGAGGTTTAAGATATCCCTGCATGGCGAAATACAATCCAATGAGATTATAGAGCAGCGATACACCCAGACTCCAATACACTGTTTTCGTACAGGCGTTTGCATATTTCAAAAATGCTGGAAGCTTTTGAAAGGAGGCAGCATCTACTATCACATCTGATGCCGGAGAAAAACTTCCGCTGGTTTCTGTCATACTGATACCGCAGGTACTCTGCTGCAATGCACCTGCATCGTTGAGTCCATCACCAATCATGATCACTTTATGTTGTGCAGAAAGCCATTCGATGTAGGCACGTTTGTTTTCAGGCGATTGCTGAAA
The DNA here is from genome assembly GCF_000379725.1 of Cytophaga aurantiaca DSM 3654. Classification (GTDB taxonomy): domain Bacteria; phylum Bacteroidota; class Bacteroidia; order Cytophagales; family Cytophagaceae; genus Cytophaga; species Cytophaga aurantiaca. Next base: position 50,139 of record NZ_KB903625.1, read on the forward strand.
ATGCATGCGGAAAGATTCAACATACCCGCTCAGGAAATTTTTCTCGGCATCGGTATCACCGGATAATATATTCAACTGATAATCGGATTTTAATTCTGTAAGAACTTCTTTCAACTGAGGTCTGTAGGCATTACGACACCTGTAATATCCTTTGATCATCCCGTTTATATTTACATACACACGCGTGCCGTTTCCATCAATCGGACGTTTATCTTGGGATACACCTGTAAATGCTGCAGCTCCGATGTGTATATGCATATTTCCTATTTCACCACTGATGCCCTGAGAAGTGATCTCTGTAAAAGCATCTACAGCGATTCCTTTTTGATCTTTCAGATGATTATCGATCATACGGGATAAGGGATGCGCAGAATTTTGCACCAATGATTTTATCCCCCGTTGTTCTTCAGCAGTAAGTGTTCCTTCAAAAATCACTTCTGAATCAGCCGCAGATGTAAGTGTTCCTGTTTTATCAAAAACAATCACTTTGTTGCCGGAAAGCTTTTCAATGGTTTGCGGGTTTTTTAAATAGAATCCATTGCGGCCAAGTACATTCATGGCATGACCAAAGCAGAACGGAATCGCAAGAGCCAGCGTACACGGACAAAAAATAATGAGCACCGATACTGCCGCATACAAAGCGGTTGATGAACTTGTATTCATCCACCAGAGATAAGTTCCTGCACTCAACAACAATACAGCAATAGTAAAATATTTCCCTATAGTATTTGTAAATTCTGTAATACCATAGCGGGAATCCTTTGTCTGATCTTTGTTCCAGAGCTGTGTAAGATAACTTTCCGAAACCGGGCGGATAATTTTAACTTTGATCGCGGCGCCTTTCTGTCTACCACCTGCAAACAATTGTTCTCCGCTGCTCTTTACTACAGGAATTGATTCACCGGTTACGAAGCTATAATCAATATGTGCGGTGCCTTCCATTAAAATTCCATCTGCAGGGATCAGGTCCTGATTACGAAGCAGGATCAAATCATTCACCTGCAAGTCTTGCAGTGCTACATACGTTGTACCATTCTCTGTCACCTTACATGCAGCCAGAGGAAAATACGATTTGTAATCGCGATCAAAAGATAAAGACGCATACGTTTTTTGCTGATACCATTTTCCGATCAGCAAAAAGAAAACCAATCCGGAAAGCGAATCCAGATAACCATTTCCAGTACCGTTAAGAATTTCAATTGTACTTTGTGCAAAGGCAGCAGTTAATCCCAATGCAATCGGCAGATCAATATTCACCACCTTATTTTTAAGTGCCTGCCAGGCCGATGTAAAATAACCCGAAGCACTATAAAAAAATACAGGCATTGCCAGCAACAAACTCAGTAATGCAAACAGATGTTTCAGATCTCCGTTCTCATCCTGAAAGACCGATAGATACTCAGGTAAGCTCAGCATCATAATATTTCCGAAACAGAAACCGGCAATACCCAGTTTATAATAAATACTTCGCTGCACTGTATGCGTTGTCATCTCCTTACCTTCCATCGTAATCAGCGGGGCATAACCAATGGATTCAAGTAGACCTGCGAGTTCTCGCAACGTAATATCTGTATTGAATTGTACATTCAATTCCTTACGCTGAAACTGAATATCTGCAGTGATAATACCTTTGTGAATGCTATGCAGATTTTCAAGCAGCCAGATACAGGAACTGCAATGAATGGATGGAATATAAAAAGTAATGCCGGAAAGTGTTCCATCCTGAAAGTTCAATAGCGAAGCTACAATCTCCTGATTATCCAGATATGCAAAATCTGTATGGGTGTTGTCTTTTATTTTATTTCCGGGCTGATTCTCCAATGTATAATAGGTACACATAGACCGCTCTTCCAGCAGTTCATACACCATCTTACAACCATTGCAGCAAAAGGATTTATCGTCTAAACGAAACGTGTTACCACGAAAAACTTCACCGCAATGATAACATGTTAGTGCTGTTTCTTTCAATGTCTGTACCATATCGATCGTATTCTAATAGCCTGTATAAACGATGCTAAAACGCTATAATTCACAGTACAAAGTAGAAGAAACGAACAGAAGGGAAGCATGATAAAAATCATTACCTCGACTAAGGTTTATCATCTTTGCTGCTCTTCAGATATGCTATCTTTGAGAATTATCTAAGAACCATGAAAGAATATTTTTACGAAGTACATTTGTCCTGGAAGGAAAAAAGAAGTGGATTGTTACGCTCACCAGGCTTAGCAGAGCTGGAAACATTTTCACCTGAAACACCTGTGTCTGAAGAGAAAAAACGTTGGACACCCGAACAGCTGTTGGCTGGATCACTATCCTCCTGTTTTATGAAAGCCTTCCTGGATTCTGCTGAAGCAGCCGGATTGAAAATCGTTGGTTACCGAAGTCAATGTTTTATAAAAATGGAACAAAGCAAGGATGCATACCATCCTGTTGCAATCTTATTACAGCCTACCATAACATTAAGCGACGAAATGTCACGCAAAACTGCAACCGACTGTATAACCGAAGCCGAATCATTTTTCTGCATGAGCAAAATTTTACGTATTCCCCTAGACATACATCCGCAGGTAGAATACATGCATTCAAAAAGAAGCGTGTATAAAAATTCATAGAGGTAAATTCTAATCTGTTTCAAAATTTCAAAAAACAAAAAACAAATTCCAAACCGTTTCGATAAACAAAATCCTTTTTTAATAAAACCCATCTTTCAAGGACAATTGTGAATTTCTTTGAACCGAACTAATCCTGTCTATCCTGTAATTCCCTTAATCGTGTCCTGCCCCTTCATTTAATTGCACAAACATTTGCGTAGTCAAATAACTTCACATATATTTGTAGTCAAATAACTACACAATGAATTTACGAAGAGACGTATTTCAAGCCATCGCGGATCCTTCAAGAAGAGCCATACTCTTACTGGTTGCTTCTCAGGCTATGACTGCAGGTGCCATTGCATCCAATTTTGATACGGCACGCCCTACGGTTTCCAAACACTTACAAATATTAACAGAATGTGAATTGCTGAAGCAGGAGCAAAACGGCAGAGAAATATACTATCACATCAATGCTAAAAAAATGAAAGAAGTAGCAGAATTCCTTGAGCCCTTCCGAAGCATGTGGGAAGACCGATTCAGCAAGTTGGAAAGCATTATGAAAAAGCATAAAAAATAGTTATGGAACCAAAAACAAAGATTCACGCAGAAGACGGCAAACAGGAACTCTTCATTAGACGTGAGTTTGACTTACCTGTAGACTTACTTTTCAAAGCATATGAAGATGCTGAAATTGTTGAACAATGGATGGGTACTAAAGTAATAAAACTTGAAAGTAAAAAACACGGCAGTTATCAGTTTGAAACTTCGGATCCGAAAGGAAACAAACATTTATTTAATGGCGTGATTCACGAATTTGTTTCGAACAAAAAAATAACACGCACATTTGAAATGGAGAACACGCCCTTCCCTGTTCAGATCGAATATTTAGAATTTGAAAAGCTAACAGCAGGCACCAGCAAACTCACCATGCAGATCGTATATAAATCTGTTGCAGACAGAGATCGCATGCTGCAGCTCCCGTTTGCACAAGGAATAAATATGGCGCATAATAGAATACAGGAGATATTAAAGCGATGAACAGTTTTCCTTTCTTAACTCAATTCATCTTTCTCTTTTATTCTTCTGTTCTTTTGCCTTGATGCAAAAGAACCAAAAAATCAAGGCTGATTTCAAATAAGCTAAAATTTTGGTTCATTCCGCGAACGCTACAAAATCGTCCTGGAAAAAGGACTAGTTGTAGCGTTCAAAAAGCTCCATGAACCAAAATTTCTTAACGCAATTTGAAATGAGGCCGTTGAATGTTCTTGGTTAAGATCTCGTAAAAATTAATACTTACTAAATTAAACTAAATATACTATGTCAAAAACAAACAAAATCATCTATTGGATTGCAACCTGTTGGTTAGCGCTAGGAATGACTTCCACCGGTATTGTACAACTAATTAAAATGAAAGAAGAAGCAGATATGATGGCACATTTAGGCTACCCGCTTTACTTCCTTACTATATTAGGTATTTGGAAATTGTTAGGTGTTGTTGCTATACTTGTTCCGAAATTTCCTCTGGTAAAAGAATGGGCTTATGCAGGTTTCTTCTTTGCCATGTCGGGTGCACTCTTTTCGCATGCAGCAACGTGCGACAAAGAAGCACTGGCCTATTTCGGTCCATCGTTATTATTGGTGCTTACAGTAACATCCTGGTACTTCAGGCCAGCAGATAGAAAAACAGGCGTGGTGAGTTTGTAAAATTATCCGTCCCATAAATGGGACGGCAATGAAAGCCAGGCAGTTGTTATTATTAAGGTTTTTCCGGCTTCCATTACTGTTGACTTTTAGTAAACAGTAATGGAATTTATATCAATCAATTCAACAAAATTCTTTGAATTAAGCAACATCATTCATAATTTATAATTCATAACTCATAATTAGAAACATGAATCCAAAAGTTGATTTTTATTTCACGAAAGAAAAGAAATGGCAGAAAGAAATTGAACAATTAAGAGAGATTGTTCTGGACTGCGGACTGGATGAGGTTCTGAAATGGGGCTGTCCGTGTTATACACATGAAAACAAAAATATTGTATTGATCCATACATTCAAAGAATATTGTGGCTTGTTATTTTTTAAAGGTGCGTTATTAAAAGATCCGAAAGACATTCTGATCCAGCAATCAGAAAATGTGCAGGCAGCACGACAGATGCGGTTTACATCTGTTCAGCAAATAACAAAGTTAAAAGCCGCAATCAAGTCCTGCATCAAAGAAGCCATTGCCGTTGAAAAATCAGGAGCGAAAGTAGAATTGAAAAAGACTTCGGAGTACACCATGCCGGATGAATTTAAAGCGGTGTTAAAAGATGATGCTGCATTGAAAAAAGCATTCAATGCCTTAACTCCCGGGAGGCAGCGCGGATACTTGCTTCACTTCTCTTCTGCCAAACAAACGAAAACACGTGAAGCACGTATAGAAAAATGTATTCCGGATATTATGGAAGGCAGAGGTTTGAATGATTAGAAAGTCTGAACCATTGATGAAATTGATTTGATTGATAAAAATTGATATTGATAATATGAAAAAGAAATTATCTCCTGCACAAAGCAAAGAACTTCTTGATACACTTGCTTTACGTTTTGAAAAAAATATGGCGCGTCACAAAGGCCTCGACTGGTCAAAGGTTCAGGCTAAAATTGAAAAGAGTCCGGAGAAATTGTGGTCACTGAATGAAATGCAAAATTCAGGCGGAGAACCGGATGTTGTTGGCTTCGACAAAAAAACATCTGAATATATTTTTATGGATTGCGCAGCAGAAAGTCCGAAGGAACGCAGAAGCATCTGTTACGATCACCAGGCACTGGAATCACGCAAAGAAAACAAACCTGCAAACAGTGCTGTTGAAATGGCTTCAGAAATGGGCATTGAACTGTTAACAGAAGAACAATACAGAGAGCTGCAGCAACTTGGAAAATTTGATTTGAAAACATCCAGCTGGATTCAAACCCCTGCTCCGATCCGAAAACTAGGTGGTGCACTTTTTTGCGACCGTCGTTATGATACCGTTTTTCTATATCACAACGGTGCAGAATCGTATTATGCTGCAAGAGGATTTAGAGGTGTATTGAAAGTATGATTGTCTGAACCGTTAATTAAACTGATTTATATGATTACGCTGAAACGCTAACGAACAGCATTCTGAAACACATTTCTTCAATCATCTAATTTATTTAAGAAATGAAAAATTAAAGCTATGCTATTTAACAATGAACAATCATAGTGAATCATAAAAATCAGCTTAATCAACGGTTCAGACAATAAGCTATCTCACCGCCACCCACGCTCTAACTGCTCCAGAGAAATACTTTTAGCATTCATATATATATAAGGCTCATCCCAGGAAAAACTTCTAAGTCTAATTGTATAGTCTTTATCTATATAAAAATATTGCTGAGCACAATACTCGAATTTTGCTTCAAACAGATAAATAGGTACAAATCGTATATCTTTCGTTTTACGATCATATAAAATAAGGTTTCCATATTCACCAACGTAAACATCATTATAAGGCTGAAGCATGTATGAAAAATAAACCTTATACTGTTTAAAATCCGGCAACCTGAATTTTATGTTTTTTACGATCCGCAAACCAGTACTATCCTTCCCCACTAAACTTGTATCAATGATATTACTGTAACTAGGTAGTGAAAAATAATTCTCAGAATAATAATACTGTCCTTTATTATATAAGAAATTATCATTCGCATTTCCATAGTCACTATTCTTTGGATTGTTGTCTCCATCATTTTCCGCAGTACCCGATTCCCATCTTTTAGGAAATTTGAATGCAAATAAATCAGCATAACCCAATGGCAATTCTTTGAATAAAAAAGTATCAATAACAACAATTGTTTCAAGTGAATCTTTTTTATCAGACAGCTTTTTTTGTATGCTGTCATTTGTAACGATCTTCTCAGATTGATTAGTTGATTCAGTGCATGAGATGATCATTAAAAAAGAAATGATCCCGATAAGTTTAACTGCCATATAAAAATTGTTTTAGTGAAGATAAAAAAATATTTTCTTGAGATAAGCGTGTATAAAATCATTCCGAAAACCGCACACCACTCACCTGTTCACACAAGTTCAGTAGTTCATCCTGTAACTTACTATTCATAGCTTCTGCATGGCAGCGCTGTTCTTTTTTGTGGTGAAAATAACGACCGCTTACTTTTGCTTTGTCGTCATTGCTTACCGCAAGCCACACCTGTGTCTCTGCACCTTTGTTCAGATCATCCGGCGCACCTTTACCACCCATCTTAGTTGGTACCCAACCCGGATTGACAGCATTGGAAAACACCTCCGGCCACTTGCGTGCTGCTGCCATAGACAATAGTACGTCATGAAATTTTGTATCCGAATAATTGATGCGATCTATATGCGCTGCATCCGGCAATGTTGAACTTCCCTGTACGTGCATGCCTGAACTCATGTAAATAAGACGCTTCGGTTTTTCAATCAAGCACGTTAACATATAAGGTGCGAGCGTATTAACATAAAACATTAACTGGGGTTGTTGATTGTATATACCTGCATTGTGTATGACAGTATCAAAGTGGCCTAGTGTATTTACTTCTGCAGCCAGCTTTTTTGTTTCTTTGATATCGGATAAATCCGCGATCAACACCTTTTCGGCAGACGGCACTTTATGCAACGCTTCCTTCCCACGTTCTGCATTGCGCGCGTGCAATACAACCTGATGTCCCTGATCAATTAAAAACTTTGCAGCCAGCTGACCGAGCCCATCGGCTGAACCTGTAATAAATATCCGAGCCATTTCTATTGGAGTATTGTTATTGATGCAATTGCAATATAATTGAAAGTTTTATGAGCAGTCAGAAATCCTTAAAAAATAAAAGCGCTGAAGAAAAATTTCAGCGCTTTTCTAAATACATTAAATCCGCAAACATTATTTCTTTTCAAAAACCAATCTGTAGTGATCCCATATACCGCGTTCGAATGCAACTTTGATAGGAGCTATTTTCAGATTGTCTAATCGTTTGCGCATGGATGCATCTGCAACAAAACGCGGAAGCAAGGATAAATATGCAAGGTATTTTTTTATGCCGAAACTTGTCAGTCTTTTTCTCCAGACATTGATCGTTTCAATGTAATCCAATTTGCCGCTGTGTTCCGTTACCAGATTAAAGTATGGAGCAGCATTCTGAATGATCTGTTCTTTCCCGTACGGCAGCCATGAACCTGGAAATTCATTCATAATAAGTGCCATCAAGTATTCATTAGAATCTTTCGGCGCATTAATATCGAATGCCTCCAGGGGGATCATGCCGTTTTCAAATACCATCGTCTGGATGAAGCATCTTCCTCCAACAGGAAGCAGATCGCTTACTTTTTTAAAAAATTCCTGATACACCTGATCCTGTTTGCCTTCCTTGTATTCATCAACAGAACAGAAATGTTCAAACGCTCCGACTGAAACAACGGCATCGAATGTTCCAAAAGTAGAAGGAGTCAGATCGCGGTAATTTTTAATGTGAACATCAAATCCCTTATGTTTGCAAGCTGCATACTGACCTTGAGAAAGCGTAATGCCTGTTCCTTTCGCATTGGCATGACGAAGTCGGTTTAACACAGGGCCCCAACCGCAGCCAATATCCAGCACCTTACTCCCGGCATCAATATTTAAATGCTCTAATATAAAATCGTGCTTCCGTTTCTGAGCCTCTTCCAGAGAAAGAGAAAAATCGCCATTGTAACGAGCGCCTGTAAAATCAGCCATCTCACCTACACTCAACCTCCATATTTTGTCCATAGTGGTGTAAGAGTAATCAATTTCATGTTGTGTTGCCATAGTAGTAAAAGTATAATTGTTTAAGTTAAAAGATAACAGAAGATCATATTGCGTGTTTAAACACCTTGTATGCCTCCAATAGCTTATAATAAGTTACTTATTGATTTTAACAGATGCAAGCCCCCCTGTGAATTTCAAATGAATTCAAAAAGTCTGATAGAAACGCGGGGACATTAATAAGAATCGTCAAAATCATCTCTACCCGTAACGTATATCGTGTCTATTTTTATTTTTGAATCATTGCATATTCCCCTAAAAAAGGTACTTTTACAATGTATTTAATATCATGGTATTAAATTACGGAATAATGCATTTTGTTGCTCTCAGGGCAGTATATTGATCTTTTCCCCGAATAAATTTCCATAAATATCCTGAATGCTGTATTCCGGATACCCAGCAATACAAAATAATCTAACAACGAATGAGACGTTTCCTCTTACTGTTCTGTTTCTGTATACTAACAGGCTGCTTATATTCCTGTTTTGAAATCAAAGAAAACATCCGCATCAATGAAAACGGTTCAGGCACGTATTCTTTCCTGATGGACCTGTCTCAGATGAGAGCGCTCTTCGGTATGAGCCGCGACTTCAAACGTTCTATGGGCGATACCTCTGCACGTGCACGCAATTCAGCTCCTATGAACAATCCATTGATCCAGATGAAAGCCAAGTTTGATGGACTGCAGTCTACGCTGGAAGCGGTGCCGGGAATTACAAACTATAAAACGGTTTGTGATACGACGAATTACATCATTGGTGCAACGTATTCTTTCGCAACGATAGAATCGCTGAATAAGTCTATCAACGTGCTCCGCAACTCCAACACTACCGGAGGCACTACTACCGATATGATCCATTACGCATATGATAACAAACATTTTGAAAAGGTCAACGATATCTCCAAAGCCAATGTTACCGGATCCAGCAGTAAGAACGACAGTCTTACAACCGAGCTGTTCAGAGGCTCTCGTTATACATTAACCTGTACGTTCGACAAAAAAATAAAAGAGGTAAGCAATCCATTATATTTTATAAGCGCAGATGGTAAAACACTTCTGTACACCGGATCTCTGCTGGACATCATGAATCAGAAAACCAATATTGGCAGTACGGTCATCTTACACTAACAGAAAATGAACAACATCTCATTCCGATATCTTTTCATCTTTATTTTTTCTATTGCTTTAACGCATATCAGCGAAGCGCAATGGGTCGACATCGGCAATACGCGAAGCATTTCATTAGGAGAAGCACTTGCACGCGATGCATCGGGAAATGTTTACGCCACCGGAAGATTCACCTGCGATCTGGTCATTCAAGGCGACACCTTGCATAACCCATCTTGTGGAGACACAACCACGAAACCTTTGGTTATACCACGCTTCGACGGATACCTGATAAAATATACCGCAGCCGGACTAGTACTCTGGAAAAAACAGATCGTTGGGAATGCGGCAAACACGTTATTTGAAGTGAAAGGCATTTCGGTTTCATCTTCTGCCGTATTTATTACCGGTCATTACAAAGGCTCGGTAACATTTGGAAGCACGACCATCACGAATACAACTTCTGTAAGTGACGCGTTTATTGCCTGCTACGATGCAAACGGAAATTTTCTGTGGGTGAAAACAAATTTTACACGCAATGCGGTTGCAGAAATAACTACCGCATCTATTTCTGCAGGCACAGATGGAAGCGCCGTATTTACAGGACACTACAAAGACTCCATTATTTCTTCAGACGATCAGGATACACTTTATTCGGTAAAAAAATCCTTGTACCTGATAAAGTTTGATGCCTCAGGAAATTACCTTTGGATGAAATCTTCAAAAGGCAAAAACGCCGGCTCAGTAGCTGAAGGCACAGATCTGTGGCAGGATACAAACGGAATTATTTTTCTAACCGGGAATGCAAGCGATACTATTTTTGTTCAGCAGGATTCAATCAATTTTGCAACGGGCACATCGGGAATTTTCATTTCTAAATTTACTTCCGGAGGAAAATTACAATGGATCAAAAAAGACACGGTAGCACATGCAAATAGTATTGAACTTGAAAAAGATCAGAAGTACTTTTTACTGGGCGGCGATTATAAGAACAACAACAAATTAGGCGGAACAACCTTAACAACTACGGCCAATTACGGAGCATACGTTGCACGCTACGATACATCGGGTGTGATGCAGTGGGTGAAAACACTTACCGTACCTGCAGCAGATTCCGCAGCAGTAACGTATGGTGTATCGGGCGATATATATGGGAATGTATACGCGATCGGAAATTTCGGAAAAAAAACATCTACAGCTGCAGTACTTACAGCAGGTAGTAAAAGTATTACTGCAAAACCAGGTTTTACATTTTATGTAGCCAAATACAAAACAGATGGCACTGTCCAATGGCTGCAGTCATACGCCGAAGGAACAACCGATGCAGGTAAGAATATAATCGCATACGATTCATCACAGGTATTCATTACAGGCTATTTCAACACATCGATAACAATTGATAGTTCTAAAGTCACCAACAGCAGTGTAGGTCTGAACTCGTTTGTAGCACGCATCGATGCTTGTCCGTATGTTAAAGCAAGCATACAGACACCTGCAAAAATAGTTACCTGCAAAAAAGATTCTATCCTCCTTCAGGCCGTAACGGGATCAGCGGTACTGTATCAATGGCAGAAAAATGGTGTAAACATTCCCGGAGCAACAGCAGCAAATTATTATGCAAAAGATTCTGCCTTGTACAGAGTCGTTGTACAGTCTACCAATCCTGCCATTGGTTGCATCAAATATTCTCCCGGACTTTTTATCACCATCAATCCGTTACCCGACACATCTATTTTCATCAGCGGCAAACTTGAATTCTGTGAAGGATCACAAGTGACGATGAATGCAGCATTTGGATATAAATATCAATGGATGGTAAACGGTGCTGCTCCGCTTGCAAAAGATACCCTGGCAGGTTATGTCACCGCAGTGTCCGGCTCCTACCGCGTAGCACTTAAAAGCAACAAAGGCTGTCTGGATTCTTCACGTACATTCACCACCATTGCCGAACCCATTCCTTCCCCACTCATTACACCTGCAGGAAAATTTATAGTCTGTCAGGGTGATACGGTATTTATGAGCACAGCAACGAATGCTACGTATAAATATCAATGGTATAAAAACAACATTCCGTTGCCAAACGATACGCTTCCTGCTTATAAGGCCTACACAAACGGAAGATTTAATGTATTCGTAAAAAACAGATTGGGCTGCGGAAAATATTCACCGGAAGATACAGTGTTCGTCAACTCTGCACCGGTTGCACCCATTACAAACACAGGCAACCTGACCTCTTGTTCGTATCAGCTTCCTACATTAACCACATCTGCAAATGCATCCATCAATACCATTCAATGGTTTAAGGATGGAATCGTAATCCCCTCTGCAAGCAGCGATTCATATAAACCCACACAAAGTGGTGTATATCACATCAAGGTTACAAACGCGATCAATTGCAGCAGCGAATCGTCTAAACTAACGGTAACAATTAATCCGCAACCAACAGCAGTAGCTGTCATTGCAGGAAATAGTAATTTTTGTTTAGGTGATTCGGTGCCGATCTACGCAACATCAGGCACCTACACCTATGTATGGCAACGCAATGCAACAACGGTAACAAGCGCGCAATCAGGCGTGTATTACGGCAAACAGGCGGGCAACTACCGTGTCATCGTTTCAGATATCAACCTCTGCAGCGATACTTCCTCAAACGTAGTGCTTACAGCCTTTTCCGTTCCGGTTGCAAGCATTTTAACTTCGGGCAATCTTACCTTCTGCACAGGTGATTCTGTTACACTGAATGCAACACCGGGCACCGGATTATTTTACGAATGGTTCAACAACGGAACAAGTGTACCGGCTATGACCAGTCGTATTCAAACGATCAAGACAAGCGGCGATTACAAAGTACGTGTCCGCAACACCATTGGCTGCGCCGATACATCCGATGCCGTAACCGTGCATGTATATACAGTGCCTCCGAATACCATCACATATACAGACCCACTGACATTCTGTGACGGCAGTCAGGTGAAACTTTCTGCGACACAGGATCCTGCATTCCTCTATCAATGGAGAAAAAACAATGTTGCGATTACATCCGGCGGAAACAGTGCCGACTACATCGTTACCACTTCAGGTTCATACAACGTGGTGATCTCCATCAACGCAAAATGCAGCAGTACTTCTTCTGCATATACCATTGACGTGAAACCGCTTGTTAAACCGGTCATCACAGTCGATAATGAATTCATATCTACTTCTGCATTTCTTTCTTATCAATGGTATCAAAACGGGTCACTGATTGCAGGAGCAACAAATCAGATTTATAAAGTAACAGACAACGGACAATATTCTTTACAGGTAACCGATGTCAGCGATTGCAGTGTACAAGCAGATCCGGTAACGGTATGTGTTCCGGTTCCGCATATACAGGCCAACGGAAGCTTCCTGAGTTCAACATCCGGAAGTAGCTATCAATGGTATGTAAATGGGGTTGCGATATCCAATGCCACTACGCAATCCTATCTGGTGAATACAACCGGTGATTATAAAATAAAAGTATTCCGCAGCGATGGCTGTGCCTCTTTCTCTAACATCATTCGTGTATGTATCCCACCGCCTGTCATTACAGCCGGCGCAAACAATGTACTTACTTCTTCCGCAGGACTAACTTATCAATGGTTTCTGAATGGAACAGCAATCGTTGATGCGGATACCCGGATCATTGTAGCCGAAGAAAGCGGAGATTATACCGTGCAGGTGGAAGATCTTTCGGGATGTATTTCGATCTCTGCGCCGCTGTCTGTTGTTGTATTATCTGTAACAAACGGATTTAAAAATGCACCAATGCGTTGCTATCCCAATCCATTCGACAATCTTTTAACGATCGATGTACAGTCTGCAGCACTGCTTCCATTGAACGCAGCCATCTACGACATCAACGGTATACTTCTCATTGAAAGTGTGATCAGCAATACTGATGAAGATCTGAACACTGATCAGCTCGCGCCCGGTTCGTATGTGCTGATGTTAAGCAATGGAGCAGAGCGCTATTATTATAAACTTATTAAACTTCCGAAATAATGTATAGAATATTATTTCTTATACTGTTCCTTGGTACGACCTACATTTCAGGTGCACAGAATAAAAGCAGCTACCTGAAAGCAGAACGTTATACCTTTCCGGAAACAGGATTCAGCATACAGGCACCGCAGCACTTCGACACCACCTACATGTACAAAGGTTTGCTGCACAAAGCAACTTCCAGTTCGTTAGTAGCTACCAAAGCCGCAAACAGAAATCCGATTGCTTTCAATCAGGGTTTGACAAAAGAATATTTCAGCACACAAAATTTAACATTGATCAAGTCTGAAAAAATTGTGACATCGAAATGGAATGGTGTACTGTATTACTTGTCTTTTGAAGTAAAAAATGTGAAGATGCAACGCATGATGCTGGTAACAGGCACCTACAACGATACCTATATTTTAATGGCGAACTTTCCGGAAATGTTTGCGTCCCAATTAACTGTACCCATCCGGGAAAGTATGCTTACGCTATTGTTTTAATTATGAAGTATTTTATAAAACATATTGCCCTTCATCTTTATACGCAACACGTTACAAGCTTGTGTTTCCTTATGCTGACAGCAATGTTGTTCAGCATAAACACGCATGCACAAACCAAAACGGTAATGCATAATGTTGTGTTTGAAACCGATTCGCAATCCATGTGGGGAGCGGGAAACGGCTTCAGCATCAACCGCACAGTAAATCTGTTCGATCGTTTTGAAAGCTCATACCCTTTTGATACACGTCCCGGTTCGATCTTCTCGGTTGCCGGTTTTAAATTCGGCGCAGGCATCTGGGGCAGATTTGCTTTTGGTCTCGGCCCTATGGCCTTTAAAGTAAGCGGCTTTGAAGGCGGTGATGTATCTGTAAAGTATCCGATCGAAGTGGATCTTGTGTTGCCCGACGACTCTACTTTTAACGCCGGAGAGTCCGTTACCATCGAAACAGATTATACCGTACAAAGTGATTTCGAACTCAACACCATTTATCCTGCAACCGGAGAAGTAAGTCTGGAGATGCCGATCATGTTCGACATGAGAGTAGGTATTGATGTATGTCTCTTCGAATGTTTCAGTGTACAGATCTTTCCTCCTGGTGCTCCAGGTAGTGGGCCCAACCCATTGGTTGATTTTACCTGGACAATCCTTAAAGTAAATAAAGACGAAATCGTTTATCCGTGTTTCAATGTTCCGCCCGTATGCAGCGTTGCAATTCCCGCAGGCTCCACATCCGGCGTACTGCCCGCAAGTTCACCGTTGAGCGGTACCATAAAAATTCCGAACGTACAGACCACCGCAAGCTTATCCGGAAAAGATTTATTAGCAAGCGGCGCTGATCCGTATCTGATCCCGAGTCTCAATATAATGCAGCTGCTGAGCCTTGCACCACCACCTGTAGGAACGTTCTTCGGTATCTTAAGTTCAGGTTTTAAAATTCCACCGGCCGGTATCAGAGACTTTGGCGGCACGCCACGTTCCATCGAAATAAATTGGGTGCTGTTCACCATGCACATGAACATGCCGATCTCGCAATCGCAGCAATTCCGCTTCCATCCTACCGTCAATCTTAAACTGAAATTGCCTGTGGATGTACATTATTCATACACGGATATCAAAGCAGGAAACAGTGTGGAAGGAAGAGATTCCATCATCGATGTACCGCTGGGTGCAGACCTCAAGATTACCTACCCCTGCAACATGTCGCACATGGATATGAATGCCAGTTATGTGATTTCTACAAACGAGTTTTCAAACCGTACCTACGATCACGTCGATATAGAGCTTGTGTTTACAGCCTTTCAGTTCGGCATTGTATTTCCGGATTTCGATATTATTCCACGCTTTTGTATTCCCATTCCGTTGATCGGTGATCTGTGTTTTCAACTTACCGTTCCCGGATTTGAAATTACAATCGGTCCGCTGGTAACACCTCCTCCTGTACACCTTGCAGGATTTGACCTTCCGGATTACGTGAACAGCACCTGGGAACTCGCCGGCTTTACAGAACAGTTTATTGAGGATCCATTCAGGCTTGTTCCGAGAAAAGTTCGGATGAATGTCGTAGCCAGTGCTGCCACTTGTTTTGGATCATCCACCGGCAGCGCCACCTTTGATGTTACCGGAGTCACGTCTCCCGTGGCCTATCAATGGTCTACCGGAAGTACTGCTAAAGATCTGACCAATGCACCAGCCGGAAGACAATATGTAATTGCTACGGATGTGAATCAATGCAGAGTACATGCAGACGCATTCATCACACAGCCCGATCAGATCCTTAACAGCATATCATCTACAAATCTGCTTTGTTACAACGACTTTACAGGATCAGCTGCAGTAACTACTACAGGCGGGATTCCTTCGTATACCTATCAATGGACAGACGGACAATCTACTGCAACACCTACCGGACTTGCAGCAGGTAAACACATCGTTACCGTAATGGATGTAAACGGTTGCAAAAAATTGGATTCTATATTGCTTAGTCAGCCACCGGATATTCGTGCAAACGTATTGCATGCAGCGAATCCTACCTGTTTCGGAAAATCAGACGGATCTCTTTCACTGGATGTCAGTGGCGGCGTACAGCCTTATTTCTATCAATGGAACAACGGTGCTGCAGAAAAAGACATACGCCTGCTTCCCGGAGGTTTGTATACGGTAAACATAAAAGATGCTAACGGATGTATCCGTAATCTCAATACCACGCTTGTTGAACCTGCACAATTAGTAATCAACCTTTCTGTGCTGAGCGATGTTGCCTGCCTTGGAGGAAAAGACGGAAGCATTCTGGCGGATGTCACGGGCGGAACATTGCCTTATTCTTATGCATGGAAAAATGCGGATCTGGAATTAAGCAATACATCAAATCTTGTAAGCGGATTACCTGCAGGTACCTATTCATTAGCTGTACACGACATCAATAAGTGTACTGCTGATAACCACATTGAAATTACCGCGCCTCAATTTATATTGGAAAGCAGTGTAACCAAAACCGATCTCAGCTGTCACAATGGTGCAGACGGAACAGGACAAGTAAACGTGACGGGCGGTACAGCACCGTATCTGATCAGCTGGTCGAACGGAGCAAGCGGTGCATCTGTTACAAACCTCACAGCAGGTACCTATACCATCACCATCAAAGATTTTAAAAATTGCACAACGATCAACAAAGCAGTGATCGTATCTCCTTCTGCAATGATTGTAAACGTTGCGGTGTCAGATGTCTCATGCGCAGAACAGCAGGACGGAAAGGTGGTAGCAAGTGTAAGCAATGGTACACCGCCATATAGCTATCTGTGGTCAACCGGTTCTACCGAAACTTCTATCACGGGTCTGGCTTCGGGCTTGTATACCGTTACGGTTACGGATCAGAAACTCTGTGCCAGTACAAGCAATGCTACAGTCAACGCAGGCAACGGCGATTGCCTCTTTATACCAAATGCATTTTCACCCAACGGCGACGGCACCAACGACCGATGGGTATTGCGCAACATTCAACTCTATCCGAACAATACCATGCAGGTCTTCAATCAATGGGGACAGGAATTATACAGTGCCTCTCCCTACCTTGAACCCTGGGACGGAAGGCACAACGGAAATTTATTGCCTCCTGCAACCTATTATTTTATTTTCAGCAGAGGCGACGGATCAGCTTCGTTTACCAGTCCGCTAACCATCATTAAATAAAACCCTTTAAGGGAAATATGTATAAAGAAATGAATGATCTTATTATACGAACCCTTCAAGGGATAAATTATATACAGAAATTATGAAAAGAATCTTTCTGTTCGTATTTGCGTTGTTCTGCATCTCCTTCAATGGGCATGCAGACTATGTGCCATGCAGCTTTACCGTTGCCTTTGATAAGCAAGCTGTCAAATGCCACGGAGAAAAAAGCGGATGGGCAACAATACGTGTGAACATTCCCACCAACGTTACCTACACCCTCGAATGGTTTGATGGTGTTACAACCGCAATGCATACGGATCTTCCAGCCGGAACATTCTTTGTAAAAGTTACGGATCAGACCGGCTGCATTGCCAGTTACTTCGTGAACATCACCGAACCCGATCCGTTGGTGGTAACCTCAGACATCACCGATCTGTTGTGCTTTCAGGTACCGGAAGGAAAAATCGAATTAACGGTAACCGGCGGAACACCTGCATATTCGTATCACTGGAGCAACGGAGAAACATCTGCAGATGTAGATGGACTGCTTGCAGCAACATATTCTGTTCAAGTAGAAGATGGCAATAGCTGCAAAGCAAACTTAAGCAGTACCGTAAAGCAGCCTACAAAATTACAATCTTCCTATGAAGTAAAAACCGTTTCCTGTTATGGAGGAAGTGATGGAGCCATTGATCTTACGGCCTTCGGAGGTTCTTCTTTTTATTCGTATACCTGGGACGATGGGAACGTGCTGCAGGATGAATACAATCTGAAAGCAGGCGTGCATGACGTAACCATTAAAGATGTGAACGGATGTAAGCTGATCACATCCATCATCGTACCACAGCCGGATCCCATCACGGCAGATAAAACCATTACCGATGTAAAATGTTACGGATTTAAAGACGGCATCATTGACCTCACGGTAAGCGGTGGTGTGCTGCCCTACACCTACAAATGGTCTACGCCGGAAATTGTACTCGGACAAACAGAAGAAGATCTTACAGATATTCCCGTTGGCACCTATTATGTATTGATCAAAGATTTTTTTCAATGCGAATATTACGATACCATGAAGGTAAAAGAATCTTTCTTGTTGGTTACCAATCTTGCGATCTCCGATGCGATCTGTTACGACAGTCTGAATGGAAGCATTGACCTCACCGTAACAGGCGGTCTTCCTCCCTACTCCTATTTATGGTCGAGCGGACAACGCACACAAGACATTGCTGCGGTGCATGCCGGTATTTATAAAGTACTGATCGATGATGTGAACGGCTGTACAGCACTTGTACAGGGAGAGATCAAACAACCGACCAATCTTACCTTCGGATTTTCTGTCAGTGAAGTTTCCTGCAAAGATAACGACGATGGAAAAGTGGTACTGTTCAACAGCGGTGCGATAGAGCCCTACACCTATGTATGGTCGAACAGCGCAACAACAAAAGACATAGCGGATCTGCTGGGAGATAATTATACCGTAACTGTTACCGATGCGCATGCATGTCCGTTCTCTGCAACGGTTACCGTTCCTACAAATCCAAAAGCATGTATCACTGTGGTTACGATACCCAATGCATTTTCTCCGAATGGCGACAACACAAACGATGTATGGATCATCCGTGATTCAGAACTCTACCCGGAAATAAAAGTGAAAGTGATCAACCAATGGGGACAAACAGTTTTCTCCTCAACAGGCTATACACAGCCATGGGACGGCACCTTCAACGGACACAATGTATCCGGAGGTACCTATTATTATGAAGTGAATTTACATTCCGATGATGACAAACCATTCAGCGGAACATTAACCGTGATCCGATAAAAATAATTATATATGAAACGAATCCTTATAATCTTTGTGATCATGCTGGCAGGCCTGAACCTGCAGGCCCAGCAGTGGCCTCTATACAGCCAGTACATGTTCAATCAGTTCATCTTAAACCCGGCAGTAGCAGGATCCGATGAAAAGATTCCAATTGTTGCAACCGTAAGACGCCAGTGGATGGGCATCCAGGACGCACCCGTTACACAATCCATTTCTGCACATGCCTACACCGGACAATTCGTCGGACTCGGCGTAAACTTCTTTAACGAAGTAGCCGGACCAAGCAGAAGAACCGGCATGAGCTTTTCCGCAGCGCGCCATTTTATGGTGAACAAAGCAAACGATACCTGGTTCTCATTCGGACTCTCCGGTACCTTTTATCAGTTTGGTTTTGATCCTTCTAAACTTCACTTTGATCAACCCAATGATCCCGTTATTACGACTGCTGCCATCTCGAAGTTTATACCCGATGCGGCTACAGGTGTGTATTTATACAACTCACAGTATTATGTAGGATTTTCAGTACAGAATCTGTTTCAGACAACAACCAATTTATTTGACATCATAGATCGCAATTACAATCCGGCCAGCCGCGTATTCTTTTTAACTGCAGGTTATGAATTTGTACTCAACGACAATTTCAGCATCCAGCCTTCTGTGCTGGTACGCAAAGTATTTGCTGCACCTTACCAGATGGATCTGAATGTAAAAGCAACCATTGCAAATCATTTTACAGCTGGCGTATCCTACCGTACCCACGATGCAGTAGTATTGCTCGCAGGTGCAAACATACCCAACGTATTTGTTGGCTACAGCTACGACATCACCCTGAATCCCCTGAAGAGCTACAGCAAAGGCACACACGAGATCTACCTGATCGTGAAGATGGATAATATTTTACACAAGAAAGGTGGCCACTTCAACAACCACCAAAACACCAGAGGCCATGGCCATAGACCAGGCGGCAGCTACGGAGGGAAAAAAAATCCATATAAGATGCCGGTACAGTAAGTACCGTTGATTACCCTGATTTATATGATTTCGCTGAAACGTTAACCAATAGTATCTATCGTTCATTTCTTAAACCATCTGATTATTTGAAGAAATGAACGATACATGATGTACAGTTTAATAACAATCAATCATTACCTGTCCCGCTTTTGGGCGGGAGTAAATCAATTTAATCAGCATACCTATCTATTTCAAGGTTATATGCTTCTAAATAATTGATTGCGCTGATGAATGACGCTGTAAAATAGAACCATTAAACCATCTAATTGATTGCAGAAATGAATAAATATATATTATGCTCTTTAACATTAAGCATCATAGTAAATCATATAAATCAGCGTAATCAACGGTCCAGATTTGCCTTTGAATTAATCAGCCTCTTAAACTGTAAGCTCTTTGCACCGAAGTTAATCAGCATACCTATTTCAAGGTTATATGCTTCTAAATAATTTATAGCTTGGGCGAGATGCACATCTTCTACCTGTACAAGTGCTTTTAGTTCTAATGACACCACCTGCTCAACAATAAAGTCTACTCTTCTTGTACCGATTTGATCCTGCTTGTAAAATATTGGCATTACAAATTCACGCTGAAAAGTTAAGCCTTGCAAGAGCATTTCTTTTTCCAATGCACGCTGATAAATTACTTCCTGAAACCCATTACCCAATACTTTATGAACTTCAATAGCTGCTCTGATAACTTTGGAAGTAATATCAGAATGCTTGTATTCTTTTTTGATCATTGTAATAAAAATTAAGCTGCTTGAATCAACAACAACTTATCATAGTTTCTCCATTGATACAATAAAAGAGAGATAGAAAAGTATCTTTTTATCGAATGTTAAATGTCTTAACGGTTGATTACGCTGATTTATATGATTACGCTGAATGTGCTAATGAATGACGCTGTAAAATAGAACCATTAAACCATCTTATTGATTGTAGAAATGAACATATATATATTATGCTCTTTAACATAATCATTCAGTGTAATCATATAAATCAGCGTAATCAACGGTCCAGATATGGGATTTCTACAACAGAAATACCAGAGAGTATAATACTTGTATTTTTATTTGCGAGGATCTTTACGAAATGTATCATTTACACGTTTTTAATATTTTCTATTAAAATCTTATCTATGCTACATTCTAAAATGAATGCAAGCAAAATAGAAATGTTTCAAAACACACTTAATACCCATACACAATGACTGAAAAATTACCTCTATACCATAAACTTTCTGTTATCACCATTGGACTGTTTATCTTTTTTTACATACTATTTATCAGTAAAGAAATACTTGTTCCATTAACATTTGCATGGCTGTTAGCTATATTATTAAACCCCATCGTTAATTTTCTGCAAAGCAAAAAAATAAACAAAATTGTAGCCATTGTTTTGGCAATTGTTTTAATGATCCTTGTTTCCGCTGGCATATTATTTTTTATCGGCACACAGGTTTCTAAATTCGTAGATATGTTGCCACAATTAAAGCAAAAGGCTCATGAACTGGGGCATCAGGGGCTATCCTGGTTTTCTGATACGTTTAATATAACCACTCCCAAATTAACCGCCTGGATCGAAGAACAGAAAGCCAAAGGCATGCAAAGCGCAAGCGGCATCGTAGGTACAGCCTTGGGATCAGTTTCTGGTTTGTTTGTGGGATTGTTTCTGTTACCTGTATATATCTTTCTGTTTTTATTTTACAAACCTCTTTTACTAACCTTTATATCAAAACTATTTTCCAGGGACAACCATAAAGTTGTAGCAGATGTATTAAACGAAACAAAAGGACTTATACAAAATTACTTAATCGGGTTAATGATTGAAATGTCTATTGTAGCTACATTGAATAGCGTAGCATTAATGCTGATCGGTATTAAATATGCCATCTTGTTGGGCGTGATTGGTGCGATACTTAATTTGATTCCTTACATCGGAGGTATGGTTGCGATCGCATTACCAATGTTGATGGGCCTTATGACAGATAGCCCCATTTCAGCTTTGTATGTCTTTTTGGCTTATGCCCTTATTCAGTTTGTTGATAATAACTTTTTAGTACCTAAAATTGTTGCTTCAAAAGTTAAAGTCAACGCACTCGTTTCCATTATCGTGGTATTGATTGGCGGTACGCTTTGGGGCGTCGCAGGAATGTTCTTATCGATTCCATTAATAGCTATCCTTAAAGTTATATTCGACCGCATTGAAGCCCTTCAACCCTTTGGTTATTTAATTGGCGACGATATGCCGGAAAATGACTCTGTAAAGAAACATTCAAAAAAAGTCTGAACCACTGATTCACCTGATTAAATTGATTTCACTGATAACGCCCGTACTCTCACTGGCGCCAGTCTTAGCGTAGCGGTGACTGGTGCCTATCATTTCGCAGTCTTTGACTGCATTTGGATCTACTTCCGCCGTTGTTGGTGTTTCCGCGTGCTCTAATCATAGTTAATCAATTTAATCAGGTAAATCAGTGCCTGTCCCGCTTTTGGACCGGGAGTTCAGACGACTAATTATCAAACCTCTTCCCCCAGATCCATTGCAGAAAAGTGAATTTTGTATCATCCTTCAAAACATCCTTCTTTTGCAGTTGCTCTCTTTTTTCTTTCAACGCATCATACAGTTTTACTGCTAAAAATACCTGGTGATCTCTGAATTTATTCAGATCTGTATCCAACAGATCATAAATAGTGTCTTCATACCAGTTGAAGACAGGTATTTCATGCTCTTTAGCAATATCCATTTTAGAACAAATAAGTTCTACAAGATTGGTATTAAAATCATCTGTAGCCAAACCCGTTGCTTCCAGTCCCATGATGAGCTTACGGCTGCGCATGTCTGCTAAGATGAGTGTGATAATTTCATTGCGGTTGATTGTTGTTGGCTCCATAGCTTCGGAAATATTAAAATCAAAAGTCCAATATAATAGGTTTTTTTTATTAGGTAAAGTTTAACAGGTTTTTTTATGACCTTTCATAAAAAATAATCTATGGCAAAGATTAAAAACGAAACCTTAGACCCACGACTGGAAAAGGTCGGACAGAAGATAAAAGATCTACGCATCAAAAAAGGCTATACTTCATACGAACAGTTTGCCTTTGATAACAACTTACCTCGCTCCGGTTACGGCGATCATGAAAATGGAAAGAATATGACATTAGCTAGTCTGATTAGATTGTTGGATATTCATGAAATAAGTCTGAATGATTTTTTCAAATCGTTTAAATAAGCCCAGACCATTGATTACAATGATTCACATGATTTACTATGATTGTTCATTATGTAACGGACCATTATAACTTTTCCATTTTCTGCCATAAATAAAAAAACGACTGATTGAATTTTCAGATGTTCTTAATTAGTGCATTCAGCGTAATCAGAAAAATCAGCGTAATCAATGGTGATTCTTTATCTCCACATACATTTCAAACACCGCTTCCTTCCATCCCTCCACATCTGCAGGAGAAACCTTCTCACAATGCGCATCCAGTAATGCAGTATACCATTCATACAAACTATCGGATCGCTGATCAAAGCCTGCCAGTGAAAGAATAAGCGAACTTAGATCACAGGTATAGGTACTATCAAAACCAACTTTTACAAGACCATTTATATGACGGCGGTTCTTCATTTCTTCAGAAATAAGAAAAAGCATAATCTCCGATGACGGCGGCAATTTGAAGAGCTTCAGGTTGTCCGGTAATTCCATATTCATAGCTTTTGATTGATGTTTGTGATGATTATTTACTGATTAAAGCCCCCGCTTCTCTCTTAAACAGTTTGTATTATTGCCCATTTCTCTTACCTTTATTTTCGTATTTTTACTGACAAACAAATAAAAGGTAAAATATTGTCTTTGTCAATATTTTACTAAATAATTTATCCATGAACAATTTCGCGTTAAATATTCAGATACTTCGAAAATCAAACGGTTTTAAACAGTCTGATTTTGAAATTATTAAGATAAAACGAACTACCTGGAACAATTACGAGTCCGGAAAGTCAGAACCTGACATTGATACAATTTTACGCATAGCAAACTTTTTTGGAGTCGATCTGGAAACGCTTTTAGTAGAAGATCTGAGTAAAAATGAACACCTGATTTCGAAAATTGATACATTAAAAAAGCCTATTACCAATGCTGAGAATGATTCGAAACCGAACATGGCAATGGAAGATAAAACGCAATACTACACCGAGAATGCAAAAAATATGCAGCAGGTTATTGACACACAAAAACAATTAATTGATAGCCTGAATACGAATATTCATTTTTTGCAGAGCCGGGTACAGCAGTTGGAGAAGTAGAATTGGCTATGCTTAATTTTTTGCGTTAATCTTCATTTTCTTCTATAAACAAATAATTGCACCTCAAGCATTCGTGCAATTGAGTCTGATACTTTGTACAGAATAAATCCATAATAATTTTTGTACGTACTCCACAATATGGACAAGTTGTGGGCTGATCATTTCGCATGAAGATTTCCATCTGCACAATCTTTAATAAATAATTCTATATTTCTATTATCTGTAATTAACTTATTTGTTTCTTCCACTGAATCCATTTCATACCATTCATGATCCAGTTCCGAATCAAAAGGAAAACGATAAATCAATGGAACCTCGCAGGCCTTTGGAATAAAATATTCCTGATCAATCAATACTTCTTTCAATTGTTCCTCAATAGTTTCTATAGAAAGCTGATTTGGATTACTAAAAATGACAGAACCATATTGCTTAAAGTTAGCTGTATCTCTGTATTGATAATTGAAGCGGACATTTTTGATTAGCTTTTCCATAGCTTAAATCACATTTTTTAATACAAATATATAAAAAATATGACACTTAAAGTCCGTTGACTTAAAAACTACAATAAGATAGCTTGCTTAAATGGATATCAAGCTTAAAATAGGTGCTAGAATCAAGGAATTAAGAACTGAATTGGGGTTGTCCCAAGAAGCATTTGCATATAAAGCAGGAATAGATAGAACGTATGTTTCTGACGTAGAAAATGGAAGAAGAAATATTTCAGCTGAATTATTAGAAAAAATAATAATTGCCTCTGAAATAACCTTTGCTGATTTTTTTAACACAAAGGAGTTTAAGAAATGAGACCAGCCTATTACCGAAATTCAATAGATGGTTTTCTAAAAGAAGATGACAATTCTATCCTTGGCAAATTAAGCTTTGAAAATAGTCGTTTTGTTCAACAATGGACCGTTGGAACCCTTTCATGGAATGACTGCATAAAATTATTAAAATTATCCTTCAAGAAATTAGTAGAAGTAAATGAAAATTTTTCCAATTGGCATTTATTATTAGAATATGAAATCCCAAGATTAGCCAGCAGAATTGATGCTGTTATTATTGCGAACGATGTCATTTTAGTAATTGAATTTAAAATGGATCGCAAAACATATGAAGCTGCAGACATCAGACAAGCGGAAGATTATGCACTTGATTTGAAAGACTTTCACTTAGAAAGCAGAAACAAACCAATTATTCCAATCTTATTTTCTCCACTTGCTCCAGATAAAAATCAAACAATAATTAAGCATTCTAATGTTAGTCATTGTTTGCTAGCTAATCAAAATAATCTACATTCAATTATACTTGATGCTTATAAAGTCAATCATTCAAGTGATCTAAAGATAGATTTAGATACATGGGAGAACAGTGTATATAAACCAACGCCAACAATAGTACAAGCCGCAAAAGCATTATTTGCAGGACAAAAAGTTGAAGACATTTCGAACTCAGGAGCAGATTCTGTGAATCTTACTTTGACATCTGATTATTTAATTAATACGATTCAAGATGCCAAAACAAAGAATAAAAAAGTTGTTTGTTTTGTTACTGGCGTCCCGGGCGCGGGTAAAACATTAGTAGGACTAAATATCATCCATGAAAAGGAAAAGTTTGATGGAGATGAATTTGACACTGCATACTTTTCAGGTAATGGACCATTAATTAGCGTATTAAAGGAAGCATTAGCACGAGACAACCATGATAAGCAAGTTATTAAATATATAAGCGAAGGAAAACAAGGAAACAAACCAACAAAAAAGGAATCTGCACAATCTATAAAAGGCAAAATTCAAAATCTCCATTCCTTTATTAAAGAAGGTATACGTAATCAGCAAGCACCAACAGAAAAAGTCGTTGTTTTTGATGAAGCACAAAGATGTTGGAATGCAACACATTTTTTTAATAAATCGAAGCAAAACCAAAACAGAGAAACGAATCCATTTGACTTACAAGAAAAGTCTGAAGCCGAATTGTTATTTGAAATAATGGACAGACATAAAGATTGGTCTGTTATAATTGCTTTAGTTGGTGGCGGTCAAGAAATCAATACAGGTGAGGGTGGAATTGCAGAATGGGGCAAAGCATTAAAAATTAAATATCCCCATTGGAACATTCATATATCTCCCCAACTATTATTGGGAGACACATCAACAGCAAATCAAATGCTATTTGATACTTTACCGAAGGATATAGTTATTTTAAAAGAGGAAAATTTACACTTGAAAGTAAATCAGCGTTCATTCAAAGCAAACAATTTCAATGAATGGGTAAACGCAGTATTGAATAACCAGCCTGAAAAAGCAAAGGAAGTATACAATACGATAAAAAAAGATTTCCCAATTCTTCTAACACGAGATTTATCTGAAGCTAAAACATGGTTACGTAGTAAAGTAATTGGTAACAAACGCATCGGCTTGGTAGCCTCATCGGGAGCAGTACGTTTAAAATCAGATGCAGTAAATATAAAAGATAGAATAGAAGTTGAACATTGGTTTTTAAACGAGGCAAAAGACATTCGTTCTTCTTATTACCTTGAACAAGCGGCAACAGAATTCGATATTCAAGGTCTTGAAATTGATTTCTGCTGTTTGTGTTGGGACTTGGATTTGGCCTACGATCAAAAATGGATCGCACAAAACTTCAATGTGTCAAATTCTAAATGGTCTTCAAATATTAAAGACGATACACAACGCTATTTAATCAATAAGTATCGTGTACTTTTAACTCGTGCACGCGAAGGAGTTGCTATTTGGATTCCCAATGGTGATAAATCTGATTTAACAAGACCTAAGAAAGAGTATGATAAGATTTATGAGTATTTAAAAAAGTGCGGATTATAAGACTTATAATTCAAGATTTTTCTTAATGTTTATAGATTGATTAAGCGAACTTTCAGTCAATGCTTCTATATCATCAAATATAGTATTTAATTTTTCATTGATATTTCCAACTCTTGAATCAAAATATTTAACGAAAAATTTTCGCCTTTTATAATAGCTTAAATATGGAAGTAGAGATATAAGTAAAAAAGATAAAATAAAACTTACTTTTAAAACGGTTATTAAATAAACTTTATCTATTGTTTCAAAACAAATAGTATTGAGTAATATTAAAGAATATTTATAATGTACTAAGTAACCAATGCCAACCGAAGAAATAAAAAAAATAAGATATATTATCATTAATACTTTGCTACTCATTAACTTTTCAATATAAATCTCATCAATTTTGCCTTTAGCTTGCAAAGTCAACCGCCAGTTAGCGTATCTATTATAACAAATCGAAATTAATGATATAAAAAAAACAGTAATGAAAGTAACTGTATCACCTATTGCTTTTTCAAAACCACTTAAAATAATTAAGCTTAAAAAAATAGCGCCTGTAAGATAAAATTGGGATCTAAATGCTGTACCATCAAATATTGCATTTGAATGTACAATTATTTTTCGCAATAAATTTAATTGAATTTCTGCAAGGTCTTTTTTATCATTGAGCCATTTTTTAGTTCTTTCAGACCCTCCAATCAAAACCGTCAAATGAGTTTCTCTTAATGATGCAGAATACTTTTCTAATATTGTTGCATAGGCATGAAAAGATGCTACATTTATATAATCTTTAAAACCTGAAAGTCCACTATATGCAAATGTAAAAGCAACAAACAATTCGAAATAAGAATTGAAATCTCCGATTTTTAATTCATCCATAAAATATTACTTACTACAAGCTAAATCTACTTTTTTTAGTTTGTCGAAGTGCTTATCAAAAATTGTATTTAAAAGTTCTGCGACTTCTGGCTTATTGAAAGAAACAAATGCTGTATGTTTTTCATTATTCGTTTCTAAACGAAACATTCTATTATCCCCTGTAGTAAAATGATGTACATAATTATTATTAGAAGAAATAGATTTAATATCGTCAACAAAATCTTTTGACGCAATTTTGATAACTATATTTTCAGGAATTGATTCGTATTTACTTGTTAGTTTTTGTAGAAATTTATTTTCTTGAGTTATAGCAGAGTCAATAATTACTTTTACAATTCTATCGTTTGATAAAAATTTCGTTATTGAATTAAAATATTCATCTAAAGTAGAAAAACTCCCACGCATACCATTTGAGTATATTCTTACAATTTCTTCAGCAGTATCAAAAATTGAAGAATTGACTATTGCAGCATGGTATATACCATCATTTTCGAATAAAAGTCCGTCTTGCAACTCAGCTAGCTTTTTTACTGCTACTCTATAGTCTTCAATAGACTTTTTCATGTCTTTCATATTTTAATAATTATTTAAAAATCTAAAATATTTATATTATTCACTTTTTCAATATTACTTACTTAAAATAGAATATGCAAATCCAATCTTCGAATATTCCTATTGTAGTGTATTTATACGAACAATAACTTTTTTTAGTTATATTTTTCATATTTAATTATTAATCATAGTGCTTCATTTATTTAATTTAAAGAATCTAAAACACCAATAATTTCTAGAAATTCCCCCAACCCTTCCTCATCTTCAAAACAATTTCACATTCAATTGCATCATCAAAATATTTAATGAGCTCAAGAATAGAATTAAAAAAATAATAGTACAAACCATCGCGGTTGTATACATACACAATCGCTTTCCGCATTCCATTATCTAATAAAATTGTTTCGATTGTTCTGGACGGTCTGATATAAGCCACATCAATGGCGTAATAGATATTCATACCAGCAAGTAAGTAAAAGAAGGATCAAGTATCACCCCGATATAAGTGACAACCGAAGCATTTTATATGATACCTTCTCAATTCCCTTATCCCCCCCAACAGAAGTATAGCACAAGGCTGCTTACCCCACCCTTACCCCATACTTGTCCCATAGTTATCTCATCTCTATAACGAAACAATCCTTGCATCCCACCCGAATAAGCTTATCTTTATAGAATACACTTTTAAACTAACCAACCGTTATGAGCACACCTTCTTCACCTAAAAAAATTACCTGGGCATTGGGTCTGGTATTTGGGATCCTTGGCATCCTTGGCCATTATGTGCACATCGAGATGCTGAGCGAATACAGCTATGCGCTTTTACTAACAGGCTTTGTGGTTCTGGCAGCAGGCACCACATTTAAAGAATTGTAGTCTTAATTATAAATTATGAATTATGAATGGAATGTCTGGCCTGGGCAAGGGAATAAGTCTAATTCATCTATCTCTCAACCCGGCTTTTGAACCTGTTTTAATACAGAAAGTATATGTCATTCATAATTCATAATTCATAATTCATAATTCATAATTCATAATTCATAATTCATAATTCATAATTCATAATTCATAATTACCTTCAGTCCATCAAAAATTCTACATGTTCGTGACTGAGAATAATATCCATTACCGTATCGGTAAATTCCTCTCCCAGGTCTTTTTTACTTTTCTCATAGTTGGCCCATTTTAAAGAGATGGGTTCTTCGTAGTCGTGTACGCCAAAACCACCACGCAGCAGATCGTTAAAGGCATTGAGGTTGTGCCCTGTTTTCCAGTCGAGATTCTTCGTTAAGATCTTATCTACTTCGTTATAAAAACCTTCTTCGTCGGAGAAGTTATTGCCGTCTAGTACAAGTATATTTTCCATATACCCAATATGCATTGTAAATTCCAAACGACAAAAACCAAATTTCAAAGGGATGAAGAATGCAGTCAAAGACTGACGAAAGACTGGGCACCATTCATCGCTGCGCTAAGACTGGAGCCAGTGAAGGCAGTTGAATTTAGTACACCATTCGATAACGAATAATCATAGTAAATCAGTTTAATCAGCGTAAATCAGCGGTTCAGACAATATTTGACCCCGCTGGGGTCACCGTTTCATTAACAACAGATGGATGATAAACCACGCAGCGTGAGGGATAGCAGCGGAAATCCTTTTTTGCTTTTCGCAAAAAAGATTGAAGCGGATAGCCCGGCCCGCAGGGACACGCTAGAATTGATAAATCATTGATCGTTCACAACGCTTCATTATCAAGAGCAAATAAAAATCCTGCCCATCCCGCAATCCTATAATCGTGTCTAGTCTGGCGCTAATAAAAAAAGACTCTGAAGAATAACCTTCGAAGTCTTTTTAGCCTATACCCAAATGGTAGTTGAAACCAGATAAATAATGACGTTTATGGAGCATTATGAGGGGTAGATTGTTTAAAGTAAGGTAATTTTATTCCTTTCAAGTTTCAATGTTCCGTTTATTTCTAATTGCTTTAAAAGCCTTGATACAACAACCCGTGCTGTTCCCAATTCATTGGCAAGCTGCTCGTGCGTAATCGAAAGAATTTTGCTTTTTGTGTTGTCAGATTTCTTATGAAGAAAATCTAACAATCTTTCGTCTACTTTTTTAAACGCCACAGCATTTACAACTTCAAGCAATTCCTCAAACCGCTTATGATATAGTTTGAATATATAATCCAGCCATTCGGGAAAGTCTTTCAAAAGCACACCGACTTTATCAACCGGCAGCAGCAACACTTCTACATCTTCTTCTGCTACTGCCTTTACTTTGCTTGTTTCGTGATGGATGCCTCCTAAAAAAGACATGATGCAGCTTTCTCCGGCTTTAATATAATACAACAATATCTCCCTTCCATCTTCTTCGGTTCGCATCACGCGCAGGCTCCCTTTAAGTACAATCGGAATCGCCTTTATATAACTGTCTTCATTCAGAATCACATCATCCTGTTTAAAGTTCTTAACAACACCATAGGCAGAAAGTCGCTGCCACATTTCAGGCGAAGATTTCAATTTCGATATATTTTCCAAATCCATAGATTTCAAATTATTGTTGCTCAGCAATTTACTTATTAACTGTTGAATTATTTAGGTGAATGTAACAAAAGTAACTGACCAACAATTCACATTCACCGAATTTAGCAGCATGAATTCAACTAAACCATCCGATATGAAGATAAAACATAATATGGGAATGATCGACAGAGTCTTTCGTTCCTTACTTGCTGCCTTAATAATAGTTCTGTATTTCACTCAAGTCATTAATGGAGTAACAGCAATTATTCTGCTGGGATTGGCAACGATATTCATTGCGACAAGCTTTATCGCATTTTGTCCGTTGTACCTGCCTTTTAAAATAAATACAAAACAAAAAGACACACACTGATATGGCACATGAAGTAGAAACCCAATGGATGGGTAAAATGCAATTCAATGCATTGATAAACGTTCATACGGTTATTATGGATGCCCCCGAAAAATCTGGAGGAGAAAACTCGGCTCCGATTCCAAAGCCCTTCGTACTTACTGCTTTGTCGGGCTGCACAGGCATGGATGTAGTAGCCTTGTTACGAAAAGAAAAAAAAGAGATGGACTCCTTTGATATAAAGGTAACGGGAGAATTAAGCAAAACTGCTCCCATACAATACACATCCATTCATCTTGAATATTCTTTCAAAGGGAGTGTGCAAAATAAAGACGCTGCCCTTGAGGCAGTATCCGACTCGCAGGAAAAATACTGTGGTGTAAGCAGCATGTTAAAGAAAATCATGCCTGTTACCTGGGATATTGTTTACAATGGGACCTTGGTCTTTTCCAATAAAACCGTATCCATATCAGAACCATGAACATGATAAAAAAATATAGAATTACTGCATTGGGTTTGTTGATTGGAGCACTTGCAGGCTATATGTATTACCAGTTTGTTGGATGCGCCAATGGAAGCTGCCCCATAACATCAAATCCAGTCAACAGTACGATGTATGGTCTTATAATGGGTGGCTTACTATTCAATATGTTCAAAGCTTAAAAAAACGAAAACATGACAATCATTGATGTAAGAAGTCCTGAAGAATACAAATCAGGGCATGTAGAGAATTCGATGAATATTCCTTTGCAGGAAATACCTCATCGCCTGAACGATATTAAGTCGTTTACACAACCAATTATTTTATGCTGTGCAAGCGGCAATAGAAGTGGTCACGCAACGGCTTTTTTAAAAGAAGAAGGAATTGAATGCTCGAATGGCGGTTCCTGGTTAAATGTTCAACAAAAAAACTAATAATAAATTATGATAGGCTTTTTAAAAAATTTATTCGGCTCAGGTACTCCTATTGATTATTCTACTTTAGTAAAAAACGGAGCAACAATAATCGATGTACGAACAAAAGGAGAATATCAAGGAGGACATATAAAAGGTTCGTTGAATATTCCATTAGATACATTAAAAAGTAATTTATCTAAACTCAAAAAAGAGAACCCAATTATTACATGTTGTGCTTCAGGAATGCGTAGTTCTTCAGCCAGAAGTATTTTAAAGGCCAATGGTTTTGTTGAAGTATATAATGGCGGCGGTTGGTCAGGATTGCAAAGCAAAATAAAATAATGGAACGTATTAAACACACGTTATTTTCGGATTGGCACTTCATGAGGTGGCTTCGATTGATTATTGGTATAGTAATTTCAATTCATGCATTTCAATCCCGGGATATTTTATCTGGTTTGCTTGCTGCATTTCTATTGTTTCAAGCTGTATTGAATACAGGTTGTTGCAGAAGCAATGGCTGTGATTTGCCTTATGTAAAGAAAAAAAATAATACTTAACGTATATGAAAGTATTCCTGATTATTTCCACAACATGTATTCTGTTGTCAATCTTTTCGTGTTCTACTACACAAGTGAAACAAGAGAATATGTTACTAACGCCTATTGAATTTACTGAGAAAATAAAAGAGAAACATTCATCTACAATTATAGATGTGCGAACGCCCAAAGAATATTTAAAAGGGCATTTACAAAACGCCATAAATATTGATTGGAACGGAGATGATTTTGAAAAACAGATTTCTCTATTGGATACATCAAACTCTGTTTTTGTGTATTGTTTGAGTGGAGGGAGGAGTTCTTCAGCGGCTGATAAAATGCGCACTATGGGCTTTTCAAAGGTTTACGAATTAAATGGCGGGATTCTGAAATGGCGTGATGCAGGTTTTCCTGAAACGACCAATACGGTAAATAAATCAATAGGAATGAGTCGACAACAATTTGATGCTCTCCTTATTTCTGACAAATTGGTATTGGTGGATTTTTATGCTCCTTGGTGTGCGCCATGTAAAAAAATGAAACCTTATTTGGATGAATTAGAAAAAGAGAGGGAAGATAAATTTATTTTACTTCGCATTGACGCTGATGAAAATCAATCATTATTCAAAGAACTTAAATTAGCAACGTTACCAACCTTGTTACTTTACAAGGATAAAAAACTTGTTTGGTCACATATAGGTTATATTGGTAAAGAGGAAGTTTCTAAACAATTGAAGTAATAGTTCGATAACCGCTCTGACTCCCTTTTTCATTAAAAATGTAATAAACATCGAACTTTTCAGAACGTTTTTTATTGAGTGTAACTAATACTTCCTGTATAAAATTTACCCAACGAATCTGAAAAAAGAATATAAACAGATGCCATAAAAATTTTAGCTCTAAAACAATAAAGAGAAACACCGCTTGCGTAATGTTTCTCTTTATCTTGCCTGTACCTAGAGTCGGAATCGAACCGACACACCTCACGGTACACGTCCCGATAACTATCGGGATTGAGTCGTGCGCGTCTACCATCCCGATAGCTATCGGGACCGCATAGCTATCGGGACCACCAACCGGAATACTATGAATATATTTGAATCAGTTTTTCAATTATCTCAGGATATTGCTTAAGATTTTTGATATAAACACTACTCTTCATACGTTTGATATGACCCTCAATTTTACGCGCTTGCTCATAGCCCATCCCGATAGCTATCGGGA
The DNA here is from genome assembly GCF_000379725.1 of Cytophaga aurantiaca DSM 3654. GTDB lineage: Bacteria > Bacteroidota > Bacteroidia > Cytophagales > Cytophagaceae > Cytophaga > Cytophaga aurantiaca. The sequence continues at coordinate 84,281 of NZ_KB903625.1, forward strand.
CTGATATCAAAAGAAATACTTGCCAATCTTCTGCTTTCGACGTAAAACTTGTGTTATATACCTTCAATCGATGTTGTTGCAACCGATCATCTATGTCCTTACAACTTCCTATATAATATTTACCCAACGAATCTGAAAAAAGAATATAAACAGATGCCATAAAAATTTTAGCTCTAAAACAATAAAGAGAAACACCGCTTGCGTGATGTTTCTCTTTATCTTGCCTGTACCTAGAGTCGGAATCGAACCGACACACCTCACGGTACACGATTTTGAGTCGTGCGCGTCTACCAGTTCCGCCATCCAGGCAAATCATCCACATCTTCTATGTGGGGTTGCAAAAGTAGAAAATTTGGCTGAAAAAACAAATTTTAGTTGCTAGTTACTAGGTACTAGTTGCCAGATTAGAGTATAGAAAATTAGTTACCAACTACTTATAAATAAAAGTTTCTAGTTGCAAGCTACTAGTTTCTAGAAAAAAAATAATTCGTGAAGTTTCATAACATGAAAACTGGCAATCATTTCGAGTCTAGTGACTGGAAACTAGTAACTAGATACTCTCCGCAAATTTAATCTGTACCTGACTATCATACTGTAGCCCTAACAACTCAGACGCATTTCCGTGACAAATTGCGATTTCCAGATTGCCGCTGCTGTTAAATACCGCTACGCACTCCCCGCTCTCTACCGAGCTGTAGGCCTTTGAGATCTGTTCCACCTGCTCTCTGGAAAACATCACCGAATACGGTCTGCCGTCGTGCACCTTATCAAACATTTCCTGGGTGATATTGGTAATGAGATTGCCGTAATGATCCACATGCACTACCCTGCCCCAGATCTGGTTTTTGGTCACTTTTACCTGCGGAAGCATCATCGTACCCAAACCTTTCAATTCAACGCCCATATTGTAAATGGAACTGCCGCTGGCCAATGCTACGGCACTGGTAGCAAGCGTACTCCGTTCCGGAAAAAGGGGCGAATATTTATCGTCTTTGCGTAGTTCAATCATTACCGTTGGCTGCTTATCACTCAACAGGGAAAAGAAACCATTGTCTATGCCTACAAAATAATGTTCTTCGAGCTTCAACGCCACCAGTTTTTCTCTACCGGAAATAGGCGTATTCACACAGACCAGATGCACCGAGCCTTTAGGGAAATCACGAAAGATGTTGCGCATCACATAGGCCGCATGCGGAATATTGAAATGCTCAATTTCGTGCGTAATATCAACGATCTGCATGGTATGGTTGACCGATAAAATTTTTGCCTTAATCGAAGCCACATAGGGATCGCGCCAGCCAAAATCGGACATAAAAGTAATAATCGCCATGAACCAGTCTGTCTTTTTAGTATATTTGTTAAAAGCGAAAAACGGTAAAACCTGTAAAAGTAAAAATACATTTTTTTATCGTGATTGCTATAACAATTAATACTGATTGCATTGATCGTAGAAAAAATAATCAACCTGGAAGATCTGCCTATTGCAGAATTCATGGGTGTCCATAATAAGAACATCAACGAGGTAATTACAGCTTTCCCCAAGTCTAAGATTATCAGTCGTGGCAATGAGATCAAGATCATTGGCAACCTGCTGGAGGTACAACGTATCTCAGATGTGATCGATACGCTTCAGATCTATTTCCATAAATATGGATATCTGGATGATAAATACGTGCGCTCTATTTTAAGCTCTGATGAGCTTGCTACACAGGACGGACTTACACCTGCAGAAGGCGGCACAGGAAGCAGCGCTGCAGCGGATGACGACATTATTCTGCATGGCAACAAAGGCATCATCATAAAAGCACGTACACTCAATCAGCAAAAGATTGTGAAAGGCATCCGCGAAAACGATCTGATGTTTGTGCTTGGCCCTGCCGGTACGGGTAAAACCTACATCTCTGTAGCACTTGCCGTACGTGCGTTAAAGAATAAAGAAATTAAAAAGATCATCATCACCAGACCTGCTGTTGAAGCAGGAGAAAGTCTGGGCTTTTTACCCGGTGATCTGAAAGAAAAGATCGACCCATACCTGCGTCCGATCTACGATGCCTTAGAGGATATGATCCCCGCAGAGAAATTAAAATATTATTACGAGAACAACGTTATAGAAATTGCGCCCTTGGCTTACATGCGTGGACGTACCTTGCACGGTGCATTCATTTTATTGGATGAAGCACAGAACACCACAGCCATGCAGATCAAAATGTTTTTGACGCGTATGGGTAACAACTGTAAAATGGTTGTAACGGGTGATAGCTCTCAAATTGATTTGCCACGCAATCAGAAATCGGGCTTGGTAGAAGCAACTAAAATATTGAAAGGCATTCCGGGTATTGCCCAGATTGAACTGGATAAAAAAGATGTAATGCGCCATAAACTTGTTGAACGTATTCTGGAGGCTTACGAAAACGAACAAAAGAAAAATGAATAAACTGTTACTGATTTTTTGGATATTTTTTTGTGTATGCAGTACAGGCATGGCTCAAACGGGCGACCGTTGCGGTTCGGGAGAATACATAGAACATTTGAAAGCAACGCAACCCGAAGCATACAAACACATTCTTCTGTTTCAAAAACAACTAACCTTACATCCGAACCAATCTCTTCGCACGTCTACATCAACAGATACAATTATAAAAATACCGGTTGTGATCCATATCATTCACAACAATGCTGCAGGTATTATTGGCGGCACAAACAATAACAACATCAGCGATGCGCAGGTGCTTTCACAGATAGAAGTGCTTAACAACGATTACCAGCGTTTGAATGCAGACTCGGTAAATACACCTCCCGGTTACAAACCCATTGCTGCAAATGTGAAACTACAATTCTGTCTTGCTAACAGAGATTCGAATGGTGTCTATTCAACCGGCATTACACGCACCTACAACAATCAGTCAACCTACACCGTTGCAGATGCAACACTGCTGAGTCAGCTTGCTTATTGGCCAAGCGATCAGTACCTGAACATTTGGGTATGTGACCTCAACGGTGGTATACTTGGTTTTGCACAGCCTCCGGGCGCAACAGGCGTTCCCGGTTTAAATCCATCAGATGGAGTTAAAAAAACAGATGGTGTAGTAATTGATTACAAAGCATTCGGGAAGGTTGGAAATGTTTATGTAACAAAATACAATTTAGGCAGAACCACCACGCACGAAGTGGGCCACTGGTTTGGCTTGTCGCACCCCTGGGGCGATTTCAACAGCGGCGATTGCTCCTTAACAGATTATTGCAACGATACACCTCCTTGTGGAAACGTCTATGAATCGGCTTATCCGGCATGCAACAACATCCCTTCCGGACCGAATACGGTAGTATGTACCCCTGCACGTATGGTTCAGAATTATATGGACTACTCCGACGACGGGTGTATGAATTTATTTACAGAGGATCAGAAGTCCAGAATGCGCACCACCATTGAACTCAGCGCCAGACGCTATGCCTTGCTTTCTTCCTTAGGCTGTTGTTCCATTCCAGCAGGCATCAATACGCCGTATGAAAAATCGTTTGAAGATGGAGACATTGCATCCGATGGCTGGACAACAATAAATCCAAACAGCAGCAGTACCTACACCAAAGGATTTGAACTAAGCAATACCAGCGCATTCAACAATGGTAGCTATGCAATCTCTGTCACCAACGACAGTGTGTATGTTGAAACCGATGCAACTACTCATAAATACGTATTCAGTTACGTGTCTCCGTATTTCAATTTAAGAACAACATCCAATCCGAAGCTTCGGTTTAACTGGGCTTACAGTCCACTTGCCAACAATCCCAAAACAGATAGCATTGTTATTTTCATCTCCACAGGCTGTGCTGATAATTTCGTTCCACTGTATACATTTTATGGATCGAACTTTAGCAGCACATCAAACCCTAGAGCATCATTTGTTCCGGGAGCAAACGAATGGAATACAACAGAGATCAGCCTCGTTGGCTATGCGACGAATACAGTTGTTCATCTAAAGTTTGTTGCGTACTCGAAAGGCATCAATACATTTTATCTGGACAACATTAATATTTTACAATCCTCTGATACGTTTACTGCAACGCTGTTTCCTAATCCAACGAGTGATGTACTGAATATTAAAATACTGTTTAACGGAACAAAAAATATTGATTACATCATCTACAATATGCTGGGCCAGCTTGTTTTCAAAGCCCACGATCAGGAAGTATACAGCTATACAAAACAGATCGACCTATCATCGCTGGCTAGTGGTGTATATCTGATCCAGGTGTCAGATGGAGGCAACAGATATGTCTACAAGATTGTGAAGCAATAAATACCGCTTGAAAAAAATCAACCGCAAAGTACGCAAAGAAAAAAACGCAAGGAACACAACTGCTTTACTTGCGCCCTTTGCGAAAAATCCTTGCGTTCTTTGCGGTTGATTTTCAATATCATTTTACAAATTTTTAGAATACTTTTTGAATTACAGCTATGGGGGAAATTACACGGAAACATATTCCTATGTTTCGGTACAGCTTATTTTTATTGGCAGGCATATGCATTGCACGGTATATAGATATACCCGTCTGGATCGTTTGTCTGATCGGAGCAATCAGTTTAAGCTATCTGATCTTTCGTTTTTTTAAAACAACCGCACAATACCAAATCCATTTACTCATTTCAATAAGCATGGTAATGATCTGCTTGGGCATGCTGCGTATGCAGCTCTGGCAGCAGCATGAGACAGGAAGGATGAAACAGCTTCGCATCAGTTCGTTCCCGCAGAAGCAATCGTTTCAAACACAATTTGAGGCAACGGTAATCAACTCCTCTTCGTTCGAATTCTTTGATACAGAAACTTTTTTAGTAATCTGTAAAGACACACATGTGGTGTTGAACTACGGAGATGTGTTTTCAACTGCAAAACCTGCATCCGAAATTGACGCGCCGGCATTCCCCTTTGAATTCGATTATAAGACCTATCTGTTTAGCAATGGCATCACGCACAAACTTGAACTCTGTTCCATTACAAAAGATACCGTACATGGTCTTACACATGCCTTCTATCAATGGATTCAGGCAAGCAGAGTTCAGTTTAAAAAATCTACCGCACAGATCTTCACAACTCCTGAATCGAAAGGCTTAGCGGAGAGTCTGTTGTTGGGTTATCGTGAGGAGCTGGATAGAGAAACAAAGGACTCTTTTTTGAAAAGCGGTGTCTCGCATTTATTAGCGGTGTCGGGCATGCATACCGCATTGATTTATGAAATGCTGTTTCTGATCTTTCTGCCTTTCGGAAGTTCACAGAAACATCGTTTTGTATTTCTGGCAACTGCCTTGTTTGTGCTAACATACTTTACGTTATTAAGCGGATGTTCCACTTCTGTATTGCGAGCATCCATCATGTGCAGCATGTTTGCCGTTGCCTATGCATTCCGCAAACGCGGCAGTGGTTTAAATACATTGGGCACAAGCATCCTGATCATACTTTGGTTCAGCCCATACCAGCTATGGAATCTGGGCTTCCAGCTTTCCGTCCTGGCAGTGATCGGTATTTTAACTTTACACCAATTCATTTCACGACAATTCGATTTTAAAAACCGTGTAAGTAAATATTTTTTTGAAGGATTATCCATAACTGTTTGCGCGCAGCTTACCACCTTACCTGTTGTATTGTATCACTTTCAATCCTTTCCGCTTTATTTCATTCCGGCAAACATGGTACTCATCCCCATCTCAACCATCGGTTTATTTGCCAGCATGATCAGCATTTTTTTTGTCGGACTCGGCATTCATTTCACATGGCTGTTCAACTGCACACAATGGATCATAGAACTGTTTGCAAACACGGCAACCTACTTTGCTTCTCTACCAAACAGTTCCATACAACCGATTGCTTTCAGCGCCGTAGAAGCCATTCTGGTAGCTGCTATTCTTTGCACCTACATTCAGTTTCCGTTTATACTGAAAAAGAAAACGCTTATTGCAGGCATTCTGATTTGCATTAGCTGGACTGCATTCCGGATCTATAACGAGTATGTAAGTGAACATAAAACAGACCGCCTGTTTATTAGCCATGGAAAGAAATCAGCCATCCTTTCTATAAACGGATTGGATGCAACTATGTATTCACAGGTTCCTGTAAAACCCTTTGACAAACTAAAAATAAAAGCCTTTTACAACCTGCGTGAATTGAACGAATATCCTACAAACTCTTCTTATAGCGGTTTAGCCGCTGAAATTCCAGCCCACAATCTGATCTGGATTACCCGTAAAAATTGCACAAACGTTCCCTTAGCAATCGAACATACGTTTTCATATAAAGAACAGGATAGCATGGTTTATAGCGCTAAAAAATTCCATTCTTTAAAAGTAAAAAGCATTGTTTCACTAAAATGATATGATAAATTCTGCTTATATTTATTTTATACTTTTATAACGTATGGAATTTGTACAAACCACCATCAGCGATCGCATCGGCTTTATCAGCTTAAATCGTCCGGATAAACGCAATGCACTTAATTTTCAATTTGTAAGTGAATTGAAGGAAGCATTTCAATCTTTTGCGGCAGATCCTGCTGTAAAAGTAATTATTCTAAAAGCCGAAGGAATGGCATTTTGTGCCGGTGCAGACTTAGAATATCTTCAGCAGTTGCAGCACAATACCTACGAAGAAAATTTAGTAGACTCCACACATCTGATGGAGCTCTATAAATTAATCTATACATTAAACAAAGTTGTTATTGCACAAGTAAACGGACATGCTTTAGCGGGAGGCTGCGGATTGGTGAGTGTATGTGATTTTGCATTCAGTATTCCGGAAGCAAACTTTGGCTATACAGAATCGCGGATTGGTTTTATTCCTGCAATTGTGATGACCTTTCTGATTAAGAAAATCGGCGAGTCGAACGCGCGCATGATGTTGTTAAGCGGAAATGTGATCAAAGCTGCAGATGCACAAAAATATGGTCTTGTAACAAATATTATTGATTCAGAAAACGAACTTGAAGAAGAAGTGTTAAAATTTGCGGAACATCTGATCATACACAACTCCGAAACATCCATGGAGCTTACAAAAAAAATGTTGGCCGAAATACAGTCGATGCCATTAAACGAGGCATTAGCTTATGCTGCTAAAATGAATGCCACTGCACGTAATTCTTCTGATTGCAAAAAAGGCATTGCAGCATTTTTAAATAAAGAAACGCTTAAGTGGTAAAAGATCAGTAAATAATTCCGTAGAATTATTTACTGGCCAGATCGTAGGTATGTACCATGGTTTTCTTACCCAGAATACCTTTTTTGCCAACCAGCACCAGTTTACTCTCCCACCACAAGGTATAGTTGCGCAACAGCACCAAACCATCATCATTCGAAAGAGATAAGTCTTTTACTTTGCTTCCGCTCAGTTCGTCCCACTCTACGTATTTTAATAGATTGTATACACCCGTTGCATTATCGCTGCTGGCATATACCATACGGATCTTACCTTCGTCGCTGATATCCATTGAATACGAAGCATGTAATGTACCACCCGTAATATCATTCACCTGATTTTTGGCATAATAATTCTCCCACAGCAACTGATCGTCTTTGTTGAAAGCCATCATAATCACTGACTCAACATGTACTTTACCCAGCTTCACCATCCAGTTTTTAATATCGTTCACACTGGATGATTCATACTGATATCCGATCACCTCCAGATTTCTTTTTTCAAGCACTAAAACAATTTTTTCATATTCATTTAAACGAAAATCTGCGATCTGATAATTCATCCAGTTTTCTTCACTTGAAAATAATTTAGTAGAAGTATGTACTGCTTTAGAAGTTTGCAATAAGCCTTCAGACAAATCATGTATATTTAATTTCTCTACGATACGATCTCTAAAATTAAATTTAGAATACATGATGCCACTGAACTTTTTATTAGAAGTAATAACATTGGCAACATAGATTTCATCGTCATTAAAAAATTGCAATTTCAATCCTTCTCTTTTTGAAATCGTACTCTGCACATCCAAGAAGATCATGTCACGTGTTACCGGATTGAAACGAACTAAAACAATACGTCCTAATTTATCGCAGTTCAAAATATGAAGCTCCTGCTTATTATTTACAAAAATACCATAATTAATAAAGTTATTATCTACACTCACTTTTGAATCCTGCAACACATTCAATTTTGTATCTAAAATGATGGTTGTTGCAATAAGCGTTTTTTGACTGTAATCAAATGTATAAACAAGAATGGTTTTTTTATCCGGAGAAAATTGAATGGTATACTGATACTCTAAAGGCGTATTAAAATTATAAGTTAAGTTGCTTGAGATCGCTAACTCGTAGGTTTCTTTTGTTGCACCTTTAGATGGATATTCAAGCCATGCAGCAACTGTCTGCTCATTGATTATTTTATCGCTTTTTAATACTCCCGTTTCCAGATTGAAAACATAAACTTTCAATGCTTTCTTCTTTTGAAAAATATCATGTTTCTCTGAAAATAAATAAATTTCATTTTCTACTACATGAATTTCTTTATAATCTTCATTAACGTCTATTGTAAGCGGCGTACTAAAAACGGCAGCTAAGTTCATATCATACTTTTGCAGCAAAAAAGAAGACGGACTTAATTGCGAACCTTTAGTTTTATTCAAACTTATAAAGTGCTCTTTTCCTACAGGTAAACTCAATATCTGTTGGGTCGTTTCTATGTTGGAACTCGCAATAGTATATTCCGCACTTTTAGTTAAAACCTGAGCATACCCGCTTACAGCAAGTATATAAAAAATGAGTGTTATGATGCGATTCATGCGAATTTATTTAATTTATTGACTTTATGTATACGTGTATACATACGCAATACGGTTGCATGGAGTTTTATTTTTTATCTAAAACTATCAACATTTCTTCAACAGTTTTATAAATGCGATTCAGCTCTTCATTTGTGATAATGTAAGGTGGTAAAATGTAAATAATATTTCCTAATGGCCTCAATAAAATACCTTTAGCAATAAAAAAATCATATAAAAAATGCCTCATCTCATGCTCATACGTTGTCTTCCCATTCGACGTTTGAAGCTCAATTGCCAGTATTGTTCCAAGAGATTGAATACGTTTGATATTTTTATGATTAACATATGTTAAAAAAAACTTTTTATGAGCTGCTTCAATACGCTTAATATCGTTTTGGCATGGTTCGGATTCAAATAATTCCAAACTGGTTAAAGCCAATTTACAGATGGTTGCATTAGCAGTATAGGAATGTCCGTGAAAGAATGCACGATTCAATTCTTCGGTTAAAAAAGGTGCTTCTACTTCCCGTGTACATGTTGTCACACCTAAAGGCAACAAGCCTCCGGTGATCGCTTTTGAAAAACACATGATGTCGGGATGTGTTTCACAATAGTGTGAAGCGAATTTTTTACCCGTTCTTCCAAAGCCCGTCATTACTTCATCTGCAATGCACAATACGTTGTGTTCTCTACACAAACGAATCATTTTATCAAGCATCGCAGGACTGTATGTACGCATGCCTGCAGTGCCTTGAATAAGTGGCTCGTAGATAAATGCTGCAACCGTGTCGTCCTTAATATACGATTCCAATGCAGATAACACGGCTTCATCATTGGAACCATCCGGAAACGGAATAAACACCACCGGATTTAACAACGATTCAAAAGCTTCTGTAAATAAGCCGCGCGCGCTAACAGACATAGCACCAAATGTGTCGCCGTGAAACGCGCCTTCTATTGCAACAAAGGCAGTTTTATTCTGCCCTTTATTTTTCCAGTATTGTACAGCAAGTTTTAATGCAACCTCTACCGCAGTGCTTCCATTTTCAGAATAAAAAACACGCTGCTGCTCACATGCAACCACCTCTAAAAAACGTGTTGCAAACTCTACCGCAGGTTTGTGTGTAAAGCCTGCAAACAAGGTGTGATCTAAAGACAGTATCTGTTCTTTAACAGCATTTGCTAATACTTCATTCGCATGTCCATGTATGTTCACCCACCAGGAAGATATTGCATCCAACAACGTTGAACCATCTGCTAAATGCAGATACATACCTTTCGCAGAAACAACTTCTGCAACAGGTCTTTTAGTTAATAAGGGAGAATACGGATGCCATACATGCGCTGCATCTGTTTCAATAATATTTTTACTCATACCAGTTTTCAAATAATTTCACTGCATATGCATTGATCACAGCGATGGTAATTTCTTTTTCCGGATATACATGCAGCAGCATTGTGTATCCGGTATGTTTTAAAATAATCCGTTCAGTTTCTTCATTCGCTGGACCATTAAAAATAATTCCTTTCACTTTAATATTTCTCCGCTTCAATTCCTGCGCAGTAAGTAAGGTATGATTGATACTTCCCAGATAATTATTTGAAACCAGAATTACTTCTGCATCAAATTGCGGTATCAGATCTGCTACAACATCTGCATCGTTCAGCGGAACCAATACTCCGCCTGCACCTTCTATTATAAGATCATTGCCATTGGTCTCCGGCAATTGGATCTGCGACAAATCTATTTCTATTCCCTCTGCCTTTGCAGCTGCATGCGGCGATGCAGCAAGTTTCAACGCATATGCTTCGGGATGAATCATAGAATGACCACTATGCAGCATTCTACGCATCCACAAACTGTCTGTTTCTACACCTGCCTGTACAGGCTTCCAGTAATCAGCCTGCAATGCATTTGCAAGAATTGCACTGACAAGTGTTTTGCCCGAATCTGTTGAGATGGCTGTTATAAAATATTTTTTCATAAATTCTTTTTGAGAGCAGCAAGCAATTCTTCTATCTGTGTTTTTGTATTGAATGCGTGCACACAGAAACGCAAACGCTCTTCGCCTTTTTTCACAGTAGGCGAAAGGATTGGTCGTACATCAAATCCGGATTCCTGTACAGCAGTTGCCAATTGCTTTACGTTATCCGTCCCCCCTACTTTCAACACATGGATCGGACTAGTACTGGCTATGTATCCTTCAAAGGAATGTAAGCCTGCAGAAAGCTGCTGTATATTTTTATTTAATGCTTCGATCACCGAAGCAGATTGTTCCAATTTTTCAAACGCAGCCAGTACCGATAAAAATGAATGCGGTGAAAATGCGGTTGTGTAAATGAATGGTCTTGAAAAATTAATTAGATAATCAATTAATTCTTTAGAACCAGCTACACAGGCTCCATGTATCCCCATTGCCTTTCCAAAGGTATGAATACGGATATCGATATCATCTGCAACGTTTTCAGCAAGCACCAAACCTTGTCCGATTGCACCGGAGGTGCCGGTAGAATGTGCCTCATCAACAATGATACAGGCATTGTATTTTTTTGAAATCCCGATGATCTCTTTTAACAATGCTTGATCACCATCCATGGAATAGATGGATTCAAGCACAACAAAAATATCACCTTTCGATTTTTTGATCTTTCGTTCTAAATCTTCCAGATCATTATGACGGAATGAAATACGATCTGCAAAAGACAAACGTGCGCCGTCTTTTAAACTTGCGTGAATCAATTCATCGTATAAAATGGTATCGCCTTTTTGAGGCAACGCAGAAAGCACGCCGAGATTCGCTGCATAGCCGGAGTTAAATAATAAGGTGCTTTCAACCTTAAAAAATTGAGCCAGATACTGCTCGACAGATTCTGCCAATGCACTGTTACCCGACAACAAACGTGAACCTGTAGATCCGTTACAGACTTCCAGATTATAACTCAATTCTTTTGAATGAATTTCTTTTTGTAATTCTTTATTGCGTGCAAATCCGATATAATCATTTGAAAAAAAATCAATCAAACCTTCGCGCACGCTCAACGTTCTGAAAGCATTCTCCGATTTGCGTGCTGCTAATTTTTTTGAAATGTTATCTTTATACGACATTCTTATTTTTATAAGCGATGATCTGAATAATCAATCATCTTAACGAATACGAATATAAGTAAATCCTTTAAAAGTCATTTTAATAAAGGGGTGAATTGAATTTGAAGTACGCGATTTACGTGTATACACCTGGATGAAACAACATGATTTACAATTCATTTACAGCATTACGACCATCTTTCCACGCATTCAGATTTTCTAGGGTTGTTTGAACAATGCTTGTTAATGCATTGGTTGTTAAGAAAGCCATATGACCTGTAACCAGTACATTTTTGAATGTGAGCAAACGTGCAAAAACATCATCGGTAGGAATGGACATGGTATGATCATTAAAGAATAATCCCTTTTCATTTTCATATACATCAATTCCCAATGCACCTATCTTTCCGGATTTCAGACCTTCAATAGCATCAGCGGTGTTAATAATTGCTCCCCTCCCTGTATTAATAATAAATACTCCATCTTTCATTTTAGCAATTGAATCCGTATTGATCAGATGTTTGGTAGCAGCATTCAGCGGAGCTTGTATGATGATGATGTCAGCGTTCTGAATCAGTTCATCTATAGATACATATTGTAAACCGTAGGCCTTAGCATACTCCTCATTCGGTTTGGGATCATAACCCAATAATGTACAGCCAAAGCCCTGTAAAATTTTTGCAGTGATTCCTCCAATTTTCCCGATGCCTACAATACCAACTTTTTTGTGATGCAGATTAAATCCAACCAAAGGATCCAATTTGAAATTGTAACTTTTTACCCGCTTATCTGCTTCAACAATTTTACGCGTTAATGCCAGCAACAAAGCTACCGTATGCTCTGCAATGGAATGCGGGGAATAAGCGGGCACATATGCTACATGCAGACCTAATTGGTGTGCAGCTTCATGATCTGTCTGATCGTGGCCTGCAGCACGTATCGCAATGCCTTTAACACCCATTGCAGCAAGTTTTTCCAATACCGGTCTTGAAGCATCGTCGTTTACAAAAATACAAACTGCAAAAGCATCTGCAGCCAAGTGTACTGTATCGATACTTAAAGCGGTGCCTACATATTCAAATGTAAATGCATGATCAGCAGTTGCCTCAAAATGGGTTTTATCATACGTGTTTGTGCTGTATACAACAACTTTCATCATAATAATCTAAATTAAATACGTTACTATAAAATTGGATTAAAATATCGACAATACACAACTTAAAAAATATATAAAAAATAATGCCCTTTGTGACAAGCAAAGGGCATTACGAAAATAAACTATAAACTACATTAAACTAAACAACAAACTATTTATTGGGTTGATTCACCGCTGATAATTTCACCTCTGAGATATAAAATCGTTGTTGCAGGTGACGTATTTGTGATGATGTACAAAGACTTTTCAAATGTTCCGGATTTGTTTTCAATTTTGAATCCGCCACGAACAATTGCTGTTCTCCCAGGCATGATAGGCGTTTTAGGCCATTGCGCCAGTGTACAGTCACACGAGGTTTTTATATCCTGAATGAGCAATGGTTCATTTCCCGTATTGGTAACAACGAAATTATACCATAAGGTATCTTTCCCTGCCTGAACCTTGCCAAAATCATGCCCCATTTCTTTAAACTGAATATCAGCTTGTGCATTTGAATAAAATGCGCAGGAAAACACGAATACGATTAATAAATAAATTCGAGACATATATGCAAACGGTTATATCTGTTTTAGTACAACTATTATGCCATAATCAACGAAATAAGTTTACTTTTAGTTTCATAATCTCTTTTTTAAATTATGCGTACATAATAGCACTAACCAACCGTAGTTATGAATCCTGTCAATCCCTCGAAAAATGATGCGTGGAAGCTGTTTTTAAAAGAAAATCAGAACGCCCCTTTTAACTCTATTCTTCAGGGCTTTAAAACTATTTTTTCAGAAAAGGATGTGCCTGTAGTATGGACTCCGGACCAATATCCGCTTGCCTCAAACGTAAGTATCTGGATAAAAGATCTGAATCTTTCGTATCCGGAATTTTATGATTGGTCCATTAAAAACAAAGCCAAATTCTGGGAACATATTATTAAATCCATTCCCTTAAAAATTAAAACTCCTTATACTGCAATACTAAAAGAAGCTGCCGATCCGGATCAAACCAAATGGCTACAGGACGCAACATTCAATATTGTTGAAAGCTGCTTTCTTGCGAAATCAGATCAAACTGCTTTTTATTATCAAAGCGAACAGTCTCCAGATATTATCCAGATAACCTATGGAGAGCTACAAAAAAAAGTACGTGCCTGTGCGGCTGCACTGAACGCTCATGGAATAGCAGCAGGTGACCGCATTGTTCTGTACATTCCTTTTAGCATCGAAGCAATTACAAATTATTTAGCACTCATCTACATTGGTGCAGAGCCGGTGTTGGTTGCCGATAGCTTCTCTGCTATTGAATTAAAAAAACGTATTGACATCATACAGGCAACAACCGTTATCACAACTGATTTCTATTGGTATGCAGATAAAAAAATATCCGTTTTACCAAAAGTTCTCGAAGCAAATCCTGAGCGAATAATACTGCATACAGCTGAAATAGCAGATGCCTACAGCATCCGGAATAATGTCAATGATATTTTACTTACGGATCTATTAAATTTCAATGCTGCTGCAACAGAACCGTTTTATCATTCAAGTACAGACACCATTTCAATTTTATTTTCATCGGGGACTACAAAAGAACCCAAGGCACTTCCCTGGACCGCGACAACACCCATTAAATGTGCTGCCGACGGCAAATTACTGCAAGACATTCATGAAGGAGATGTTGTTACCTGGACCAGTGGCATGGGCTGGATGATGGCCCCCTGGCTCATTTTTGCAAGTTTACTCAATAAGGCAAGCATTGCCATTTATAGTGGTGCATATTCAAAAAAAGAATTTATAGATTTTACCATTCAAACGAAGGTTACCGTCTTAGGAACCATTCCATCTGTTGTTAAAAGCTGGCGCGCACAGGACTTTGGAAAAATACCGAACTGGAATGTGAGGGTATTCAGTTCAACAGGCGAGCCTTCAGACATGGATGATTATTTATATTTACTTTACATGAATAATTTCAAGGCCCCGATCATTGAATACTGCGGCGGAACTGAAATAGGTGGTGGCTACATAAGTAGCGCTGTTGTGCTTCCCAATGCACTTTCTTGTTTCAATACAGCAGCACCTGGCAGTCAGTTTATTTTGATCAACGAACATAAAGAAGTGCTTTCAGCAGCAGGCTCAGGCGAAGTATTCATCATTCCGCCAGCAATCGGTCTATCTCAGCAATTGTTAAATAAAAATCACCACGAAGAATATTATTCTGAACTTCCGGCAATTAAAAATTATCCATTGCTTCGAAAACACGGAGATGGTTTTACAATTCAACAACTTGATGGTATCAGCTATTATAAGAGTATTGGTCGTACAGACGACTCCATGAATTTGGGTGGCATCAAAATCAGTTCGATTGAAATCGAAACAGTAATTAATAAACATGCTGCAGTTTTTGAAAGTGCAGCAATTGCTTCGCAGGATAAAAACGGCGGACCGGAAAAATTAATTCTTTTCATTCATCCCCTTCTGTCAATTTCAGATATTTCTGCTTTTCAGAACGAATTACAAAAAATGATTCAAAAAGAATTAAATCCTCTTTTTAAAATTTTTGCAATCTGTTTTAAAGAAAACTTCCCCAGAACGGCTTCCAACAAGCTAATGCGCAAAGAATTGAGAAAAGAATACCTTGCGCATCAATAATATATTTCAACTTCAAAAACTCTTCAGAATGCGCCCAAGTTATCTACAGATTTGGTATGTATACTTGTATTATAAATTAATAATTGAATCACAAAACAAGTACTACTATGAAAAAATTAATCGTATTCAGCACAATAGTATTTACTCTACTTGCGTTTAATGTATCGGCTGCTACAGCATCCCATGGTCATAAATATCACGCATCAAAATCGCATAAAGTGAAGCATCACCACGGTCATTCTGATCCGTCTTACCAAAATTAATATATAGTAGTTCCCAGTAATATATATAGTAGTTTCCAGTTTAGTTAAAGTAAAAGAGTCACGCCATAAGCGTGACTCTTTTTTTATTTTTGTGAAGAAGGTACAAAATCAATTCAATGATATTGGCGGCATAGAATATTGTGCTGTATTATGAAATGCCAGCTTGTGGATAGAATAAACCATATAGCTTATCAATGGAAATGTCGCTAAGATCTCTCCCACTTCTTTTTCACTTTCAGCCACAATCGTAACCCAAAGTTTTGTTCTATCAGACGACAAACTATATGAAGTTACAATACCGCTATGCATATAGGTATTAATCATACTTCGTTGTGAAGGAATCAACGAAACAAACTCGTCGTCTGCTTCATCCGGAAAGTCTATGTCTATTAAATATTGATCCATGCTTTATATTACGCAAAACATAAATAAGTAACTAGATTTTTTTATTTATTTATTTTATTTCTTCTATTAAATCCTTTTTTTGATCCAACCCTACTCTAATACTTTTGCATATAAACGTGAAGTACCCGGATTCAGTTTTTGGGAAATTATACTAAAATTACCTTCCAGGAACGTGGCTAGGATTATTTTACAGGGGACAGTATGGGACATAATTTCAATCAATACATCTTCACCTAACCGAAGTTTGACGCCTTCCTTTAATAGAAAATAATTCTGATACCATATTTATTTGGTGTATGTATCCAGAACTGAATATAAAAAAATATATTTACACTTCTTTTTATTTAACAAACAACTATGAAACAAATTTTAATTGCTATCGGAATTTTTTTTATCTGTACACAAGCATATAGCCAAGTGTATATTGGTTTATCTTCAGGAGCATCTATAACAAAATTCAGCGGGAAAGATCAGGGGCTATTCAAATTCAATTCGCTTGTAAGATTCAATATTGGCATACCGGTGCTTTTTAAATTAAATCAACATGTTGGATTTGAATCCTGCATATCTTATATCAATATGGGCAGTACATTAAAATATGATTTAAAGGTTATAGACCCTAATGATCCTATTTATCTTGCATTAAAGAATACCGAACTTTATTTCGCATTGAATTACCTATCTGTACCTTTAACATTTAATTATTCTTTACCTATTTCAAAATATTCGCTGTATGCAAAAGCCGGAGGCTATTTTTCATATGCACTCGATGCAAATATTACAAACAACAAATCCGATGACAAAGAAAATTTTAATTTAAAAGATGAAAAAATGAGACGAACTGACCTAGGATTACTTGTTGGCATTGGCGGTACAAGAGAATTGGGTAATGGTTTTATTTTTCTTGATGCACGCTATATGATTGGCTGCAGCAATTTAACAACCGATAAATATTATGGACTCAGACAAGATGCATACAACCGGGGCTTATTTTTAAATATAGGTTATATGTTTAACCTGGGCAAAGCACAGTAACATTCATTATAAATGAAAAAAGAGTCCGATCTGGACTCTTTTTTCATTTATAATTTTCTATTGCTTATTCTTCTTTTTTTCTTCCTTCTCCTTACGCTTAACAGCACCTCTAAGCAGGAAGCTTCCTTTCAGCAATTCCAGATCTTCATCTAATTTCTGAGAACTGGTTTCAAGATTTTTAATTGTTGCTTTTAAATGCGCTCCGGACGCATCATCATGTAATAATACTCCGATTGTACTGTTGGGATCCTGACTAGCAGTTTTTAAGTTATTGACCATCACTGCTGCAGAATCAGCCATCTGCTGAAGCTTGTCAATACTTGCAGACATGGATTTAAACATCACAGTATCTGTAACAAGTTCGTTCAGTAATGTACCTTCATCATCCAATTTAGCAGTGTAATTAGATAAAGATGCTATTAGCTCCTGCGCTTTTACAGACGCCTGCTGAAGGGACTTTGTTGTTGCATTGATGTTATTAAAGATGGATTCATCTGTCATCAGTTTACCAATAGTACCTTGTCCATCTACCATTCGTTTACTGATTATTTTAAAGTCATTTGTAATGGCGAGAATGTTTTTATTGTTCTGCTGAAGCGTATTCATTACGTCATCTGTTGAAAGAATAACACCTACAGTCAATACATCATTTTCTTGTATTTCTCCGGCTTGTTCTGTACCACCATAAATGATCAGAATTTTATTCCCGATCAATCCATCCGAACCAAGTTTTACCTTTGAATCTTTGCGAATGTATTTCTGAGAATTCTGATCAATATTCATTTCTACTTCTACCTGTGATTTTCCGTAGAACTGCAGCGATTTAACAGTACCTATTTTCACACCTGAATACCATATATTACTCCCCGGCAGCAATCCGTTTACATCATCAAATACAGCCGTGATTTTCATCTTTTTTGTAAATGTTGTATGCAAATTACCAACCGTTAATATACCTGCCAGCAATATCAATATTCCAACAAGCACGAACATACCAACTATGACCGCACGTTTATTTGGTGACTCTTTCATTATTTAATAAAATTATAATTATAAAAACTTTGTATCCGTTCATCTTTATCTGCAAACACGTCTTCAAAAGAACCTGTTTTTACAAATATCCCATCCAGCAACATTGCAACACGATCACCTGTTTCCTTGGCACACGTTAAATCGTGTGTAATGATAATAGAAGACGTATTGTATTTTTGCTGCACTTCGTTAATCAATTCATTTATTTCAAGACATGTTATCGGATCTAAACCGGATGTAGGCTCATCATACAACATGATTTGGGGCTTTAGAATCAACGTACGGGCAATGCCTATACGCTTGCGTTGTCCTCCAGACAAATCAGATGGCATCTGATTCAATTTATCAATTAAGCCTACTGCTTCCAATACTTCTTCTACTGAATCTTTAACTTCCCCTTTGCTCAGATTTTTAAAATTCATCGTTAAAGGAAATTCCAGATTTTGACGCACATCCATACTATCATACAAGGCGCTGCTTTGAAAAGCAAAACCTATATGGAGTCTTAAGGCATCCAGTTCTTTTTGACTTAATTTATCAACTTCTTTTCCTAATACCTCTACCACTCCGGAATCCGGCTTCAACAGACCTACTAATATTTTAATTAAAACCGACTTACCTGTTCCTGATTTTCCGAGTACGACAACATTCTCTCCTTTATGAACATCCAAATCAATTCCTTTTAATACATGCAAGTCGCCAAAGGATTTGTACAATCCTTTAATGGAAATAGCCTTTTCATTTATATCAATATTGTGTGCTTTCTTTTCCATTTTTAGAAAAATCTAATCCAATTACTTATCTGTACAATCACAATTTCTTCAACGAAAATAAGAAACATGGATGTTACAACTGCCTGGTTTGCAGCTTTACCAACACCACGCGTACCTTGAGTTGCATTAAATCCTTTATAACAACCTACAATTCCGATTGTAAATCCAAAAACCAACGACTTGGTAACGGAAGAGAAAATATCTATAAAGTTTATATCACTAAATCCACTTTGGAAAAAGTTGGAAAAACTTGTTGTATCATTTGCATGAACATTTACAAATGCACCTAACAAGCCTACAAAACTACAGTAAAATGACAACACACATACCATCAATGTTGTAGCAATAATCCTGCTAACAGCTAAATATTTAAATGGATTAATTGCGGATACTTCCATCGCATCAATTTGTTCCGTCACTTTCATAGAACCTAATTCTGCACCGATACTTGAACCTACCTTACCCGCACATATTAATGCGGTAACAAGCGGCCCCAATGCACGAACCAATGCGATTGAAATAAGAGAAGGTAACCAGGATGTTGCTCCAAATACTTCAAGGGAAGGTCTGGATTGTTTTGTAAAAACCAAGCCCGTAACAAAACCCGTTAGTGTAATCAATGGCAAGGATTTTATTCCTACTTCATAACACTGATCTATTACCTGACGAAAATGAAATGGTGGTTTAAAAACCTGCTTAAAAAACAGTGCAATAAATGCAAAGGCATCATACACTCCTTTGAAGGTTTCATCAATTCCTCTGGAAAAAATATATGGCCTGATTTTTTTAGTCATCTAAAATTGTACGTATTTAAGGAGATTAAAATTATTATTTTTAAAATTGTCAGATGTTTTTATTTAATAACATAAGTTACTACAATAAAGCAACGCGGGCAACATATGTAAGAATATAATTTCCGATATGCTGCCACATATGTACGACAATGTTTTTTAAGTAGAGTTACACAATAAAAAGAAATAGTTACATTTATATGAACTTATAGATTTTGATTTTATTTTTAATCAAAATTACATCTCAACATATCGCATACATAAATCTAAAATCATTCATGCAAGAATCAGATTCTACAAACATCTTTAGTAGTTATTCAGACGAAAAGTTACGTACAACATTAGATGACCTAAGTACGCTGGACTCAACTGCTATCGTTTCGTTGAAACAAGAGTTCATGAATAGAGAAATGTTTGAAGAGTCTTTTGCTATTGATACATTTTTTAGTGCTAAGTTCGATCCATCAAAACTTTCTTTAAAAGAAATACAGAAATTAGTATCCGATCGACTGCAGACAGGCGAATCTATACAAAGCATCAAACTTGACCTTGCAGATCATGGAATTACATTTGAAAACTTAATCAACAAGGAAGCCATATTGGTTGATGCAATTTCTAATAAAATTGCAAACGCAACAGACGAAAGTAAAGATGAAGCCTACATCAATGCAGAATTAAAAAAGGAATATAACTTCAGCGATGAAGAAATTATTGATGTAAAAAAGAATATAAAAGGTCGAAACCGCTTGTATGTAATCCTAGCAATATGTGTAACACTGTTTTATCTAGCAAGATTTATCCTTAGACTTATGATGTATTAATGGTGTATTCATCTTAAAAAATTTACAGGGTAAACATTCACTACCTGAAAAAAGAAATCCCTTCGCTTGATATAGTTATAGCAAAGGGATTTTAGTTGTAGCCTGTACGGGAATCGAACCCGTGTTTCGTCCGTGAAAGGGACGCGTCCTAACCCCTAGACGAACAGGCCTTTTTAAATAAATTTGTTTTAATCAACCGTTAAATTTCAACTATGTGAATTCGGGATTGATGCAGAAAAAGAAAAGCTCACTTAACTGAGTGAGCTTTAACGTATAATCTCTGTAGCCTGTACGGGAATCGAACCCGTGTTTCGTCCGTGAAAGGGACGCGTCCTAACCCCTAGACGAACAGGCCTTTTTCTAAAGGTTTGCAAAACTAGGAATTTTTTCGACAATTACAAAACCATTGAAACTATTTTTTGCCAAAATAAATAAAAAGGCCGCTGGTTTGACTTTGGGGATGCGTTATTGTATGTTTGTAGCTTATTCTGTATTAGTGCAGAATTGTATAAGTTGAAAGTTTAATCTTTAATAATTATGTCAAAAATTAAAGTTGGTATTAACGGCTTCGGTCGTATTGGTCGCTTAGTTTTCCGTGCTGCGGTAAAAAACCCTAACATTCAAATAGTTGGTATTAACGATTTGATTGATGTTGACTACATGGCATACATGTTGAAGTATGATTCAACGCATGGTCGTTTTGATGGTTCTATCGAAGTGAAGGATGGTAAATTGGTTGTTAACGGAAACGCTATCAGAGTGACTGCAGAAAGAGATCCTGCAAACTTAAAATGGAATGAAATTGGTGCTGAATACGTTGTAGAATCTACTGGTCTATTCTTGACTTTAGATACTGCTGACAAACACATTGCAGCTGGTGCAAAAAGAGTTGTATTATCAGCTCCTGCAAAAGACGATACTCCTACATTCGTAATGGGTGTAAACAATAAGTCATATACTAAAGATATGACAATCGTTTCTAATGCTTCTTGTACAACAAACTGCTTAGCTCCTGTAGCAAAAGTATTGAACGATAACTTCGGTATCCTTGAAGGTTTAATGACTACTGTACACGCTGCTACTGCTACTCAAAAAACTGTTGATGGTCCGTCTGCAAAAGACTGGAGAGGTGGCCGTGGTGCTTACCAGAACATCATCCCTTCTTCTACTGGTGCTGCAAAGGCTGTTGGATTAGTTATTCCTGAATTAAAAGGAAAATTAACTGGTATGTCTTTCCGTGTTCCAACTGCTGACGTTTCTGTTGTTGATTTAACTTGTCGTTTAGTTAAACCTGCTTCTTACGAAACAATCAAAGCTGCTATGAAAGCTGCTTCTGAAGGCGACATGAAAGGGATTCTTGGATATACAGAAGATGAAGTAGTTTCTACTGACTTCTTAGGCGATGCACGTACTTCAATCTTCGATGCTAAAGCTGGTATTTCATTGAATGAAAACTTCGTTAAAATCGTTTCTTGGTATGATAACGAATGGGGTTATTCAAACAAATTGGTTGATTTGATTGTTCACATGGATACTGTTAAGTAATTAATTAACGTTTCCCTTTAATATTAAAATCCCCCGATTGGTATCGGGGGATTTTTTTTGCTATCTACACAAAAAGACCTGTATAGATCGGGATCTATACAGGCCTTTTATATTTCACTAATATCCTCAACTATTCATATGTAGGAAGATCCGGGATATCGTCAAACTCTTTCACTTCCGTTTCTCTGAAATTGCTTCGAACTTCATTATCTAGTTTTTTCTTTTGACGAACATGATGACGGAAATGCATCTCTATTAATTGAAACCATTCTTCAGCCGATAGATAGCCCAGACTTGGGTGCTTTACTTTCTTCGTTGGTTTTTTATAATCAATTTCTTTAGCAGCTTTATATACTACTTTTAAAAACCGGTAAAAATCATCCTTTACTTTTTCAGTACTTAACGGCTGACTCGGTTCTTTATACGGATTGCTTTTGTGCTTATACGGCAAATAACTTCCTACTGAAAACTGAATGAATCCCTTAAAAGATTTACCCTCTTTTTTAGCACTCACATCTTTCGTCTGAAGACATTCCTGAATTGCTTTAAGATGAACTTCCTGGGAATATATAAGCAAGTGATCATATAGCTGGCCAATTGTCCAACTTGTAGGATTTACCTTCTTCTTGAATTGATTTGTACCATAAAAGTCCAATTCCTTTAACCAATACTTAGACAAGGGTAATAACTTCTTATATGTATCTTCTGCGCTCATTATAACACGTTCATTGCTATGTGCAATATTAATTATAATTCACGTCAAAATAAGTAGCTGTTAATAAAATCAACGCAATTAATAACCAGGTAGCGGTAAAAATTAAAAGGGATGACATTTAAAAAAATATCATCCCTTTCATTAGAAGTATAGTATAAAAGATATCAAAAATATTGTCCCTAAAAGTATAAGACAAATATGTACCTTATTTATTAATAAACAACAATTTTAAAGAATAATATTCATTGATATATATCAACAAATATTATTATAAATTGAAAATCAATCAATTAATAAAATTTTAAATATATTAATTAACATACATTTATATGTAATATAAATATTTGAATAAAGAAAAAGTGTTTAAACATCTATTAATTGAGATCTCTAAGCGAGAAAACCACATCCGGAAAATGTTCCGGGTCATCTAAAATTCTGCAGTATTTTCGGGCAATTACTTCGGGTGCTACCAATTGACCGGATGCCTGTAATGCTAAAAACCGATCCACCGTTGAAAAAGAATCAGAAGTGGTTTCTCTTATCTTTTGCTGCATCGCTGTATCAACCACACCTGGCGCAACCGAAAAGATTCGTGTGCGATTGTCACCCGCCAATTCTAATTCTCTTGCAACATGTCTGGAGAAATGATCTAAGCCGGCTTTAGCTGCTCCATATAGCGACCAACCATCAATTACCTTTGCTGCTGCTCCTGATGATACAGACAAGATAATACGACTGTTGTATTTGCTCTTCGGAATTTTAAGGAACGCACTTATCAATTGTATGGATGCAATCAAATTCACTTGCATTAAACGCTGAATCTCTACTTCAGAATATGCTTGAGCATATTGAATCGGATCAATAACTCCGGCGTTATTTATCAAATAAAGTTTTTCCGTTTCTGTGTGTTTCGCTTTAAAGATTTCAGCAGTCTTTGCTACCTGTGCAGGATCGCTCAGGTCTGCATACACATGTGTGTAATGTATATGTTCAATCGTACAAGTCCTGGATATTCCTATGACACGCGTATCCTCTCTTTCCAATAACACTAATGCTATTGCCTTTCCAATCCCGGAAGAAGTACCGCTGATGTAATAGGAGTTCATTATAAAATAAACTGACTTAGATCTCTATTTTTAACCAACCCATTCATTTTCTGATGCACATATTCTTTTGTTATTACAATCGGTGCTTCACTCATTCTTCGATCCGGCACTTCAAACAACAGCTCATTCAGCAAATGACTCATAACAGTATGTAATCTTCTTGCACCTATGTTTTCAACTTCAACATTCAACTCAAATGCAATTTCAGCAATCGCTTTCAGCGCATCGTCTTCAAACGTTATAACAACATTTTCTGAACTCAGCAATGCTTCATACTGTCTGGTCAGGGCATTTTTAGGCTCTTTTAGGATATGATAAAAATCTCCTTGAGTAAGACTGTTTAATTCTACACGGATCGGAAACCGTCCCTGCAATTCAGGAATCAGATCAGATGGTTTAGAAATATGAAATGCACCTGCTGCAATAAACAAGATGTGATCTGTATGTACGATACCGTATTTGGTGTTTACAGCACTGCCTTCCACAATCGGAAGTAAATCTCTCTGAACCCCTTCTCTGCTGACATCCGGACCGCTTCCCTTTTTAGAAGAAGCTACTTTATCAATTTCATCTATAAATATAATTCCCATGTTCTCTGCTTTACGAATGGCTTCGTCTTTTACATCGTCCATGTCAATTAATTTAGCAGACTCTTCTTCCATTAATATTTTACGCGCTTCAGAAATGGCAAGCTTCCTTTTTTTGGTTTTCTTCGGAATCATATTTCCGATCATTTCCTGAATGTTCATCATAGATGCTTCATCCATTGCACCGCCCACAACGCCAACACCGGGTCCTTGCTGCTGTACATTAATCTCTACTTTACGCTCATCCAATTCACCTTTGCGAATCTTCTCACGAAACAATTCTCGTGTACGTTCATTTAACTCTTCATCATTGTTAGGCACCTCTGTACTATCAACAGGAACATCTGAGCGATTGCTTTTAAAACCTAAACCTGCTGATTTAACAGGCGGAATCAACAGATCTAAAATAATATCTTCAACAACCTGCGCAGCTTTTATTTTGACTTCTTCTTTCTTCTGAGTCTTAACCATGTTCACGGCCTGCTCTACCAGATCGCGTACCATGCTTTCTACATCGCGGCCAACATAACCTACTTCTGTAAATTTAGATGCTTCAACCTTAGTAAATGGAGCATCTGCAAGCTTTGCAAGGCGGCGTGCGATTTCAGTTTTGCCAACACCCGTCGGACCAATCAACAGGATATTATTCGGCATAATTTCTTTTCGCATATCTTCTTGAGCATACATCCTTCTCCAACGGTTGCGCAATGCAATTGCTACATTTCGTTTTGCATCTGCTTGTCCGATTATATACTTATCCAACTCCGCTACAATTTCTGTAGGTGTTAGTAATCCTTCTAAAGCTGCCATCCAAATTTTTATTTATTATTTCTTAATCCATTCATTGATATTCAATCCCAAAGTAAAAAAGCTGCTGCCTCCTTTGATTGAATAATACGTGCGCGTAAAGCCAATATCAAATTTCTTTACACGCATCATGAAACCCCAGGAAAGACCGGCTCCTGCAGAGCGGTCCTGCAGACGCATTTCTCTTCTCATTAAAAAATTATATCCAAAACGTGCGTGAATATTCTTTGTCAACAGCAATTCGCCGCCAATTACAAAATGTCTTAATAACTTATCTGAAAACGTGGTTTCAATTGGAGTCACCGTTCCATCTAAATTCACTTTCACATTAATAGACGGGTCATTATAAACAATATCAAATTTATATAAATGATGTGTCGTAAGTGAAAAACGCAACGGCATATGTTCCGGTTTAAACGTTGCACCCAACTGTATATCAAAAGGTAAATTTACGGGTTGATCTTTTACGTAATTATTCAGATTGAAACCAACATTTTTAAACGTTAAGCCCACCGTCAATTGTTGCTTGGGATGCTTATAAAGCGTCCCAAAGTCAACCATTACAGCCGAAGCGTTATAGGTCTCAATGGAAGAATGAACGTATTTTAAATTTGCGCCCATTGAAAACGGCCCGAGGCTTTTTGCATATCCAAGAATCACTGCATATTCATTCGGACTAAAAACTGCTCCTGTAGCATTGCCCGAAGCATCTATCTGATCTATTTTCCCATAACTGAAATAATTCAATCCCACACTTAAGGTCCCTTTATCTTCCTTTAATTTATAGGCACCAAACAGTGTTGTTTTTTTTATGTCTGCAAAAAATGGTTGATAGGTAAAGCTAACGGTTTTATGAACGCTATCATTTAATAAAGCAGGATTTGAATAACCCATTGCAACATCTCTATCCTGGATCGATACGTTGTATCCGCCAACTGCTGCCTGACGGGCTGCAACCGGCACTTCAAGAAAAGAATAGCCTGTACGTCCGCCTAATTGGGCCAGCGATGTGAAGGGCAACAAAAGAATCAAATAAATAAAAAAACGCATTCGTATCATTTTATTAGCAAAACGTAAAACGGAAGCAGATGGTATCTGCTTCCGTAATTTACTTGTTATTTTTCTTTCTTTTTTGATTCTTCCGGAATTTGAAGATTAAAAGGCTTCTTAATTTTTTGTTTCAGCAAGGCAATTGCCAACACTTCATCGGCCGTTTCTACAAAATGAAATTTCAGATCGGCAATATCCGGCTGGTGAATTTCTTCAATATCCTTTTTATTCTTCACACTCAAAATAATCTCTTTAATGCCTGCACGTTTTGCTGCAAGAATTTTCTCTTTGATCCCTCCGACTGGCAATACTTTGCCACGCAAGGTAATTTCACCCGTCATAGCCAGAGCAGGTTTGATCTTACGTTGAGTAAACGTAGATGCCAAAGAGGTATATAAAGCAATCCCTGCAGAAGGACCATCTTTAGGCGTTGCTCCAGCCGGTACGTGCACATGCAGATCAAAATGATCAAACACACGATAGTCGATACCGATCGCTTCAACATTTGCTTTCAACAAAGAAAGTGCTGCACCTGCCGATTCTTTCATCACATCACCCAGCTGACCGGATAACGTAAGTTTACCTTTGCCTTTACTTATAATAGATTCAATCGTTAAAATCTCGCCGCCATAAGGCGTCCAGGCCAAACCTGTAACAATACCTGCCAACTCATCCTGCTGATAGGTGTCTTTTTCAAAATCCTCAGATCCCAATATTTCACGCACCTGCGCAGGTTGAATCTTTTTTGTGTATTCGTTGCCCATTGCTACCGATACTGCAACATTTCGTACAACAGCACCAATCTTACGTTCCAGATTACGAACACCCGATTCGCGTGTATAATCTTCAATGATCTTAACAATCGCTGCGTCCGTAAAAGAAACAGACTTCGGTTTTAAACCATGCTCTTCTTTCTGCTTCGGGATCAAATATTTTTTAGCGATCTGGATTTTCTCTTCCAACGTGTATCCATTGATTTCAATGATCTCCATACGGTCTCTTAATGCAGGCTGTATGCTTTCCAATGAGTTCGATGTAGCAATGAATAAGACTTTAGACAGATCGTATTCAACTTCAATGAAATTATCCATAAAGGTTGAATTCTGTTCCGGATCCAATACTTCTAACAAAGCAGAAGATGGATCGCCTCTGAGATCTTTAGAAATTTTATCGATCTCATCTAAAATGAAAACCGGATTTGAAGATTCTGAACGCTTGATGCCTTGGATAATTTTACCCGGCATTGCACCGATGTAGGTTTTGCGGTGACCTCTGATCTCAGATTCATCATGCACACCCCCCAACGACATACGCACGTATTTACGATCCAATGCTTTCGCAATAGATCTCCCTAATGAAGTTTTACCAACACCCGGAGGTCCATACAGACAAAGGATAGGCGCCTTCATGTTATTTTTCAACTTCAACACCGCAAGATATTCCAGTATGCGTTGTTTCACTTTCGCCAAACCAAAATGATCTTCGTCTAATATTTCTTTGGCATGTGTTAAATCAAAATTATCTACGCTGTTTTCACCCCAAGGCAAATCAACAAGCAACTCCAGATAGTTAAATGTTATGGGATAGTCGGGCGCCATCGGATTCAACCGCTGCATCTTCGACATCTCTTTATCAAAATGTGCACGAACTTTATCCGACCATTTTTTAGTCAATGCACGTTCTCTCAAACGATCAAACTCCTGCTCTGTATTGAAATCTCCAAGTTCATCCTGAAGTACTTTGATCTGTTGACGCAGGAAGTATTCGCGCTGCTGCTGATCAATATCGGTATGTACTTTTGTATGAATATCCCGCTTGATCTCCAGCATCTGAATGTCTTTATCCATCAGCTGTAGAAGCCACGTAGCGCGATCAGCTGCATCGTCAAATTCAAGCAATTTCTGCTTATCTTTCAACTCTGCATTGATGTTCGAAGATAAGAAATGCGTT
The DNA here is from genome assembly GCF_000379725.1 of Cytophaga aurantiaca DSM 3654. Classification (GTDB taxonomy): domain Bacteria; phylum Bacteroidota; class Bacteroidia; order Cytophagales; family Cytophagaceae; genus Cytophaga; species Cytophaga aurantiaca. Next base: position 112,795 of record NZ_KB903625.1, read on the forward strand.
AAGAAATTTTCACTTTCAATATTATTGATAGCAACCTGTGCATCCTGAGGAATTTCAGGATTCATTTTTAAAATTTTGGTAGCTGTTTCTTTAATCGTTTGAAGCAGACCTTTTACTTCTTTCTTAGCCATATTCGGATGTATGTCTTTCAACATCGCAACCTTAGCCTGTAAGAAAGGTTCTGTTTGAACTTCTTCTGTGATTTGAAAACGGCGTTTCCCTTGAATCAGAATGGTAGTGTTCCCATCGGGCAATACAAACATGCGCAGAATCTTAGCAACTGTTCCTACTTTATAAATATCCTGAAAACCGGGTTCTTCAGTCTTTTGATTTTCCTGAGCTACAACACCAATTGTACGATCGCCTTTATAGAATTTCTTAACCAATCGAATAGATTTCTGACGGCCAACAGTAATAGGAATAACAACACCGGGAAAAAGTACAATATTGCGAACGGGCAAAATTGGCAAGATACCGGGAAACTCCTCTTTGTCCATTTCCGCTTCTTCTTCGGGAGTTATTAGTGGTATCATATCCACTGTCTCTGTCTCTAAAATATTTGATAAAAGCGACCACTCCGATTTATTCATTTTACTCATATCTTATGCTACTCCGTTCCTATGCCAATATGGCATTTTTTTAGGATTATTTGTGTATTTAATCTAATTAGAACTATATTTATATAAGTTTTACAATTCGCATGCCATTATACATTTTTAACAAATTAGTTTTCAAATTAATTGAGTTGGCCAAATTCAGTTTAAGTATCTTACTTGTACTGACGTTTCTACTCATTTATAATGTTGGCTATTCTCAAAAAAAGAAAAATAAGAACACTTTTGTGACCATGTCCGAACATGGTCAATTAGACAGTGTTTCTGTCATCCGGTCAGAATATCAGTTTCAATTTAAGAATATCAATGTAATTCCATTTTATTACAACGAAGCTGAATTCTTAAAAATTAAAAAATTAGAAGAAGCGAAGAATTACAAAGAATTGTTGCCGCACATGGAACGATATGTGAATTCTTTTGGTATCCAGAATTTCAGCAGAAATACCGACATGATCTGGAAGCTAGGCAGACTCTATCAGCTGTTTGGCTATAACGACAGAGCGTTATTTTTATACAGAACGGCATTAAAAAATCTTCGAGGAAAAAGAATAGAAGAAATTAAAACCTATTACGATACCATTACTGCTGCAAGCCTGGACAAATATGTTCCGTTAGAATATTATTATCAATTAGTTGAGTATCGCAAAACGGTAGATACACTGTATCCACCTAAAAGTGTTTTCTTAAACATGGGAGAATTGGTAAATGATCTGCGTTACCCGGATTACGGACCAACAATGAACGTAACTGGAAATATTTTAATTTTCACAAAACGTAAAAAAATATTAACTCCTACAAAATTAACATACAGAGAAAATGAAGATCTGTATTATTCTATAAACTACGATGGTTTCTGGGATGAAGCACTTCCTTTCTCAAACGTAATTAACTCACATTGCAACGAAGGCTCTGCAACAATTAGCCGTGATGGTAAAACACTCTATTTTGCACGCTGTATTGTACCTGACTTCCTATATGATTGTAGAGATTGTATGGGTTCATGCGATATCTATGAATCACACATGGATGCAGATGGCAAATGGTCTGTGGCACAAAACTTAGGCATACAGGTAAATAGTATTTCCTGGGATTCACATCCTACGCTCTCTCACACAGAAGACACCTTGTATTTTGCATCTGACCGGATTGGTGGTTTTGGCTTGTCAGATATCTGGTATACATACAAACTTCTGAAAGGAGGCTGGGCACCGGCTCAAAACATGGGACCTGTAATCAACACACGTGGCAACGAAGTAAGTCCGTTCTATCATCCGATACATCATGTATTTTATTTTAGCTCTAATGGACAGTTATTGAATTTCGGAAAAAGAGACAGCTTGGATTTCACGTATCATACCTACGATATTTATAAAACCCGCCTGCTTGAACATCTATGGCAAGAGCCTAAAAATATAGGTCCGCTTGTAAATGGCCCCGGCGATGAATATTATTTCACCATCGATTCAAAATCACGCGATTTATTTTACTCTAAATCTGAAGTTGACAACCTGGCAAATTTAGATTTGTTTAGCTTCCCATTGCCAATGGAGGCACAGCCATTAGCCTATACGAAGTTAAAAGGTTCTCTTACCGATTCACTAACAAACGAACCGTTCAAAGGTATTGTATCTGTTATCGATTTAACAAATGGAATTGAAGTAGCACCCAAGTTTATGCGTGAAGATGGGTCTTTTGAATTTGATCTGAATAATGAAAATGAATATTTATTGGTTATTCAAGGGGATGATTTCTTTAGAATTGAACACAACTTCAAACTTGAAGGAGATACAACGATCAACCTTCAGACCAACTCGATCAAGTATAACAAATGGAAATTCACTTCCTTAGAATTTAACAACAATAGTTCTGAGATCCTTCCTGAAATGGAAACCGATTTGAATAAGGTAGTTGATTTTTTGGTTGATCATCCTCAAATCAAATTGATCATTTCCGGACATACAGATGGAAGTGGTGATCCTTCTGCAAACCTAAAATTATCTCAAGCACGTGCAGATGCTATCAAGGAATACATTATAGAAAAAGGCAGTATTGCTGCGGACCGCGTTGAAGCAATTGGTTATGGAAGTCAGAAGCCGATCATTCAACAGGAAACATCTGAAGCAGACAGAAAAATCAATCGTCGTGTTGAGTTTGAATTGATCCGAAGCGCTGCACCTCCTGTAGAAGAAGAAAATAATTCAGAAGAAGAAGTAGAGGAAGAAACAACCGGTGAGTAATACGATTTATTCGGCGCATTATTAAACTCTTACGTTCTTCTCATAATCACATCGTCTCTAATTACCTAATACAGAGTTTCAACACTTCAACAATGTTGCTCAAAACTCTCAGATATGTGTCGTCCTGAAATAGCGATACAGTTTTACAAGGATACCAATTTATTAAATAGCATCACATTTTTGTGATGCTATTTTGCTTTTATATGTTCTCATTTTGATTTTAGATTGATTATGCATCTGTTGAGGCGTTTCATAATAATTTGAATAATGTGGTCTTTCCGTGTTGTAAATATCAATTGACTCAGCAACCAATAAACGCATTAACTGTAAATCCTTAATGCTTATTCCCTCTAAGAATTCTTGTTTAAGTATACCATTCACGCGTTCTGCA
>NZ_KB903626.1 GCF_000379725.1 Cytophaga aurantiaca DSM 3654
GTTGAAGTAGCTTTACATGTATTGGCATTGGTTACTTCTACTGTATAAGAACCGGCTGCTGTTGCAGAGTACGTTGCTGCCGTTCCAACTTGTGTGGAACCNTTNTTCCAAACATAAGAACTTCCTGCACTTGCTGTAAGTGTTACACTTCCGCCTGCGCAGAATGTTGTTGAACCACCTGCTGTAATTGCTGCAGTTGGTAACGCATTAACCGTTACTGCAATTTGTGCTCTTGCACTTTCACAACCGTTTGTTGTTTGGGATACAAAATAGTTTGTTGTACCAACTGCTGAAGTTGAAGGAGTCGGTGCAGATGCTAACGCAGTAGTAGTTGTATTATCTGCGTACCATTTAAGAGCTGTGCCTGTTGCAGTCAATTGTGTTGCTGCTGCATTCTGACAATAAGCAACTGTTGCCGTTACTGTTGGTGCATTTGGTGGGGTACAAGTCAATAGACCTTGTAAGATAGCTGTACCGAATAAAGACGGATCTTCCCAGGCGTCATCTGCAGCGGCATTCCAGGCAAGCTTACCATCACGTGTTCCATTATCATCATCATCGTTGATCATAAAATCAACACCTACCAATTGTCCGATTGCAGGGCTTCCTTGTAAGGTTGACCATGGAATACGTGCTTCAACTACATATCCACCTGTACGTGCAACTGCAACATATGTAATCCCCGTAGTTGACCGACCTGATGGCAAAACACCTACTGTAGTTCCATCATTCCAGCCAAATGAGTATTGTACATCATTTGCTCCATAAGCAGTGGCTTTATCATTATTAATATCAACATATACTTCAACTGCATCGTCGTCGTATACATTGGCACTTTCATTCTTTAATACATCATCTGAAACATCCGCCAATACATATAAATAGGTATCATCCCAAAGCGCTTTGAAATTACCTGACAAATCAGCGGCGTTTGTTACTGTACCCGATAATAATTTTGCAGCAGCAGCAGGTAATACACTTGCATTGTTCCAAACCGCATCAATTGTGCCATCTACAGTAATTGGAGCTCCTACTTTAAATATTTTATAATTATTGGCCACATTAATAGTCACCGAAGTTCTAGTACCTTCACACCCATTCAATGTTTGTCCAACATAATAAACGGTCTTTCCAGCTACAGTTGTAGTAGGTGTAGGTGCAGCTGCTAATGCTGTCCCCCCTGTTTCTACCGTATACCATTTTAGTGCGGTGCCTGTTGCAGTTAATTGTGTGGCAGTTGCATTTATATCGTATGATACAATTGCAGCCGGTACTGTTGGCGCAGGAGTAGTACATGCATTTACACAATCACCAAAAGGTGCCGGTGCCGGACAACAGGCTAAACTTGGCCTACCCGACATATATCCTTGCAACCATGTCATCGCAGGACGAGGATTACCATTTGAATACATGAGTCCCGAATCGGTACCGCCTGCTCCTGCTGTTCCATTTCCATTTATCCACGTTGTACCTTGTATATAACCCCATAGCGTAATACCTGCTACGTGCGGGTGTTCCCAGGCTACTGGTATCAATGCAGTATAGACAGCTGTTTGTTTTGCTTCATTCGGATTCGCCGCCTGATCAAATTCAGTGATGTGTATCGCTACGCCTGTTTTGTTCCAGATCTCATCAATACATGCTTTGAAATTTGCTGCTGTTAAATTGTCAATACCGTGACATTGCAGACCCACACCATCAATTAGATTTTTCTTTCCGTCTGTTAAGTTTGGTGCATTCTTCACCGCATTCACCATATCAATATAAGGCTGTCTGCAATTGTTCCAGTTCATTTCAACATTGTATTCGTTGATCAGTAAAACTGCATCCGGAAAATATTTACGCGCTAATTGAAATGGCCAGATCACCCAACCGTATGGATTATTTTTATCAGCTGCATTCGCCGGATCAGCCTGATATCCTGCTGTAAGTGCTGCTTTTAAATTGCCAGGCATTGCAGTATTTACAGGCTCGTTCAACACGTCAATCATTTTAAGTCCACCCATTGGCGCGTAATGCGTAGAACAGGCTTTGATGTAATTTTCTACTCCTGTCCTGATTGTAGCTGTTGATGTTGATGTATTGGAAACATATCCGGGAGTTTGTGAACCCCATACAAAATTATGATACTTGAATAAGCCGCCATTATTTTTTGCCCAGTTATAAGATACATCGGATGTTCCAAAATTATAATTACCCTGAGAGCCTTCTACAGACCCCCATTTAGAACCATTCTCCGAAGTTACCTGGTTCCAGTATGTTGTGTAATTGCCCGGCACAGAACCTGCAATGATGTTCCCGAAATATTTCCCTTTACACTTTCCAAGTACTGTGCTTGTCGTTGTTGTACCAGTTGTTACTGTTACACTCTTAGCAGTAGACGTTGTACTTGTTCCGGAATTGTCTGTTGCTACTGCGGTGATGCTATATGTGCCTGCTGCTACACTGGCCCATGTATAAGTATATGGAGATGTAGCGACGGTGCTTAATAAATTTGTTCCATTATAGAATTTCACATTTGAGATCGTACCATCTGCATCGGTTGCGGTGGCTGTTATGGTAATGCTGGCAGGAGCTGTAAAGCTTGTAGTTGTAGGAGCAGTTAAACTAACTACCGGGGCAGTACCTGTTGCAAGCGATACTGTTATACTCTTAGCAGCAGATGTTGTGCTTGTTCCTGAATTGTCTGTAGCTACTGCAGTGATGCTGTATGTACCGATGGATATATTCGTCCAGGTATACGTATAAGGAGAAGTCGAAACCGTACCTAATAAAGTCGTTCCGTTATAAAATTTAACATTTGAAATTGTACCATCTGCATCCGTCGCGGTTGCTGTAATGGTAACGATTGCGGGTGAAGTATAACTTGTAGTAGTTGGTGAAGTTAAGCTCACTACCGGAGCAGAACCCGTTGGTGCTGCTGGCAATAAGCTTAACATCATCTGTGCGTAACGCTGCCCCAGCGTACGGTAGCTTGCTGTTGTAAAATGTAAATTATCGGATTGTGCACCTAAACCGTTTGAAGAAATAACATGTGCTGTTGGAATGGTATTCGGTAAACTGTTAATGATTGTATTCATGCTTGCACAAAGCCCGTTGTGCGCGGCGTCTACAACTTGTCCTGCCAGTAGCGGAACATTGTTTGCAGTAAGTCCTAAATCTGTCAACAGGTTTGTATACACACCTTTTACTTTTGTGGGCCATGCCTGATCTCCTGTATTTGATTCACCCTGATGCAGTAGAATTCCTTTAATCACACCATCTTTCTGTGCAAGCTTTGCAAGAGCAACAAGCTTGGCATAAGGATTACCCCCATATTCATTTGCAATATTTTTAATGTATTGATCACTTGTTGCAAGTCCATTCAGATAGGCCTGATAATTCGCTTTATCAAATATTTCTATTTTACTTCCGGCAATAGATACATGTACAATTCCCACTTTTACATTAGCAGGAAGGTTCGCGATCATTTCACGACCGAAATAATCAGACGGACCAATCTTTGTATTGCATCGTGCAATGGGCGGTGTAGCCGTGCGCCAGGCATTTGCCGGTTGACCGTTACAGGCAACAGCCTGCATCACCTGAAAGCGGCTATTTACCGTTTGATCCTGTGTTTCAATCGGACCTTGTCCTTCCATATTGGATTGACCAAAACATAGGAAAATATAAAAATTAGGATCTTGTGAAAATGCCTTTGGTACAAAAGCAAAAGTCAGAAGAAGCCACAAAAAAGCTAATGTAAAAGTACGTTTCATATCTTTTTAAGATTTACAGTTCTCACTTGTAATGAACTAAAAACTGTTTTGTCTCTAGCTACGGATGGCTGAAGGGAATTGTAAACAGTAAAAAAGCTGTTTTTTATATAATATTTTTAAGATAATGGAATTATATCGCTTTGGGAAGCACTAAGCTGGTATTCTATTTCTAAAATGCTTCTACGTATTTTCCGAAGCAATTCAGGTAATTAATGCTGATAACATACCTCTGAGATAGAGCGTACATTATAATAAGTAGAATGTCTTCATTTACATAAATCGCACAATCATGAAAAATACCATCATAAAAAAATTAACCATCATTATTGAAGCTACGAATTGCATTTCAAACGATGTGATGAAAGCAATATACGATCTGGAAAAATCAATAGCTCCGAATCAAGAGTTAAAACTTTCGTTGGTGGCACTGAAAGAAAATGATTTATTAGAAGTTATAAAAAATAAACCTTCAGAATCAATTAGTCCAGAGCATTGGGATTACTGGGCTGTATAAAATAGTTGTATGCGTTTTGATGCGGATTAAATCCCACCTTTGATGTTCTTTGCGCTACAGACCACGGTGACGGAGATAGTGATCTGTAACTAAAAAACGATTTTAAATTCCTGTTCCTTTTTGTCTTAAAGGAAGTGTAATGATAAACATTGCTCCTTTGCCTTCGCTGCTGTTTGCTACAATCGTACCGCCATGCCGTTCAACAATTTTTTTGCAAAGAGATAATCCAAGACCTGTACCTTCGTATTTATCTTTTGAATTAAGACGGCTGAATGTTTCAAATATGCGTTCAGACAATTCAGATTCAAAACCAATTCCATTGTCTTCAACAGTAATGCAACAAAAGTTTGTATGGTTTTGAATTTCTGATGTCGCTACCGTTATCTTTGGAGGCACATCTGCTTTAGCAAATTTAATGGAGTTGTTAATGAGATTGTAAAAAAGCTGATAAAGCAATACCGGCGCTCCTTCCAGTGCCGGAAGATTACGATATTCAATGGTTCCTCCTGTCTTGTGTAAAGGAATTTCCAAATCGGTTTCTATATGTTTAAATACATCATTCAAATCAACCAATTCAGATTTTTGCGTACCTGCATTAATCGTGGAGTATGTCAATACACCCTCAATCATAACAGACATACGATTTGCTGCATTATTGATTTTTTCAATGAAACGTATTGCTGATTCATCCAGCTTATCATGAAGCTGCTCTTCCAATCGTCCGGCAAAGGTTTTTATTTTTCGAACCGGTTCTTTCAAATCGTGTGAAGCAACGTGTGCAAACTGCTGCAGATCTTCGTTGGAGCGCTTTAATTCTTTGGTACGTTCAGCAACAAGACTTTCTAATTTTTCTGTTATCGTCTTTTGCTCGTGAATATCGGTACACGTGCCAAACCATTTTGTAATGATTCCTTCCTTGCCTTTTATAGGAACAGCCTTACTCAAAAACCAACGGTATTCGCCTGTCTCTGCATTCTTCAATCGGAGTTCCAGTTGATAGGAAGTACCTTTCTGCACACTGCCATACCAGTGTTCCATTACAAATGCTGCATCATCGGGATGTAAAATCGGAACCCAGCTATGATCGCCGAATTCTCTTCCTTTAAAACCGGTGTATTCATACCAGCGTTTGTTGTAGTAATCAATAAACCCATCTGCCTTACCTGTCCATATGATCTGTGGTATGAGGTCTGCCATCTGACGGAATTTTTCTTCACTCTCTTGTAATTTTTTTCGTGCTACCACCTGCTCCGTTACATCCACGGCCACCTGAATCATTCCTGTTATCCGACCTTCTTCTTTCAACGGACGATAGGATATATTGTAATAATAATCCTGCAGTTCACCCGTACGTTTATGTGAAACATATACTTCCGATTGATCGAATGGTGTTCCTTCTCTATATACTTTTTGAACCTGTTCCCATACATACTGCCCTTCCAATTCAGGCATAACGGTAAGCAAAGGTTTGCCGATGACCTCTTCTCCGCGACCCATCATTTGCAGCATAGATTTATTGATTTGTTCAACCACCAAATCATCGCCCATCAACACCATTGTAGGAGCCGGTGTTTGATCGATCATGGATTTCAGACGTGCACCGCTCCACTCAAGCTGTTTACGGGCATTCACCTGTTCTGTAACATCATTTCCGATGCTGAGAATGCCATCCACCTTACCTGCATTATTATACAAGGCTTTAACCGAAAAGCTATAATAGCCTTCTTTCGAGACACCATCTTTTATAAAGGTGATGGGAGTTTCTGAAAAATTAGCTGTACCACCATGTTCATATATATCTTTTAACAACGCGATCATCTGCTGCTCTTCCAGTTCGGGTGCAGCTTCAGCTAGGGTCTTACCGATAATATCTTTGCCTTTCCTCCAATATTGTTGTGTAAGCTCATTTGCAATTTCAATAATCAGATCCGGTCCTCGAAACAAGGTAGCAGCTACAGGAGCCTCCTGCAGAAGGCTTCGGAAACGGGCTTCACTTTTCTGAAGTTTTTCCTGTGCATGCTTTAACTCCGTGATGTCACGGGTTGTTCCTGCAACAACTTCCACTTCACCTTTTTCATTCAGTACAGGTACAAGAATATAATCGTATACCCGACTGCCCAATTCAGCATGCGGAAAAGATACGGTTCCACGAATCGATTTTTTTGTTGCCGTTACTTCATCAATTTCGCGTTCGTGCATCTGTGCGTGCCACTCTTCATAACCGTTCTCACGTAAGCCACGGCCAATGGCTTCTTCTGCAGACTTCCCCCACATAGTCAGCAAGGCTTTGTTTGCATACGTAAAACGGTAATCCAAACTAAATACATATACCAGATCCGGTGTGTTATTTGTAATGGAATCATATAGACGTTCCTGCTTCTCTGCATGATCCAGTGCTTCCTTCAAAGCTGCTTCTGCTACCTTGCGTTTGGTTATATCTTCCACGGTCACTACTACCAACTCCGATTGTTTTACCGCAGTAAAACAGAACCAATGGTTTATGCCCTCAATTACATACAAGCGTTCAAAGTTCGTCTTGATGCCTGTTTCAGCTACAGCGATAAATTTTTCCAGGATATCGTTTTCCTTTGCCATCGGGAAAACATCGGTATAGCGTTTGCCTTTGTAACCTTTATTTTCGATCCAGTTAAGAATGTATTTATTGAAAAGCAGAATTGAAAAATCTTCTACCTTGCCTGCACCATTATATATAGGCTGCATAGCCGCAATGCCATTTGCAGCAGAATCAAAAACAACCTGAAAAAGATCTTTATTTTCTGTTAACTCCATTGGTATATTTTAAACCTGAACAATACACTAGTATCGGTTGATTTACTCTTATATAATTATAATAAATAACATAGAACAGGAAATTACAACCTGTTCCAAAACCTATTGAAAGTTTCCGTGTGCAAATTATTCAGATGAATAAGAAATTAATAAGAAGATACAAAAAAATATGCAATTCACATGAAAAATTTGTGGCATTGAAGTACTGAAAAAATAATCAGAATGAAGTTCCTGACGTTTAGATTATCCTCTTAGTCTTTCATGTAGTATGACCAAAAAATTTCTGGCACCAGACTCCGCTTCGTAAAGTCTGGTGCCAGAAACATTAATGTACAATAACAATTTTAATTGTTTTCTGACTTGTTCCGTTATCAATAGACATGTAATAGGTACCTGCTATATACGCTGAAGTGTTCAAGTGATAGTCTGACCCTCCTTCTACTTTTCTGTTCAGAACTTCGACACTTTGCATATTGTACATTTTTAAATTATATGTACCTGCATCAGGAATATAAATTGTAAGTGCATCATTAGCAGGCACAGGGTACAGCATTATATCTGATAAATTACTGCGTTGAGAAACACTCGTTGTCACCGGAGGATTACTTCCGCAATCGGTGAAGATCCAACCTGTATTGTTTGCAACATTTGCTCCGTTAGCTCCGGCATAAAATGTTGCCCCGCCTACTGCATGAATATCTTTTAAATATAAATACTCTGCACACACTATGCCTGAAGCTTTAGAAATGTCTACCGATGTTCCTACAGATTTAGATAATATCTCTATCGGAAAACCTGGCTGACCTATTGCGTTAAAAACAGACCGAACCGTTTGCGTGCTGCCGGCTGCAAATATGTAGGTTCTGCCTGGTGTTAATGAAAGCGTGTCATAAGAACATGAATTTGTAATTTCTGCACCACCCTCTGCAAGAAAGTACGTGAATGAATGCTGGCCTCTGCTTACAATAAACCGTGCCGCATTATTTCTGCAGATTACACGGCCAAATGACAAACCATCGCTCGTTTCGGAAAATGAAACACTGGGACTATAATTAATACCTGCAGGATAGAAAACCGGGTCTTGATTCAAAAATTCTATCTCTGATTTAGTTGCCAATAACACGAGGTAAGGTGCCATGCCAAAAAAACCGCCTTTAGCAATACTCATTTTACTATTTCTTATATCTAATGTAGCATTGCCAATAACATTATAAGAAGTTCCTAAATTTACGGAATAGCCATTTGTTATAAATGTTCCTTGTATGTGTTTAATTCCTCCTCCAACTTTCAGATTATCTAAAAGTTTCCACGAGCCTGTGCCATCAAACGTTACACTACCGATTGTTTTTGCAGCGGTTTTAATTGTTTCCGGAGTTGAACTACGGAAAGTAATGCTCATGCTTACTGTTACAGAACTACTTAAAATTAATGAACCGTAACAATTAGCGTCGTATGAAGTAAGATTACAAACCTGAATTATTCCTGACCAATCCATATTATGAAACTCAGACGCCACAGTTGACTTAACCATCTTTCCACTATTTAATCCGGATGATTGCGTAAAATAAACATTGTCAAATCTATTTGGTTCGCATTCTCCTCCTGTACCTCCATCGCTCAGCGACCAATGGCTTGGATCTTTCCAATCACCTGCCCCTCCGATCCAATATAAATTACGCGGCTTTGAAGGAAGCAAGGTCCAACCTGTGATAGCTGTTAATGCAACACTATTGCTTGCAGAAAAAGTTGCTCCTCCTGAAGCATCAACATCCGAAAGCATGAGATTCGTACACAAAACAGAGCCTGACGATTTAATAATTTTCGTTTTGTAATAGGAGGATCCCGTAATGCTTATATAATTACCACAGGTACCTTTAGCAATGAAGTCTTTATTAATCGTATACGTAGCATTCGTAAGCGTGTATTTGTGTCCGGCAGAAAAAATTAAACTATCAAAAGATTGATTTCCTTCTAAGGAACCATCAAGAGCAAAATATAATTTTCTGGTATTCGTTGCACTGATTGAAACGTTTAAACCCAGAGCATTTATATTGTAAAAATTATATAGAGATGCATTCAGTGTCTGACTGCTTGTTGTATTATTTATAATGATTGTAGAAGTTCCACATTGAAAACCTATTCCTGCCGTCATGTACCATACAGCTCCTGTTAATTTGACAGTAGAATTTTGTAAGACAATCTTTATAGAATTGACCTTATCGGGCATTGCAGAAAATGTAGCCGTAGTAATTTGTTGATTGTTGCTTATTAGAGAACCATTATAAAAACCAATATCACCAACACTAAATGCATCTACTAACGTCCACTCTCCACCTATTCCATCCAGGATTACTTGTCCGGGAATAAGCACTCCTGCAGTTTTAATCGTATTGCCAGTTGACTGAGAATTAAAAATCAATTGACCAGTTGTAACACTAAACTGTAATTTGGCCGAAAGAGTCAGTGAACCACTTATATATAATTTGTTTCTATTATTGTCTAATGTTACATTATTCGTAATGGCTGACCAATCCATGTTTTTACATTGTGCCTTATACAAATCCAGTTTAACAATTGCATTTGTTGCTAGTCCCGAATTTTGATCAAAGAAAACATTGTCTGCATAGGTTGGTACGCATCCTGAAATAACAGCACCTCCGGAAGTAAGCGACCAATGATTTTGGTCACTCCAATTTCCTCCACCACCAACCCAATATAAATTCTTAGAAGTTGGCAAGGCAATATTCCATCCTGTTACATTGCCCAGGTTATAAGAGTTCGCTGCATCAAAAGATGCTGTACCACTTGTAGCAGCATTCTCTAAATACACATACTCAACATTTACAGCACCTGTATTTTTTTTAAGTGTATAAACAGCACTTCTGTTTGCACTTCTGTCTGCCTGAATAAATATGGGCTTTGAACACGTACCCATTGCAATCAAACTGCCGGAGTCGGGGATCTTGATATCACCCGTAATCGTATAAACATTTCCCTCTGTGAATAATAATTTCTGAAATGTTGAATTGCCTTTGATATTAGCACTTGCTTTAAAATTCATTTCTTTAACTGTGCACTCTTTACAATCAAAATCTAACATTCCTTGTCCGGAGTTAATGATGTTATAATTGTACGTTATACTTGTGAAGCTTAAGTTACCAACGCCAAGAAAATTTATAGTGCTTTGGGATGGATCAAATACAAGGCTGGAATTTAAAATTGACCAGGCTTCGGTTAGCCCAGAAAATGAATACGAACCGGGTTCCACGTTTATAGTACTGCTGCCTATATCAAAATTAGAAGCTGCTGTTCCTTCAGCAAAGTACCCTCCAATGTTCATTGTGAAATCATTGGTATGAATGGTTCCTGCATTATGAAATACTTCGTGCTTCGCAGAAAATGTATCATTCAATGTCCATTCCCCGTTTATCCCATTAAACTGAATTTGAATTGCTTTTAATTCCTGCCCCATGCAGCTTATAGTATTACCTGAAGTAGTTGCTTCAAAATAAATATTCGTATCAAAATAAAATTGCATAGTGCTTGTCAATTTTAACGAACCAAATATTTTTAAGGTATTATTTAAAAACGTAGACTTGAATTGTGTATAATCTCTTACCCCTGTCCAATCCATATTGCGGCAATACACAATGGTCTGGTCAACTGAAACAGTATAACTGAACGATGACGTTGTTGAATTCTGATCGAAAAAAACATCATCAAGATTGGTTGGCACTTGCGAATGAAAGGTTGTACCTCCGGAAGTAGTTGCCCAGTGATTTGCATAATCAGACCATTTTCCTTCTCCGCCAACCCAATAATAATTTAATGCATAGCTTTGAATAGACAGAACTATGAAAAAACAGATACTAAATATTCTTTTCATGAAAAATATTTTTTATTAAAAATTCAATTAAAAACGTGAAGTTGAATTTACTTATTTAATCATTTACCTCATATACATTTTAAAAGAATTACGGATTATTCATAAAGTTGTTCTTTATACTGCGAAAAAACAATTTCTTGTCTACAGTTAAATTCAACCTTGTGTATTGGATCCGCTATTCTTATCACCAATAGAAAAAAGATGCGGGCTTTGTAGCTTCACTCAGCGTTTCATTGCTTACTTCGTTCCGCTCATTTTGGTATCCCTACTACATTCATACAGGGCTGTCGGCCCTTGGCACAAATGCAGATTGAGTCGTGGTTTAATGAGAGTAATGATTGCCAACAGCAGAGAAAATTCAATTATGTATTACAAACCTGCTGCTGCATATCTCAGTAATTGAATGGGGAATGGATATGTCCAACCAATGTAATAAGTATCTGCTGTATAATAAGCAGGATATAAAAAGCTTGCGAGCATCGCTATCACAACCAACTTACGGATATATGCTGTAAGTTCTACTTCCTTTATTAAAGCAACTGCTAAAAATAATGCCGGAAGCAGATATGCCATGCTTCTTGTAATGTCCATTACAGACAATGCAATTAATAACAGTAAAGAAATACCGCCTGTAAAGAAAAAAACCAATGTGTATTTTTTCTTTTTAAATCCGATCCATAACGCAGCAATTACTAACAACCAATTTCCTTCCAAAGCAGACCATATACCCATTGGCATATTATTGACCTGATTCATTAAAAGACTTAATCCTACACCACCTGCATTTGTTGAAAAGCCAAAGAACGTTGTCAATATATATCTGGTTGCGAAATAAGCAATCCATGCGCTCATCACAGCAACTGTATGTGTGTAAAACAACCGGTTTCCGGCTGAATTATTGTAATACATCCAATATAAAAATACAAGAGAAGAAGCTATCAGCGCTCTTTCATCTGTCCACGATGCCAGAAAAACAGAAATAAAAATAAGAAGTGGATTTTTGAAATACATACTTGTCACTAAAAAAAATAATGCCAATCCATCAAAGATCCCTCTTATTTCAGTAAAAGATACACGGCCCGCATAGATGAATGCCAACGATAATGTTAACAACACGGTTGTTACTTTATCTTGTGTAATGCGTTCAAATAGTCGAATTGAAAAATAAAATAATAAGGTTCCGAATAGAGCTTGAACAATAAGGATACCTATAATTTCAAGATGAAATACATACGCAATGAATGGCATTGTAATACGGAACGATAATTTACTTTCATGCATATTAGGATCATATTCATGATATAAAAAAGGGTCTTGAACTTGCGTCAATATTGCCTTCCAAGAACCTGCAAATTCGCCTTTTAATCCTTCATAAGATGGAAATGCCAATAAAAAAACAATGAATGGCAGTGAAAGTGTAAGTATAAGAATCCAGTTTTTCTTCTGTGTAAATAATTCACACTTTGTAATAATGGTGTTGTAGGAATTTATTAATATATGTTCAATCATAACATCAATAATAAAAGTTTTACGATTTTAATTTTTAATCAACGAACGAAGATATATAAAAGAACGGACTTTTATTTTCTAAATAGCAGTATACGCAGCATAATAGTTACTATTTCCTTTCAGGCCAACTGCTGCCGTCACAAGAGAGCACAGGCTAAAATATCAGCTTTTAAGGTATAAGGATTTAAAAGAGGAAGCCAGAGCGTGTTAAAATTAACACGCTCCGGCTTCCTCTTTATCTAATAAATAGCACTTGTTTATTGCGCAGTGATTTTGCGAATTGTTTGACCGTTATATTCTGCTATATATAAATTTCCATTTATATCAAAAGCAATTCCAGCAGGAGCTATAAACAGAGCACTCGTACTAACTCCATTTGTAGTGCCAGGAATACCTGAACCAGCAAAAGTAGAAACGACACCTGCTGAAGTAATTTTGCGAATTGTATTATTTGTTTGATCTGCTACATAGAGATTCCCACCGGCATCTATTGAGATTCCAAAAAGAGAACCGAATTTAGCAGCAGTTCCTGTGGCATTAGCATATCCTTGTATCGAACCTGCTATTGTTGATACTACTCCCAAAGAGGTAACCATACGGATCTTATAATTATATTGGTCAGTCACATAAATATTGCCATGAGCATCTAAAACCAATGCAACAGGATTTTGAAATTGAGCGCCTGTTCCAGTACCATCCATATAACCTCCAGACGATCCCGCAAGAGTGGAGACTGATCCTGAGGAAGTAACTATACGAATTCTGTTATTCCCTTGATCGGCTACAAATACATTTCCTGAAGCATCTACTGCAACACCCGTAGGTGCATTAAACTGTGCCAGTGAACCCATTCCATCAGCTGTTCCGCTTGTACCAGCTTGACCAGCCAAGGTCGATACAGCACCGCCAGAAGTGATTTTCCGTATCAACTGATTCCCCTGATCAGCTACATATACATTTCCATCCTTATCTACAGCCACACCGGTTGGAAAATTAAACTGTGCAGCAATTCCAGTTGCATCAGCATATCCAGCTGTACCCGACCCTGCGAAGGTTGTAACTTCACCTGTAGAAAAAATTTTTCTGATGACATGATTTAATCGATCAGCTATGTATATATTTCCGTCTCCATCAACAGCTATTCCTGATGGATGATTGAACTCTGCACTTTGTCCGGTTCCATTAATAAAACCTGCTGTACTGCTACCAGCCAAGGTCGTTACCATATATGTAGACGTAGATGTTTTTGATGGTGTCGGATCTGAACTGTTTTTACAACTCATTATACATGCACTGAAGCTGAAAATTAAGATTATTAAAAAACGGTACTTCATAGAGATATTTTTAAAAGTGTATACTATTAATACGTAAGAATAAAATAGTATTCTGTAGTTAAACTGTAGAGGAGTGTTGATTAGTAAACTATGTGAAAAATAGAATGAAGGTCGAACAAATACGGTGAGTTATAAATAGACAATATTCCTGAAGTTTAAATCAAAAATTAAATAGTTGTAAAATAGATCAGAAAGAAAACTGTACAATCTTAATGGTTTTATCTTCTAGTATATAAGGTGGCAAATCGTTACGATCTAACACAGCTATTTTATAACCTTTTGATTTTACTTTTTCGATCTGTTCTTTCGAAGGAACAAAGCTGTAAGCAATAAAATCTGTGTAGAACATAACATGTACATACCCAAACGGACGAATGCTTGTATTAAAAATTACAGTATTTTTTTCTGCAATATTCTTTTTAATGAATTGAATAAATTTCATTTCCTTTAAACTCAGATCTCTTTGATGATTATCTTTTGGATATTTTATTGTATGATTTTTCTCTATTTTAGAAAAATCCAGAACAAAAAATGCTGTTGTTAAAATCAATATGCATTGAATACTATAAACAATTTTCTTATCTGAAATTTTAGTTTCTATCCAGTCAATACCAGCTATAATTAATGCTCCCAAGCCTAAGAAAATAATTGGTGAAACGATAACAGGAAATGCGATCATTTTAGTTTTTGCAATTGAATAAAATATATACACTATGATCACAACCGTGCTCAATGCTATTTTATATCTTTTTTCTTTAACCTGAACAATCAATAAAATAAACCCTGCCAAATAAAAAAAGGGTGTAATAAAACCAGCTCCATAGATTTTTTCAAAGCCTTCTGTAAAGTAAAAAAAGGTAGACTCAGTATGACCTTCAAGAGCTTCAAAAAAATGTTTCCCGTTATATAACAATTCGTACTGAGCCTCTTTAGGGAAGCTCAGGAAAATATATATTTGCCAGGGTAAAAATATACATGCACTTATGCTGAAAGCTATTATTAATGGTATATAAGAGTTGATTTTCCATCGTTGTTCTTTTGAAAAGAATATAACAATTGCCCAGACCACATATATCAATAATCCCATGAGCCATTTTACCAACACAGCACATCCGGAAAATATTGCTATGCAAATCAGCCATCTCATGTTTTTTGATTTTTGATATTCAAACCAGGACCAGATACTTCCTGTAATAAAAAAAAGAAATGCTGCATCATTGTGATCCGTTGAATACCTACCTGCTGACAATTCTAACGGAAAGTAAGCTATTGCAAAAAAAAGTGCTCCAACATAACCTACCCTTTCATTTATACATATTGATCCTATTCTATAAATAAACAAAGGAATGATAGCATGCATAATAACACTTGGCATACGCACTGCTAATGCTGTATTGCCTAAATATTTTATACTAAAAGAAATGAGCCATAAAAATAGTGGCTGCTTGTGCAACCACGTATGATTGGCAGTCCAATTTTTAAAATCATATTCCAGAATTGGAAATTTATAAAGCGTTGGTTCAAATGGTTGATCGACCATATTTTTTGCAACAAGTGCATGAAATTGTTCATCCCATATAATTAAAAAGGGGTCAAGCATTGCAACAAAAAGCCCTACCAGAAAGGTACAGATAACTAGAAAAAAAAGACTCACACTTCTTCTGCCTGGAAATAATAATACTGATGCCAGCAAAAGGATTATACTTATGATTAATAATATAATCTGTTGCTCAGTAAAGAATGATAACATTATGTTGAAGAATTTTAAAAACGAATAAGTATATTTTTTAATTTTTTAAAGACATCTCTTTTATCTACACAAGTTTAAAAGCAATTTAGGTAGTAAAAACAAAAACCCTTAGCTTTTTCAAACTAAGGGTTTTTTTTCAATGGTAGCGGGAACAGGACTCGAACCTGTGACCTTCGGGTTATGAGCCCGACGAGCTACCAACTGCTCCATCCCGCGGTATATTTTTGGTATTTTTCGTCTTTTGAAGAATAATCAGAGCATCTTTCTGATTGTTTGGTTTGCAAATATAGGACTTTTTCCCTGCATTCAAAACATTAAATTGTTTTTAGAACGTAAAAGTTCCCGTTAATGGGCTTTTTAGCTAATAACCAGCAGGTAAAAGATTGATTTTTATAGAAATAATTTAATGAATGACTTCGTCATTATACTTTTCCTTTGCGGCCTTTGCGAAATCTTAGCGTTCTTTGCGGTTAAGGAGTTCGGATAAATTTAACCGCAAAGGTCGCAAAGAGGAACGCAAGGAACGCTAATTAAAAAGTCTCGTCCCGATATTGATAGGGACGGGACTTTCTCAATCTATCTTCTAACACACAAAATTACAGCGAACTCTTTTTAACCGCCAATGTTTTACCGACAGCGTCGTGTATAGTTTGATTTTTATCGCTCTTTAACATCAATAGAGCGTCTATACAGAAAAGGGCCGATACGATAAAACTTATAATTTTAATAATTGAAGGTAAATTTGACTGAAGTTGTGATGCTTCCATGAAGGATGTAACAGATTCCATTTCCGGCATAGAGTACAAAATATAATTGCTATTGATCGCAATGATAAATGCGATAAAATAATAATAGTTTCGAATCAATACTTGCTTATAGGAAATCGACTGCAGATCTTCTCCAACAATTTGTATCCCCATTATTTTTTTTCCTAACGTAGCTCCATATTCCTTTTCCATATAGCACTTATATATAATGCCTATCAAGGAAGGAACCAAGGACAAGACATATGATTTTGCCGACAGTAAAGAATAATACGTTATACCCACACTTAACGGGGATAAGATGAGACCATCAAGAAGTGATGCAGCTAAACGCGGACCGAATTCGGCATAGGTTACTTGAGGCTCGTCTATATTATGAATTATTTGTTCCATAGTTTTATGCTTCGTTTAATGACTGAATTTTTTAAAATGTTTTCGTTGTTACCAACACTAAAATCAAGATTCCGTAAATACTAATACCAACAATGATACATATACCATAGAATTTAAAAATTGATTTTAAATTCTTTAAAGCAATTTCTATTCCTGTAACATCCAATACAGGAACACTCTTTAATGTCTTAGATGAAAAATTATGCATGTACAAAGACGGAATCAAAAGAAGCACTCCATAAACAATCAGCATAATAAACAAGAACACAAATTGAATCTGACCGCCTCCCTGCATATTTGCAATTTCATTCGCAAAGAATGTTGCAGCCCCAATAAATATCAAACACCCAAGAGCCATTAAGCCAAATAAGCCAAAGCCAACAATAGACATAAATCTAGTCCACTTTGCTGCCTCTATTAAATAACCTTTCATTGTTTCTGTTAACTGCACATTGCTTTCAGAATTTATTTCTGAATGGTCTAAAATTTCCATCTGCTAAAATTTAAATAAGAAGAAAATAAAAAAGCTATCCCGATCACTATCGGGATCGGAACAGCTTTTTAAAAAGAATTATAAATATTAAATGTGTAACGCTCTGTTGTCCGTAGCAGCTAAACACGCTTCTTTGAACGACTCGGTGAACGTTGGGTGTGCATGAGACATTCTGCTCACATCTTCAGCAGATGCTCTGAATTCCATTGCGACTACCGCTTCAGCGATCATATCCGCCACACGTGGCCCGATCATATGTACACCTAAAATCTCATCTGTATTTTTATCGGCAAGTACTTTTACAAAACCATCTACGTCCATAGATGCTCTCGCTCTACCTGAGGCTTTGAATGGGAAGTTTCCTACTTTGTATTCTTTGCCATCTTTTTTCAATTGTTCTTCGGTATAACCTACTGCTGCAACTTCAGGCCATGTATACACAACACCCGGAATTAAGTTGTAATTGATATGCGGTTTTTGTCCGGCGATTGATTCTGCAACAAACACACCTTCTTCTTCTGCTTTGTGTGCAAGCATCGCGCCTACTACTACGTCACCGATTGCATAAATACCCGGTACGTTTGTCTGTAAGTGACCGTCAACAGCTACTCTGCCGCGCTCGTCCAGCTTCACACCTGCAGCTTCTAAGCCAAGGCCTTCTGTATACGGACGACGACCTGTTGCTACCAACACGTAATCACCTTTCAATTCAATTACTTTACCGTCTTTGTCTTCTGCGGTAACGGTTACTTCTTTGCCTTTCGCAGAAGCACCTGTTACTTTATGACTGAAGTAAAATTCGAAACCTAAATGGTTTTTAGAAACTTTGATCAATTCTTTACCCAACGCTCTATCCATCGTAGGAATCAATGTATCCATAAATTCTACTACTGAAACTTTAGCGCCCAAACGTGCATACACCGAACCAAGCTCCATACCAATTACACCGCCGCCAATAACGATCAGGTGTTTCGGTACTTCTGTCAATTCCAATGCTTCCGTAGAAGTGATGATGCGTTTTTTATCGATCGCAACATTTGGTAACGACGTAGGCTTAGAACCGGTAGCGATAATTGTTTTCGCTGTTTTCAATTCTTTCACACTACCATCGGCAGCTGTTACTTTGATGGTGTTTTTATCAACGAACGAACCGATGCCTGTATGCACATCAATCTTATTCTTCTTCATCAGATAATTGATACCATCGCATGTTTGTTTCACCACACCTGCTTTGCGATCAATCATTTGTTTGATGTTCACTTTTACACTTGCTACATCAATACCATGTTCTTTGAACGTGTGCGTTGCATTGTAATAATGCTCTGATGAATCCAATAATGCTTTTGAAGGAATACAACCTACGTTTAAGCAGGTACCGCCCAGGGTACTGTATTTTTCAATCAATGCGGTCTTCATACCAAGCTGTGCGCAACGGATTGCTGCTACATACCCACCAGGACCAGAACCGATAACTACTACGTCGTACATGTTTTTAGTTGCTAGGTACTAGTTGCTAGCTACTAGACTTGTAACTAGCAACCAGTACCATTATTTAAAAGTTAAAATTCTATTTAATATTATTAAGTTATCAGGGTTTGTCGCTCTTCTCTCGTCTGGAAACTAGCAACTAGTACCTAGTAACTAGATTAAACTCCTAAAAGCAATCTGCTCGGATCTTCCAACAATTGTTTCACACGAACTAAGAAACCTACAGACTCACGTCCATCGATGATACGGTGATCGTAAGAAAGTGCTAAGTACATGATCGGACGGATCACAACTTGTCCGCCTATTGCTACCGGACGCTCAACGATGTTGTGCATACCTAAAATCGCAGACTGTGGAGAGTTGATGATCGGTGTAGACAACATAGAACCGAAGATACCGCCGTTTGTAATTGTGAATGTACCACCAGACATTTCATCGATGCTTAATTTACCATCACGTGCGCGTGTTGCCAACCGTACGATCTCTGCTTCGATCTCATTAAAGCTCAATGTTTCCGCATTGCGGATAACAGGTACTACCAACCCTTTCGGAGTAGATACCGCAACCGATACATCACAGTAGTTGTGATTGATGATCTCATCGCCATCAATGTATGCATTCACTGCTGGGAATTCCTTTAAAGCAATACAAACCGCTTTTGTAAAGAACGACATAAAGCCTAAACCAATACCGTATTTTTCTTTGAAGGTGTCTTTGTATTTAGAACGCAAGTCCATCACTGGCTTCATGTCTACTTCATTGAATGTAGTAAGCATGGCTGTTTCGTTTTTCACTGCTACCAAACGGCGCGCAATGGTTTTACGAAGACTTGTCATTTTCACACGTTCGTCTGCACGACCTGCTACCGGCGCTTTTGCTGCCGGAGCAGAAGCTGCTGCCGCTGGTTTAGCTGCTGCTGCCGGAGCTGCAGATGCTTTTAATGCATCTTCTTTTGTGATGCGGCCGTCTTTGCCTGAACCGGCTACTGCAGAAGCATCAACACCTTTTTCATTTAATATTTTACCTGCTGCCGGAGAAGCATGTCCTGCTGCATAGTTTCCACCAGAAGCAGAAGCTGCTGCTGTAGCCGCTGGTGCAGAAGCCGGACCTGCTGCTTGCGCTGCACCACCTGCGCCCGGAACGATCTTACAAACTACTGTTCCGATTGCTACTGTATCGCCTGATTTAGATATCAATTCGATTGTACCCGTAGTTTCAGCGTGTAATTCAAACGTTGCTTTATCTGATTCGATCTCTAACAATAGATCACCAGCTTTTACTGCATCGCCTGATTTAACAGACCATGCACCTAATGTTACTTCAGTAATAGATTCACCTACTGTTGGAATTTTAACTTCTACCGGTGCTGCATTTGAAGCTGCTGGTGTTGAAGGAGCCGCTGCTGCTGGAGTAGCGGCTGGTGCTGCTGCTGCAACTGTCTTAGCTGCAGAACCTGTACCTTCTTCAATAGAACAGATCACAGAGCCAACAGCTACGGTATCGCCCTCTTTTGCGTTCAATTTTAATGTACCTGCTTTTTCAGCAATCAATTCAAACGTTGCTTTGTCTGATTCGATCTCACAGATCAAGTCGTTTACATTTACAAACTCTCCATCTTTTTTATTCCATCTTCCGATGGTTACTTCTGTGATGGATTCACCTACTGTAGGTACTTTTACTTCAAATGCCATAATTCAATTTTCAATAAAAATTCTTTTAATTATTTAGTTGGATAAGTTTATACTTATCGGATATTCATTTTTTCGATCTTATCGGCAAACGAACGCTTCACAAGTTCTGCTTGTTTTTCGTTGTGTGCTTTTAAGTAACCTACCGCAGGAGAAGATGCTTCATCTCGTGAAATAACTTCGATCTGTGTATTGTTCATCAAATACATTCTTCGCAAGATGTAACCCCACGCACCCATGTTGTATGGCTCTTCCTGTACCCATACATATTCTGCATTTTTGTATTTCGCAAAAATCGCTTCCATTTGTTTTTCAGGATATGGATACAATTGCTCGATACGAACAATAGCAACATCGTTACGCTTCGTTGTTTTTTGTTCTTCGAATAGATCGTAGTATACTTTACCCGTACAGAACAATACACGTTTCACTTTTTTAGCATCTACGTTTGCATCGTCGATCACTTCCTGGAATCTTCCGTTTGTAAATTCTTTCAGATCAGAAACTACTAACGGGTGTCTCAATAATGATTTCGGAGCCATGTTAATCAACGGCTTACGGAATTCCCACTTCAACTGTCTGCGTAATGCGTGGAACATGTTTGCAGGTGTTGTAATGTTTGTAACAACAATGTTGTTGTTTGCACACAAACCTAAGAAACGCTCTAAACGTGCTGAAGAGTGCTCCGGACCTTGTCCTTCATAACCGTGTGGCAATAACATTACCAAACCGTTCTGACGTTGCCATTTTGTTTCACCTGCTGTCACGAACTGATCGATCATAACCTGTGTACCGTTTGCAAAGTCACCAAACTGTGCTTCCCAAATTACAAGAGCACTTGGGTTAGCCATTGCATAACCATATTCAAAACCAAGTACACCATATTCAGATAACAAAGAGTTATAGATACGGAAACGTTTTTGGTTATCTGAAATATGATTTAAGCTGTAGTATGGTTCGTTCGTTTCAGCATCTTTCAATACCGCATGACGGTGAGAGAACGTACCACGCTGAACATCCTGTCCACTGAAGCGAACAATTTTCTTTTCCAATAATAAAGAACCGTAAGCAAGTAATTCAGCTGTTGCCCAGTTTACAATTTTCGTATCCTGGAATTGTTCTTTACGATCTTTTAATAATTTTTCAATTTGTTTCAACGGTTTGAAATCCGCCGGAATATCTGTGATCGCTTTTCCTACTTTATCAATTACTTCTTGTGTAATAGATGTATCCGGAGATTTGTCGAAATCTTCTTTTGTTGCCTTGCGAAGTTCTGTCCATTCTTTTTCCATTTTCTGTAAAGAATATGGAAGAGGTTTTTGCTTCACCTGATTCAAACGATCCTGCAACATGTCTCTGAATTCACGATCCATGTTCTTCGCGATCTCTGCATCTACATCACCACGTTCAATCAATTTCTGATTGTATAATTCGCGTGGGTTTGCGTGACGGGAAATTACGTTGTATAATTTTGGTTGTGTGAATTTCGGTTCATCACTTTCGTTGTGACCGTGACGACGGTAGCACACCATATCAATAAAAATATCTTCGTTGAATTTCTGTCTGTATTCAGCAGCCAAACGCATACAGAATGTTACCGCTTCCGGATCATCCCCATTTACGTGCATTACAGGCGCATCAACAATTTTAGCAACGTCTGTACAATAGATCGAAGAACGTGCATCTTCAAAGTCTGTTGTAAAACCAACCTGGTTGTTGATTACAAAGTGAATGGTACCGCCCGTCTGGTAACCGTTCAGTTTACTCATCTGTACAATTTCATACACGATACCTTGTGCAGCAACAGCCGCATCACCGTGAATCAATACAGGCAATACTTTTTTATAATCGTAGCCATATAAACGATCTCCTTTAGCGCGAACAAATCCAAGAACAACTGGATCTACTGCTTCTAAGTGAGAAGGGTTCGGCATTAATTTTAAATTGATCTTCTGACCTTTTGGTGTAACTACTTCGCTTGAATACCCCATGTGGTATTTCACGTCGCCATCACCCATTGTCATATCCGGCTTAATGTTTCCTTCGAACTCGTTAAAGATCTGTTCGTAGGTTTTGCCCATGATGTTTGCCAATACGTTCAAACGACCACGGTGCGCCATACCGATTACTACTTCTTCCACACCAAGTTCAGCACTTGCTGTGATCATTTTATCCAATGCAGGAATTGTCGTTTCACCACCTTCTAGTGAGAAACGTTTCTGTCCTACATATTTTGTATGAAGGAAGTTTTCGAAAACAACCGCTTCATTCAGTTTAGAAAGAATACGTTTCTTCTCGTCTAATGTCAATGCATGTGCAAGAGATTCTTTTTCGATCTTGTTACGTAACCAAGCCAATTTCTCTGGCTTACGGATGTACATATATTCAAAACCGATTGCACCTTCGTAGATGAATTTTAATGTCTCTACAATTTTGCGAAGCGGTGCAGCACCAATACCGATTTCGTTACCTGCTTCAAATACTGCATCTAAATCAGCATCTGAAAGTCCGAAGTCTGAAAGCTCTAACAACGGCTTGCGGTCTTTACGCTCACGTACCGGGTTGGTCTTAGATCTTAAGTGACCTCTGCTTCTATATGCGTGTATCAAATAGTGTACACGAACTTCTTTTTCTGAAACGGTTGTAGCCGGACTTGCAGCAGTAGCTGCTACGCCATTACCGGATGGAGCTGCAGTGCTTCCTCCGTTTGTAGCACCTTTTTCTCCATACTTCTGTAAAGAGAAATTATAGCCTTCAAAAAATTTCTGCCAGGTTTCATCTACCGATGAAGGATCTTTGCGGTAATTCTGATACATCTCATCAACGTATGAGATTTCTGCATTTGCTACGTATGAATAATTATCCATGGGTTAACTTTTACGATTAGTTGTTACAAAGGTACTAAAATGGCAAAATGTTCATAACCTTATATTCGAATATTCAAATATATATTGAAAAACAACATTTTAACGATTTTTAAATATATATTTTAATTCTGTTTTAAAACTGTAAGGAGGTGAGTTATTGAAAAAAAGAGCGTTAACAAAGGTATCCTTAAATTATAGGCTCAAACTTAACTTATTTATTATCAAACATTTAATTTTACACTGAAAAGCATTATTGTTTTCTAATTATATGTATTATAGAATTAAATCGATAAAATTCTTTCACAAGACGACCCCAGCGGGGTCGCATGTTTATAGCATATAATAATAGTTTTTTTACTACGCACAATACCGAAGGTATTTATTAGAAAAGAATACCTTCGGTATTGTGCGTAGTACATTTGGAATTCGATATCCTATAAATATATGACCCCAACTGGGGTCATAATGCAGTATCTAAGATGCGTTTTTATAAAAAGAATTTGTATCAATTTGTTTTGAGCCACTTTTTAAAAAGATAGCATTTACATTTATTCAGTGTATATCTAAAACATATTATTACTATTTTAGTATTCTTTATAAACCTAAATCCATCTTAAATGAAATTTAAAGCTGCATTCAAATTTCTTTTGCTCTTCACACTTATGGTGTTGCTTAACCCTACTTTTGTAAGAGCTGGTCTCCAGGAAACGTGGGTAGATAGCGGAAATCATATGTATACCATAATCTTGGTTCTTGCAGTCGTTGCTTTAGCTGTTATTTTTGGTGGTATCCCTCTCTTAACAAAATTAAAATCCCGTTCTGCTGCGAAAGTAATGACACACGCTTCAAATAAAGACACTTTTTGGAATACGGAGGAATTAAAGAAACATGCTGAAAAAGCATTTTATGAAATTCAGGATGCATGGGAAAACAGAAACATGGATAAGGTAAAAGATAAAGTTGACAAGGAACTTTATGTACATTATAAAACCTTACTGACAGAGATGCTAAACCGTCGCGAAAAAAATATACTCACTCAGATTCATATTGACGAGACCCGCATCATTGGTTGTGAAGATTACATAGATAATTCTAAAGACCGCTATATAGGATACATTCAGGGCAGATTGCTTGATTATTTGATCAATGAAGACACTCAGGAAATCACTAAAAATTCTTCCAAAACGCTTAGCAACTTTTCAGTTAGTTACCATTTTGTCAGAAATGATAACTCCTGGATACTCGAAAAAATTGATACGGATGTAACGATGCAGGATCTTATTCAGACAAAAAATTCTTTTGAAGCATAACAAGATTAAATCAGGCTCTATTCCAACTACACGGATAGAGCCTGATTTGTTATTATTCATTTCTAAATTTTTACATTACTTTAACTGGATCAATGAAATTCAAATCTCTATTCAAACTACTTTTATTCGTCTCATTCCTGCTTCTGCTGAATGATGTTTTAGCCAGAGCCGGAGGCGGTCATGGTGGTGGTGGTGGCCACAGCAGCGGAGGCGGACGTTCTTATACCAGTCATGGTTACAACAGCTCACAAAATGATTCCTCCGGTTCCGTAAGCAGTGCTCTACTGATTATTATAATTGTGGTCGTTGGAATTGTTGTGGGTACAATTCCCGCTTTACTAAAATTGAAATCACTTTTTGCTGCTAAAATCATCACACACGCTTCAAACAAAGATTCGGTATGGAATGCAGATGAATTAAAAAAACATACAGAAAAAATATTTTACGCTATGCAAAAAGCATGGGAGAGCAGAAATATGGATCTTGTAAAAAAACAAGTTACTGTAAAATTGTATGAAGATTATAAACTTCTGCTCGCTCAGATGTTGAAAAACCGCGAGAAAAATATGCTCTCCTTTATTACTATTGATGCCATAACCATCATTGGCAGCGAAGATTTCAAAGACGATTCAAAAGACCGCTTCGTAGCATATATCAAAGGAACCATGCTCGATTATACAATCAACGAACGCAGCAATGAGATTACTGAAAACCCGAATCGGGATACTGCTCCTTTTTCGGATACCTATCATTTTGTGCGCAACAACAATACATGGTTGTTAGAAGAAATTAATAATACCGTTCGAATCGAGGATATTGTTCTGACAAAAAATTTTATTGAAAAATAAAACAGGTTCTATTTTTTTAACAGAACCCGTTTTATTTTTTATTCTTTTATAAATTTCTTCACCGTAATAGTTTCACCATTGCTGATCTGCAGAATATATTGTCCTGCTGCATAACCCGAAAGATCGATCTGACCATCTCCAGTAAACTTTGTCGTTGCTACAGTCTGGCCCAGCATATTCTGAACAAGCACTTCATACGGTAATCCATTATCAACGTTGATCTGAAGAATATTTTTAGCCGGATTCGGGTACAGCGTTACATTCCCTTGAATAACCGCAGGTTTCACCGCAGTTGTTATATTGGCATCTATGGAAACAGGCTGATTGGTCGGGATCTGGATCATCGTAACAGATAAGGCAGGCGCCATAAAAGATACGCTGTTGCTGCTAACTGTGAATGTAAGATTCTGCAAGGCATTCGTGGTTTTAGAAACAAAGGTTTCCGTACTTGGCAAATCCGATAAACGGTATCCCGAAACAGTACCTGCTGAAGCAACAAAATTCTGAAGGTTCAATACTACAGGCTGTGTATTTGATTGATCTCTGTTCACAACAACAATGATCAACGAATCGCCATCTGCAGTTAAGGAAGAATAACCTGAAATTGTATTGTTGTTTGTTGAAGTTGATTTCACTGAAACCTCGCCAAAATATTTACTGAACAAATGAAGTACTTCCCATTGTCCTTTATACCAATCCCAAGGCGTGAACAGTTCAACCTTGTTCTCTGTAAAAACTCCCAGGTGAGATGCGTACCAGCACGCAATAACATTTGCATCTTCAGAGCCCCCATTCGCAATCGCGCCATATTCAGACAAACTGAATGTTACATTATGGTTTGCACCTTTGTATTGAGTCAACCATTGATCGCAACGTTTAAAGAAATATTCTTTTGTAATGTTATTGTCCCAGCCATATTGACCTGTAACTTTTACTCCGTTTGCTTTTGGATATACATACTGGTCATCAAACCAAACTCTGTGCAGCTGCAAGGTTGTTGAAGGATCATTTTCAGTACCCGGATAAAAATGTACATCCAACACATCCAATAATCGTATACCACTAGCAGCCTCTTCTTCGGCAATACGTTTAATAAAATACTGCATCCATGGATATTCATTTCCATCATGCGGATCGGTAACTTTTGAATTGTTCCAGTTGTACCATTGCCATTCATTTGTAGAAACAGGTCCAACCAGTTTTATATTCGGAAACTTCGCACGTACTGCTTTTGCCACCGCGAAATATTTTTGCATGTATAATTCTGCAGTAATGGCTGAAGTAGCGATATCATCGTGCGTACCCGACCAAATCTCTGGCTCATTATCCATATTCCAGTATGTAAATCTAGATTTATCATATCCAAGGGTATTAAACCAATGATCTAAAATTTTAGCAGTAGAATCTGCGGTCCAATTTTCTAAATAAAGATTTGGATTGCCGTTACCACCATTGCCTCCATAGGCAACGGGCCCTCCACCTCCGGCCCAATTTGCTGAAGTATTAATAGAACCATTTGCTTGCGTATATACCCAATCATTAAAATTATGTTGTTTATTAGATGCTGCCTTACCCAACAATTGAAAAGCAAATAAACCTTGAGTATTTGCTGAATTATTTAACAAACTTGTTGCTGTATAATCCCAGTCATGCGCATACACATTATTGTACCAATCGGGGTGACTTGTCAGCTTTGCTTTCCAATTATATTTGGTAGAATTGTTGCCACCGTTCTCCCGATACATTCTCAAGCCGGCATCTCTGTACAATTGCCATTGCGAAGAAGTTGTCGGGTTTGAAGGATCATCAGAAAGGTTGTTGTTTCTGCCATAGATCCAGGGAGAAATTTTATGTTGGTTTGCTGTAGGATCGATTGTTATAGTTGTTTGTGCAACAACAAAAAACAGGTTTGCAAAGAGAAACAGTGAAGTATAAAGTATTTTCATAAATAGCGTGTGCGTAAAAACCGGTTAAGTAAGAATTACACGTTCTTTCCTTCTATAACTTAACATATTCTACGTGAATAATTGTTATTGGATGCATGTGAAAAGATCAATTCAGCTGAAAGCAAGCAAAAAATACGATTGCCTGAATGAAAAATATAGAATATTGAAATTGGGAAAATTGATATGATGTTCTTCAGAATAAAAGAATGCATTGATTTTAATATCTTGTAAAATCATTTTTAGCCTGAGAGATAATTGAAAAATACCTATTATCTATTGAACAAAATCGCTAAATTGTTTTAACCTATCCCTGATTTTTATATGGCATTAGTTCAGTTTACAGGTATTCTTGAACGTAAGCGTGCGGCACATCTACTGCGCCGCATAACGTATGGACCTAACAAAGGAGACATTGATAGCTATGCTTTACTTACACCTGCTGCAGCTCTAAGTCAGCTGTTTACGGATACTCCAGAGCCTCAGCCTCCAATTGATCTTAAATCAGGTACTACCTGGGTTAATGCTCCTTCCACCGCTGCAAATAGCTCCGATTCTGTTTTACAGGAATATTTTAAAGGCTGGTGGTTGAAACAGATGCTTGCACAGGATGCTGCTACTACAAATAAGCTTCCGGCAATGGTACGGGAGAAAATCATTTTCTTCCTGCATACACATATAACAACCATACAGGAAGTTGTCGGCAATAGCAGAGCACTCTATTTTCAAAATGTATTATTCAGAAAATATGCCTTAGATGGTAGTAAAGCTGCCGACATTAATTTAAAAGAACTAACGAAGAAAGTAAGTATTGATAATGCCATGCTGATCTTATTAGATGGCAAGCTGAATGTAAAGGGAGATCCGAATGAAAACTTCGGAAGAGAATTAATTGAATTATTTAGTCTGGGAAAAGGTCTGCAAGGGAGCATTCCCCCAGCAACTTCGCAGGGAGATTATATTTATTATACGGAAGAGGATGTTCGCGCTGCAGCTCTGGTGATGTCTGGCTGGGATACAGATACAACCTTCTCAACACTTGATCCGGATACAGGACTTCCAAGAGGAAAGGCAAAAGTTAATGCAACAAACATTGCCTCACAACACGATAATACAACCAAACAATTCAGCGCACGATTTAATAACGCAACCATTACACCCAACGCTGCTTTATTAAGCGGCGGACAAGCAACCGAAGCAAGCATGATCGATGAGATCAGCCAGCTTATTGATCTTATTTACTCGCAACCGGAATGTCCGAAAAATATCTGCAGAAAAATTTACCGCTACTTTGTATACCACGACATTGATGCAAGCCTCGATGCCACTGTCATTACGGATCTCGCTACTACATTTGCTGCAAGTGGATATAAAATTGAACCGGTAATAAGAGAACTGCTGGGCAGTCAGCATTTTTATGATCTCATGGATGCGGATGTAAGCAACGATAAATTCGGAGCAATTATTAAATCACCGCTTGAACTTATTACAGAGACCCTGCAGTTCTTCGAATATACATTGCCGGATTATACATCGCAATTATCGTCTTATTACAAAACAACAGATAATTTATTCAGTCAGCTCCGCATCATGGGTATGAATTTCATGAACCCAACAGATGTTTCAGGGTTTGATGCTTATCACCAATATCCCATGTTTAACCGGGCGTGGATCTCGACCAACGCATTGAACAGAAGATACAATTTTATCTTTTTAAGCATGACCACGGACAACATGATGATGGATGGTGCAATAAACATTGATCTGTATGCATATATGAAACTGCGGTTTGCATCTACAGCAGCAGATCCGGATGCACTGATACGGGAATTGATTTCGTATTTATTTCCGCTTGCTGCAGAAACAACCGAGATAACTACCGAGCGACTAAATTATTTTAAAGTCCAGTTCTTCAAATTAGGAGAAGCATTGCCACAAGGGCCATTAGTATTCTGGCAGTTCAGCTGGACCAACGGAGATACGATTCCTGCAAGTAAAACAGATGCCCGCGGCATGTTACAGGATTTGGTAAATGCACTTTTACAATCACCGGAATTTCAACTTCATTAATTCAGCGTGTCATGGATAGAAGAGATTTTTTAACAAAACTACCTGCACTATCGGCATTGCCGTTTGCAATCAATGGTATTTACTTTAACGTACTTGCAGATACCTTATCACCGCTGCAACGTCTGGCGGCCAACTGTCCGAATGACCGTGTACTGATCATTTTACAATTGCACGGCGGCAATGACGGAATCAATATGCTGCTGCCCGTTTCAGACTACGACCGCTACTATAATGTGCGGGCAAACATTGCAATACCCGATAAAGGTTCAAGAGCATTTATCCGTTTGGACAATACACTTGCAAACGCAGACCAGATTGGTTTACATCCGGATATGGTGGGTGTAAAAAGTATGTACGATGAAGGTATGGTACGTATGATACAAGGTGTATCGTATGAAAATCACAATCAATCTCATTTCAGAGGGAGAGATATTTTATTTATGGGCGGCGGTGCATCCGACTATCTGACATCGGGATGGGCTGGCCGTTATTTAAAAAACAATTACGCACCTAAGATATATCCAACCGATTTTCCAAATGCAAACATGCCGGATCCATTGGCATTGGAATTCAATGATGATCTGTCTCTTGTCTTCCATCAGGATGACAACATACCAACGTCAATAGCCATAGATGATCCGGAATCCTTCTTTGATCTGGTTGATACATTACCCGGATATAACGATAAACCCGGAATAGATGCACGCGGCATACCACCTGCTGCCTTGGCGAATTCTCCTTATGGAAAAGAAATGGACTGGATCCTTAATCTGGAAGAAAAATCCGATGAATATCACAGCCGGATTCTTCAAGTCTACAACCAGGGTAAATCAACGGATCCAAATATTTCATATCCTGTTTCGTATCCATTAAATGCGCCAACACAACGTGTTAAAAATCCGCTTTCTGCAAAATTGAAAATAATTGCAAACCTGATACAAGGTGGATCGAAAACAAAAATATATCTTATCCGCATGGGAGGATTTGATACACATGCGCAGCAAGTTGAAACAACAAGTGCTACCATGGGTAATCATGCTGCATTGATGTACCACATCTCTTCTGCAATGCGTGCATTCCAGGACGATCTGAAAGCACGCAGCATTGATGACCGTGTACTAACAATGACAACATCTGAATTCGGAAGAAGAATTTATTCAAACGGCAGTTACGGAACCGATCACGGCATTGGTGCACCAATGATGCTGTTTGGTAAAGGCGTTGTACCTGGCTTGTCCGGCACAAATCCGGATCTGACGCAAGACAATGTTGCCATGCAGTTTGATTACAGACAAGTGTATGCAAGTATCCTGAAGGACTGGATGTGTGTGGACGCAAGTCTGGTTGATACGGAATTCGGAATTCTATGGGGCGACTACCCTGGAAGAGGAACAACGTTACCTATTATAAATAATAATTTAATTACAAGTGTGAATGGTTTTGTAAAAGATCGTTTTTACATGAATAACTGTTACCCGAATCCAGCATCCAATTATACAGAGATCACATTCCATATCAATACAAGCTGCGTTGTTACAATCACGCTGCACGACAGTACAGGCAAGCTGGTTAAAAATATTGTTTCTGAAACATTTCCTATTGGCGAAAGCAGAATATCTGTAGATGTTCGTGAAATAAAACCAGGCACCTATTTCTACCAAATTGAAACATCCTATTTCAAAGACGCTAAAAAAATTATTATCCAACGATAATGTATGTTAAGTTGTTTACGTAATTCATTTATTTTTATACTATGTTTCTTTTTGCTGATATGTTCCTATCAGGGACAGGCACAGGTACATAAAAAAAAGCAACAGCACACGAGCGGTTCTCCATCAAAATCGTTTGAAAAAACACAGTTTTACATTGGTATACGCGGAGGATTAAATTTCACAAAAGCCAATGTTCTAAACAGCTACTCTTCATTTGTATCTCCATCCAATCCGGATGAGCATTACACAAAAACATACAAAGACTATGCAACACCCGGAGGTACATTTGGTTTAGAATTTTCATTCTCTTATGAAAATTTTACAGCAAGTTTTCAGCCAAATTATAGAAGACAGATCTACAGCTATTCCAATACATATGAATGGCAAGATGCGAACAGCGCACAAAATTATCTGCAGCTAACGTATACACAGAAAACACATTTAAACTACATTGAACTGCCCTTGTTCATTCGGTACAACATTGTTGCCGGAGGATTCAAACCTTTTGTTCAGGCGGGTTTTTATTATGCAATTCTCAACGGAGCAACAAAGCAATTGGATATTGAAGGAGTAGATCATTCAGGCGGCACGAGTCGCAATTTTTCTCAACCAAGCTCCATCATCGGAGCAGATAATTTATTTATTAAATCATCTATTGGAGCAGCCCTGGGCTTAGGCACAACGTATAAGGTCGGTAACATACGTCTGATACTGGATGCAACCTACCGCTTAGGCTTAAACAATATTTCCAATGTTCAAAACAGATATTCTGCAAATCCGCTTTCGGGAGCAGGAGATGTATCTGATGATATAAAATTAAATAACATTACAATTTCATTCGGCTGTTTGTTCCCAATGAAATTCGTAACATCATCGGCACATAAAGCGGTAGACTAAAATGAAACAAGCAATTATATATCTATTACTTGCTGCAATCGCATTTAGTTGTGATATGAAAAAAAATAAGGAGGCGAAACCATCCGGCTTCTTAAAAATATATAATGAAAATACCTACTCCAATCAATACACGCCTTTAGACATCGAACAAACATCGGATGGAGGTTTCCTGATTTTAAGTGCTGCTAAAATAGAGATTAGCGCGTTCCCGGGTGTATACATCATGAAGATTGATAAAGACGGAGCGGTACAAGCTACAGAACTACTCTCCGATATCTATGTAAGCGCTGCTCCAAATTTAGTACGCAATGGAAATCAATATTATCTGGTATGTATGGACAGACAAAATCTTGGGACCTATATCCTTGAAGTATCCGAATCGGGAGAATCAGATCAACACGCATTCATTGATGTGATTCAATATCCATTATCTGTAGAATTAGACGAAGCAAGCGGACAACTCCTTATTCAACATTACAATAAAGACGACTTGCAAACACTAGTAACACGCGTTTCTACAACTGGATCCGTTAGTGCAAGCCGCGCCTTTGGTATTGGCTCCGGTGGCTTCGATGTGGAGCAACCCATCATTGATCACCTTACAGGAAATGGTAAAAAATATCCGTTTTTAAATGGGAAGCTTTCAGGCAATACATATTACTTTAACGGCTTCTACAACTACACACTTTCCTTATGCATGTTTGATTTCAACTGGGATGCCGAAGATGATCCTGCCGCTGCACAAGGATACAGAGATGAACGTTGCATCAGCAGTGTTGTTTCTATGGGCGGCAATACCATAGCCACATCACGTTATGCCTATGGTGATAATTTTATTATTCCTTCTGCTACAGTGCCTGTTACTTCCGGTTCTTTTTCTACCAGCAGCGACATGCAGGGATTTCTTATTCCTGAATTAATTCGCGATGCACCGATCACGTTAAAATTAATGACATTAAACGGACGTAGTATTCTTGTGTATGCAAGCACAACAAAAAGTTCTCAGGTTGTCTTATTTGCATACGACGCTGTTACGAATCAATTAATCGGAACAAAATATCTCGGAGCAACAAATCCGTATGCGATGGCAAATATTGTTCAAACTACGGATGACGGTATTGCCGTGCTTGCGACAACACAGGTAGCCGGAAGATTTTCACGAATCGCTGTTTTTAAATTAGGGAAAGATGAATTAGGCTGGTAAAATTACTTGCCCTCTGAATATGCTTTCAGATAATCAAAGCCCGGCCCCAGCTTACCATTTACTGTAAGTGCACAACGCTGTATCAATGCACCATACGGCTGTTGCAGCAGATCAGGCAGCACATTTTTGATCAATTGATTTCCAAAATCTTCTGAAGCACTTCTCGGTACTTCACAGGGTAAGTTATCAATTGCCATTACCGTAATATTTCCCGGATCTGAAAAGGGTGCTTCAATGTCCTGCGTATGCGGATTGAAGTCGTACGCCGGATCGTAAATGTTTGTTGACTTCACCGTTGAAGGAATAGAGCCGTTGATGTCACAAGTGATGTCAGAGATCAACCGAATAGAAAAATCTGTTCGCTTGCTGTCTTCATTCGTAAATAACTTAGGTGCACGCTGATCCCAATATGCACCGGCAATTAGAATGTCAGCCACTTTTGCATACCGCATAAATGTTGAATGATAATTTTCAGGATGCTCATGAAAATCATCTGTATCCCATGCTGCATCTTTGTTATTGGATTGATTGTAATCCGAAGAAACAATCTGCGTATAAACAGAATTGCTGTACGTATTTGTAAGAAAATCCTGCGGAGAAACTTTTTCGATCTGCATTTCTTTCAGGATCAATTCGGCTCCGTGCCCTACTCTACCTGCACCCGTCAATACGATCTTGCATGGAGGCAACGTAACTTTTTTCAGTTCCTCTTTTAATTCATCAATATCAAAACATTTATAAGCAGGTTTCAATCTGAATAGATCGTATTTTTTGCCAAGCAATAAAAATGTATTGTACGCACCAACAATCCCTGCGAAGTAACCAAATGCAATCACACGTTTCTCTGACGCATCGCGCAAGGCTTCGTAATCAATCATGGTAATACGTTTCTCCAAAATACTCTGAAGCAACTTCTGATTGTGCGGCTGCATCTTAATGGTATGTGAAAAGAATAAATATGTTTTACCCGAAATCAATTCATGGATCGGAACTTCTTTTATACCTAATAAAATATCGCAATGACTTAAATTCTCTCGTAATGGAATGCCAGCAGCAAGATATTCTTTATTCGCAATGCAGCGCACATCGCTGGGCTGTACAAAAAATTCAACATGAGGATATTGCTGCATGATCTGGACACATTGCTGAGGCAGCAAGGGAACCCTTCTGTCAGAGGGAACTTTACCTTCACGAATAATGCCGATCTTTAATTTAGTCATCATTTAGGTACTAGTTGCTGGTTGCTAGCTTCTAGATAAAAGTTCTTTATACATCTGTCTCGTAACTGGAACCTAGTAACTGGAAGCTTTTTACTTAATACGTACTTGCCTGCAAAGAGTCTGAAGTTGGCAGCTGCTTTTTCTTTTTTCCGAAATTGTCGATCTTTTTATAAAACAAATAGCCATACTGACCTCCAACTTTTTTAAAGTTCGGATGCACTTCTAAAGTTTCTTCTCTACCAACCTTGGTAACTAAATACACATCCCGATCGGTATTGCCTTCCATCAGCCAATGTAGTTTTTTCGCTTTCGGATTTGTAATAGGGGCCTTATTTGTATAATACAAATGCGCATAGCTTTTGAAATTATACACTTCAACATAAGCTGGCTTTGCATCGCGGTCTGTAAAACTTTCGTAAAAGTTAATTACTTCTCCCTGAATATAGGTTTCAATTTTAGGTAAGAACAATGGCAACACGGTTTCATGAAAAAGAATCGTTGAAAAGAAAATCAATACAACACCTTTTACAATTTCTTTTTTCAAATAGTAAATAGCCGTAAGGAATACGATCAAGTAAGCCAGTCCTGCCAGGCTTTCCCATCCGCTCCAGATAACCGGTGCAAGGAAATTTTTTGCTGCAAACGGATCTTTGATCAACGGTGTGATCTCAAACATTCTTCCTTCAAAATGTTTCACCAATAAGGGAAAGCCTGTTAATGCAAGTCCAATGATAATACCCGTTAAAAGCAATGCAATAAATAAAAACCGATTAATCGATTTGCTGCCGTTCAATACACGTTCAACACCTGTTGCCGCTAAATACGATAAGGGGAAATAACAAAAAGAAGAGTAATGAACAATTTTCGTTTTAACAATGCTGAACAAAACCAATACAACAGCAAATGCGATGATAGACCACAGACGCATCTGCTTTCGTGCTTCAGCATCGTCTGCATTATTTTTAATACCCAAGAATGCAAAATACGACATCGGGAAACAACCGAACAAAATTACCAGTGCATGATAATAAAACGGACCGCCGTGGCCTGCATCCTGTGTCTTAAACAAACGAATCTGATAGATGATAAATTCCTGTAAGAAGAACGGACCATTCGTTACAAGCTCGTATCCGAACCAGGCAACAGAGACAGTTCCTACCAATAGAAAGAAGAAGAACCATTCTTTAATGGTAAGCGCCCAGAATTTACGGGCAACGATCATATACACACCAACCGTAAGCAATACAACCAGCAAACCCACAGGACCTTTTGTAAGCACCGCCATACCAGCGAAGAAGCCAGCAAGTGCTGCAAATTTTAAACGCCCTTTTGACTGATCCGGACCAAGCTGTGCAAGTCGATATACAAACCACACAGAAACAAAAATGAATAAATTAAATACCGGATCAATGATGCCTGTTCTGAAATAGAAATGTGGAAGTACAGAACCTGCGTACGTCAACATCCAGATCCACGCAAATTTTCTGTTCTCTAACTTTCTGCCCATTGCATACAAGGCAAGCATGGTTGCAATACCTGTCAGTGCATTTGGAAGACGTGCAGCAAATTCATTTACACCGAATAGTTTCATGCAGATCACCTGCAACCAGAAAAAAAACGGCGGCTTCTCCCAGAAGGTTTCGTAATTGATCTGTACGTGTGTGTAATCGCCCGACATAATCATTTCACGGGAAGCTTCTGCAAAATTAATTTCATCCCAGTCAAATAAATGCACAGATCCAATAAAGGGAATAAAGAGCAGAGCCGATACGAGTATGATTATAATTCTATCGGTGCGAAAAGATGTATCGGTTAATACATTCATTATCGTATGTTGATTAATGGTTTATTTAAGGCCTGGTTAGAGAGCAGATTTTTTTGTTCAGCAATGTACAAACAGATGAACGATCCGATGGTGCCAATAATTGCGCCTACATAGATGTCCATTAGAAAATGTTGTAATAGGTATGTGCGTGATACAGCAGCTAAACATGCTATAACAAAGAACAGATATTGGTACGATTTATTCTTTACAAAAAACGAAAACAGAAAGAACATACAGAATGCCTGGGTAGTATGGCCGGAAGGGAAACTGTTGGATGAATGAATTTCCAGATCGGGAACAAAATGCAGTTCGATGGTATCTTTAAAATATGCTAAAGGACGTTCCGAACGTTGGAAAACAAACAGTTTCAGTATTTGTGTTACTGTTGAAACAGTTAATAAAATAATTGTAATTAAGAGGCCCTGACGGATGTTCACAAACAGTACAATGCATACTAATACAAGTGCTGCAAAGATGCCGTCGCCAAAATAGGTAACCCAATAAAAAAAATTATCGAAAGAAGTTGTGTGAAAGGAATTCAACCAGATTTCAAAATCACCTTTTGCAGTCAGTAATAAAGCAATGCCGGGAATAAGTAAATAAAATACAAACAGTATTAAGAAGATACGCGTTTGCTGAAGAATTTCTTTCACACGAACTAATTTAAATTAACGAAGTATCAAATCAAGTATCGGAATTTTCAGATAGATCGTCTCTGTCCCGCAGCTTTTTATCGTCTACAGATTTATTCAGAAATTCATTTATCTTATCGATATCGTAATTTGTTTTAATTTCCCCGAAAGAATTTACCTTAATATTCAAACCCTCCAGTTCTTTAGATACTTTCGGTTTAGCGGTTTCCGCATCAGTTTTTTTCTTTCTAGGCATATGAATATGTGTTACGAATTTACTTTTTCACCTAAGGTTGCAAGAGCAAATTCCATTCTTTTAACCGCTTCTTCTTTACCAACAATCTCTATAAGCTGCATCAGGTCAGGACCAGCACCAACACCTGTCAGAGCAAGTCTCAACGCTTGCATGATCTTACCGATCTTGATATCTGCTTTCTCCAATACTTCGTGCAATACGTGCTTTACATTTTCTGCGTTAAATACTCCTGTATAAACTGTCAATGCATCTTTGTATGCAACGATCACTGTAACCGCTTCTGCATTCCATTTTGCAGCTGCAACTTTTTCGTCAAATGTTTTAGGAGACTCAAAGAAGAATTGTCCTTCGATCCAGAAATCTTTTGCAAAAGTCAAACGTTCTTTCAGCATCTGAGCAATCAACGGAAGTTTCGCAACATCGTATGTTGCCTGATGCTTGTCTGCCTCTTCTTTCAACAATTGTGTTAACGTAGCATCCGGTAATTGACGCATGTATTGCTGGTTATACCATTTTGCTTTATTGATATCGAACTTCGTTCCGGATTTACCGATGCGTTCTACTGTAAATGCTTCGATCAACTCATCCATCGTAAACAACTCTTGCTGCGTGCCCGGATTCCAGCCTAAGAACGCTAAGAAATTTGTTGTTGCTTCCTGTAAATATCCTTGTTCTCTGAAACCCATCCAGGTATCGCCCGATGCAGGATCTTTCCAATCCAGCGGGAATACAGGAAAACCTGCAGCATCTGCATCACGTTTACTTAGTTTACCATTACCATCCGGCTTCAGCAATAAAGGCAAGTGTGCAAATTGTGGCATCGTATCTTCCCAGCCTAAGAAACGGTAAAGCAATACGTGTAACGGCGCAGACGGCAACCACTCTTCACCACGGATCACGTGTGTGATCTCCATTAAGTGGTCGTCTACAATATTTGCTAAATGGTATGTCGGCATACCATCTGATTTCAATAATACTTTATCATCAATGGTTGAAGAGTGTACTACTACCCAACCACGGATCATATCGTTCAAACGGATCTCTTCTTTACGAGGTACCTTCAAACGAATAACATATTCATCCCCTCTTTCAAGACGTTTTTTCACTTCGTCTTCAGGCAAGGTTAATGAGTTGTTCATCTGCATGCGCGTTACCATGTTGTACGAAGGCGAAGCTACTTTCGCAGCTTTCAATCGTTCTTTCATGGCATCTAATTCTTCGGATGTATCAAATGCATAATACGCATTTCCTTCTGCAATAAGTTTATCTGCATAGGCACGATACATCGGCTTACGCTCTGATTGCTTATAGGGTGCATGCGGACCGCCAACTCCTGCTCCTTCATCAATTACAATTCCTACCCATGCAAGGGCTTCCTGTATGTATGCTTCAGCACCAGGTACAAAACGGTTTTGATCTGTATCTTCAATACGTAACAACATTTTGCCACCCATTTTGCGGGCAAACAAATAATTGTATAAAGCAGTACGAACACCACCAATGTGCAAAGGCCCCGTAGGAGATGGAGCAAAGCGAACACGAACTTGTTTAGTAGACATCTTATTTTAGTTTCCAGTTTTTATTTAGTTACCAGGTGCTAGTTTCTAGGTACTAGACAAAAGAATAACAAAACTGTATTTTATATTTTATTTTAATTTATAATCTTTCCAAGTCTAGAAGCTAGTACCTAGAAACTATTTAACAGCTATACAACTTATTTCAACATTGACATCTCTCGGCAAACGGGCAACTTCAACTGTTTCACGTGCAGGTTTTGCATCACCAACATAACTGCCATATACTTCATTGATGGCTGCAAAATTATTCAGGTCTTTAACAAAGATGGTACACTTTACAATATCTGAAAAACCATATCCTGCTTCGATTAAGATCGCTTCCATGTTTTTCATCACCCGATGTGTTTCATTTTGAATCGAATCGGTAATTAAATTTCCTGATTCCGGATCAAATGCAACCTGTCCTGAAACATATAATGTAGTTCCTGCTAATATAGCCTGACTGTATGGCCCGATCGGTTCCGGAGCTTTCGTGGTATTAATTATTTTCTTTGTCATGCGAATTCATATCTGAACAACAAAAATACGAAAAAAGTAGCGAAAAACAGGATATAAGTCCGTGGGAATATACCGTGAATTACCATCTAAATATGAACTCTTTAAGAAAAAAGAGTTATATTATGTATAGTAGTGTCAGATGGCTGATACAGCATTTTACAGTTTGTAGTTTGTCTTTTCTACACCAGACTGAAAAGCTTGATATATGCCAGCTATCATACATCTTTAATCTCCATTTAAGTATATTTGGGTCATTCGATTTATTTTAATACAGTTCCTTTGTGAAAATAGTTTTCAGCATTAGTTTATATATATTTTTATGCGTTCAGTTTGGTTTCCAAGCGTATGCTCAAAAGGATTCTAAGCGGTTTGACGAGCAGGATAGCATGTATGCAAAAAGAGAAAATTATGTGCTTAGTGCACGATCCAAGCTAACCATATTTATTTTTTCTACCCGCTACCTAAACGGAAAACTGTTTACCAACCCGGGTATCAATAATTACTACTTTCCTATTACTCCGTTAAACATTGGTTTGGGTTTTAGTCACAAATGGCTTGCTGTAAATATTGCTATTTTATCTCCCAAGATTGGCAAAAACAATTACGACAACGATCAGGCAAAATACCAGAATTTTAATTTGCAGGCTCTTGCTTATACACCAAAATATGGTTTGGATATTCTATACAGTAAAAACAAAGGATACTTTCTGGGCAACTACAACGGATACGTGGATGTAACCGGAGCGCCTGACAAAACACCCTATTTTGACATGAAGACCAATCGTTTTACAATCAATCTTCTCCGTATCTTCAATCCAATTAAGTATTCTATGAATGCTACCATGATTGGAGGCGAAATGCAAAAGAAAAGTTCCTCTTCGTTTATTATTAACTCCAGCTTTTCATTAAGTACATTTAAGATGAGCGATTCCATTCCTCAATTTATATTAGACCAGATGAATCAGGATGCCATTTTTAAAGCCGGTGATTTCTATAGTATTTCAATTCTTCCGGGATATGGATTTACCTGGATCATCAATAAGAGATTCTATTTTGGAATTATACCTGCAGTAGGTCCGAGTCTTCAATATAAATCCATGACATTCGAACATGATCACGAAAACAAATTTGCTCTCTCTTATAGAGTTTTAGCAAAGGCCGGTGCTGGCTTTCATGCAAAAAGATGGACGGCAGGTTTAAGCGTTTTATATGATAATGAAATGTATCATTTGGCTTCAAAGACGAACATCTTCAATAACAATGGCAAAATAATTTTTAAGGTGGGCTACAAAATCAATGTGCCTAAATGGGGCAAGGGAATTTCTAAAAAAATGACTGACGTGCAAAAAAGAGCGGAACACACGTTACACAACTTTTAAAGAGCAGGCACATCGTGAAACAATGTGCCTGCATTACTATTTTTTTTAATTAGTTCAGTGACGCATCCACTGCTACTACCGGTGGATTTGGCACTGCTACACGATTCAATATAACATCTATTCTACCTGTAACAGTAGCAGTTGTTGTCTCATCATATTTTCCTTCAAAATTAATGTTTGAAGGGTCAAAGGTAAGTACAAAATCATAGATCGTTCTGCCCGTTGTTGGATCAAAAACAAAGTTGGTAATTGTATAAGATGAAGTGGTATTGGATGCATCAAAACTACCATAGAATTCAAACAAATCATCACCCTGCACTTTCAACAAAGAAAATTCAAAATAACCGCTGGTAGGTGCAGTAAACTGTCCATTCGCTTTTCCTCCCACTACATTCGAAAAAGAAACATAATTTTTATAATCCTTCAGATCTCTTCTAAAAGCATTCAATCCATAGACTGTGTTTGCCTCATCATAATAAAATTTATTATCCGATAAGGTTTCATAATAATCATATTCAAAAGGTATACTAACTGCCTGACCACTATGATCTACGTA
Source organism: Cytophaga aurantiaca DSM 3654 (assembly GCF_000379725.1). Lineage (GTDB taxonomy): Bacteria > Bacteroidota > Bacteroidia > Cytophagales > Cytophagaceae > Cytophaga > Cytophaga aurantiaca. Next base: position 41,162 of record NZ_KB903626.1, read on the forward strand.
GGCCAGGGTTCCTGATACTTTTCCCTGCTGAGCCAAGCCATTTTGTCCGGATGGACCGGGTGCTCCTTCTTTGGTTCCGCACGATGTTGCACCTACAACAAGTGCTACTAATACTATATATAATGATTTCATAAGTTAATGTTTTAAATAAAATTCAGTCTTTTAATGTTAAAAACACCTACATCGTATTGGTTTGTGCACGTGCTGTAAATTTTAATCCAGATTATTCTACGATTATGCTATGGTATACGCGATACACCGTCACATCTGCTGTTCCGGAAACAGTAGCTGTACCGTTGGAATAATTCATATCGCTTGTGAAATTAAATGTCAGTCTTCCTGTAGTAGGATCAAGCTGTAAATTTGTAATAGCTGTGTTAGTCTCGTTAAACTCATACAATGTTCCATTTGCAATCGTAACAAACTTAAAATCAGCAGTTGTAGAGTACGGATCATTTTCTATTCCAGTAGTCAAATCGGTAAATCCGGCTACACTAAAGTTAAAATAATTATTAACGTCATCAGCAGCACGTCTATTAAGCGTTATTTCATAATCTGAATCCGCGCCCTGATCAAGTATATAAAATCTATTATCAGTCAGAGTTTCATAATATTCATACTTAAATGTTGAGTTAACTGTTTTTCCGCTATCATCCACAAAAGTAACTTTGCCCGATACAGAACCGTTCTGCGTTAATGTATTTTCACCGGCAGGACCCGGTGCACCGTCTTTTGTTCTGCAGGATACTGCAGCTATAGCCATTGCTATTAGGAGTATATATAATGATTTCATTGTTCTGATTAATTATTTTAAAATGAGTTCGTTTAAATTAAAATGCATTCTGAATATTTTTAACAAACACGAATACAAGGTCTGTTTTTTATTTCTAGCCCTTACTGCCTCCACGATTTAATGTAACGTCTACTTTACCTGTAACAGTAGCTTCGTCGTCGTTTGGACCATAATAAACCGTTCCGGAAAAATCATAGGTTAATCTGCCTGTTGCGGGATCAAGAGTTACATTCGTAACCGTAATAGATGTATTGCGGCTAAATTCATATAAATCGCCATTGATTACTTTAAGGAAAGAAAATTCCATATAAGAATAGTCCGGATCACTTTCTGTATCGTTCACACCATATCCATAACCATTCAGATTGATGTAACAGTTTTGATCCTGTAAATCTCTTCTTTTAAAATCAAATCCATAATTCGTGTAAGTGCCATTTTGTTGGTAAGAAAACGTGTTCTCTTTTATACTCGAAAAATACTTAAAGCTAAACGGAACGCTTGTATCCTTACCTGCAATAGTAGTAAATGCGATTGTGCCTGATATTTCGCCTTGCTGCTTTAACGCCGATTGTCCGGCAGGGCCAGGTTCGCCTTCTTTCGCGCGGCACGATGCAGCACACAAAGCAACTGCGAGTACAAGTAGGTAAAATGATTTCATAGTTTATCTGTGTTAAAATTTTTAGGTTGTTATAATTGTTTTTAAGTACAAATATTACCTGCTAAAGTACATATTCATTTTTACACTTCAAACTACTAAAATATTGCAAATCAAATATTTAATAAAAAAATTGCAAATAATTAAGTATTAACAAAATAACATATTTTATATTTGTCCGTAAGATTATAATAAATAGAATTTAGAGTAGTTTTAGTTGAATAATAGATAGAATACCGTAAAGTTAAAGAGGGTAAGAGTATGCTGGGTTTAAAAACAAAAGTCGATAATAGAAACGTGTTGGATAAGAATCCAAACGTAATGCCGGAGGAACAAAACGAAGAGCGCTTTTTCTTAGAAGGACCAAAATCACGTTGGAAAGAATTTAAATTCTTACTGCATATCATCTGGGATTTTCTTGTCGGATTCAGAATTCTGCACTTTGCAGGACCATGCGTAACCGTATTCGGATCTGCCAGATTTAAAGAAGATCACCCGTTCTACAAAAAGTCTTTTGAAGTAGGTAAAGCCGTTGCAGGCCTTGGCTTCACGGTTATGACAGGCGGAGGACCAGGGGTTATGGAAGCTGCAAATAAAGGTGCTAAAAGCGGCGGTGGTAAATCTGTAGGCTGCAACATTATTTTACCGATGGAGCAGTATGCAAATCCGTGGCTTGATCTGAGCGTGAACATCAAATACTTCTTTGTTCGAAAAGTATTGTTGTGTAAATATTCGTACGCCTTTGTATGTATGCCTGGCGGTATGGGTACACTGGATGAATTCTTCGAAGCGGTAACACTGGTTCAGACAAACAAGATCAAACGTTTCCCGATCGTATTGTTCGGTACAGAATATCACAAGCACCTGTACAAACACATCCAATACATGGCGGATGCAGGTACCATCTCTCCGAAAGATATGGAACTGTTCTTATTCACGGATGATATTGAAGAAATGGAAGAGCATTTGATCAAATATGCGGTGGATGGCTTTGGATTGAAAAAAGTGAAAAAGATGAAACGCTGGATGATTTTCGGCGAATAAATTTCTCCTTATAATAAAATAGAGTGGTGGTATACAAATTTGTGTAGCACCACTCTATTTTATTATTCGATTGATGCACATCTAAAGCTTGCGAAGAATATCTAACGGCCTCATTTCAAATTGCGTTAAGAAATTTTGGTTCATGGAGCTTTTTGAACGCTACAACTAGTCCTTTTCCAGGACGATTTTGTAGCGTTCGCGGAATGAACCAAAATTTTAGCTTATTTGAAATCAGCCTTGATTTTTTGGTTCTTTTGTATCAAGACAAAAGAACAGAAGAATAAAAAAAGTAAGATAAATGGATTTAAGAAAGAAAAACTGTTTAGACTAGATACTAACTAATGATATGTGGCTCAGCAATTTTTATTACTTTCTTTTCCAGCTCTTCCGAAGGCCACAACACTTCAATACCAGGCAATGCCATTATTTCATCTAATATACCTGCATGCAATACTCCCACATCTTTCGCATTAGAATACGGCGTATCTGAAAATGAAACCAACGTATATTGAGGAACAAACCGTTCCTGCAATTGCTGATGCAAAAATTTTTCGATTTTTTTCCGAACTAAAAAAGAGGCATCGGCCACATGATCCCGCATCTCAACAAAATTCTGTAAAGCCAGATCCGAAATGGCATCTGTGTTTTTTTTGCGCTGAGTGAAAAATTCTGCAAATACCTGCTCCCAATTCGTTGCTCCTTTCTTATCAATAATCTCAGATAAAATTCTGCAATCTTCAAACCCAGCATTCATGCCTTGTCCGTAAAACGGAACCAATGCATGCGCCGCATCACCAATCAGTAAGGTATGATCGTTATACCATGTTGCAGTATGGATCGTTGCCAAACGCGATGTGGGATGTTGTTCAAATTGTTTTTCCAGATCCGGAATCAATTCAAGTGTGTCTGAAAAATAGGTATTGAAGAACGATCGTATTTTTTCATTTGTACTCAATGCCTTAAATGAAAGTTCTCCTTCCATAGGTAAAAACAACGTTGCCGTATAACTGCCGTCTTTATTGGGAAGTGCAATCAACATGAAGCGTTCTCTAGGCCATATATGCAAGGCTTCCTTCGTTGCAATTTTATTTGAAAAAGGAACTTTTATCTCTAACTCTTTATATCCATAATCCAATGTATCTATCTGAGCCTGCTTCTGCACCGTATCCAGCAATTGCTTACGCACTACAGAAAATGCACCGTCGGCACCGATAACTATTTCACCGCTTTGTGTTGTTGTCGCATTCCCTAGGGCATCATTAAAAGTCCATTGCTTATTTGTTGCATCGTATTCGGTGCTTGTATGCGCAAATAAAAATTCCACACCCAGCGATGCTGCTTTTGAGATCAATAAGATATTCAATTCACTTCTGCCGATTGAATTGATGTGCTGCGATGCTTCGCCGTATGCCTGAAACACAACTGCCCCTGCTTCATCGTGTATGGCTCTGCCAAACATGGGTACTGCCAGATCAAGCGCACGCAGATCCAGTTCGGGTAAGGCATCTTTTAATGCGTGTAAACCTCTATGACTGATTGCCAGATTGATGGATCTGCCTGCATCGTCGCTAGTGATACGCGGGTCTTTTCTTTTTTCAAATACACGGACACGATAGCCTTTTTGTATTAAAAAAATCGCTAATAAGCTTCCCACTAAGCCTGCGCCGCAAATATTGATCTGCTCTTTCATTTTTCTACCAACACTGCATGTTTAGATAACTCCAATACAAATGAATATACTTCCTGATAGGTATTATATAGCGGCACCGGCGCAATACGAATAACATCGGGCTCCCGCCAGTCGAGCATAAATCCTTTCTTCAACAAAACGTCAAATAATTCTTTGCCCTTTTGCTGATGCACACGGATCGAAAGCATACAGCCATGTGTATTCGCCAGTGTCGGAGTTATGATTTGAATGGAGAATTGTTTTTTATGATCGTTGGTGCATAATGCTTTTATCAAAAACAGCATATACCCAAACATAGTATTTCTCTTTTTAGAAATTGCCGGCCAGCCGGCTTCCATAAAAAGATCCAATGATGCTTTCAGACCAACCATATTCATTATAGGTGCATTGCTCACCTGAAAGCCTGCAGCTCCGGACAAAGGTTTGAATCCGCCTTCTAAATTGAAACGTGTATTCTGATCGTGGCCCCACCATCCTGCCATACGAGGAGTTGTTTTATCATGTCCGTGCTGCTGATGCACAAACGCACCACCAACCGCACCCGGACCGCCATTCAAATATTTATAACTGCACCACACTGCAAAGTCAACTTTCCAGTCGTGCAGATGTAGATTGATGTTCCCGATCGCATGCGCCAGATCAAAGCCGGCAAAGGCTCCGGCAAGGTGCGCCGCTTGTGTGATAGCTGCCATATCAAATGCCTGACCGGAATAATAATTCACTCCGTTGAAAAACACCAGCGCAACCGTTGATTTATTTTTTTCAATACAGGCACAGATTTCTTCCGTTGAAAGCTGGGTATTTTTTTTAGCTGGCTTCAGTTCAATAATTACTTTTTTAGGATCATACCCATAAAGCTTAACAAGGCTTTCGAGTGCATATCGATCCGAAGGGAAATTCCAGGCTTCTGTAATAATTTTTATTTTTTTACCAGCAGGTCTGTAAAAAGACGCAAACATAAAATGCAGATTCGCTGTAAGACTGTTCATTGCCACAACTTCATCCGGATATGCTCCCGTTAATACAGATAAGGGTTTCGCAAACGATTGATGATAGGTTAGCCAGGGATTGGTTGCTTTCCAATGACCTTCAACTGCCCAGGTAGACCAATCATTTAATTCCGTTAACATGAGTTCTTTGGTTTTCTTAGGCTGCAAGCCTAATGAATGCCCGCAAAAATACGTGGTACGTTTCCCGAACGTAGGAAATAAAAACTCTTTTCGAAAGGAAGCCAATGCATCTTCTTTATCTAGCTGAACAGAAAATGCACGTGTTATGAGAAATTTTGTAGACACTGTTATAAATAGATTTAGTCTTGATTCGAAACCTCCAAGGATTAAATGCAATTGATATTAATAACTCTAACTATTTTAAATCCCTGGAGGTTTAGCCTAAACGCTAAACTCCGATCAAAGTCATCAATTTTATCGTTTAACAGGCGCTTGCATTACGGTACCGCAATTTGAACAGGTACATAATTCAGGCGAAGTATAAAATTTATTCATTACGATCGGCAATTGCGTAACAATATCTTTTACCATTACAAATTCTTCATACAATTTATGATTACACGCTTCGCAATACCAACTAAAACCATCCAGTTCTTCTTCGCTTCTGTAACGCTCTATTACTAAGCCAACGGTATTTTCACCCCGTTGCGGAGAGTGCGGTACACGTGGAGGCAACAAAAATATGTCGCCTTCATTGATCGGCACATCAATAATTTTTCCGTCTTCAATGATCTTTAATAGGATGTTGCCTTCAACCTGATAAAAAAATTCTTCGCCTTCATTGTAATGAAAATCTTTACGCGCATTGGGTCCGCCAACAACCATTACAATAAAATCATCGTTGCCAACATACACTTGCTTATTCCCAACCGGAGGCTTTAACAAATGTCTGTTTTCTTCTATCCAAAGCTTGAAATTAAATGGCTTAAGCATATTTATGATTGGTTAATGAATAATTCCGGATACCATATTTTATAAATAAATCCCTTTTATAAAATTTTCTGATATAAAGTACGTTAATTTTAAATATAGACACCACAAATCATGGATATTTCATTCCTAAGGTGTAATTTTATTAAGATTATTCAATACCGCGTACCTTAACCGGCTACACATACCCCCTAATTTATGCGCAATACATTCACATTCGTTTTATCTGCTTTATGTATTTTCTTACTAATTACTTCTTGTAAAAAAGGGGACAATCCTACACTTAATATATATACGGTAGATAAAGGCATCTACTTATCAAGTGTTCAGACATCCGCAAAAGATACACTATATGTATTGAGAACGAAGACAAGTGCAAACCTCCGGGTTTCAGCAAATACAAAGAATATGGGTGTTGAGCTGAAGCGTTTGTATGTATTCACGCGCAAGATCGATAACATCAGCTCTCCCGGTGCATACGAAACATATCAGGGAAGTGGATATGCAAAGGATGCAAACAACAATTATTACTACAAAATCTCAAGTGAGAACAAGGACAGCATCACAAATGATATAACCGTTGCATTGAGAACTAACACAATCACGGCAGCAATAGATGAGTATTATTTTGTTTATACAGATGATGCGGACTATGCAGGACCTGCATCTACAACTGGTGTTGTAATAGGACCGGCACAGATTTTTGTGCTTTATGGAAAATTAACGGAATATACCGGTATTAAATTATATAATTATGCAACACTCCGAACTGGTGTGTATCCGGCATCTGATATGATAAACCAGATTTATAAATATGATACGGATGCTGCGGCCGATATTGATATTACTGAGAATACAGATGATGCACCTAAATTTCTCGGAAAATTTAAAGCACGCAACAGTACAACATTTGTAAAAGCACCTGCTAATTTTCCGTATGCAAATGCAACAGACTCGGAAGTTGCCTATTATTATTCACAGGGAACACCTTTTACTGAAACACCCGATTCAATTAAAATAAATGAAGTGTATTTAGTAAAATTGCGTGGCAATGCGAATACGTATGCTGCCATGAAGATCATGTATATCGTTCCGGAAAATGGCAAAGTAGGTGATGGCTTTGACAATGAATATTTCATATTCAATCTGAAAAAATAAAATCTTTTTATGTAACAGGAATAGATTTTCATGTAACAGTTATCGTTTTTTTGATCAGTAGATTTAAAAAATATTTTAAAAATAACTGTAAGCATGAAAAAAATCTATTCAACAATTGCCGTATTGGCAATCAGCTCTTTATCATTATTAAGCTCTTGCTCAAAAGATGATAGCGATGGACCCATTAATCCAGCTAGTCCGGAATCTACTGTTTCGTTAAACGAAAACACGAACACAAGCGGATCAGATACCTTATATGTTAAGCGTGATAAAATGAATGCTGTCATTCAGGTTAATGGTGTTTCTAAATCAACCACTGACATGAAAAGAATTTACGTATATAAAAAATCATCAACGGTTTCTGGTGCAGTAGTTACGCCCGGATCTTATGCGACCTATAATGGTGGTTCAGGATTCTCACAGGATGCAAACAACAACTATTATTATGACATTCCTGCAGATCAAAAAAACAATGCAAGTTTAACATTAACTGTACCATTGGCTGCAAATAATGCTGCGGCTTTTGATGAGTATTATTTTGCATTTACTGATGGAACATCATTTGATGGACCTTCAAATACGAGTGGTTTGTTATTAGGACCAGCTAAAATATACATTGCATATGGTGTATTAAGTGAAGCGAATGGTTATAGAGTGAATAACATCTATGGACCAAATTCCGGTGCATTTGATCTTGCTACTTTGACTAATAAATCTGCTTCAGATCCTGTAAGTGATAAAGATATGGTTGATGCTGATCCTATAACTCAAACTGCCGTTTGGTCACAATCATTTGAAGCTGCTAATTCAACTTTATTTGCAAAAATACCTTCATCTTTTGATTATGCTAATGCTACAGATATTTCTATAAAAGCAGCTTATGCTTTAGCGGCTAATGCGACAGGAACGCAATCAGCAGTTACTGCTGGGAATTTGTATGTTGCGAAACTTAGAAATTTAGATCAATATGTTTTAATTAAAATAACATATATGTCTACAGAATCAGGATCAGTTGGTACTGGAAATAACGGTGAATTCATGGAGTTTTCTGTCAAAAAATAATTTGATTAAAATTCTTATTAAAAAAGCTCTCTTATGTAAAATAAGAGAGCTTTTTTAATATATTTAGGAATGCAACTATCTGTTTTAAAGCACGTCCATCTAACTACCATCCCTTCTGCATCTGCAGTTGAAGTGATCAATGGGAACATATATATTGTCGGCGACGATTCCAGTTTTTTATATGCATTAAAATACGATCTTACGGTACTTGCTGAAGTTCCTTTATACAAAGCAAAATCAGATGACATCGTTGATAACCGGATTTTAAAAAAGAAAAAGGCAGATTTAGAATGTATCACCAAACTTACTATTAATGGCTATCCGCATTTGTTGATCTTAGGTTCGGGATCAAAATCGCCGCGAAGAGATGTGGCTTTTTTAGTGAAATTACCTACGCCATACAATCGCAAACATTTGGTTTGGGAAGTACCGCTTGTTAAATGGTATAGCTTTCTTCGAATGAATGAAGAGGCAACAGGTCCAAGCGGTGTACTTAATTTTGAAGCAGCCGCAAGCACCGATGCATATCTATATATTTTCAATCGTGAAAATAATGCAACTCTGAGATTTGATATGCCGGAGTTTATTGAATTTATTCAGGGACATACAGACAGCGTTCCTTTCCCTACTATTATACATACTACACTTCCGGAGATCGACGGTATCCGTGCAGGATTTTCTGGTGCAGACTATTTTGATCAAAAATTATTTTTTACTGCTGCTGCAGAAAATACATCGAATGCCATTGACGATGGAGAAATAATGGGGAGTGCTGTCGGAATTGTTTCTTTCACAGGTGAAGAAAAAACAAGAGGCAAACTTACCGATGGATTTACCGGAGAAGTTTCTCATTTCACATTAATCCCTGCAATTGAAGATCGTTTGTTAAAGATCGAATCCATTTCGGTTTACGAAAAAGAAAACGATAACACCTATATAGCTATTGCTGTAAGCGACGATGATAAAGGTGGTTCGGATATTCTGATGCTGCAACTTGATCTTTAATTTTATGAAAATTCGAATTATACTACACTTATTTTTTTTCATCAGTATACCTCTGCTAGCACAAAAATCTTTTAAAGAAGTTCCATTTCAGGAAAAAACAAATACGCTGCTGCTGAATAAAAAATATACCTATCAAGTCTTATTCAAAACCGGAGATACGGTTTATACTGAAAACGGAAAACGTGGATTTGCAAAAGGCTCACACGATATGATCCTTGGCATACGAACCGATCGTTTAAACAACCTTCTTCTGGCAGTATCACATGAATGCAATGATTCTTCATCCGCGTTGGGTGATGGCGGTGGCGTGAGCCTAATCCCCATTCAATTTCAAAACGACAATACATGGAAAGTTTCAGACAGCATCAGAAACGTTGACTTTACTAACGTTGGCGGCACGTACAACAATTGCAGTGGAACCTATGTGGAAGAAGTTGAGAAATTTCTGACAGCAGAAGAAGGTACACCGTTAAATAACGAAGTTCTCTATAAAAAAGGAAAAGGCTATACCGATACCAGTGATTTCAATGGGTTAAAACGATTTGAAAATACCGGATGGATGGTTGAAGCGGATGTATACTATAGCAAGGCTTTGCGAAAACTTTACAGCATGGGACGCTTTGTGCATGAAAGCGCTCTTGTATTAATGGATCGAAAAACTGTTTACCTTACCGATGATTTTGCACCAAGCGTATTCTTTAAGTTTGTTGGAAACGAAGCATTTGATTTTGAAAACGGTCAATTGTATGCGTACAGAGAAGCTACAGCAAGTGATACCAGCCATTGGATTAAATTACCCATGCACATGGATTCGCTTATAGATATACGGAATGTAGCACTGCGTATGGGAGCAAGTTATTTTTTACGCATGGAATGGATGACCTAGGTAGGAACAAAGATGTACATCACCGCTACAGGATACGATAATTTTGTAATGGAGAATGTATACAATGGCAAACCTGCATCTCATTTATTACCATTCATTAAAAACAATGTGATCGATCAGCCATATGGAAGTGTATTAGAATTTGACCTGATAACAAATAAATTTTCCGTCCTCATAGATGGAGGCGCAGGAAAAAAACATCCCGATAAACATTTTTCAAATCCGGATGCAATCACAGCTGTTGTGAGAAATGGAAAAACGTATTTGGTCATTGAGGAAGACATCATACACAACACGCGCGGACGGGTTAGTGCATCTGCGCTTGCAGAAAATTTATTTGTAAACGAAATTTACTGGCTTGACCTGAGTATCAAAAATCCTACAGTAGATGATTTAAAGCGTCTTGCAATTGCACCCAATGGTTCTGAAACAACTGGCGGAATGTTTCTTACAAACGATTCCAGATTTTATTTTGTAAATATTCAGCATCCGGATCCAAACAATCTGGCGCCGTTTAATAAATCCTGTACACTAGTAATTGATCTAGGTAAATAAAAAGAAAAATGAGCAACGAAATAGTAACAAACGACTCTGAAGATATTATTGACAATCGACTTGAATCTTATGATTTTTTTCCGGTACGGTTTATTTGTTTTATAATATCCTTTGCTGCTTCATATTTAATCGTTATGGGCAATAGTATTGGTGTTGTTATTGGATTGATTTTTCTTTTCATGACCTTTCCGATCGCTATCATGCAAAAAAGAATAACAGTTGATTTAACGAACAATAGATACCGTGAATACCACACATTTCTTGGAATTAAAATAGGTAAATGGTATTCCTTCAAAGGGTTCAAAATTATAACCATTACACATTCGGATAAAGCTCAAAGAATGAATGCCGTAGCTGGAGGTGCAGAGGCTTATAGTAATAGTACAGAGTTTTATCTCAATCTTAAGAAAGACAATTACAATAAAATTAATATTGCATCCGGAGGATATAAATCCATGCTAAAAAAAGCAATCATGCTAGCGCACCGCTATCAGATTGGAATTTTGGATTGCAGTGAAAAACCAAATAAGAAATATTCGTACGAAGAAGTCGTTCAACATTTTTCAAAGTAAGGTAAACTAGTCTTCATCTTCGTCAGCTATTTCCATATCCTCTTCACCTAATTCGCCTAGCGTATCTGTTTTGCTATTAAAGCCCGCCACAATCAGTACGATCTCACCTTTAGGTGGATGCTTTGTATAATGTGCTGCTAATTCAGTAAGCGTTCCGTTACGTGTCTCTTCAAACATTTTTGTTAATTCACGTGACACCGATGCTTGTCGATCTGCACCAAACGCTTCTTTCAATTGTTCCAGCGTTTTTACCAAACGATACGGCGACTCATAAAAAATAATCGTACGATCTTCATCCATCAATTTTTCAATACGTGTTTTACGTCCTTTCTTGTGGGGCAAAAATCCTTCAAACACAAACTTGTCGCTTGGTAAACCAGACTTTACAATGGCAGGTACAAATGCTGTTGGGCCAGGTAAACATTCAACAGGTATACTGTACACATAACACTCACGTACCAATAAAAATCCTGGATCAGAAATGCCTGGAGTACCGGCATCTGAGATCAATGCAAGGTTTTTCCCTTGTTGTAATAATTGTATTACACCCTGCAACGCCTTGTGTTCGTTGTGTGCATGAAATGCCTGAAGCTTTGTTTTAACTTCGAGGTGCTTTAATAAATTTCCGCTTGTGCGGGTATCTTCAGCCAATACAATATCAACTTCCTTTAAGATCCGGATAGCTCTCAACGTAATGTCTTCAAGATTCCCGATTGGTGTTGGTACTAAATATAATTTTCCGAATGCTTTATCCGATTGACTCATGAGCAATAGTATCAATGGCCTTCGCCAGTATGTTGTCTTTTTCTGTAACAATGCCCCCCGCACTGTGTGTGTTCAATTCAATATAAACCTTGTTGTAACAATTTGTCCAGTATGGATGATGATCCATTTGATCTGCAACAGCTGCTACCTGTTTCATAAATTCAAATGCTTTAAGAAAGTCTTTGAATTGAAACAGTTTAATTAATCTATTGTTTTGTTCTGTCCACTTGTCCATAATGAATAGAATTAGTTGATTGAAGAAAGAGCCAATTGCTTTTTTAACTCTTACTACAAATTACTTCTTTAAAAAAGGATAACAAAGAAGCCTACGCATTAAATTTCAATAATGTGAGATTAAGCGATTAATAGTATCTTTGAATATGGTTCCTATCAATATTTTATTGTCGCCTGAGGTAACAACATTTATTCAGAAAAACAAAAATGCATCTGTTGCTGAATTGATGTTAAAAATGCCATCTTTTGCTATTGATGCAAAATGGGTTGCTGCACAAATTGAAGGGCTTCAAAAAGCTACAAACAAGTTACCTTTATGGGCAGCAACAACGAACATCATCTACCCAATCCGTTTAAGCATGGAGCAGTGCTCCTCTGAACGTACAGGTCAATATAAGGCTTCGTTGATACAAGGGAACTGTGTGGTTGATTTAACAGGGGGCTTTGGTGTAGACAGCTTCTATCTTTCAAAATCATTTAAGAAAGCATTTTATATTGAACAGCAAGAAGATCTTGCTCAAATAGCGGAGCATAATTTTCACGTACTAAATCAGTCAACTATTTCTGTACTGACGGGAAATTCAGATGAAGTATTAAAATCAATAACAGATCCCATCGATTGGATCTATCTGGATCCGGCAAGAAGAAAAGAAACCCAAAAAGTATTCAAACTCAGCGATTGCGAACCCAACATAGCAGCACTGCAGGATTTTTATTTTGGAATCAGTACAAATATTCTAGTTAAAACATCCCCAATGCTGGATATTGCTGAAGCATTGAGACAACTTAAATCCGTTAAAGAAATACATATCGTCAGTGTAGACAATGAATGCAAAGAAGTATTGTATGTGCTGGATAAGAATTTTTCAGGAGAAGCTGAGTATGTATGCGTGCACGATTATAAAAAAGTATTGCATTCTTTTTCATTTAAGACTTCCTTCGAAAATTCTTTCAAAGCAGACTTATCCATGCCGCTTACGTATTTGTATGAACCGAATCCATCTATTCTGAAAGCAGGCGGATTTAACAGCATTGCTGATGCATACAAGCTTTCAAAGCTTCATGCATCGTCACATCTCTATACTTCAGAAACACATATAAAAGATTTTCCGGGAAGAATTTTTAAAATAAAAACGCGTGCAGGATACAGCAAAAAAGAAATTCAGGCATGTGTACCAACAGGTAAGGCAAATATTCAAACCAGAAATTTTCCCGATTCAGTAGAAACAATTCGTAAAAAAACGGGATTAAAAGATGGTGGTAACATTTTTATATTTGCTACCACCCTAAAAGATTCTTCCAAAACGCTGCTTGTGTGTGAAAAATACAGCGAAGTTTAATTTTATTTCGACCGCGTTAAGCCCAGTAAATACTGGCCATATCCGCTTTTCATTAATGGCTTAGCCAAGGCTTCTAACTGTTCTTTATTTATGAACTTCATGGTGTAAGCAACTTCTTCGATACAGCCAACTTTTAATCCCTGACGTTCTTCGATCACTCGAACAAATTCTCCTGCCTGCATTAACGATGCAAATGTACCGGTATCCAACCAGGCTGTACCTCTGTTCAATACGGCAACTTTAAGTCTTTTCTGTTCTAAATAAATTTTATTCACATCGGTGATTTCAAGCTCACCTCTTGGACTTGGCTTTAAATTTTTAGCAATTTCAACAACGCTGTTGTCATAAAAATAAACGCCCGGAACTGCGTAATTTGATTTTGGGTTCACTGGTTTTTCTTCGATCGATAAAGCATTCATGTTGTCATCAAAATCAACAACTCCGTAACGTTCCGGATCTGTAACGTGATATGCAAAGATCACAGCGCCATCCGGATCATTATGTGAATGCAGCAAACGTCCCAAACCTGAACCATAAAATATATTGTCTCCTAAGATCAACGCGACTTTATCGTTACCAATAAATTTTTCTCCAATGATAAATGCTTGCGCCAGTCCGTCCGGAGAGGGCTGTACAGCATATTCAAATTTGCAACCCAACGCACTGCCGTCGCCAAGCAACTTTTGAAAGTTTGGTAAATCCTGTGGAGTAGATATGATTAAAATTTCTTTGATACCTGCCAACATCAAACAAGATAGTGGGTAATAGATCATTGGTTTATCATAAACAGGCATCATTTGCTTGCTCATTGCCAATGTTAATGGGTGCAAACGAGATCCTGTTCCACCCGCTAATAAAATACCTTTCATATTTCTTTCTACTTTATTAAAATGAAAAAATTACTTATTCAAATATTGTTGTGCATAGTACGATTCGTATGCACCGGAAGTGATCTTATCCATCCATACCTGATTCGCCAGGTACCAATCAATTGTTAGACTTAAGCCTTGTTCAAATGTTACTGATGGAACCCAGCCTAATTCATTTTTAATTTTAGTTGCATCAATCGCATATCTAAAATCATGACCTGCTCTATCTGTAACGTATGTAATCAGTTTTTCACTTGTGCCTGCAGCTCTTCCTAATTTTTGATCCATTTGCTTACACAACAAACGAATCAGATCAATATTTGTCCATTCGTTATGGCCGCCGATGTTGTAGGTTTCACCAACCTTTCCTTCGTGGTAGACCGTATCAATTGCTCTGGCATGATCAATAACAAACAACCAATCTCTGATATTTTCGCCTTTCCCATAAACAGGTAAAGCTTTATTTGTTTGAATGTTATTTATAAATAACGGAAGTAGTTTTTCAGGAAATTGATTCGGACCATAGTTGTTCGAACAATTCGTAAGCACAACCGGAAGTTTATAGGTATTGTGATATGCCCGTACAAAGTGATCTGAAGAAGCCTTGGATGCTGAATACGGAGATTGCGGATCGTAAGAAGTGTCTTCTAAAAAGAAGCTGCCATCATGCAGCGATCCATAGACTTCATCTGTAGAAACATGGTAAAAACGTTTTCCTTCATACTTCGATTCTTTCCATGCATCTTTTGCAGCATTCAATAAATTAACTGTACCAATAACATTTGTAATAACAAATTCCATTGGCGCAACAATTGAACGATCTACATGTGACTCTGCAGCCAAATGAATAACACCGTCAAAATTATATTTTTTAAATAAGCCTTGAATATAAGCAGTATCAGCAATATCTCCTTTTTCAAATATATAATTTGAAGCTTTTTCTATATCCGTTAAATTCTCAAGATTGCCTGCATAGGTAAGCTTATCGAGATTCACAATCTGGCAATCCGGATATTTATTTACAAACAAACGTACAACATGAGAGCCAATAAAACCGGCACCTCCCGTGATCAATATGGTTTTTTTAAAACTCATAATTCTATAATGTCCAATAAGATTTTTTGTGTTCGGACTTTCTGTAAACACCTTTAATATCTACAAACAATCCCTTTTCATTTATCATTTTCTCAAAGAAAACGATGTCTTTCGTTAAATATTCTTTATGTGGTACAGCTAAAATAGCTACATCATACATTCCGGATATTTCAGTTTCAAATTCAAGATTATACTCGTGCTTGAATTCTGCGAAAGATGCGTATGGATCCACCGCATCAATATTTAAACTATACGATTGAAGTTCTTTTATCAGTTCAGCAACTTTTGAATTCCGGATGTCTTCAACATTCTCTTTGAACGTAACTCCCAATACCAGCACACGTGATTTAGAAATATCTTTGCCCGATTTAATCAAGGAAGTAACGATCTTCTTTGCAATGTTCATCGGCATCTGATCGTTAATCAATCTGCCGCTTAAGATAACATTTGGATTTAAGCCCAGCTTGCGTGCTTTGTAGGTAAGATAATAGGGGTCAACACCGATGCAATGACCACCAACCAAGCCTGGAGTAAAAGGTAAAAAATTCCATTTTGTACGTGCGGCTTCCAATACTTCGTAAGTATTGATATCCAGCTTATCACAAATGATGGATAGTTCATTCATCAGCGCGATGTTAACATCGCGTTGCGTATTTTCAATGATCTTAGCTGCTTCAGCAACTTTTATTGAGGATGCTTTGTGTATACCTGCATCTACAACAAGTTCATATACATCAGCAATAGCGTTTAAGCTTTCCTGGTCGCAGCCTGCAACAACTTTAATAATTTTAGAGAGCGTATGTTCTTTGTCGCCCGGATTAATTCGTTCCGGAGAATACCCTACTTTAAAATCTTTCCCGAACGTTAAGCCTGAAAGCTCCTCCAACAAAGGTACACATTCTTCTTCTGTACAACCCGGATAAACCGTAGATTCATATACTACATAGTCTCCTTTTTTTAAAACCTTACCGATTGTCTTCGTTGCAGAGATCAATGGCGTTAGATCCGGATGATTGAATGTATCAATGGGTGTTGGGACAGTAACAATATAAAAAGATGCTTCTTTTAGAACAGTGAGATCATTTGTAAAAACAATCTCACTGTTTTGAAAATCGGTTGCATTTAACTCGCCGCTCGGATCGACATCTTTTTTCATTAATTCAATTCTGCTTGAATTAATATCGAAACCGATAACTTTTATTTTTTTTGCAAACGCTAATGCAATAGGCAAGCCAACATATCCTAAGCCTATAACTGCTAATGATTGTTTCTTTTCTACAAACTGCTTACTGAACGCGTTCATTACAAAATTTAATTCTTTTTAAATTCTTTAGGCAACACATCCCAGTCTTCTTTAGGAAGCGATTTGAAATATTCATACGTGATTTTCAAACCTTCTTCTCTGGATACTTTTGGTTCCCAACCTAAAATTTCTTTCGCCTTTGTAATGTCCGGCTTACGTTGCTTCGGATCATCTGTTGGCAATGGCTTAAATGTAATTTTTACATTTGAACCTGTAAGTTTAATAATCTCCTGAGCGAAATCATTGATTGTGATCTCTACCGGATTCCCAATGTTTACAGGGTATGCATAATCACTCATCAACAACCGATAAATACCTTCAACCAAATCGCTCACATAACAGAACGAACGCGTTTGAGTACCGTCACCAAAAGAAGTAAGATCTTCACCTCTTAATGCCTGACCAATGAATGCAGGCAATACACGGCCATCATTTAAACGCATACGTGGACCATAGGTATTGAAGATACGAACGATACGTGTTTCCACTTCATGGTATGTATGATACGCCATTGTGATTGCTTCCTGAAAACGTTTTGCTTCATCGTATACACCACGTGGACCAATCGGGTTTACATTGCCCCAGTAATCTTCCGTTTGTGGATGCACCAATGGATCGCCGTATACTTCAGAAGTAGAAGCAATCAGCATACGTGCTTTTTTAGCACGAGCCAGACCTAATAAATTATGTGTTCCTAAAGAACCTACTTTCAATGTCTGGATCGGAATTTTTAAATAATCAATCGGACTTGCCGGCGATGCAAAATGAAGTATGTAATCCAGATCACCTGCAACGTGAACAAATTTCGAAACATCATGATTGTAAAATTCGAAATTTTCTAACGGAAACAGATGTTCAATATTTTTAAGATTGCCTGTAATCAGGTTGTCCATCCCGATTACATGATATCCTTCTTTAATAAAACGATCACATAAATGCGATCCTAAAAAACCAGCTGCGCCAGTGATTAATACTCTCTTCTTAGCCATTTTTGTTGTCTTTATGACAAATTCCAAATTTTAAAAAAACAAATTTAAAACGACTGATATTACTTTCCGGTTTAAATCTATTTTCCTCTGTTTGGGATTTGTTTTTTGTTATTTGGAATTTAACCTGCTGTATTAAACTTAACATTCAATGTTAATCATTCTTTAGTCCGATACAATAGTAATCGAATCCAAGTGTTTTCATTTCTTTCGGATCAAATATATTTCGTCCATCAAAAATTACTTTACCTTTCATTTTACTTTTAACTACATCAAAATCCGGTGAACGGAACTCTGACCATTCAGTAACAATCAATAATCCATCAACACCTTCTAATGCTTCTAACGGATCTTGCGCATACGTTATCGTATCTTTAAGTGTGTGTGATGCTTCATGCATCGCAACAGGATCATAGGCAACAACTGTAGCTCCTGCTTTTAATAGTTCAGGGATGATAACCAATGAAGGTGCTTCACGCATATCATCTGTTTTCGGTTTAAAGGATAAGCCCCAAACACCAAACTTTTTGCCTTTTAAATCGTTGTTAAAGTACTTGTTTACTTTTTTAACCAACACATATTTTTGGTCATCGTTCACATCTTCAACAGCACTTAATACGCGCATGTCGTAACCATGTTGTTTTGCCGTTTTAATCAATGCTTTCACATCTTTTGGAAAACAAGAACCGCCATAACCAACACCCGGATATATAAATTTATTTCCGATACGCGCATCCGACCCAATTCCTTTGCGAACCAAATTAACATCAGCACCTACGATCTCACATAGGTTTGCAATATCGTTCATAAAACTGATCTTCGTTGCAAGCATCGAGTTTGCTGCATACTTGGTCATTTCTGCAGAAGGGATATCCATGAAAAATATTGGATGACCGTTCAACAAAAACGGTTTGTATAATTTGCGCATTGTTTCTTCAGCTTCAGGAGCATCAACACCAACAACAATACGATCGGGCTTCATGAAGTCATCAATCGCAGCGCCTTCTTTCAAAAACTCAGGATTTGAAGATACATATACAGGTAAAGAAGAATTTCTTTTAGCTAATTCATCTGCCAATGCTTTCTTCACTTTCAATGATGTACCAACCGGCACCGTACTCTTCGTAACAACAACGATTGCCTGTTGCATGGATTTACCAATGTCAGAAGCTACAGCTAATACATATTTCAGATCTGCACTGCCATCTTCACCCGGAGGAGTACCAACAGCAATGAATGCTACCTCTGCGCCAATAATACTTTCGGCAAGATTTGTTGAGAATTTTAAACGCCCCTTTTTAGAGTTACGTTCAACCATTTCTTCCAAACCTGGTTCATATATTGGTAATATGCCTTTGTTCAGATTTTCGATTTTAGTTTTATCAATATCAACACATACTACATCGATACCAACTTCTGCAAAACACGTTCCTGTTACAAGGCCAACGTATCCAGTTCCAACTATTACTATTTTCATTGTTTTAAAAAGAGATTTAATGGCAAGATATAAAAATATAGACTGATATTTCCCTTCTGAGGTAGCAAAAATAACTATATATATCATTTTCACGTATTGAATTGAAACACCATTAACCGTGATGTATTATGACAGACAGTAAACTTTTTAAAGTTTTCGTTCTCGAAGACGATATAAATAACCGCAAAACGATAGCGAATGAACTTCGCTCAAAAAATTACGCACTGCATTTCTTTTCTAAAGACAACAGTGTATTTGATTTATTGACATTTAACCCCGATATTATAATTCATGATTATTTTGCAAATAAAATAACGCATTGTCATGAATGGGATATGGCCTATTAGCCGGAATTGCTTTTACATCTTTTAAATGGATCGATCATGAATTTTGAACCAACTGAAAATCAACTATTAATTGCCAAGATGGCAAAAGATGTGGCTGAAAAATACATTCGTCCAAATATCATGACCTGGGATGAAGCGCAGGAATTTCCGGTAGATCTGTTTCACAAAATGGGTGAATTTGGTTTGTTGGGCGTGCTAGTTCCCGAGCAATATGGCGGAGCCGGAATGGGCTATTTCGAGTATATCACCGCCTTAGAAGAAATTTCCAAAGTATGCGGTTCCATAGGTTTATCTATGGCTGCACATAATTCATTATGCACGGGGCATATTCTGGCTTTTGGGAATGAAGAACAAAAAGCTAAATATTTACCTCTGTTGGCAACAGGAAAGTGGATTGGAGCCTGGGCGCTTACAGAAGCCAACACCGGATCTGATTCGGGTAACATGAAAACAGTCGCTAAACAAGACGGTGACTACTGGATCTTAAACGGCAGCAAGAATTTTATTACACACGCTAAATCCTCGAATGTAGTTGTTGTATTGGCGCGCCACGCAGACAGTGAAGATAAAAAATTCTCCTCCGCATTTATAATTGAAAAAGGTACGGAAGGGCTTACACATGGCCGCAAAGAAAATAAACTTGGTATGCGTGCATCCGAAACCTGTGAGCTGTTATTGGATAACGTACGCGTTCATAAAAGCCAGCTTTTAGGGAATGTTGGAGACGGTTTCAAACAAGCTATGAAAGTATTGGATGGCGGAAGAATCTCTATTGCAGCATTGAGTTTGGGAATTGCACAGGGAGCCTATGAAGCAGCCCTTCAATACTCAAAAGAAAGACAACAGTTTAATCAGCCAATAGGTAATTTTCAGGGTATATCGTTCAAGTTAGTGGACATGGCTACAGAAATCGAAGCTGCACGATTGTTAACGTATAAAGCAGCAGACATGAAAATGAAAGGGATGCCTATGACGCGCGAAGCCGCCATGGCTAAATTATATGCTTCAGAAGTATGTGTCCGTGTTGCAAATGAAGCGGTTCAGGTTTTTGGAGGGTATGGATATACAAAAGATTACCCGGTTGAGAAGTTTTATCGCGACGCAAAACTCTGTACAATCGGGGAAGGCACCTCTGAAATACAGAAAATTGTGATTGCCAAGTCATTGCAAAAATAAAATTATTCACATTCTGCTTTGTTTATTTAATAATGAATGCGTAAATTTGCAGTCCTTATTAAATAAAAGAATTGTTATGATCGTAATCAACATCAAAGAAAACGAGCCGATAGATAAAGCTTTAAAGCGTTTCAAAAAGAAATTTGAAAAAACAGGTGTTTTAAAGGCACTTCGTGCACGTTCTTACTACGAGAAAAAATCAGTACGTTTAAGAAAAGAAGTAATTCGTGCTTCTTACCGTCTTAAATTACAGGAAGCTGCTTCAAACGACTAGTTTCGTTTATTTAAAATATTTTATCTATATTGTTTTACAGGAGTACTAATTCCTGTGAAACAATATGGTAAATGAATTTTTAACATATTTATCTGTCGAAAAGAGGTATTCCAAACATACCACTGTTTCCTATAGAAACGACCTTTCGAATCTTTCCGAATACCTTCTTACCTCATACGAATTTTCTACACCTGAATTTGCAACCTACCCGATGCTTCGGAGTTGGATTGTAACATTGGTTGATCAGGAAATGCAACCCAAAACAATCAATCGCAAGATTGCATGTCTACGATCTTTTTATCATTTCCTTCAAAAGAAAGAATGCATTACAAAAGATCCTACGCTTAAAATCCGTGCACTGAAAGTTAAAAAGTCTCTTCCTGTTTTTGTTGAAGAAGACAACATGATCAACTTGTTAGATGAAATAAAAGATCTACTTGGTAATGACATAAAATTTGAAAATTCTTTTGAGGGTCTTCGCGATAAACTTGTTCTTGAATTGCTGTATGGCACTGGAATTCGACTCTCTGAGCTGATTGGATTAAAAACATCTGACCTGAATCTTTATCAAAAAACAATTAAAGTATTGGGGAAAGGAAATAAAGAACGCATCATTCCGATTCACGATACATTCATCGCCTTATCTAAAGAATATACGAACAAAAAGAAATCTGAATCTTTCAGTAACAATAATGATTTTTTTGTCGTTACTGATACTGGGGAGCAAACGTATCCGATGTTCATTTATAGGTTGGTAAAAAAATATTTAGATCTGATCACAACCGTAGATAAAAGAAGTCCGCACGTGTTACGTCATACATTTGCAACACATCTTTTAAATAAGGGTGCCGATCTAAATGCGATCAAAGATTTGTTAGGTCATACAAGTCTTGCTGCTACGCAAGTATATACGCACAACAGCATCGATAAATTAAAAGCAATATTTGACCAGGCCCACCCCAAATCGTAGTATTTACAATTTAAATTTTAGAACCTATGAAACTGCAAGTACAATCCATCCATTTCACAGCAGATGTGAAACTCCTAGATTTCCTTCAAAAGAAATTAGACAAGCTTGAGACTTTCAATGATTCAATTATTGATGGAGAAGTATTCCTGAAGCTGGATACCAATGATGCTAAAGGGAATAAAGTAGTAAACATAAAACTGAACATACCTGGCAACTCCATCGTTGTTAAGGAGCAGCGCAGCACCTTTGAAGAGGCGATTGATGCTTCGTATGATATATTAAAAAATCAATTGTCGAAACTGAAAGAAAAATCAGTAGCTCATTAAAATAAAAAATCCTCCCGTCCCGATAGATATCGAGACGGGAGGATTTTTTATTGAATCTATTTTTTTGATATTACTTGATACCAAATGCTTTTCTTACTTTATCTACATAGTCTAATTTTTCCCATGTAAATAATTCTACCTTCTTCTTGATGATCTTGCCATCATTGCTTTTGAATGATTTTGTTACGATCTCAGGCTTACGTCCCATGTGGCCGTATGCAGCAGTTTCGCTATAGATCGGGTTACGTAATTGCAAACGTTGTTCGATTGCGTAAGGACGCATATCAAATAATTTCTCAACGATCTTAGCAATCTCACCGTCGTTCTTTTTGATTTTTGCAGTACCGTATGTATTTACATAAATACCCATTGGTTTTGCAACACCAATTGCATAAGAAACCTGTACCAAAATCTCGTCGCACAAACCTGCAGCAACTAAGTTTTTAGCAATGTGTCTTGTAGCGTACGCTGCAGAGCGGTCAACTTTAGATGGATCTTTACCAGAGAATGCACCACCACCGTGAGCACCTTTACCACCGTATGTATCAACAATAATTTTTCTACCTGTTAAACCTGTATCTCCGTGCGGACCACCGATTACAAATTTACCTGTAGGGTTGATGTGATATTTGATCTTTGTTTTTCCGTCAAAGAATTTTTTATACTTCGGATATTTAGAAACGATGCGCGGGATAAGAATTGAAATAATATCTTTTTCAATTTTCTTATGCATTTTTTCTTCTGTATCGAAATCATCGTGCTGCGTAGAAAGAACGATTGCATCGATACGCACCGGACGGTTATTATCATCGTACTCAAGTGTTACCTGAGACTTAGCATCCGGACGAAGGTATTTAATTTGTTTGCCTTCACGACGTAATGCTGCAAGTTCAATTAAGATCTTATGTGCAAGATCCAATGCCAATGGCATGTAATCGTTGGTTTCATTGGTTGCATAACCAAACATCATACCTTGATCACCTGCGCCTTGTTCTTCTTTTTTCTTACGGTCAACACCTTGGTTGATATCTGCAGACTGCTCATGAATAGCAGAGAAGATACCACAAGAGTTTGCTTCAAACATGTACTCAGATTTTGTATATCCAATCTTACGGATTACTTCACGAGCAATTTCCTGTACATCTAAATATGCCTTTGATTTTACTTCACCTGCCAATACAACCTGACCAGTCGTTACTAATGTTTCGCAAGCTACTTTTGCATTTGGATCAAATGCTAAAAAATGATCAATAAGTGCATCCGAAATTTGATCAGCTACTTTATCCGGGTGACCTTCAGAAACTGATTCTGACGTAAATAAATAAGGCATATATGAATTGTGTTGTTATGTTTTAATATTACTACAATTAATCAAAAATACGGTAAAAGTTTCTATTATAGAAATATTTTTTTACACCACTAAAAAGCCAAACATGGCAGGTCTTTTGCCAAGCACAAGTTCACCTTTCTTCCACTGTGATACAGGCTTTGTAATGATTTGCTCAGTGTTACCTGTCAAGTCAACAGAGACGGTCAAGAGCGTATTTTTCTCGCATGTGTCAATCAGATCATCGAGCATCTTATCATTCCTGTAAGGAGTCTCTATAAACAATTGTGTTTGTCCGGCTACTTTGCTGATTCGCTCCAGCTCCTTTATCCGCTTTCTGCGTTCTGTTTTATCAATCGGCAGATATCCATTGAAAGCGAATGATTGTCCGTTTAAACCCGAAGCCATCACAGACAATAAAATGGATGATGGCCCAGGCAGCGGAACAACTTTAATATTTTGTTTATGTGCCCACGAAACCAGCAAGGATCCAGGGTCTGCAATACCCGGACAACCGGCATCACTTATAATACCAACTTCTGAAGGAAATTCAATCTGATTGATCTGTTCTACCAATTGCTGCTCAGTTGTATTCTTCGTTAATTCAAACAAAACATATTCTTCAACAATTACTTTCCCTTTCAATAATTTACCAATGAACCGTCTTGTCGTGCGTGCATCTTCACAAAAAATAATGCGTAAGCTCAATAACGTTTCCT
This sequence comes from Cytophaga aurantiaca DSM 3654, assembly GCF_000379725.1. GTDB lineage: Bacteria > Bacteroidota > Bacteroidia > Cytophagales > Cytophagaceae > Cytophaga > Cytophaga aurantiaca. The sequence goes on from NZ_KB903626.1 coordinate 65,730, forward strand.
TAACAACATCAGGTATATAGCGGTCTGCAGTACCTTCAGCCAATTCATTCGGAATTAGAAATACTTTTTTTATTTTGTTTTTTGATGCAGACATACGTATGGAATTTTCCGGAAGAATTTGAAAAAGAAAGGGCTACTGTTCAATAAATGTTTCGATCAAAGCAATCACTTCTTTCGGCTTTTCTGCATGCACAAAATGACTTGCGCCTTCAACCGTTTCTATTTTATAATCTGAAAAATGTTGCTCTATAAGAGCTGCATCTTTATCTTCAATGTATCCACTTTCGCTTCCACGAATAAATAAGGTTGGTGTATCGATCTTTGCTGCTTCAGGCAACGCCTCACCAATATTGTCTATCTGCTCATTGATTAACGGAAGGTTGATGCGCCACTGAAACTTACCCTCACTATTACGATACAGGCTTTTCAATAAGAACATACGTACTCCTACATCTCCAACATATTGACTCATTATAGCATCCGCTTCATTTCTTGTTTGCAGCGTTTCAAGATTTATGGCATTAAACCCGGCTAAAATATCCTGATGATGGCGACCATAAAACCGCGGTGAAATATCTACTACAACAAGCTTTTCTGCAATTCCCGGATATTCGGCTGCAAAACGCATAATGGTTTTACCACCCATGGAATGTCCGATCAATATCGGATGAACTAGTTTGTGCGTATCAATAAATTCTTTCAGATCGGCCGCCATGTCTTTGTACGTATGACTTGAATCATGTGGTGATTGACCGTGGTTGCGTGCATCCAATACAAATGCTTTGTAATGCAACGCAAGTTCTTTCGTTACACTCATCCAATTATCAGACGAACCAAATAAACCATGTAGTATTACAATTGGTCTCCCCTCTCCACTCTCTCTGTAAAATAATTGCATACTTATAATTTATTTTAATTGGCGTAGATATAATTGTATGGTATTTTCCAATCCGTAATACAAGGCGTCGCACACCAATGCATGACCAATAGACACTTCATCTAAAAAAGGAATTTCTGTTTTTAAATAATTCAAATTAAACAGGTCCAGATCATGTCCTGCATTGATCCCCAAACCCAATTCCTTTGCACATTTAGCTGCCTGAATATAATCTTTAACGGCCTCCGTTTTATTGGAATGAAATTTTGATGCATACGGCTCCGTATAGAGCTCTACACGGTCTGCGCCGGCAGTTGCAGCAGCTTCTATAAATTTCGGATGCGGATCCACAAACACCGAAACGCGTATGCCAAGTCGTTTGAAGTTGCTGATTGTTTCTTTAAGAAATGCCTGATGTTTGATGGTATCCCAGCCTGCATTGGAAGTAATGGCATCTACTGCATCCGGCACCAATGTTACCTGATGAGGCTTCACATCTTCAACCAGTTTTATGAATGAGCCTTCCGGATTTCCTTCGATATTAAACTCGGTTGTTAATACTTTCTTTAATTCATACGCATCCTGATACCGGATATGGCGTTCATCCGGTCTGGGATGAATGGTGATTCCTTCAGCACCAAAGCGTTCACAATCCAATGCTACTTTGATTACATCCGGATTATTACCACCTCTCGCATTACGCAAAGTAGCTATTTTATTAATATTTACACTTAATCGAGTCATGTGCTTGTAGTATGTCCTTCTATTTATATTTTTGTCTTACTAACACACAAAAATACAAAAGACATATGAGTTTAAAAGCAACAATCGAAACAGATATAAAAAAAGCAATGTTGGCAAAGAATGCAGATGATTTAAGAGCATTAAGAGCAATTAAGTCTATGATATTGCTTGCAGAAACAGAAAAAGGTGCTTTAGGTGGCGATTTAACAGCCGATCAGGAATCAAAAATTCTTACAAAAGCCCACAAACAACGCAAAGAATCTGCTGACATTTTTGCTCAGCAAGACAGAAAAGATTTAGAAGAAAAAGAATTGCAAGAAATTGCAGTTATTGAACGTTATCTTCCGAAACAACTTTCAACAGATGAGATTGAAGCTATTGTTAAAAATATTGTTTCTACGGTAGGTGCCAAAGGACCAGCGGATATGGGTAAAGTGATGGGCGTAGCTTCTAAAGAATTAGCTGGCAAAGCAGATGGCAAGGCTGTTTCAGAAGCAGTTAAAAAAATATTATCAACCTTATAATCAGAAATTCAATTGGAAATAATTGACATTATATTAATTCTGATCTTAGGTTACGGCGGCTATAAAGGCTATCAAACAGGTTTATTAATTCAGGTCATAACCTTTATAGCATTTATCATTGCTATCGTTACTGCATTTAATTTATGCCAACTTGGAGTCACCAAACTTAAAGCTTGGTACGACCTGAACAATAGTCTTTTACCCGTTATAAGTTTCCTGATTATATTCATTGGAGTATTAATATTAATTATTTTATTAGGTAGATTTCTTACTTCAGTTCTTCATCAATCTTTATTGGGGAGTATTGATCAATATGCCGGAGCATTGGTTGGTATTCTAAAAGCTGCTTTTGGATTGGGCTGTGTACTATGGCTGCTTGAAAAATCAGGGTTGAAAATACCTGCTGAATATACAGATGAATCCTTTGTATATGTATGGCTAACAGAGTATTCACCCAGTGTTATAAAATTATTAGGTAAAATAATTCCTTTTGAAGATATAATGATCAAAGTGGAAAAACTTATTAGCTGATATTCATCACATTAATTACTCTGCTGATTAATGAATGAATATGGATTATTGAGAACTTTGTTTTAGATTGCACGTTAGTACTTGTACAATGCGTATTTGTTGATTTTATGGAGTTGATAATTAAAAAAGAAGGCGACTTCAAATTTGTTGAAGAAGGCGAAGGGGAAGTTCTACTTCTTCTGCATGGATTGTTTGGTGCATTGAGTAATTGGGAAAAATTGGTTACGTATTTTAGTAAGCAATACAGAGTAATAATACCAATGCTTCCTATATATGAAATGCCCATAAAATCTGCTGGTTTAGAGGGCTTAGTAACTTTTGTTGAAAAATTTGTTGAATATAAAAAACTTACAAATTTAAACTTAATAGGAAATTCATTAGGTGGACATGTTGGTCTTTTATATGCGCTAAAAAATCAATCAAAAATAAAAAGTATCACATTAACCGGAAGTTCAGGTTTATTTGAAAATGCCATGGGCGGCTCATTTCCTAAACGCGGTAATTATAAATATGTAAAAGAACGTGTTGAGTACACATTCTTTTACCCTGAAACAGCTACAAAAGAATTAGTGGACGAAGTATACGATATATGCAGTGACATACCAAAATGTATCCGCATTATAGCTATTGCCAAATCTGCACAACGACATAATATTGCAAGTGATTTGCATAAAATAAATAAACCAACGTTATTGATCTGGGGTTTAAATGATACCATTACTCCTGCTTTAGTAGCACATGAATTTAATTTACTAATTAAAAAGTCTGAATTATATTATATTGATAAATGCGGTCACGCTCCAATGATGGAGCATCCGGAAAAATTCAATTCTATATTTGAACGTTTTATAAACAAACACGCTACCACACATGCTGGCTGAAGAATTCATCAATCAAATGATACCGCCATTAAAACCGAATGACAGCAGTCAGACGGCTTTAAACTGGATGGAGGTATTTCATTTAACACAACTGGCGGTTGTGGATGAGCGCATGTTCAAAGGTATCATTGATGAAGAATCCATTTTAGAAAAGAACAACCCCAATTTACCTATCTCTGAATATCCATTGAGTTATAAAGATGTGACGGTTAAATCCAATTCACATTATTACGATGTTATCAATCTTGCCAGCAAAAATCAATTGGAGCTTATGCCCGTTGTTGGTGAAGCGAATGAATACCTTGGTGTTATCTCTGTTAATGAAACTTCCGTTGCAATTGCAAAGATGTTTGCAAGCCAGGGACCAGGCGGGATCATTGTATTGGCAATGAAAGAAATCGATTATTCACTTGCTCAGATATCCAGATTAATTGAAGCAAACGACACAAAGATTTTAAGTGTATTCGTAACAGATGATTCCAAAAAAGATTCATACATACGAGTAACGCTAAAGCTTAATCGTGTAGATTTGACGCGGGTTATAGCAACACTTGAACGCTATGATTATAAAATCATAGCTCAGTTTCAGGAATCAGACGTTGAAAATTATGACAAGGATCGCTTAGACATGTTGTTTAAATACCTTAACATTTAAACTCTGACTTGTATGATTTTTGCCCTTCACGGTCGACCGTTTAAAAAAGACAATATTTCTTATGTTCAGCATTTATTGAATCATCTTCAAAAAAGAGAGATTCAATTGATCATTAACGAATCTTTCGTTGACTATCTGCTGGAATGCAAAATTATTCTGCCAACTTCTTATACTGTTTTTAAAACCAACGCAGATCTTCATCAGGCAAAGTTGATGTTGAGCATTGGTGGGGATGGAACATTATTGGAAGCCGCTACATTTGTAGGAAACAAAAATATTCCGCTTGTAGGTATCAATACCGGCCGTCTTGGTTTTTTAGCAACTACACCAAGAGAAGAATTGGAAAGCGCAATTGATGAACTCATTTCAGGAAGTTATTCCATTTCAAGCAGAACACTGATTAAACTGGTAACAGAAGAAAAATTATTCGGCGGATTAAATTATGCATTGAATGAATTTGCGTTAACAAAACGTGATTCTTCTTCTATGATCACTGTTCATACATACATTGATGGAGAATTTCTAAACTCATACTGGGCAGACGGCTTATTAGTATCAACACCTACGGGCTCCACAGGATATTCTCTAAGCTGCGGTGGACCATTGGTACATCCTAAAACAGAGAATTTCATCATTACGCCTATCAGTCCTCACAATCTTAATGTACGGCCAATGATTGTTCCGGACAATTCACTTATTTCGTTTGAAATTGAAGGCAGAAACCAAAATTTTCTGATTTCGTTAGATTCCAGATCGGAAATTGTATCCTCAACCATTAAATTGTCCGTTAAAAAGGAAGATTTTCAGATTCAACTCGTTGAATTAAAAAACTACAATTATTATAAAACACTCCGGAGCAAACTAAATTGGGGCTTGGACGCGAGAAATTGATTTAATTTTGAAATAATAGTCTTATATTGAACAACTTTTGACAAGCTGGCATATAAAATTACAACCCGTGGTAATATTATTTAGTTTATGAAGCAATTTAAATCGTTATTCTTCGTTATTTTTTTACTAAGTCTTTGCACATTCAATAGCAACGCCCAAAAAAGCTTTAAAAAATATCGCTATTACAGCATAGGTGGCTGCTTAAATGTAATGAACTATGTGGGTGATTTAGATCCAGGACCAAGTTTCCTAAGCCCAGGTACAAGATATACCAGATATAATATTGGAGTTACAGGATTGTATAGAATTAAGCCTAGAATTTCACTTAGAGGAACCATTTCCTATGGAAGAATTAAGGGGGATGATGCGAATAGTTCTCTTGACAATGAAGATAAATATAGAGCATTCAGAAATTTATCGTTCCGAAATCAAATTTATGAAGCAAAATTTGACTTAGTTATAGATCTTTTTGAAAACTCAAGAAGGTATACCAAAAGGCCTGATTACACACCATATATGTTTATTGGTCTGGCTTATTTTCACCATAGCCCTGAAGCAAAAAATCCTCAAGGAGATTGGATTGATTTAAAAAGTTTGCATACAGAGGGTCAAGGATTACCCGGAGGACCGAAAAATTACTCGAGAAACCAATTAGCCATTCCAATTGGCGTTGGCTTCAGATATAAGCTTTCTAAACAATGGGATTTGGCATTTGACATAGGCTGGAGATTTACACTTACAGATTATTTAGATGATGTTGCAGGTGTATACTACGACAAACAAAAATTAACGGATGCATATGGTGATGAAGCCAGAATAATGTCTGACAGATCATACGCAGCATATTCATCCAATCCTGAACTTGCTGCAAGCGCTGACAATACATTTGGATCTAATCCCGAAACATATTATGCTGGTAAACCTCAAAACCAACAGGATGGATGGACAGGTGTTACTACATATGGCCAGCCAGGCGGTCAAAGAGGTGATTTAAAAGGCAAAAGAGACGTGTATACCGTTGCAGGTTTTCACTTAACATACATATTCCCAGGCAAAGTAGTTTGCCCAAAATTCAGATAAAATGATTCTTACGTTCTTTCAAAAGATAGGGGGATTTTTTCTCTCTATCTTTTTTATTTACAGCTCATTTCAGGCTTCAGCTCAAAAACATGAGCTTGGATTCGGTTTAGGAGGTTCAAATTATTCAGGCGACATTGTAAAACTGGTGGATGTAAGAAACTTCAGACCGGCAGGACAGCTGTATTTCCGTCTTAATTTCAGCCCGGCTGTATGTTTGAAATTTGCAACAAGCCTTGGTGTATTAACTGCTTCGGATAGCAAATACAACAGTCCAATAGCCGACTACAGAAAGGCCAGCTTCTCTACCCTATATAACGATGTAAATGTAATGGTGGAATATAATTTTTTAGATTTCGCCTATACAGAAAAAAGCAATGGCGAACATTTCTCTCCCTACATAACTGTAGGATTTGGCCTATTGAACTACAAAAGTACTATTTCAGACCCTGATTATAAGGTCAATACACTGGCGCAACCCGTAATACCCTTGGGGGGAGGCTTTAAATACAGAACAAATGCCCATTGGATATTTTCATTCCAATTTATTGCCAATAAAACTTTTACTGACTCTATTGACGGAATATACAATCAAAAAGGGTCGGCTAAATCCATAACCAATACACACGACAAGGACTGGTATTATTATTCCGGTGTTTCTGTGGGGTATGTTTTCTGGAAAGTAGTATGCCCAAGATAATACAATTTTAAAAAGGGCATTTTTATTAGTACATTTACCCTTCGATAAAATTCATGGAATACCAATCAAATATTGACCCCTCAAAATTGCCCGAGCATATCGCCATTATCATGGATGGTAATGGTCGTTGGGCAAAAAAACAAGGATTGCTTAATCGTATTTTCGGCCATAAAAGTGCCATAACTTCTGTGAGAGAAACGACAGAAACTTGTGCTGAATTGGGTATTAAATACTTGACATTATATGCTTTTTCTACTGAAAATTGGAGTCGACCAAAAGAAGAAGTAAATGCATTAATGGAACTTTTAGTTTCTACAATTAAAAGTGAAGCACCTACGCTTACTAAAAACAACGTTCGTTTAAATGCAATTGGTGATCTTGCTTCATTACCTAAATCTTGTCAAAAAGAATTAGCAGAAACAATTGAACTTACAAAACACAATAGCGGGCTTGTATTGACGTTAGCATTGAGCTATAGCGGCAGATGGGAAATAATTGAAGCAGTGAAAAAGATTGCATTAGCTGTATCCGCGAATACACTAGCTGTAGACTCAATTAATGATACCACATTCAGAAATTACTTATCTGATTCTACTTTACCTGATCCGGAATTGTTGATTCGTACCAGTGGCGAATTCAGAGTAAGCAATTTTCTACTATGGCAAATTGCCTATACTGAAATTCATATTACTGATGTACTATGGCCTGATTTCAGAAAAAATGATTTATATACCGCACTTATAGATTTTCAAAAAAGAGAGCGTCGTTTTGGAAAAATAAGTGAACAATTGAATGGTGCAAAAGCTTAAATGAGAAAGATACTATATATCATTTTTTTAGTTCACGTAATTACGTTTACATCCTATAGTCAACAGTGGCGCTATGGTGGTGGTGCAAAAAGAACAAATGTTGAAATCAATTATGAAAACCCTCAGGAATTCTATATTGGTGGTATTACTGTTTCAGGCGTTCAGTTCTTGGATCCTGAAGCAATCATCGCATTAACCGGCTTAAAAGTTGGTGACAAAATCACAATTCCCGGAGATGAAATATCAAATGCTATTAAGAAGCTTTGGGAGCAAGGCTTGATCGGTGATGTAGAAGTTGTAGTTAAAAAAATTGAAGTAAAGAATATCTATTTAGAGTTTGTAATCAAAGAACGTCCCCGTTTAACAAAATTCATTTTTGAGGGCGCCACAAAATCTGAACGGGAAGACCTGGAAGATAAAATTGATTTGGCCAGAGGACGTATTGTAAACGAAGCGTTAATCAAAAACACAAAAAATAAAATTGTTGAATACTATCTTGAAAAAGGATATCTGTATGCAGCAATTGATATTACTCAGATCAAGGATACCATTCTTGACAACAACATCATTTTAAGTGTTAATATCGACAAAAAGGAAAAAGTACGAATTAACAAAGTATACTTAAGCGGCAATACTTCTTTTGAATCTGCATTTCTTCAAAAAAAGATGAAGAAAACAAAAGGTAAAAGTGCATTAAATCTGTGGACTGGTACTAAGATGATCAATAAAACCTACACAGCTGATAAAGCTGCGTTAGTGGAGTTTTATAATTCAAGAGGGTATCGGGATATGCGCATCGTAGAAGATAGCATTTCCCGCCATAAAGATTATGATGTAGATGTTTATATTCAAATAGAAGAAGGCAATAAATACTATTTCAGAAATATTACGTGGAAGGGTAACTACATTTACTCTACGCAACAATTAAGAGAGATACTCGGCATTAAAAAGGGTGATGTATATAACAACGATCAGTTGCAGCAAAAATTAAGCTTCAATCCGGCGGGACCTGACATCAGTTCGCTTTATTTAGATAACGGGTATCTTTTCTTCAGTATTGATCCGGTTGAAATTCTGATTGAAGGCGATTCAATTGATATTGAAATGCGTATTTATGAAGGTGAACAAGCCATCGTGAATCACATTGAAGTTGAAGGAAACACCAAAACACACGATCACGTAATTTTACGTGAAGTAAGAACATACCCTGGCGACAAATTCAGTCGTGCAGATTTGATTCGTACGCAAAGAGAATTAGCTGCGTTAAATTATTTTGATAACGAAAGTTTAGGAATGAATCCTGTTCCTAATCCGGCAACCGGAAAGGTAGACATTGGCTATTCGGTTACAGAAAAACCAAATGATCAGGTAGAGTTGTCCGGTGGTTGGGGTGGATACTATGGTTTCGTTGGAACCGTTGGTTTGGTGTTCAATAATTTCTCCCTCAGAAATATAAAACATCCAAAAACCTGGAGCCCGCTTCCTTCGGGAGATGGCCAGCGACTTGCATTCAGAATTCAAGCGAATGGTAGAACGTACCAAACGTATTCTATTTCATTCACGGAACCTTGGTTGGGTGGTAAAAAACCAACATCCTTATCTGTGAGCTTACAACACTCTGTACAAAGTCAGTTGATTTCAAACGGCTACGGAAAAAGTATTAAATCCGGATCACTGCAGGTAAGCGGTATTACAGTTGGTGTAGGTAAACGATTAAAATGGCCGGATGACTTCTTTACATTGAATCATACGTTCTCATTGTTAAGATACACGCTTCACAATTATCAAAGCAGTTCTTCAACAGCTGTGATTGGTTACACTACAGGGTATTCAAATAACTTCTCGTATAATTTAACATTATCACGAAATAGTATTGATAACTTCCAGTTTCCTTCTTCAGGTGCTAACATTGCAATGAGTATGACGTTCACTCCGCCTTATTCATACTTCAACAAATTGGATTACCAAGATCCGGATATGTTGCCTAGCCAACGATACAAATGGCTTGAGTACCAAAAATACGGTCTGGACATATCATGGTTTACAACTGTTTGGCAGCACAGACAAAAATCCAAACATAAAATTGTATTCAATGCCCGTTTCCATGGTGGTGTAATTGCTGCATATCAACCTGGTGTAGGCGTGGGACCATTTGAACGTTACATCATGGGTGGTGATGGTCTTTCAGGTTATAACTTCCTTCTTGGTTCTGATATCATTGGTTTAAGAGGTTATGCAAACAACTCGATCAAACCTACTCCTTCAGGTGGTGTGGCATTTGATAAATTTGTAGCAGAGATACGTTACCCGATTTCAAATAGTCCTTCATTTTCTATATTTGTACTTACCTTCTTCGAAGCAGGTAATACATGGGCAGATATACACGATGTAAATCCATTTAATGTTTACCGTTCTGCAGGTGTTGGTGCAAGAATATTTATGCCTGCATTTGGTTTAATTGGTATAGACTGGGGTGTACCGTTTGACGAAGTTCCTGGCTATCCAAATCCGAATCACAAGGCACACGTTACGTTTACAATTGGTCAACAAATCCGTTAACTATATGAAAAATGTATGTTTGGCATTATTATTGAGTTTAGCCTCCACGTTCGCCTGGGGTCAAAAGTTTGGTTATATTGATTCAGAATACATTATTAAACAAATGCCTGAATACAAGAAAGCTCAAACTGAATTGAATGAGTTCTCTTTAAAATGGCAAAAGGAAATCGAGGCTGATCAGGTTAAAATTGATAAGCTAAGACAGGAATATCAGGCAGAAGAAGTCTTGCTTACAGAAGATATGCGCAAGGAGCGAATGGATACAATAGCTGCAAGAGAGACTAAATTACGTGAATTGCAAAAAAACTATTTCGGATTCAAAGGCTTATTATATTTAAAAAGACAAGAGCTTGTTAAACCTGCTCAAGACAAATTATACAAAGCAATTGAAAAAGTAGCCAAAGAGAAAAAATTAGCTATTATCTTTGATAAATCAGGTGAGCTGGTAATGTTATATACAGACCCGATTCACGATTATACCGATTATGTTCTAGAAGCCCTCGGCCTGGGAGATAAAAACGACCAAGTACCAACAAACAAATAAAATTTATATAATACTAATAACAATTATTACATTTAAATGACTCTTATGAAACGCATTATATTCACATTTCTAGTAGGACTTTTTTCTACATTCATAGCACTTCAAGCGCAAGCACAAAATGAGCCTCAAAAAACGGGTACGGTAGATGTTGAGTACATCCTGGAAAATTTACCTGAAATGAAAAAGCTAAATGCTGACATTAAGGTTTATGAACAACAATTGAAAGCTCAATTAGATAGTAAAGGAGCTGAATACCAACGTAAATTAGACGAATATCAGAGAGGCGTAGAAGCAAATGTGTTGTTGCCTTCAGTTAGAGCTGATAAAGAAAAAGAATTGATGGCGTTGCAACAATCTATACAGGAATTTGAAAGATCTGCACAAGAAGATTTAGAAAGCAAATATTTAAGTTTGCTTGAACCGATTAATTCAAAAGTTCAGGCATCTATTGAGAAAGTTGCAGCTGCAAACAACTTTACGTACATCCTTTCTGTAAGCCTATATAGTGGTGAAAGAGTTGTTTTATATTCTAAATATAAAGAAGCAAATGATATCTCTTTGTTGGTGTTAAAGGATCTAGGTGTAATACTTCCTGCACCTGGCACTACTACTGGTGCTACGACCACAACTACACCGACAACTACCACAACAACAACGACACCGCCGGTTAAAACAACCGCACCGGTTAAAAAATAAATTAAAGGCTTCCAAATCGGAAGCCTTTTTTTATATTTAATACATGAAGCAATCTCCTACAACCATTCATGTTGTTGCACCCGCAGGTGCTGTAAATAAAGACGCCGCTAAAAAAGGAATCGAATATCTCCGTTCCTTGGATCTTTCGTTTATAGAAGGTGCCAACGTATATAATAAAGATGGCTACCTTGCAGGTACGGATGCAGATCGATTAAGTGATTTACAAGCTGCGTTAGATGATACAAAATCAGCTGCTGTGTGGATAGCACGTGGCGGTTATGGAACTTCACGTATTATAGATCAGATCCGCTGGACCAAATTTTTTAAAAGCCCAAAATGGTTAATTGGTTTCAGTGATATCACCGCGTTACACATTCACTTATCAAACAATAATATTCCAAGTATCCACGGACCAATGGTGGCACAGGCTTCAGATCCGACTCAAAAAGTTGCTGTTGATCTGGTTGCTTCTATACTAAAGAATGATCTGCCTGACTATTCCCTTTTCTCGGATAAGAACAACCGAACCGGAAAGGCCCGCGGACCAATTACCGGCGGAAATCTGACACTTATTTGCTGCAGTCTCGGTACCAAGTCGGAGATCATTACAGACAATAAAATATTATTCATTGAAGAGATCAACGAAGCTGCATACCGCATAGACCGTATGCTTGTACAACTAAAGCGTGCAGGTAAGCTGAAAAAAATAAAAGGACTGATTGTTGGTCACATGACCAATATTGAAGAGGAAAAAGAATTCGGGAAATCCTACATTGAAATCATTTCTGATTTAGTCAAAGAATATTCATTCCCGGTTTGTTTTCAGTTTCCTTCAGGCCACGAAACACCAAACATGCCATTGATACTAGGCATGAAAAGTGAATTGATCGTTGATAAAAACGAAGTACAGTTAAAATATTTATAATTGCTCTCTATACAATACTTCTATTAGCGTTTGTCCAACTGCCTTTAGCGTATTTTTATCAATGACATCCATGTTGTCGTTGTGCGTGTGCCAATACGAACCAAAGTAATTGCCATCACTCATTTCATATTCAATGATGTCGATCATTGGTATCATAGCCAATTTATTAATGTATGTATGATCATCTGTGATCGGCTCGCTTTGTACGGAAATAAAATGCTTAGCATAACCCAATCGCGCTGCCGCTGACCACACATTCTGCACTACAGAGGGTGCACTTTGCATAGATACTCCTTCTTTAGCAAACGTGGCATCTTTAGCACCAACCATGTCTAACAGGATGCCATAATATGCTGAATAGTTTGCTTTATGTTTGTGCGTAGCCCAGTATTGTGAACCTAAACACCAACTATCATTCTGGTATTCGCCCGGATAAAACATCGGCTGGCCATAATCTTCACCGTCAAATAAAATAATATCGAAACCAACGTCCGGCTTTTTTTCTGCTGCATTAATTACACGTGCGAGCTCCATTAAAATCCCTACTCCGCTTGCTCCGTCATTTGCTCCATCAAAAGGCTTTTTCGGATTTGCTTTATCCTGATCTGCAAACGGCCGTGTATCCCAGTGTGCAGCCAACAGTATACGTTTAGTTGCTTTATGATTAAACGTAACAACTAAATTTTTTAATTTCAAATCTGTTCCGTCAAATGCTTTTGATGTAAACTCCTGGCGATAAATAAAACCACCATGCTTCATGAAAAAGCGTGCTAAGAATTCACCACAGTCAACATGTGATTTTGTGTTCGGCACTCTTGGACCAAAAGCCACCTGAGCTGCAACATATTCATAGGACGAATCTGCATTGAAATCCGGTGTTGCAATAGCCGGCAATGGCTTTGCCTCTACAGGTTTTTCAGCAGGTTTCTTGCCAGAATCACAACCCAACAATACTATACCTGCACTCAGTACAGCTCCTAAAAAAATATTTTTGTTATTCTTCATAAGCCCAGTCAATACCATGTTTCATATCTTTAATAGCCAATCCTTGTTGTTTAAAATACATGCGTATCTGATCAACTTTATCGTATTGTTTATTTTCTTTTGCTTCTTTATACAGTTCCAATAAACCTTTTATCAAACCTTCCGGATCAATAGCCACTTCATCTACAAGACCAAGCACATCATATACCAATGCAGTATAATTTGCTTTCATAGATTCAAATGTTTCTTTTGAAAGCACCGATGTGGACTTTTGCTTCAGATAAAACACATTGATCTTTTTTATCAGATTGAATAACGAAGCAATTGCAATTGCAGTATTGAAATCATCTGACATACCTTTGTAGCAGTCCGAAATTATTTTTTCAATCTCAGTATTTAAAGCAGCATCCTGCTCGGCAACAACTTCGGTATATTCAAGGCTATTCAGCATTTTTAGACCGTTCATTATTTTTCTGTAAGCCTTATATGCTGCTTTCAAACCATCGTTCGAAAAATCCAATGTGCTTCTGTATTGTGCCTGTAAAATAAAGAAGCGCACCGTCATCGGAGAATAAGCTTGCTCCAACAAACTATGCTTGCCTGCAAACAATTCATTCAACGTAATAAAATTACCCAATGATTTACCCATCTTCTGTCCGTTGATGGTAATCATATTGTTGTGCAGCCAATACTTAGCCGGTTCTTTTTTATTTGCAGCAACCGATTGTGCAATTTCACATTCATGATGCGGGAACATTAGATCCATACCGCCGCCATGTATATCAAATGTTTCGCCAAGGTATTTTGTACTCATTGCTGAACACTCTAAATGCCAGCCCGGGAAACCTTTACCCCATGGGGAATCCCACTTCATAATGTGCTCCGGCGAAGCAAGTTTCCATAAAGCAAAATCAAGCGAACTCTTTTTAGATTGCTGCCCGTCCAGGTTGCGTGTACCGCTTACCAGATCTTCTAAAATACGTCCTGATAAATGACCGTATTTATGTTTATCTCCTGTAAATTTTTCAACGTTAAAATAAACCGAGCCTTCATTTTCATACGCATAGCCGCTTGATAAAATTTCTTCTACCATTCTGATCTGCTCCGGAATGTGGCCCGATGCAGTAGGCTCAATACTTGGAGGCAGTACATTTAATTTGCGTAATGCATCGTGGTAATATTCTGTATAGCGCTGAACAATTTCCATGGGTTCAACTTTATCCAGTTTCGCTTTTTTAGCAATCTTATCTTCCCCATCATCTGCATCATGCTCTAAATGCCCTACGTCTGTAATATTCCGAACGTAACGCACCTGATATTTTAAATGCTGTAAGTATCTGAAAACAATATCAAATGTAATTGCGCTGCGTGCATGACCAAGATGCCCTTCTCCGTATACGGTAGGTCCGCACACATACATGCCTACAAAGGGAGCATGTATTGGTTCAAATACTTCTTTTTTTCTTGTCAGTGTATTGTATACAACTAATTTTTCTATTGCCATTTCAGGTAATTATTATTTAAACCTATATGAAGCTATAATTGGAAAATGATCTGTAAAAGATACAGAAGATTTTGTTTCAAAATCCGTTACGATCAAATTTGAATCGCAAAACTGATGATCGATGCGAAGAAACGGGATCTTGCCATTAAAGGTAAATCCAAAACCATTGCCTTTTCTTTCAAATGCATTCGTTAATACATCTGCTAATTTTTCATATGTATAACTATATGGCGGATCATTCAGATCACCACACACTACAGCTTTGTAGGGCGATTCTTTTATATGACCAACGAGTTTATCAACCTGAATGCTCCGATTAATGGTTCCGTTTTTATATTTAAGAAAGGCCTGCATTACTTTTGTTTTCGATTTATTATCAAAATGACTTTCTGCAATCTCTTTATCATCAATACTCATGGATTGCAAGTGCATATTGTACACACGCGCTTTACCGGCAGGAAAATCAATATCTGCATAAATGGTTTGATTGTTTGAACCTTCGTGAAAAACCACTTTACCTTTTGACAATATCGGAAACTTACTGAAGATGACCATTCCAAAAGTGCCGCCGGTATGATTTTTAAATGTAGTGCTGAAATAATAATACGGATATTTCTTTTTAATTCTATGTAGCGTATTGAACAAGGTATCTTTGGGATCGTTGTAAAACTCCTGCAAACACACTACATCCGCTTCAGATTTTTTTACAAAATCAATAATTTTTCGTGTGGTCGAAAAGGTTTTGTCCGCAAACTGCGGATACACATTAAACAACCGGATGTTATACGACAAAACAGAAAATTCCTTGGGTTTATCTGACGTTGAGGAAACAGAAACAGAGCGTTGAATAAATTTCCAATTAATTAATAATAAGACAATTGGAAGTATAAAAAGTCGGTTTCGTTTTACAGCCCAATAAACCAGCATGATCACCAATACAACCAATCCGGCTGGAATAAATAAACCGATGAAGCTGCTATACCAAAATG
Source organism: Cytophaga aurantiaca DSM 3654 (assembly GCF_000379725.1). Classification (GTDB taxonomy): domain Bacteria; phylum Bacteroidota; class Bacteroidia; order Cytophagales; family Cytophagaceae; genus Cytophaga; species Cytophaga aurantiaca. Next base: position 81,620 of record NZ_KB903626.1, read on the forward strand.
TCCGCGGGGAAATGTCCGGCATAAAATATAGTCCTATAGACATTACTGTCAATAGAATAGCGCCTTTATATGTTCTTTCTTCAGTCATTCAAGTTTATTGGATAGCAAATATAGGGATTGCATGGCTTGAATTGATATGACAATTAAAATATTCAACCCTATTCTCCAGATATTTTTAACGGATTTTTGGAATCCATCTACAAAATGTTTAATATTGTATTGTAGAACGAATTGAATACTGAAAAGAGGGGACTGTGTCCCCTCTTTTGTTTCTGTATCAAATCATTATGAGTAAGCAGGAGTTAGAAATTAAAACATACGTATCGGATTTATTACAGGAAAGAGCAGAGATTTTTCTTGTTGATATTGTGTTTGGAGGAACGAACTCAAGAAAAAAAATCCTTGTGATCCTTGATAAAGACTCAGGCATTCTGATTGACGAATGCGGAGAATTCAGCAGAGCATTAGGAAATTTAATTGAAGAAAATAATCTATTTGGCGATGCACCTTATGTACTAGAGGTTTCGTCTCCTGGCATGGACAGACCGCTTCAAGTAACCAGACAATACAAAAGAAGAATTGGGAATAAGCTGAACTTTCTTTTGAATGATGGCAGCCAGTTTGAAGCCGTATTAACAAGTGTATCTGAAGACGGAGTTGTTGTTGAGCCAATCCCAGCAAAAGTAAAAAAGAGTAAAAAAGAGGCGACTGTTGAATTGGCTCCCGAGCCAAGAAAACTTCGTTTCGAGGAAATAAAAAAGTGTAACCTAATTGTATCGTTTAAATAAAATGGATACTTCAACTTTAATAGAATCGTTTGCAGAGTTTGCAAAATTCAAGAGCATAGACCGCCCAACCATGATGAAAATCGTGGAAGATGTGTTTCGTACCATGATCCGTAAAAAATACGGAACAGATGACAACTTCAACGTTATTATCAACGTCGATAAGGGTGACCTTGAAATCTGGTGGATGAGAGAAATTGTTTCAGATGACTTTGCTGAAGACAGTTTTGATTACGATCCAAACAAACATATTTCTTTAACAGATGCTCATTTGATTGAAAAAGATTTTGAGGAAGGTGAAGAAGTAGCTACAGAAGTTAAGTTAGAGGACTTCGGCAGAAGAATGGTTCAGACTGCGCGTCAGACGTTGATTCAAAAAGTTAAGGATCTTGAAAAAGACAACCTTTTCCAAAAATATAAAGATCTTGTTGGTGAAATTATCAATGGCGAAGTATATCAAGTACTAAGCAAAGAAATTTTATTGATCGATGCAGATGGTAATGAATTAGCATTGCCAAAATTTGAGCAGATCCCGAAAGACCGTTTCCGTAAAGGTGACAACGTACGTGCTATTGTACACCGCGTTGAAATGCATAATGGAAATCCAAAAATTATTCTTTCAAGAACTTCTCCTAAGTTCTTAGAACGTTTGTTCGAACTTGAAGTTCCTGAAGTGTATGATGGCTTGATCTCGATCCGTAACATTGTTCGTGAGCCGGGTGAGCGTGCTAAAGTAGCTGTTGAATCGTATGATGATCGTATTGATCCGGTTGGTGCTTGTGTTGGTATGAAAGGTTCTCGTATTCACAGCATTGTTCGTGAATTGGAAAACGAAAATATTGACGTAATCAACTTTACAGATAACATCGACTTATTTATAGCTCGTGCTTTGAGCCCTGCTAAAATCAGCAGTCTTAAAGTTGAAGCAGACAAAGGCCGTGCCTCTGTTTTCTTAAAACCGGATCAGGTATCCCTTGCTATCGGTAAAGGCGGACAGAACATTAAACTTGCCAGCAAATTGGTAGGCTTGGAAATAGATGTATTCAGAGAATTAACAGGCAATGAAGACAACGAAGATGTTGACTTAACAGAATTTGTTGATGAAATTGAAGACTGGATCTTAGAAGAATTAAAACGCATTGGTTTGGATACTGCTAAGAGTGTATTGGCTTTAAGTAAAGATGACCTTGTACGTCGTACAGAATTAGAAGAAGAAACTGTAGAAGATGTGCTTCAAATTCTGAGACAGGAATTTGAATAAAAAATAATAGTTGAATAAATAATTTATAAATGGCTGAAGAAAAAATGATGCGGCTTAGCCAAGTGGCGAGGAATCTGAATGTCGGTACATCGACAATCATAGATCACCTTTCTGCTAAGGGCTATGAGATTGAGAACAACCCCAATGCCAAGATTACTATGGACATGTATGGTATTCTTTCAAAAGAATATGCATCGTCTGCACAAGTAAAAAAAGAAGCTGAAAGCCTTAACATTGGCAAGAAGCACATGGGCGATGTTGTTATCGATGCCGGTCAAGTAAATATTGCTCCTGAGCACGAAGAAGAGGACGAAATCAGAATTGTTAACAGCAATCCTGTGGAAGTTCCTGCTCAAGAGACACCAGTAGCAGTACCTGTTGCTGAAGAAACTCCGAAGGTGGAGTCGAAAGTATCTGCTCAGGATGATTCTAAAACTACGTTGCAGGGTCTTAAAGTATTGGGTAAAATTGATTTATCTACAGCCGATAAAGATTCTAAGAAACCAGCCAATACTGCTAAGCCAGCTGAAAAAGCGAAGTCAGAGAAACCTGCTGAAAAAGCTAAACCTGCTGCTAAAGCCGGTGCTCAGACAGAAGCTCCTAAAACAAAGGCTCCTAAGACTGAACCTGCTAAGCAGGCTGATTCTAAAATAGAAGCAGCTAAAGAATCGCCTTCAGAAGTTGCTGCACCAAAAACACCAGTTGCAGATCCTGTAGAAGCAGTGGCTTCACCGGTTGAAGATAAACCTTCTGTTGCTGAAATACCTGTTAAGCTTGTACAGGCACACGCCGACAAACTTCAAGGTTTAACTGTATTAGGAAAAATTCAACTTCCGGATAAAAAGAAAGAACCAACGCGTGTTGCTTCTTCAGATGAAGTTGTAGATAAAAATAAAAATAAGCGCAAGCGTAAACGTCTTAATGACGGACCGCCAGGCAAACCTGTTGGAACAAATCCAAATGGACCTAGACCTGCGGGCGGTAATCCAAACGGACCTAGACCTGCTGGTGGACCAAACGGACCAAGACCTCAAGGTAGCAATCCAAATGGACCAAGACCTGCTGGTGGACCAAATCGACCAGGTGCTCCTGCTCGTCCTAACAGCAACGGGCCTAGACCTACGTTAACAAAAGCAAGTGAAAAAGGTGAAGTAACCGGAAAACAAATTCAGGAAAAAATTAAAGCTACCATGGCAAAATTGTCTGGTGGTGGAAATTCAAAATCCGGACCGGTTAACAGAGCTAAATATCGTAAAGATAAGCGTTCTGCGATGGCTGATGCCGAAGAAGAACGTTTAATGGCAGAGCAGGAAGATGCAAAAGCCTTAAAAGTTACAGAATTTATTTCTGCAAGTGACCTGGCATCATTGATGAATGTTAGTGTGAACGAAGTAATTTCGAAATGTATGATGATGGGTATGTTTGTATCTATCAATCAACGTTTGGATGCAGAAGCAATCACCATCATTGCAGATGAGTTTGGATACGATGTAAACTTCCAGACTACCGGTGAAGAAGATGATATTACAGTAGACGATCAAGACGATCCGGAATCATTGATTGAACGTGCACCGATTGTTACGATCATGGGTCACGTCGATCACGGTAAAACTTCTCTACTCGATTACATTCGTAAATCAAAAGTTGTAGCAGGTGAAGCTGGTGGTATCACACAGCACATTGGTGCATACAATGTTGTTACCGATTCAGGTAAACCGATTACATTCCTTGATACACCCGGTCACGAAGCCTTTACAGCGATGCGTGCACGTGGTGCGAAAATCACAGATATTGTTATTATTGTTGTAGCTGCCGATGACTCGGTGATGCCGCAAACAAAAGAAGCGATCAACCACGCGCGAGTAGCAGGTGTACCGATCATTATTGCAATCAATAAAATTGATAAGCCAGCTGCCAATCCGGATAAGATCAAAGAAGAACTTTCTAAAGAAAATATCTTAGTTGAAGACTGGGGTGGTAAATACCAATGCCAACCAATTTCTGCAAAAGCAGGTACCGGTATCAGCGAATTACTTGATAAAGTATTGCTTGAAGCAGAGATGCTTGAATTAAAAGCAAACCCAAATAAACGCGCTGTTGGTGCTGTTATTGAAGCTTCTCTTGATAAAGGTAGAGGTTACGTAACAAACGTATTGGTTGAATCAGGTACCTTACGTATTGGTGACATCATCTTAGCGGGTGCACACTTCGGTCGTGTAAAAGCAATGGTAGACCATACAGGTAAAAAATTAAAAGAAGCAGGTCCGGCAATGCCTTTACAGGTATTGGGTCTGAACGGTGCACCACAAGCGGGTGACAAGTTCCAGATCATGGAGACAGAACGTGAAGCGAGAGAGATTTCTTCAAGACGTGAGCAATTGTTACGTGAGCAAAGTATCCGTACCAAGAAACACATTACCCTGGATGAGATTGGCCGTCGTCTTGCGATTGGTAACTTCAAAGAATTGAACATCATTGTTAAAGCCGATGTGGATGGTTCTGTTGAAGCCTTGTCTGATTCATTATTGAAATTATCTACAGAAGAAATTCAGATCCGTATCCTTCACAAAGGTGTGGGTCAGATCTCTGAATCGGATATCTTATTAGCATCAGCATCCGATGCGATCATTGTTGCCTTCCAGGTACGTCCTTCTACAAGTGCGCGTAAATTGGCAGAGCAGGAACAGATCGAGATCCGTATGTACTCTATCATCTACGACGCAATCAACGAAGTTAAGGATGCGATGGAAGGTATGCTTGAACCGAAATTAGAAGAAGTGATTCATGGTACAATTGATGTACGTGATGTCTTCAAAATTACGAAGGTTGGTACAGTTGCCGGTGCATATGTAACAGAAGGATTTGTTAAGAGAAATCACAGAGTTCGTTTGATCCGCGATGGTATTGTTATGTACACAGGTACAATCAGTGCATTGAAACGTTTCAAAGACGATGTGTCTGAAGTTAAAACAAGCTACGAATGTGGTATCAGCTTAAAAGGATACAACGATATCTTAGTTGGTGATCAGATCGAAGCGTTTGAAGAAAAAGAAGTGAAGCGTACGTTATAAAATATAACACGTTTTTAAAATACAAAGAGAGTCATGCTGCATAGTATGGCTCTCTTTTTTTATGCTAGTGATAAATAATAATTTCTCAATTGATTACAGCATATGATATTTCTTTATTATTTTTAACGTGTCTTTTAATATTTTAATCTGATTAATTTTCACTTTTAAAACTGGCCTGAACATGATATTGAAGCCGGTGTATATTATTACCGTTTCACATACAGCACCTGTACACCTGAAAAAGGATGGCTTCAGGTAATTAAATAATTTTATGAAAAAAATAATAGTACTTCTTATTCTGTTTTGTTGTAATCCAAAATTTATTTTTGCTCAGGATACAATACCCAAATCAACATACAGAATTACTACTCCTGTTTTAATGGATATATCTATGTATTTTTCATTAACCGGTGAAAAAGTATTTGTTAAAAAAACGATTGGTTTAACTATAGGATATAGGCCGAGCACTCAGAACAGTGGAGAAGTTCCATTTAATACAGGCCCCTGGGCACCTTATCAAAGATGTAACTTTGCAAATAAACTTTATTCTTCTTTTACAATAGATTTTTTTGAAAAATTTTATTTTGGAGAAAAAAATAAATCTTTTCTTATGCCGGATGCCTATTACAGGCTTTGGTAGTTTGATACAAAAGAATGTTCATTTACCGGAACTGGTGGCAGAATCACGAACAATTATGATTACAGCTATGATGGAACCCGAACAGAACAACAACATTTAATCGGACTAAAAGTATTATACGGGAGAACATATAAATTAAATAAGCATGGCACTCTGAGACCAATAATAGAGCCTAATGCAGGAATAGGTCTTTTTGTTAAATCATATACTTTTCAGACCTACAATGGTACTGTAAATAATGTTTATTATGATTATCATAAAGAAACAGGTGTTGGTCTTTATCCCTCTTTCCACATCGGATTGAATCTAGGATTCGAATTTGATGTGAAAAAGAAAAAGTAATTCGTATTGTCTTTTACAAAATAAAATATTTTTAAAATTTTTACTTTCATAGAAAAAAATGACGTGCGCACTGTAATTATTTTTCATATACATGTTCGTTATTGTACTACCAACCCATATAATTAAATCTTCCATCATTGATGGGAGAAAAATAATAGATCAGGACCACCAATAGCACATACCACAGCACAATGAATATGTTGGCAAACGTTTTACCAAGCTTTTGTAACAAATAGCTATACATCTAAACAAAGGATTTTTTTATAGGTCTGAATTACATGATTCATATCGCTGTCGTTTACCAATATGAAACTGAACACCACAAAATGGAACGTTATAAATCTTCCTACCCATTTTGGACTTATGATATACAGATGAATTTTTTGTTGAATGAACGAATGATTGTAGTAATGCCATACATTGATTGCAATCACATGCGCCAGTGCCCATAGCATGTAGTTCCACGAGATGCTGTGCCACAAGCCCAGTAATACCATAGAAAATAATACCCCTATATATGGATTACGCGTAATGGAATAAAACGGATAATATACATAATCTCTGCACCAGGTTGATAAAGAGATGTGCCAGCGTTGCCAGAAGTCTGAAATGTTTGTTGCCAGAAAGGGTGCATTAAAATTTTCCATGATCCGAAAGCCTAGCAATAAACTCAATCCGATTGCTATATCCGAAAAGCCTGCAAACTGCACGTATGCGTTTACTGTAAATAAAATTGTATCTGCATAGGTAGCCAGCCATTTGTAGTTTTCAAATTCAAGCCAGGCGATCAATGCTTCTCCCCTATCTGTCATCAAATAATTTCCTAAAATAATAACTTTCGCAAAGCCATATAGGATCCGTTCCAAACCTTCTGAAAATAATGCTGCATCCCAACGTCTGCGTTTGATGTCTTTTAAAAATTCAGGGAAACGGTGAATGGGACCAATTAAAAAAGATGGCAAAAAAAACAGGTACATTAAAAATTCCTTAAATGTGTGCGCTGGAATTTTTCTTTTATACATTTCAATAGCATAATGGATCTGACGAAATGAATAGTATGAAATTCCTAAAGGCAATAGACGTTCCATCAAAATGGATTTTCCATATCCGAGTTTAAAATATAAAAAGATTGAAAAGATGATTATGCAAATGCTAATGACAGCAGCTGTTATGTTGTTGCTGTATTTTAATGTGTAATATGTTGCCAGAGTTGTAAGCAACAATATACAAAGCGACTCCGGTGCGAATACAGATAAAAATATACCTGCAGCAAAAACGCTGGGATACAGTTGCCAGCGTTCCGGTAAGATCCAGGAAAATAAAATTACCGGAATACAAAAGAAGAGTATGTAGATCTGTAATTCCATTTATTTTGTTTTAATGATCTGCGCGTACAACCAGTCTGAATATTTTTTTCTGCCAACATCATTCAGATGTCCAAAATCATAAAAGTAGGTGAAGTTCAATTTTTCCGGAAACTGTATGTACGTTGTTTGAAATTCTTTTTGATAAGAATTCATTAATTTTAAAAACACCTGCTCTTGTATACCTGAATGCAAAACAGATTCCGTAATAGCAGGCCTTGGAATGTGGATCAGATAAATCTTTACTCCACGTTTGCTTAACTCCGCTAATTTTGAATGCATGTATTTGCGGTCATTAAAGCTTACCGATTTCCGGTTTATATATTGGTACCCGCTTGTATCACTCAATACGCCTGAAATTATTTTTCCGCAATAGTCCGGCATTCTATAGTTTCCGGCATTCATGGAAATGGTTGTTTTTAGATTGTATAAAAAATATGCTCCTTTAAAAAAATGATCTTTTAATGAACGTTCATCTTCTACCTTATAAGCAAGCTGATCCGATTCAATTAAAAGGATATCCGGTAAATGAATCAACAGAGAATCAAATACACCAACGTTGTTCAACGTATTTAAAATTTCTGTATTCGAATTTAAAAATACTTTACTCAAACACACATTGGTATACTGATTCTGGTATTCAGAAGAACACGCGATACCATGTCCTACCAGAGAAGAACCGATAGCAACTACCTGAATTTTTTCCGGATAGCTGTCAATATTCTTTAATGTATTTTTTAGTAAATAATCTGCTTCGAGTGTATGTCTTGTGTATGCAATGTGCGCTGAATATTTATTTGCTAAAACGGTACAGCCAATAAATAAAACCGCTACAATACACAACGTAATAAACCACGATTTAAGCGGAGGATATTGCTTAGACAACATTCAGTGTATGCTTTTTTAAAATGCTTTCAATCGACTTAAAATTGTTCATGATCATGATCTCTGCCGCGCTGAATCTAGTATTGAATCGTTCTTCCAGTTTTGTTACCAAATGCAGATGCGCCATGGAGTCCCAGCCATTGATAGAATTTGAATTGTCGTTGATGGAAAGATTACTTGCTTCAACTTTAAATGAAATGGCAGCGATTCTGAAGATCTCTTTTTGCAAATCAAATTTTGCATCCGGAGATTCAGCATCATTATTATAAATCGATTGTTCTATTTCTTTGATCTGAACCTTTCCTGAAAGACCTTTGGGCAATTCATCATAGATCAAAATATCTGCAGGCATTTTATTGTGTTCTAAATGTTCCGATAAATATGCAGCCAAAATATTTTTATTCATTTTGCTTTTGTCTTTTGCAACAATGCACGCAATGATTTTTTCTCCGAACACTTCGTCTTTTACTCCAATGCAAATACTCTCCATAATCTCCGGATGCGTATTTATTACTTCAGAGATTTCTTCCGGATGAATATTAAATCCGCCGACAACTACAATATTTTTTTTACGTCCGGTAATTTTTACAAATCCTTCGGAGTCAATAATAGCAAGGTCGCCGGAAGAGAGCCAATCATTATTCAGAACCAATTGAGTTGCAGATTCATTTTTATAATATCCTTTAAACACATGATCTCCTTTGATCATTAATTCTCCTTCTTCTCCTTGAGGAACTTCCTGATTATGCTGATCAACTATTTTTATCAGACAATCTACCGGCTTACCTACCGTACCGATTTTTTTAATTGTTTTATCCGGACCAGAAAATAAAGAACCAGCAACGGTTTCTGTTAAACCGTATACATTTACAATTTCAGTTTTAAATGTCTTCTCGAAATTTGTCCAGAGATATTCTTCAATATGCGCAGAAACAGAAATAACAAATTTAAAATCCGGACTCTCAAAACTGTCTTCGTAATTTTCAGAAAATTTATACAGTATGCTTATGATTGCCGGAACAACAACTAAGTGACTGATGCGGTATTTATATATGCCTGTTAAAAACTCTCCAGTTAAGCCAATCTCAAATTTCTTTAACGGTCTTACCAATGTAGCATTACAACATGCTGCAAGCACAGGTCCCTGTATAATACCATCTGCATGATACAGAGATAAATTATTTAAGATGCGGCTTTGATGATTCATTCCATAGACCTTAGTCAAGGTATTGATATGCTCCCAAAGATTTTTTTGAGAGATCATCACACCTTTCGGATCTGAAGTTGTTCCCGAAGTAAATAATATATAGGCGATGGTTTCGGGTGCAGGTTGTTTGTACGTCATCATTGATGCAGATAACGAATCCATAATAGCCGGATACGAATCCCCATCTTCAGTCGGATCAGTTGATGCAGAATTTTTCAGCAGCTTTTTAAATAACGAACCTTTCTTTTGTGTTTCCTTTTTACTTAAACAAAATTGCTGTTCCTTATTTATGTTCCATTTTTCAAAGAGATACTCTTCCAGTACACACATTTCAGGCGCAGCCTGTTCAACTATTTTTTGTGCGCGAAATGCATTTATCTCCGGATCTACAGATATTACCGTAACTCCGCTTACAAGGCCTGCCATGAAGAACAGCGTAATATCGTATTCATCTTTTAATGAAATGAACATTTTATCCCCTTCAACCAGTCCCTTTGAATGAAATAGATTATTAATCTTAACAACATCTGTAAAAAATGTTCCGTAAGAATACTGCTTGCCAATAATTTCTAAAAAAACCTTTTTAGTTAAATCTCCATTAAGGCTTTTATTCAATAGCTCTTCAATTTGCATAGATCTCTTCTACTAATAAATGTTTTATAATTTTCCCATTGGATGTATATGGAAGTTCTTTTTTAAAAATTATTCTCGAAGGCAATTTGTCTTTGCCTGCTTCTTTTTCAATATATCCTCTAAGTTCAGTGATCAATTCTTTATCTGAGCCTGAATCATTTTTGGCTACAACAAATGCGGCCATCTTTTCTGTTTCATCTTCTACATAACCTACTACAGCAGCAAATTCAATGCTTGGATGCTGTTCAATCAATTCAGCAATCGGCTCTAAATAAACCAATGTATCGGTACTTGTTTTGATTAGTTCTTTCGCTCTTCCAACCAAATGTACCTGACCGCTTGCATCCATCGTTGCAATGTCTCCTGTATAGAACCATCCATCGCTCATACACAGTGCTGTAAGATCTTCACGTTGATAATAGCCCTGAAATATATTTTCACTATACAATCTGAGTTCACCCGGCTCTCCATATGCTGCAGGTTTTCCTTCGGTATCAACGATCTGAATAAGTGCATCAATCGGCAAACCTATTGCATCTTTATTGTCGGCAGTATTTCCAAGAAGTTCTGCAATACACAAACCTGTAGTTTCTGTTAAGCCATAATAATTGTAAATGGCTTTGTTGTAATGTCTCAAAAATTCTGCCCGCACTCCTGCACTCAATTTACTTCCTGTACACAAAACTTTTTTAAGGCTTACTAATTGATTCTGAATGTGTGATTGGAATGTATTAAACTGATTGTACAAAGCGGGATTTCCCACGAGTATAGATACCTCATTTTTACTAATGCACGCTGCAATAGAAACTGCGTTTTGTATCGTACTATAGGAAGGAACACAAATTGCAGTACCGCTTATTACAGGTACAATGCATGCATTTCTAAAACCGCTCATAGACTCCAATCCTCCGATAGCAAGAAAAATATCTTCCTGATTCCAATCGTATGTTTGCGCCATTAACCATGCACTGCGTATAAGATGTCCCTGGCTCAATGCAATTCCTTTGGGCACTCCGGTTGATCCGGATGAAAAAAGCAATACCGCATCTGATGTATGTGTTACAGAAGATGAATTGTAATTCTGTTCTTCTGTTTCCAACCAGTCAGAAAAAAACAGATCATTACCTTCTGCTTCATCCGTTTCATCAAACGTAATAAGAGGTATTGAATGATTCGAGTCTATATTTTCATGCGGAACGTGAGTCGATTTAAAAATTAAAGTAGGTTTAGCAATGGACAGTATGTATTCAATATCTTTTTTACTTGCTTTATAATTAACCGGAACAAGGATTACGCCGATTGATAAACATGCCCATGCAAGTAAAATCGCTTCCGTATGAATCGGACTAACAAGCACAATGCTATTGCCTTTATTTAAGCCGCATGCAGATAGTTTTTGAATGATGGATTGAACGATTTCATCCGATTCTGCAAATGTTATTACGCTTCCGTCGTCTTCATTTAAAAGAGCAGGAAATGTTTTGTACCGGTCAACAGCTTGCTGCCATTGACTTGCAAATGTCTGGTCAGAATAAGGAACAAACAATTTCTGTGAGCCAATAAAATTCTGCTGTTGATGCGCCTTTTCAGAAATGGGAAATATTTCTATGAGACCAATCTCTTTAAGTGCATCTGCTTCAGAAATAAGATCGTTGATGCTTATAGAAATGCGTTCTGAAATTTGCTTTAAGGTCAACGATTTACTGGACCAGTAAAGCAATTTCATTTGAACATCATTCAGCACATACTTATCTGCTTTCTCAATCTTCGGCAAATATGGAATATGCCTTTCTAATAAATAGCCTACCTGTTTATCAAGTGCATTGTAATCTAAGATCACGTTGTCCTGTTCAACACGCAGCAATGGATTGATAAGTATCCGGCAGGAAGCAATAATTTCATCCCGATTTTTATAAGGCTTTAGTACTTCTGTACTCCACGATTTTGGAAGTAACGCGGCTAGTGCATTGTAATCTTTGGTATTGTAATCCGATACCAAAGGCCTAGAATGTTCTTTTCTTAGCAGATCATTAAACTGAAACAGATCGGGTTCAGAAAAAATATATCCGTTATGCGTTCCATGCTTTGCAATCTGATCAAATGTTTTTTGATATACTTCGCCATGCAATTGATGTCCGCCGCGATCAAAGTAAGGAACCGGTTCTGAATTACTAAGATGCACATGAGGAAAAATAATTGCTCCATCCTTTTTACTCATACGCAACACTTCTTTTAATAAAAGTGTCTGATCAAAACGGTGCAGAAGATCTAAACCTATAATGAGTGATACACTTGCATCTTCGATCGGAAAAGGAGATGTATGATCACAAAAAACAATTGTATTTTTTGTTCTGTTCTTAAACCAGTAGGTAAAACCTGCATGACCAAGCACATCTTTATTTCCTTCCCAGGTGGTTATAATTTCATTTTCAGGAAATATTCCGGAAACGAGTGACGTGATCCAGCCACTGCGATCCCACAGGATTAGTATTTTTTCTTCCGAGGAAATTTTAGTTTTTACGAGTTCTAAAAAAGGCAATAAAGCTTTGGTAGCTTCATTGAATGGCTGAAAGCTTGCGTAGATATCTACAAAAGGCCTGCGGCATTTTTGTTCGATATATGATTTATATGTTTTTGTTTTTTCACGGATCTCCTCATAAAAATTTTCATGGGTATCGGTGAGTACTTTTTTTCTTTTATCAAAAAAAACAATGTTTTCAAAAGAAGGAACATCATCGATAAAATGTTTTGATAAATAAGAGTGGTTTATTTTAATCATTATGTACAAATAATACTATAGCTTACTTAATATCAAAATTGTATTTATGAATACCATCAAATCAGCCAACCCGCCAACAACCCAGCAATGATAATGAATGGATGTGGTATCCGTGTAAACAACAATACGCACATAGTAGCAACAGCGATACCATCGTTGAGAGCAACTGTATGCAATTCACCTTGCTGCATGGGCAATGCCAACATCAATGCTGTTGAAATGATAATACCTGCGTTGCCTGCATTAATGCCTTCAAACGAAGCTTTAACCACTCTGTATTGTTTGATATTTTTCCAGATCGGTGCAATAAAAAATATTAAGATCGTGCCCGGAAGAAATACTCCGAATGAACCGATGAAGCCACCTGCTATTTCGCCCCAAATCCCGTACTGACGCATGGATAGGGCACCTATATAGGATGCAAAGGTAAACACAGGGCCAGGTAACGATTGCAAAAATGCATAACCCAATAAAAATTCGCTGTGTGTTAAATAATTTTTAAATTCAACAAATTCCGTATAGAAATAACCGATCAATGCCTGTCCGCCTCCAAAGATAAGGCTTCCGTTACGAAAGAAGTTTTCAAACAGACGTATCGGCAAGGCTTGTGTAATGGTTCCGATTACTGCTGCGCCAACAAAGATTCCGCCCAGCAAGATCAGATTTGCCCAACGAATATTGAATGGTGTCTTTTCTTCTTTCTCATGTTTTCCAAAGCGAAACGATGTAAGAAAACCGGAGATCAATAGTATAATCGGAAACATCCAGGGAGATGCCTTATCAAAAAAGCTGATGTAAAAGCAGATGCCGGCTGTAAGCACCAGAATGATGATAGCCGTTTTTGTTTTCTGAATAATGGAAATTGTTTTAACAACTGCATAGAATACAAAGCCGATCGCTATTGGTTCTAAATATTTTACAAAACCCAGATTTAAATTCTGTGCGTGAAAATAGGAAACCATGATCGCAGCGGCTGTCATTACAATCGCTGCAGGTAGAAGCCACACCAGTACGGTAAGAAAAGCCAAACGCGGACCACCAATTTTAAACCCTACTGCAGTAATGGTTTGCGTTGATGCCGGTCCCGGTAAAATCTGACAGAAGGAATACAATTCCATCAACTCCGCTTCGGTTAAATAAGCTCTTTTTTGAACCAGTATTTTAAAGAAAATAGCTAAATGAGCCTGAGGCCCTCCAAATGAAGTAAGCGACAAGACTAATACATCTTTTAGAAAAATAAGATGTCGAATGTTCTTCATTTATTCAATTTGTGGGTACGGTTCACTTAAATCTGATATCTAAAATACGCTTTTTCCATGAATTATCAGAACTTAATTCATTTCAGATTTATAAGTACGCAAATTTATGTAATTTAGGTGTCGAAACTTTAAGAATAATGCGCATAGTAGCCGAATACCCAAACGTAGATTTTAAAATTACAGTTTTTTCCTGGAACGGTAAATATCTTTTAAAAATTGAAAAAGGAATGTTTGAACAGACCTATAAGATCAGTGAAATGGATGTTACCGGCGATGACGAGGTAAAGAAAATTGTTGAAGATCCAACATTTGTTGAAGAGGTAAAGACGCGTTTTAAGAATATGAATCTATCCTTAAACGATGCCCTGAATCGCATCGTTTAATTTATAATTCATAAGATTGCCCATAATCGGGCAATTCAACATTCTGATATCCTGCCTCATTCAATGTTTCGGCAAAATCCTGCATGCTCTGATACTCTCCATGTATTAAAAATATTTTTTTGAGTTTCTTTTTATCCTGATGGCTCATAAATTTTAGTAAGCCATGTTTATCTGTATGGCCACTGAAAATATCGGTATAAATCACATTGGCTGAAACAGGGATAGAACGTTTCTTAAATTGTATGGTCTTTTTACCTGCCAGCAAATCATAACCGATTGTACCTTCAACGGCATATCCTACCAGTAAAATAGTACAGAAGGGATTCTGCAGATTCTGGCGTATATGATGCTGAATTCTTCCGCCTGTAATCATACCCGATGAAGACAGAATGATGCATGGCTGCAAATAGTTAGAGATGTTTTTACTTTCTTTAAACGTTTTCACATGATCCAGATTTTCAAAATCAAAAAGTGATTCGTCTTGTGCTTTAATACCTTGAGCCTCTTCATTCATCAGAGAATGGTATTTTGAATAAATACGTGTGCCTTCTGCAGCCAGAGCCGAATCGGTAAATACTTTTATGGGCGGCAGCTCTTTTTTAAGCGCCAATTTATTCAATGTATATAGCAACGATTGTGTTCTTCCCAGACTGAATGCAGGTATGATCAAGCGACCGGGCTTTGTAACACACGCTTCTGTAACAATACGTTTTATAAGGTCTTCCGGACTTTCGGTTTCCTTGTGTTCGCGGTTGCCATAGGTAGTTTCGCATAATACATAATCCGCTTGCGGTGACGGAATCGGATCGGGTAAGAGCGGATAATTATCTCTTCCTATATCTCCGGAAAATAAAATCGTTTTGACTTTTCCTTCTTCTTTAACAGAAAGAAAAATGCTCGCTGCTCCCAATATGTGACCAACAGGAATTAAACGAACGGTGATGCTCTCATTGATCTCAAAGTCTTTATTAAATGCAATGGATATAAAGCGATCAACGGGTTTATAGGAATAATCACTTGGGGCAGAATTAGCTATTTTTTTTTCAGCCCGTTGAATATGTGCCGAATCGGCAAAAAGTAATTCCGATAATTCTGCTGTAGGTGCCGTTGAAAGAATTTGCCCCCGATAGCCGCTTCTTATTAATGCGGGGATGTTGCCCGAATGATCTACATGCGCATGTGTTAAAATAACCAGATCAATTTCAGAAGTTTCAAACGGGAACAGGCCTCCTGTAAGCACTTTATGTCTGTCTGAAAAATCAGATCCGCAATCAATTAATATTTTATAACCAAGCGATTCCAACAAATACATACTACCTGTCACTTTCCTTGCTGCACCCCAAAATGTTAGTTTCATTTAGTTATTTTAAATTATTAAGTCTTTCAAATTCGCTTACTGCAAACAAAAATCACTACTAAGGTACTTAGATTTGTTCTTAATTTATAAAACAAACTGAGATAACTCAGAAGAAAGGTTTGTCGGTATCAAATGAATTAGTAATTTGAGTCATTATTTCGAATCATCTATCTCAATGTCAAACATTACAGATTCTAAAAATCACGGCCATGCAAAATTAACCGCTGCAGGTCTATTAATTTCATTAGGTATTATCTACGGTGATATAGGAACATCGCCTTTATATGTGATGAAAGCAATTGTTGGAAAAGAATCAATTTCTGAAGCATTGATTTTAGGAGGTTTGTCGTGTGTATTCTGGACCTTAACGTTACAGACTACAATAAAATATGTAGTTATTACTTTACGTGCAGATAACAAAGGTGAAGGCGGTATTTTTTCATTGTTTGCTTTAATACGAAGACGAAATCCAAATTTAGTTTGGCCCGCTATGATAGGCGGAGCGGCGCTCTTAGCAGATGGTATCATTACGCCACCCATTTCAGTATCGTCTGCAATTGAAGGATTAAAAATATACGACGAAAAATTAAATACCATTCCCATTGTAATTGTAATAATTATGGGATTGTTTTTAGTACAACGCTTTGGAACAAACATTGTAGGTAAATTATTTGGCCCCATCATGTTTATCTGGTTTTTCATGTTAGCCGCATTGGGCTTAAATGAATTAGTAGATAACACAAATGTACTTCAAGCTATTAACCCTGCATGGGCATACCATTTGCTAACTGAATATCCTCATGGTTTTTGGTTGTTAGGTGCAGTATTTCTTTGTACAACGGGTGCTGAAGCCTTGTATTCAGACCTAGGTCATTGTGGTAGACCAAATATTCGTATCAGCTGGATTTTTGTAAAAATTGCATTGTTATTAAATTATTTTGGTCAAGGTGCATGGTTATTAAAACAAAGTGGTTACCGACTTAGTGTTAACCCGTTTTTTGGAATCATGCCTGAAAAATTTGTACCGTACGGAATTGTCATTGCCACAATGGCTGCTATCATTGCATCCCAGGCATTGATTAGCGGATCGTATACACTGATCAGTGAAGCCTTACGCTTAAACTTATGGCCAAAGGTTCGAATAAAATATCCAACAATAAAAAAGGGACAGTTATTTATTCCAAGCACCAATATCATGATGATGCTTGGCTGCATTTTTGTTGTTTTGGTATTTAAAGACTCAGCCAATATGGAAGCCGCTTATGGCTTAGCAATCAGCATAACCATGATGATGACCTCTTTGCTGTTGTGTTATTATTTACTCATCATAAAGCGCATTTCATTTGTTTGGGTAGGTATTTTCTTTGCAATCTACTTTGTGATTGAAACGTCCTTCTTAATTGCCAACCTGGAAAAATTCTTCAATGGAGGATATTTTACATTGATTGTCGGTGGGATTCTTATGTTCATCATGGCAATCTGGTATACGTCGCACCGTATTAAACGCAGACTTACAGAGTATGTAAATATTGATGACTATCTTCCGTTATTAAAAGAATTAAGCGAGGACTCTTCCATACAAAAATACTCTACACACCTTGTATATTTAACAGGTGCAGACAGCCCTAATAAAATAGAATCAAAAATCATGTATTCTATTTTTCAGAAGCAACCAAAGCGTGCCGATATCTATTGGTTCTTACACATAGATGTAGTGGATGAACCGTACACACTTGAATACAAAGTGCGCACCATGTTACAGGATGATGTGATCCGTGTAGATTTTAAATTGGGTTTCAGAGTGGAACATCGCATCAATCTTTTCTTCCGTAAGGTAGTAGAAGACATGGTGAATAATAAAGAAGTAGATTTTACATCCCGATATATATCGCTAAACAAAAGAAATGTGATTGGTGATTTCCGTTTTGTTGTTTTAGAAAAACATTTGAGCAATGACAATGATCTAAATGTGATAGAACAGTTCACAATGGACTGGTACTTCTTATTAAAGCACATTTCTATTTCTGAATCCAGTGCATTTGGCTTAGATACTAGTTCCATTACAGTTGAAAAAGTGCCAATGGTAATAAGCCCAATGGAAGCTTTCCAATTGAAACGTGTATATTAATGATCACAAAAAAGAGAGCTTTAGGCATTGTATTTTTTGTTTTTATTGGGATCATGATCTGGTTCACAGTAGATTTTATGTCGCGTACAACACCGCCTTGGCAGCGTAAAAAAGATACAACCTTTGTCAATAAATATAAGATTCAATACAACGAAAAACTGGGATTGAAAAATATTGATTCGCTGAAGAAAGCGAGAGAAGGAAAATAAAATTGTTATTTTCCTTCTCTTTTATCCATATCCCCATCAGAACACTTCTTGTACTTTATGAAATATATTGTTTTTTTCTGCAGCATATTTTTTATTACAATCCATTGTAACGCACAAACACTTACTTCCAATAAAGACAAGATAGAAGCCGCAGCGAAAAGGCTTACCCCTTCATTAGAAACATTTAACAACTGTTTAGCTACAGCAAATTTAGATGATTGTATTTCTGTACTAATAAAAAGTGCAGGTAATGAATACGAAAAATATTTAATTGCCGGTGCATTATTCAGCATTGATCCTTCAAAATCTTTTCCATTACACCAAGAAGCCTACAATACCAATCCAGCCAATTTAGAATTTGCAATGGAATATGCGATAGAGTTACATAGAAAAGGCAACTACAACGAAGCAATTGCTTTGTATGAGAATGCTCTTGCATCTGTAAGCATACCTGAAAATTACTATAGAATAAATCTATGGCTAGCGGAATGTTATATAAACATTGGAGCGAATGATACATGTATTTCGAACTGGAAAAAATGCAATTTCACCAGACACCATACTTCTATTGACTTTGCGATATATAGTGTTCATGTAGACACGACCCTTATAAGAGGCAGAGATAATCTTAGAAAAGAAATTAAGAATGGCAACCACATGCTTTTTTACGATTTAATCTACAACGATGTAAACTGGAAGTTCGATTGGTGGAATACGCGTAAGCACGAATTCTTTTTAGCTGAAGACTTACTCCTTCTTCAGAATACTGTAAGCAAATCAAGCACGATCTATAAAACGATCCATGCCTATATTGAACTAAAAAAACTTCCACAATCCACTGATTCCAAATCAGCAATTGAATCAATCTTAAAAAATAATAAACTGATTCTTTCTTCAGCTCCATTGCCTGCTCATGGAGGGATGACCTCTGACTTGTTACGAATTTGTTTTACTACACAAATTCTCAATGAAAATGAATTCTACACAACGCGAGGAGAGGAATTACTAAAAATTGCGGCTAAAAATAACGATGTAGAATTTTTAAACATCTATGCACATTTACAAGCTGCAGTTACCGGAAAAGTAGATGAAAGCATTGATAAGCTAGGCTGGACACAATATAAAGACGAACGGTTTGCAATGAGTTATTTTATAGGTAAAGCTGAAAAAAATAAATTGAATGATCCTGAACTTGCCCAGGCATTAATTGATTTTCCGAACTCAGCGGAAATCTATTGGATAAAAACAAATTGTGCCGTAACTGAAAAAAAAGATATCAAACCTACATTAATAGAACTGATCAAACTTGAATTTAAAACCTTGGGTTCGGATAGAAATGGTTTCTGCAGTTCGTTAAATAACTATATCAATTATCTTGAAACACTGAAATAAAAAGGGCTACAGGATTTTCCTGCAGCCCTCATTTATATTAGTGTAAGTAAAATTATTTTTTACCTTTCAACATATGAATCTCTGCTTTCAATGAATCGATTTCTTTTCTTAAGCTTGCAACCGTTAGTGAATCACCTCTTTTAATTTCCAATATAATGTCTTTTTTAAGGTCAGAAATTTGCACCAGTTCTTTTTCACTTAAGCCATATCCATCTTCCATCTCACCGGAGTGACCTTCCAACTTCTCTTCAAGCTTTTCTTCCTTCTGACACGCATTCAATAAAGGAAATAATAATAGCAATGCAAATACGATTTTCTTCATGTTTGTAAAAATTAAATTGGTTTAGAGTTGATTAAATACTGCAGTTTATACTATGCCAATGCTTCGAATAAAACTTCAACTGTATGCTTCGCTTCTCTGCCTGTACCATCTTTGATCTGGTGACGACAGCTCGTACCCGGTGCAGCGATGATCGTCTGTTCATCGGCCTTACGTACCGCAGGGAACAATACCAACTCACCTACCTGTATCGACAGATCATAGTGTTCTTTCTCATAACCAAATGAACCTGCCATACCGCAACAGCCTGAAGGAATCACCTCAACTTTATAATTCTCCGGTATCGTTAAAATCTTTTGAGAGAAGTTTACAGAAGACAACGCTTTCTGGTGACAGTGGCCATGCAGTTTAACTTTACGGTTTGCACGTGTAAACAGATCTTTGCTGATCTTGCCCGCATCAAATTGATTGGCAATAAACTCATCGATCATAAATGAATTTTTTGCTAAGTGATTAGCAGCTTCTAATTCTTCAGCAGGAACTAAGTTTGGATATTCATCTCTGAAACTTAAAATAGCAGAAGGCTCAATACCGATCAACGGAGATTCAGAAGTTACAATGTCTTTCAACATCGCAATGTTCTTACGAACGATCTTCTGCGCATCTCTAACCATCCCTTTAGATAAATAGGTACGCGCACTTTCCAAATGGGCAGGCACTACTACTTCATATCCCAAACGTGTGAGCAAATGAATTGCTTTAACACCAATGTGTGATTCGTTGTAATCTGTATATTCATCGCAGAACAAATAGACCTTACCGATGTAATGTCCTTTTGCAGGTTTTAATTCATCGGGATGTTTACGCGCCCACGTACGTAAGGTCTGCATAGACATTTTAGGCAGCGGACGTTTTTGCGTCATTCCCAAAACACCTTTTATAATACTTCCTGTTACAATATTGCCCATCACAAAATTTGCCAACCACGGCCAGTTTTTATTCAGTGCATTGGCTTTAGCATAATTTGCGATCATACGTGCACGCAGCGGAACACCGTTTGCATCGTAATACTGCTGTAGGAATTCTGCTTTTAATTTTGTAACGTCAACGTTAGACGGACATTCGCTCTTACATCCTTTACAAGACAAACAAAGATCCATTACTTCATAAATTTCTTTATGATCGAATTTATTTTCTTTTTTTGAAACGGTTAAGAATTCGCGTAAGATGTTTGCACGCGCACGTGTTGTATCTTTTTCGTTACGTGTTGCCTGGAAGCTCGGGCACATCGTGCCTCCAATGATGGAAGACTTTCTGCAATCACCGGCGCCATTACACTGCTCGGCCATACGAACAATACCCAACGATTTTTCAAAGTTGAATGTTGTTTTAATTTCAGGCGTATTCTGACCTGATTCGTAACGCAGAGACTCCAGCATCGGCGGAGCATTTACAATTTTATTCGGATTAAGAATATCATTCGGATCCCAAACTTTTTTCAGTTCGCAGATCATTTCATAATTCTTTTCACCGATCATCTTCTTCACAAATGGTGCGCGCACACGACCATCGCCGTGTTCACCACTCAATGAACCTCTGTATTTTTTAACAAGGTCTGCAACTTCATCGGTAATGGTAAACATCAATTGACGATCCTTCTCGTCTTTCAGGTTCATCACTGGACGTAAGTGCAATTCTCCATCGCCAATGTGTGCATAGAATACACACTTGGTATTGTGCTTGTCTAATATCTTTTGAAACTCATCAATAAATTCCGGTTGATCGTTTACGTCAACGGCAGTATCTTCAATACATGCAGCGCCTTTCATATCACCGGGAATATTACCTAATAAACCTAAACCCGCTTTACGAAGCGACCATATTTTATTGATATCGTTATCCCACAATAATGGGAAGTGGTATCCGTAGCCTGCTGCACGAAGTTCTTTTTCAGTTTTGGCAGCAAGTGCTTCAATTTCTTCTTTTGTTTCACGTGCCCATTCAACAATCAACAATGCTCCCGGATCCCCTTGTATAAAGGCTCTGTTCTTGGATTGTTCAATACTGCTTTTTGTACACTGTAATACAATATCATCCAGCAATTCAACTGCACCGGGTTTATTTGCCAATGCAATTAAATTGGCGCGCGTAGCTTCTGCAACCGTATTTAAATGAACAGCCAATACTCCTTTTGTTTTCGGCGGCAGATCAATTAAGTTTAATTTAATATCGTTGATGAAAACCAACGTTCCTTCAGAACCTGAGATCAGTTTACACATGTTGAAGGATTCTTTTCCTTCTGTAAACGGTGCGCTTTCCAGCAATACATCTATCGCGTAACCTGTGTTACGTCTGTTTATCGTAGGTTTTGGAAATTCTGAACGGATCTCTTTTTGGTTATCTTCATTGGTAAGTGTTTCGTTGATGTAACGGTAAACTTTACCTTCAAGCGTATCCAGTTTCAACTTTGATTGATACTCATCAAGAGTCAATGATTTAAATGTAACTTCGCTTCCATCACTTAAGAAACCATTGATCTCCAATACGTGATCACGTGTAGTGCCATAAATAACAGAATGCGAACCGCATGAATTGTTACCCACCATACCACCCACCATACAGCGGTTGGATGTAGATGTTTCCGGACCGAAGAATAAATTCAACGGTTCTAATTTTTTATTCAATTCATCCAATACAATACCAGGCTGCAAGCGCACCCATTTTTCTTTGGTATTGATCTCGTATATTTCTGTGAAGTATTTCGATACGTCTACAATAATACCCTTACCTACTACCTGCCCTGCCAGCGAGGTTCCGGCAGTACGCGGAATAATTCCGATCTTATATTTGTTTGCAAAAGCGATAATTTTCTGAACATCTTGTTTGTGCTTTGGTCGTGCTACAGCAAGTGGTAACTCGCGGTAGACAGACGCATCGGTTGCATAAAGTGTTCTCATTGTAAGGTCGAAATATAAATCACCTTCAATGTTTTTCTTTAATTCTTCTAAATGTGCAAGCATGGGAATCGATAGAATATATTCTATAATGAGAATGTAAATATCGCTTTTTTTTAAGTGTTATGTTAGGCAAATGTTGTATTTCATTCAGGCATAGTGAAACTCATTTATGAAAGGCATGAAGTAGACTATAAACTAACCTAAAATTTACATTCAATTCATTTAAAAATTCATGGAACAGGATTCCATAAAATGAAATTAAAATACTGATAAATAAACGGTTAATACTTTCCTATCCGTGAGACAAACCTATATCAAAATCGCTAAAATCTGCGTCTAACATAATTTTTTAGAAACACTCTAAATAATAAGCTTTTCGGATGGCTTCATTATCAATTTTTTAGTCAAAAGTATTTCAATTCAGGAGGCTCCATTCTCAAAAAAAGGACGTATCTTTGTCTCGTACATATAGGCGCACGTAGAGATACAGTAAACGTCTTAATAATTCATAATTAATAGAATCACGGTTTATGTTAACAATCTCTGAAAACAAAGTAGTTCGTCTTACATACGAACTTAGCGAAGACAGC
Source organism: Cytophaga aurantiaca DSM 3654 (assembly GCF_000379725.1). GTDB lineage: Bacteria > Bacteroidota > Bacteroidia > Cytophagales > Cytophagaceae > Cytophaga > Cytophaga aurantiaca. The sequence continues at coordinate 105,142 of NZ_KB903626.1, forward strand.
AACAAAGAAGAAATTATTGAAAAAGTTGATAAAGATCAGCCTGCTACCTTTTTATTTGGTGTAGGTGGATTATTACCTGAATTTGAGCAAAATCTTTTTGGCTTAAAAGAAGGTGATTCATTCAAATTTTCTATTGCATCTGAAAATGCTTACGGTCCAAATGACCCGAATGCATTGGTAGACATTCCAAAAGAAGCATTTACAATTGACGGAAAATTACAGGACGATATGTTGAAAGTTGGTAATATTTTGCCAATGAGAGACAACGAAGATAATTTTCTTCAAGGTCGAATCCTGGAGTTGAGAGACGATGTTGTCATCATGGATTTCAATCATCCTCTAGCTGGCAAAGACCTTTATTTCAAAGGAACCATTGTTGAAGTTCGTGAAGCAACGGCAGAAGAAATCAGCCACGGCCACGTTCACGGTGAAGGCGGTCACCACCACCATTAAGATTTAATTTAGAGCCTGTATTAAATACAGGCTCTAACTTTTTAAGGGGTTCTCCCGTATATATACTTTACGTCTATGGCAACAATCTTTAAAAAATATTTTCTGGTGCTTGCTGTTTTAATCAGCAGCATTCTTATCAGTAACGCTCAGATAAGCTTTGGTTTGGCGTCAACTATGAGCATTGGTTATTTGCGTTCTTCTCAGCTTAAACAAGGTGGACAAGCAATCGATGATCTAAACAGTTCCATTACAAATTTAGATTTCAAAGTACAGGCTGCAGCTCAGATCGGATTTCAGGCAGTTGCTCAATACCGTTTAACCCATCAGCTGTGCTTGGTTGCTACACCAGGTTTCAACCTGTTCCGTTCAACGTATAACAATATTTATATTTCGAACCAACAACAAACATCTACAGACTATATCACGCACAAAGTATTATCCACTGCAAAATTTAAAAGCACGCAGCTGATTCTGCCCATCGTTGCTAAATACTACATTATTCCCGATAAAAATTATTTTGCAACTGCAGGTTTACGTTTTGCATACAACACCAATATGCGCATGTATTCTGAAGAAGACTCCATCACTACCTATTACAATCAGAATGGAATGGCTGCAAGCAACAAGCAGGACCGTGAATACAAAGGCGTAAAAATTGACGGATACAAGCCTTTCCAAATGCATTTTTTACTTGGAATCGGCACTTCCATTTTAACAGGTTACCGTCACAATCTGGACATTGAATTAACGTATGCGATTCCTCTTACTTCTTCTCCGTACTATACAACAGATGCAACCTATACTGCGAATGCATTAACCAATAGCGTATATACCAAAGATGGTAAAGCCGGTTTTGAAAATGCCTCCGGAAAAAATTTAGATCATTTCAGAATGCATCAGATCTCACTAACCGTGCGCTATCTGCTCTATTCCATCAACAAATAATTTTTCTTCTGAATATCTTCAGAGTTTATCCATAGATTATAACCGTACTCATTTATTCATATCTGTTGACTATTGCCCATGATGAATATTGAAAAAGAACGCATTATACATTCCAAAGAAATATGCTCATGGAAAAAATGGGGACCCTATGTGAGTGACCGCCAGTGGGGCACTGTAAGAGAAGATTATAGTAAAGACGGTTCGGCCTGGGAATACTTTCCACACGATATGGCCCGCAGCAGAGCCTATCGCTGGAGTGAAGATGGCATCGGCGGTATCAGCGACGATCAGCAACACATTTGTTTTGCACTGGCCTTCTGGAATTACAATGACCCGATCATAAAAGAACGTTTTTTTGGATTAACAGGTAATGAAGGCAATCACGGAGAAGATGTAAAAGAATACTATTATTATCAGGATAGTACGCCTACACACTCCTACATGAGAATGCTGTATCGTTATCCGCACGATGAGTTTCCTTACAATGAGCTTGTAACCGAAAATAAAAACCGTTCACGTTCAGAAGACGAATTTGATTTAATTCATAGTGGCGTATTCGACAACAATAAATTTTTTGATATTTATATCGAATATGCAAAAAACAACGAAGAAGATATTCTTATAAAAATTGAAGTGGTAAATAAATACCATGAAGAGAAAGAGCTTGTTGTTTTACCTACCGTGTGGTTCCGTAATACCTGGGATTGGGAACACGATGCCAAGAAGCCTTCTCTGTACTCCATTACAGACAACGAAATCAGACTCGCGCATTCCGATTTCGGAACCTACCATTTTTATTTAGATCAACATCCCGAATTATTGTTTTGTGAAAATGAAACAAATACCAAACGTGTATTTGGTGTGAATAATGGCAAAACTTTTTTTAAGGATGGAATAAATGATTACATCGTAAATAACGAAAAAACTGCTGTCAACGACGCGAAGACCGGTACTAAAGCCGCAGGTGCATATAGAATACAAGTTGCAGCAAACAATAATTACATTCTTCGTCTTCGATTAAGTAAAGAAAAAGTAGACAATCCTTTTGAAAATTTTGACAACATCTTTGCGCAGCGAAAATCCGAAGCAGATATTTTTTACGAAGACTTGCAATCACATATTCGTGAAGATGATCTGAAGAATATTCAACGTCAAGCCTACGCAGGCATGATGTGGGCAAAACAATATTATAATTTTGATGTTTCGAAATGGCTGGATGGAGATGAAGTAAATCCTCCTTTCATTGATTTCGATGTGCATCGCAAGCATGGCAGAAACGCGACGTGGAGGCACATGCACTGTTCGGAAATTATCTCGATGCCCGACAAATGGGAGTATCCATGGTTTGCAGCCTGGGATCTTGCTTTTCATTGCATACCAATTGCTCGTATCGACCCTTCGTTTGCAAAAGAACAATTGCTTTTACTGCTCGATGAAAAACATCTTCATCCAAGCGGACAGATCCCTGCATATGAATGGAGTTTCAGCGATGTGAATCCACCTGTGCATGCCTGGGCAACGTTACGTATATTTCAAATTGACAGAAAGATCCGATGTGACAAAGGTGACTTTGATTTTCTCGAACAATCGTATCATAAACTCTTACTAAATTTTACCTGGTGGGTAAATCAAAAAGATAAAAACGGAAGCAATATCTTCGAAGGCGGTTTCCTTGGTTTGGATAACATCGGAATTTTTGATCGCAGCAAACCCTTGCCAACAGGTGGATTCATGGAACAGGCAGATGGAACTGCCTGGATGGCTATGTTCTCTTTGAACATGCTGAAAATATCACTGGAACTTTCATTGCATAATCCAAACTATCAAAGTATGGCATGCAAGTTCTTTGAACACTTCTATTACATTGCTGCTGCACTGAACAATATTGGCGAGAATGATAATTCATTGTGGGACGACAATGAGAAATTCTTTTACGATCTGCTGCACTTACCTAACGGAAAAGTACAGCGTTTGAAAATCAATTCTATGGTTGGTTTGATTCCGCTGTTTGCAGTAGAAACAATCATTGCAGAGAGTTATGAAGATTTGCCAATATTTAAAAAACAGGTTGATTATTTTATTAAAGATCGTGTAGACTTAACAAGCAACGTTTCCCGTTTAGACGAACCGGGTGTTGGTAAAAGAAGATTGCTTTCTTTGTTAAGAGGTTTCCGGATGAAACAATTGTTGGTGCGTATGCTGGATGAAACAGAATTTCTTTCTGAATACGGCATTCGTGCTTTATCAAAAATTCATAAAGATCATCCGTATAAATATCAGCTGGATCATCAGATATATCAAATCGAGTATGAGCCTGGAACCTCGACTACGTCTTTGTTTGGAGGGAACTCCAACTGGCGCGGCCCCATCTGGTTTCCGGTAAATTATCTGATCATTGAATCCTTATTGAAATATCATTTGTATTACGGTGATGATTTTAAAATTGAATACCCTTCACATAGCGGTAAGTTTTTAACCATTCGTGATGTTGCTGCACAGCTTGGTATTCGATTGATGAAACTGTTTAGAAAAAATGAAGGAGGCAAAAGGCCTATTTATAATGATTATCCGAGAATGCAGAATGATCCTGCCTTCAATGAAGAAATATTGTTCTTCGAATATTTTCATGGAGACAATGGTTCAGGATTAGGTGCATCTCACCAAACAGGCTGGACGGGCTTAATAGCCGATATGATATTTAAGTTCGGTTATTACGATCAGGAAAATTAATTATACAATAGAATGAAAATAAGATGCGGCGGCGTACCGGAACATTTTAATTACCCATGGCACGTTGCAATCGAGCAAGGATATTTTGCTGCAGAAGGAATTGAGTTGGAATGGTTGGATTATAAAGGCGGCACTGGTGCTATGTGTCAGGACTTACGTGCAGACATCATTGATATTGCAACGCTTCTTACCGAAGGAGCCATTGCAGATATTGCAAAAGGTAATCCTGCAATTATAGATCGTGTGTATGTTGCATCTCCGCTTATCTGGGGCATTCATACAGGTGCTGCATCTCATCATACGAACCCCGATAAACCAGGCCCTATAAAATATGCTGTCAGCAGAATGGGTTCAGGTTCACATCTTATGGCACTTGTTGATCGCATGCAACGTAGTTTAGATCTAACAGATGCTTCATGGGAACTGATCCAGAATCTGGATGGTGCAAGAGTTTCTCTGCAAAAAAATGAATCTGATTATTTTTTATGGGAAAAAAATATGACAGCACCTTACGTGTATAACGGAGAGTTAAGGAGAATAGGTGAATGCCCTACGCCCTGGCCTTCTGTTGTGATTACTATAAGTACTGCTGCATTGAATCGCATTAAAAATGTTGAAGGCATGTATCGTGCTTTACAAAAAGCCGTAGCATTTATTCAGCAACTGCCGGACCCTGCACAGACGATTGCTGCAGTGTACGATATTAAAATTGAAGATGCACGTGATTGGTATGCCCGTATCCAATGGGGAAACAAGGAGTCGCTTTCTAAAAACGATTTTGATTATACAGCAACTGCCTTGGTTGAAGCCGGCATCTTAGATACGAAACCATCGTATGAATCTGTTTGCAAATAGTATTTAAATTCCTGTAAAAAAATATCTATAGATGTTTAGTCCCGTTAGGGACATAATATCTGTAGATAGAAATTAATTAGAAATATATTCGCCCAAATCCCGTAGGGATGGCATATTTTAATTCTATATAATCCGTCGCTCCTTTACGGAGCTCCGTGCGTGTTAGATTTTTGTATATAATTTTCTACAGACATTTCATCCCTACGGGATTAAAATAAAAAGACTCCAACGATAGCTCGTTGGAGTCTTTTTATTTATAACTCATTCATTTTATTTTATGATCTGTATCCAGCCTGTAAGCGGCTCAGGATACACTTCACTTTTCAGATCAATGATGTAGAAGTATGTACCGTCTGCCAGTACTTCACCATTTCTATAATTCGTTCCATCCCAGTTCTTAACATAGCCTGATGATTTCCATACCAAATTACCCCAACGGTTGTAAATCTCTACGGTCACATTCGGATAACCTTCAATGTTCTTGATCTCCCAGTCATCGTTGTTGCCATCGCCGTTTACGGTGATCACATTCGGTACTTCGATCGGTTTAACTACATACACCGTAACATCGTCTGTTGTTGAACATGTTGTTGCCCCGCTTGTATTGCTTACCGTTAAGATATATGTGATCGTCTGCGTTGCCGTGAAGTTCGGATTGCTTACCGTTGCATCGCTCAAATACGTTGCCGGTGACCAGCTATACGTTGATCCGCCGCTTCCGTTCAGGTTGCTTGTCTCACCCTCTTTGATGAAGATATCTGCTCCTGCATGTGCGATCGGGGTCTGAACGATTGTCAGATTCACTGCCGCTGAAGTGGAGTTACAGGTTAAGTTGTCTTCATAAAGCGTATAGTTTCCTGCCTCTGTTGCTGTATAGTTCGCATTTGTTGCTCCTGCTATATCAACTCCGTCGCGTTTCCACTGAAGGTTTGTTCCTGTTCCAACTGTTCCATGGAANGTTACACTTGCAGGNGAACATACCGTCTGATCTGTTTCCTGAATCACAGGAGCTGGGATCGGTTTGATATCCATTACGATCTCTGTCGATTTGAATGGATTCGGGCCCGATAGACATCCTGAAGTAGATGTTAACTCTAC
>NZ_KB903627.1:0-61205 GCF_000379725.1 Cytophaga aurantiaca DSM 3654
AGTTAGCTGCTATTTTAAGTAACATCACACTTATGAAATTAAATCTAATACTATTTATAGTTTTAATGTTTTTAATTATAGCATTCAATTCCTTTACAAGTAGTCAAATTGATAGACGAATTACATTAACTTCTGTTGATACAACAAAGAGTTATTTGACTCTATATGGACAGTATGTTTATAATCGAGAAAAATGTTTTAATTGTCATTCATTAAATCAAACAAAAGACCCTAAAATAATAAGCTTGGATGGATTAGCTAATAAATACCCAAAGAGTTGGCATTATTGGCATTTGGTGGATCCTACTATTGTTGTTGTAAACTCAAAAATGCCTTCATTTTCCATTCTATCATATAAGATTTTTAATAAGGATTCTATAGATAAAATCATTCATGAAATTTCTCTTGAAGAATGGGATAAAGAACTTGCAGAATCAAAATTGATTAATGCTGAATTGAATTCAAATGGTATAGAGGTAAAGGAAAATTCAGAAATTATAGCATTAATTTCATATTTAGATAATATTCAAGAAAGTGAAGAATTAAAATTAATTAGAATAAAACAGCACGAGGAAACTTTAATTCAAAATAAACTCGATGACAGCTTATGGGCACGTTCAGAATTTCTAATTAATCAATCAATAAATGAAAAACATAGTTCAAAAAAAGGACAACAGGTTTTCAGTATAAATTGCACAGCTTGTCATGGAAGACAAGGCGAAGGCGGTGTTGGTCCAAATTTAACCGATAATTATTGGTTACATGGTAGTAGTAATGAAAATATTGCGAATACAATAATAAATGGTGTGCCAGATAAGGGGATGATTGGTTGGCGATATGAACTTACTCCGAATGAAGTTGGATATCTAGTATCCTTCTTAAAATCAATTAAAGGAACTAATCCTCCAAATGCAAAAATGCCACAAGGAATAATTGAATAAACACCAGCTAACAATAAGTAGCATTTATTGTAGACTTCTTTGATAATATTAATAGCGGTGCTTTCAAGTCCGCACGAAATAATTAAATTTAAAAGGTTGTGCGGGTTCGGTGTTAAGGAAATCTTGGCGCTTTCAAGACCTACAACAAATGCAACCACAAACGTTAGCGGTTATAGCAAAACGACAAATACGACCATGAAAAAACTTTTTTTATTCGGACTTATTAATCTTCTTTTAATAAGTTGTTTTTGGGATGAACCAACAAACACGACACATTTAGTAAAAGACTTTAATTTGGGTTGGTGGGCGGAACCTCGATATCAATCATTGTATTTGAATTCTAATCATAACGAATACGGTGGTGGAGTAATAATTTCTGAGACAGTATTTGCGATTGGTTTTGACGATAATTTTATTATTGCTAAACAACATCCAAATAATGATGATACAATTTCATGGAACAATATCAATGAATATAAAACTTGGAAGTTAGATAGTATTCCATCAGACACACTTGGAGAACAACAGAGTTATGTAAAAATAAATGGTGAATGGCATGGAATTAGTAATGGCAGGAATACACACCGTGACTTATTTCCGGATAAAAAAATCACATACTATTACATCGTTGACACAAGAGATTACGATACACAACAATGGAGCTCTAAAAACAAAGTTCACAAGTTTGAGAATGAGAATGATTTTAAACAAAGTAGAAAAAAACTAGGTGTACCTGATAACTTAAATTTTACTATTGTAGATAAGGAATTGGAATAAAGGAAAGCCACAAACCGCTAACAATGTATTGTTGTTAATGCAGGTTTACATTCAAGGATATTTCAGTGCATCAAACCCGCATAAATAATTTGTATATTAAAGCATGCTTTCGTTTGTTTAAGTGGAAAGATATAAGGACTAACACCTGCATCAACAAACAATACTAACCGTTATAAGCAAGTTTAAAAATGAACTTTATACCTTACGATAAAATACTTTTGACAACCAGACAAGATGTTCGTTTTGTTCAGGAAAGATTAATAGAAAAGACAGAAAATTGGCAGAATGGATATTTACGACTATATAAAAATTTGAGTGAGGGACAATATTCAGATCCAACAAAATTTGAATTAAAAAAAACTAAGAATAAATTCACATTGAGACGAATTAATGATAGGTATTCAAACAATGGTTTAAGACCTATTGTTAAAGGAAAAATTGCTAATGAAAACGGGACAACCAAGATTCATTTAACAATTAGACAGAGTTTTCAAACTATTTTATTTTTTGGTTTTTGGTGTTTCATTACATTATTTCTTAGTTTATTAAGTTTTAATACTAACAAGGGCATCTCGATAATTGTTTTTTTGTTTTTTGTAGTTGGCTATTCAATGTGCCTTTTTGGTTACAATACAGAAATAAAATATTACAAAAGGTTTCTTTTAGATACATTCAACTTTGATAATACGATAGATAAATAGATAAAATAAAACTAGCTTATAACAATACATACAATTTATAGCGGTTCGTTGGTTAGGAAACAGTAAAGCTCTTTCCTACTCCGCCAAATTCCTGCGGAATTCTGATGGCAAAAATATAATATGATTTTCCGCAGCAATTTGTCTACTCTGTTACTTTAAAGTTATTATCTTTAAATACCGCTACAAATTGCATAAACCCCGTTATAGCCAATTATGAAAAGAGTCATTTTAACCATATTTATACTTGCTAATAATATTTTGTCCTTTTCTCAAAAAAATGAAAGGCTTGAAATACCAGCGGGATTAAATGCATTTAAATTTGCCGATATTATAGAATCAAAATATGAAAATGGCAAAGTAAAAAAATCTACTCAAATCGAAATCTATGGTTTTGACGATAGAAAAAATTTAATCTACAATATCGATTCAAAAGGACTTTATTTAGAGTATAAATATGATTCTACTAATAATTTAACCGAGGAGTTTTTTTATGAAAAATTTGATTCCATAGGTAAAAGAATTCCTTCTTCAAAATGGAAATATGAATATGAAAATGGTTTGCGAAAAAAGATAATTCGATACAAATACTCTTATGGTACATGGAAATACGAAGAAACTGTAACAGACCAATACCTTTTAAATTCAATCGGACAGATTATAGAGCATAAGTACTTTGATAGCGAAAACAAAATTAAAGAAATTGTATACTCATATTATCTTGACCCATTACCAATTCATAATAAATATTTTGATTTCAATGACGAAGGAAGAATTACAAAATACTATTGCAGAAAAGAAGTTACAACAGATTCATTAGGAACCATTAAGGATTCAACTATATACAATTATGATACTGATTACAACATAATTAAACAGATAGAGTATACAACAAACAGTTCTACTCCAAGAGTGGAAACATATAAATATGACAAATCAAAAAATATAATAGAGGAAACACTATATATTGGATTTGTTAACCAATATTTCACAAAACGCCTCTTTGAATATAACAAGGAAGGGTTTGTAACCAAGTATACTTCGATAAATTCGAATGGAGATGTTAATTGGATAAGGATATATCAATACAAATAACTGGCTATAACAATGTATTGTTGTTAATGCAGGTTCGTATTCAAGGGTATTTCAGTACATCAAACCCGCATGAATAATTTGTATATTAAGGCATGCTTTTGTTTCTGTTTGTGGAAAGATATAAGCACTAACGCCTGCATCAACAAACAATACTAAACGTTGTGGGTAAGTTAGTGAAACCATTAAGCTATGACAATAATTGAATATTTAGAAAAAATAAGGTTTGATAATTTCAAGCTGTACTATCGAGAGCATAAGTATTCAGAATATACATTTATTGATAATGTTCACAAATCTGAATTGCTAAAACAATATCAACATATTGAAAACTCAATTCTGTCTTCAAATTGTGTAGTAAATAATACATTTCAACAAATTGCTACTTCATCAAATAAGGCAGAATTAATTCATGTATTCGAAGACCTTGAGCAAACTTTTTTTCCTTCTAGAAAGAATACTGTTTATAATGTAGCAATAGTCTTAGAATGTGAAAAAACTATTGTAGGAGGTATTAATATTGATATACGAAATCGAATATCCAAAAGTATTGACGAAGATGTATTATTTATTTCAAATTTAAACGTCGAAAGATTAATAGAAATTTACAATAAGTACAATTGTCAAATAACAAAATTCTACTTGCCTCCATCAATACCAATGATCGATAATTGGAGAAACTATGAATTTCCAGAGGAGTTTGGATTTAATCCAGCCTTTGGAGTTTTTGAAACACGAATTAATTCAGGTCTAATGTGTGATAACTTTGTACATGCTAGACTCGAAATTTCACCAATTAATGGTAGTGTTACTCAAGAACAAATTAAAAGGGTTTATGGAATTGAAGGTAGAAAACATAGTATTAATAATTATTTGTTAGATAACTTTTGGCTATCATATAATTCTTTAAAAGGAGATTACGAATTACCTGAACTAACTGATAAAAAACAGTTAATGTACTTTGTGAAAATGGATGGATATATTGTTCCTGAAAATGATGATGAGCCCATTACTATTTCATTTCGCACTTGGGATCAAGAGCATGGACAGACAGTTTATTTCTACAACGAAAATAGAATTGAATTCGAATAACCTACCCACAACAATAGGTAGCATTTATTGTAGGCTTCTTTGATAATATTGATAGCGGTGCTTTTAATTCCGCACGAAATAATTAATTTTAAAGGTTGTGCGGGTTCGATATTTAGGAAAGCGCAGCGCTTTTAAAGCCTAAAACAAAAGCCACCAACCCCGTTGTGCGTCACTTTATGAAACTCGAAACTGAATGAGAATTCCAACTGACATATTAGAAGTAAACAGACAGAAGCTTCTGAACGCTTTTCCGGTTGAATTAAATGAAGATGTTGAAATTGTCGTGAACTTTTTGCTTGACAAAAACTTTGACATCCATCCAACAGACGAGCAAGAATTAATATTAGATGGACACAAAATAAAAATTCCAAGGCGAGTTTATTTTGACAATCCAAAAGAAACAACGGGAGATAATTTGACAGTTAGGCAAAAAAACATTTTGGACTGTATTTATTTAAGACATCATAACGGATTTGTTAGACAACAGAGATTAGAAAGATTAATTGATAACGAAGAAGACTACTTTGTAATTCCTTATATTTTTCAACTTTTAGGAGAGTATGTAATGGAAATTTTAGAAGTTGCGGACAAGCATATTAACGATAAGACAATTAATAACTATTTGAAATTTTTTAATGAAAATCCAAAATACAGACAACAGACAGAAAGTAGAATGGTAAGTTATTGGGACATTTATTATAGAAGAGCAAAATACAAGAAATTAAACGAATATGTTGGACGACAAATATTTAACAGAATAAATAAAAGCGAACGCATAACAACAGCTTATAATTAGTGCAAGTTCGGTTTTAAGGAAACTTCAGTTCGTTACAACCGCATAAATGATTTGAATATTAAGGCATGCTTTCAGTAGTGGTGCGGAAACTGATTAGCATTAACATTTGCACCAATTACAAGCACAACCGTTAGCGTTCATTATATAAAAAAAACAGAATCTATGAAACTTATATTATTTTCAACAATGCTATTTTTATCACTTTTGTCATTCGGACAAAGTACTGTTTCTATAAAAATCAAATTAGATGAAACTTCTGTAGATAGCCTCACGAATGATTTAGTAGTTAAATTGAAATTTAAAAATGAAAATGACACTTTGACAATTAATTCTATAGGAGGGAAAATAAATATGCCTTGGATTTATAAGGATATTGTTTTTTTTGAAGTCTTTTATAAAGGATATTTTGTAAATATGACTGAGTATGCAGCTCAAGTTGAAGGAAAGTCATTGTTTAACGAACGTATTCGTAACTGGTTTATCACGATAGATAATTTTCCATATTCAGCAATTACAAAGCAGACATTTCCCAAGATTATTAAACCTGAATATTCATTTATAATCAAAACTGATAAATATTATGATTTTAATGGGATGGGGAAAAAATAACAGCACGACAACAATAGCTAGTAATTAGGGTAAGTTTAGGAAACTTCAGTACATTCAAACCGCATGAATATTTGAATTATAAGGCATGCTTTCAGTAGTGGGGAGGAAATCGTTAAGCATTAACATTTGCCCCAATTACCAGCACAAACGTTACCTGCAATTTTACGATGCATATCCCATACGAAATAAAATTAGGACACATCGCAGACTTTAAAGTAGAATATAGATTTTATTCAAAAGCTGAAGGTGGAAGAGAAACCATTCCATTCCAAGGATATCGTTCAGATTTTTGGTACGAGCATGTTGATAATGTAACTAATTCGATTTTTATGATTTGGCCAGAATTTGAAAATGAAATCGGTGAAGTTATTATTGAATCAGAAATTTTAAATGTAGGTGTAGCAAGAATGTGGGTGATTGACCCTCAAAGACGAGATTACCATAAGGATAAAATAAAGCTTGGAATGACAGGATATTTTATGGAAGCAAGTAGAAAAGTTGCAGAATGTAAAGTAATAGAAATTTTAGGTCTGCATGATAATCCTGTCACTTAATGCATTTACAGAAATAAAAACAGGTGGTAATAACAAGTAGCATTTATTGTAGGCTCCTTTGATAATATCACCAGCGGTGCATTTAAGTCCGCACAAAATGATTAATTTTAATTGTGTGCGGGTTTGGTTTTGAGGAAAGCGAAGCGCTCTTATAGCCTACAACAAACGCCACCATAAACGTTAGCGACTATATTTTCGAACAGTCTTCACTTCAAAAATTAATAATGGGATTATTTTATTTTCTGAAATTTTTCAAATCTAACAAAGTCTCGACAACAAACTTTGACTCTAACGAGTATGTTCCAGCCTTTTGGGAAGACGATTATTGTCAAGTTGAGATTGTTCCTTTTGAAAATAAAGCATTCATTTTAAAACAAACTAGACAAATTGATGAATTAGCTGGCAAATCAAAAAATAACTATGGCTTTTCAGAAATATTTAGCCGTGATGAAATGTTGACTGCCACAATATCAAAAAAAATCAGAATTGATTATTTAGAAAATACTCTAACTGCATTTCAGTTTCAAAAAGCTAAATATATTCGATACGATAAAAGCACAATTCTCAATTGTGAAACGGGAAAAACAAAAGCATTTGGGTTTTCAAACTTTACGATTTTTTTTGACACAGAAGACGAATTGGTAAAGAATATTTGGATTGATATCGGGCTTATAGTTTCTGTGAAGCAATTTGACTTAATTGAATCAGCTTTACATTCCTTAGGACAAAAATGTGGCTTGATACTAATTGATTGGAATAGTTTAAAGCTATTTGACCTTACAGACAAAACGCAAATTCAAAACTATTTGATGAGGATGTTTAAATAATACAGTCGCTAACAACAAGTAGCATTTATTGTAGACTTCTTTATTAATATTAATAGCGGTGCTTTCAAGTCCGCACGAAATAATTAAATTTAAAAGGTTGTGCGGGTTTGGTGTTAAGGAAATCTTGGCGCTTCCAAGACCTACAACAAATGCGACCAACACCGTTATGTGTCATTCAATGGATCAATCAACCTTATTTCTCTAAAAAATGATTTTTTTAGCACTTTAGTCATCTTTTTAGCATAACTTTTCGTTATATTTATAAATAAACCAAGAAATATATGACTTCTATAGACTTAAAAACCAAGCTAATAGAGATTATCAACGAGATTGAAGATGTTGAATTTCTTGAAGCTATCAAAACCATCCTAGATACGAAATCAGTAAATCACTATGCTCTTTCGGATAAGCAGAAGGAAAGTATTGAAGTAGGCAGACAGCAAATCAAAAACGGTGATTTTTTAAAAAACGATGAAGTTTTTTCCGAACTAAAAGAATGGATCAAAAAGAAGTAATTTGGTCAATAAAAGCCAAAGAAGAATTATATAATATTCTTGATTTTTACATTAACAGAAACGGCTCCCCTACTTATAGTCTGAAATTATTATCCGACTCAGAAGACATCACCCAATTGCTAAAAAGCAATCATTATTTAGGAAGACTCACTGAGAATCGAATAACTCGTGTGATAGTGAAGGACGCATATTTAATTTTTTATGAAATAGGCAAAGACTACATTGAAATTATTTCATATTGGGACAATCGACAGGATTCAGATAAAAGAATAGACAGAGAATAAGATAAGAACGCCACATAACAACAGGTAACATTTATTGTAGGCTTCTTTGATAATATTAATAGCGGTGCTTTCATCCGCCACGGCGGACCGCACAAAATGATTAATTTAAATTGTCTGCGTGTTTGGTATTGAGGAAAACTTTGGCGCTTTCAAGGCCTATAAAAAATACAACCAACACCGTTGTGCACTATACTTCGGAACCATATTTGACCATTCAAACTTGATTAATTCATTGATTTTTTGTAATTTAACTAAGTGAAAAAGACATCAGAAAAAGGGCTTGACTTCATTATTGATAAACTGACTAATTCAATTGAGAATGTCGTTACAGAGGATAGCTTCCCTACAGATATTACTTTAATTTCAAGAGAGGATTTGAAATTAATCACGAAAACCAAAGGGTGGCTTTTCAACTGGAAAGAAGAATTTAAAGAACCTGCAAGAGATATTTACAAACTTACTATTGTCAATAATCCAAAAGTAATTCAAGGATTGGTTAGTTTAGAAGTAAAGCAGGATCACGTTTATATGCATCTTGTTGAAAGTGCTCCATTCAATAAAGGCAAGAGTAAAATGTATTCAGGTGTTCCTGGAAATTTAGTGGCATTTGCTTGTAAATTATCATTTCAAAGAGGGCATGAAGGTAATGTTTCATTTCTCTCAAAAAATCAATTGATTGAACATTATCAAAACTCATTAGGTGCAAAACACTTTGGTGGTAGAATTATGATAATAGAAACTTCATCAGCTCTTAAACTGATTGATAAATACTTTAAAAATAGTTAGACATGAAAACTAAGAAAGAAAAACTGGAAGTGGATTTCATAGGCGGACAAGGAGCTTTAACCAAGTCTGAAGAAGATGCGTTGAGCGCATATTTTAAAAAGAAAAAATCGAAATCAAAAAAAATAATCATTTCTACAAATAAGAAATCCAATAACGCTACTGCTTGATTTTTATAAAGCACAGTGCACAACAATACATACAATTTATAGCGGTTCGTTTGTTAGGAAACAGTTGTGCTCTTTCATGCTCCGCCAAATTCCTGCAGAATTCTTATGGCAAAATAGAATGTAATTTTCCGCAGCAATTCGTCTACTCTGTTCCTTCAAAGTTCTTATCTTTAAAGACCGCTACAAATAGCATATTAAACGTTGTGCACAATGCCTGAAGCTATAAACCACATAGTAAAATTATAAAAATGGATTTAGAGCCTATACCCTACTTTTACGATCCGATTAATCGAAATGCAATTTTGGTTAGACCTAAAAAGCCATTTTTTGATTGGGTAAATAATGTTTTTAAAGATGATGAACCAATATCAGAATTAGAGGAATGTAACATTTATCTGATTCGAGAGATGGATAGTAATGATGCAATTCAAAAATGGTTAAAGAAGAATTTTGATAATATTTTCATAAATGAATTGAATGACTGGTACACCGAAGAAGATGTATGGCCTTCCAATAGAACCTTTAAAATGTTTTCAGAATGGTTCGACGTCGAATTACATTCGATGATTTTAGATTTAGAGAAGCTACCTATCATTAAGAATTAAGAGCTTTGTTCTTTTTGATAGATATGCAATGTGCCTAACAACAAGTAGCATTTATTTTAGGCTTCTTTAATAATTTTAAATTCGGTGCTTTCAAGTACGCACAAAATGATTAATTTTAAAAGGTTCCCGCTGAAGGGCGGGATAAATGGTGCGAGTTTGGTGTTAAGGAAACATTGGCGCTTTCAAGGCCTAAAACAAAAGCAACCACAAACGTTACCAACAATTAAAATGAAAAACTATATTCTACTTTTACTACTAGTCTTTTTTTCATGCTCGCAAGTTGCGAAACGTAAAACCATTGAAACTTTTCCCCAAGGACAGTTAAAAAAAGAAAAAGTATATCCTAATTCGGATGATACATTAACTTATACTGAAATTACTTACTTCCTGAATGGAAATGTAAAGACAGCGTTTGATTTTTATAACGGAAAATTCAATGGGAAATTGATTGAATATCATGAGAATGGCAAAATAAAATTTGAAGGACAAACTGTAATGAGTGATTTCATCGGCGTTAAACTTAATTATGACATTGATGGCAATATTTGCCAGGTAGATAGTTTATACGATAAATGTTATAATAAAAATTGTTGTTGCGATGGTGTTATAACTAAATTTTATTCGAATAGGCAAATAAAGGAAAGGTTTATTAATCGTTCTGGTTTAGTTAATGGTGATTATAAATCTTATCATTTAAACGGACAAATAGAAGTAAGTGGTCAATTTGAAAATGATAAAGAAGAAGGTCTTTTTAAGTATTGGAATGAGTCAGGCTATTTGGAGAAGGAAGTAAATTATCACAATGGATTGATTCACGGAGAAATTGTAGAGTATTATAAACATAAATATAATATACATGGCAATTATGTGAATGGTAAAGAAGAAGGAAGTTGGACTTATATTGACAGTTTAGGAAATGTTTTAAGAACTGATATATACAAGAATGGCAAATTGATAAAGCCGGGAGAAAAAATCAATTAAAAACTGGTAACAATAGGTAGCATTTATTGTAGGCTTCTTTGATAATATTAATAGCGGTGCTTTCAAGTCTGCACAAATTGATTAATTTAAAAAGGTTCCCGCTGAAGGGCGGGATAAATGGTGCGGGTTCGGTGTTAAGGAAATCTTGGCGCTTTTAAGGCCTATAACAAAAGCCACCAACACAGTTATAGGACATTTTAAAGGACGACATAGTAGGTAATTAACAAAAAAAATAATCATTAAATATGAAAAAAACGACCTTAATCTTATTGACAACATTTTTGGGGCTGTCTGCTTCAGCACAATTTGTTGCAAAAATGGAAGTTAAAGAAGACATACAAGGCATTTGCGACAAAAACGAAGTGTATGCTCTCTTCCCATCTTTTAAAGGACAAGAAGAGGCTATTTGTCCTGTGACCAAAGAAGAAATTTTGCAAAAGCTGAATACGGAAGTTTCATTTCTCAAAGACAATCCTAAGTACAAAGACACAGGAATGATAGGGTTAATAATTAATTGCAAAGGCGAAGTTGTAAAATGCAAAATGGACAACAAGACTAAAAGTGCGGAATTAGACAAACAAATTGAAATAGTTTTTAACTCTTTAGGTTCTTGGAAAGCTGGAAAATTAAATGGAAAGGAAGTAGATACATCTAAACTATTTAGCTTTAAAATAAAAAATGGAAAATTCACTTTTGACTAGACAATAAATGACCAAAGTTCGAAAAGAACAAAACGCCCTATAACACAGTTTTTGCGTTGGTGGGCGAACAGTGCGAATAAAACATTTGAGCAATTAATAAACTTTGGTGCTGGCAGACTGTTTACGGTTTCAAAAGCCTACCCTCGCAAAGCCCGAAACCGTTATAGCACATTATAAAAAATACCAGCATGAAAAATATACTTCGATACTTTTTGTTTGTACTAATAATTACAGCTTGCAGTAAAAAAAATAGCCTAAAAGAATTAGAGAAATTCCAAACTACATCTTTATTAATTACTTTAACGATTAATGACACAATCGCTGATAAAGATAATATTGATAAGAACTTTAGAATTTCTACATTCTATAAAGGAGAAAAATTATCATTTTATCCCTCAAATGAAAAAATAACTTTGCCAATTTTTGATACTATTCCTGAGTTTGATATAGAATACGAAGATTTAAGAACGGAATTTAAAGGGGATATGCCTAAATATGAAGGGAAGCATATATTTACAAAAAAGGCTAGCAAGATTAACCTGATAGTTGATACACATCCTTTTGATTCAACTTCAATTTCTAAGTTCAGAAACAGAACATTGACTCCGAAAAACTATTTTATGTTTATCGAAACAAATTCTATGGGATGGAATTGGAGAGCTTTAGAAGAAAAATAACGTGCCATAACAACAGGCAGCATTTATTGTAGGCTTCATTGATAATATTAATGGCGGCGCAATTTGGCGCTCTCAAGGCCTACAACAAAAGCTACCACAAACGTTAGCGGTCAGGTAACAATGAACATCTGGGAAGACTACAGGAGCAAAAAAATATAACAAAAATAAATGGGCGCAAGAAAACTAATTGACCCAACTTTTGCCGAGCATTTTGCGGAAGAATGGATTGCAGGTTGGAACGAACACGACATTGAAAAAATACTATCGCATTACACCGAAGACTTTTCTGTGGACACGCCATTAGCAATAAAAAGATTGCCAGAAACAAAAGGTCTTATACAAGGCAAGGACAACATCCGTGCATACTGGGGTAAAGCATTAGAAAACAATCCCAGTCTTCAATTTAGACTAATAGACATTTGTTGTGGAATAAATTGTTTGGCGATTTATTACGAAAGTTTGTCAATACAGAAGCAAGTAGTAGAAAATTTATTTTTCAATGACGAGATGAAAGTTGAAAAAGCAATAATGATGTATTCAAAATAATAAAACAAACCCAATGAGCAAGTAAAGTGTGGCGACAGAACAAACACAACGAAAAAATCGAATTGACAAATACCCGAACCGCTAACAATTTATATAAATAATAGGCGAAAAGAAAGCAAAAACAAGGGTTCTGACTCGTATCAAAGATCTTGTTCAACCGAAAGCTTGGTGCTTCGAATCGCCTACCCTTATATACTAGCCGTTTAGCGGTCAGTCTATAAGGGTATGTACGAATTAGACATTATTATACAGAATGAGGCACTTATTAAAATTAAAAAAAGTGGGCAGTTATGTCTGCAAAAAAATGGAATCCTAAAATGACTGAGTTAGAAATAAAGACAACAGAATTAAATAACTTAATTTCAAATGGGGAGACTTTGAAGGCTATTGAATTATTTTATTCGGACAATGTTTCTATGCAAGAAAACGAAGAAATACCAAGAGTAGGAAAGCGGAAATGCTGGGACAACGAACAACAAAATCTAAAAAACATAAAAGAGCTTAAATGCAAACTTCTAAATCAAGCAATCAATAACAAAGAGAATTTGGTATTTAGCGAATGGGAAATAACAATTACAGACAAAAATGATAAAAAAAATAGGCTAACAGAAGTATCGGTACAACATTGGGGCAAAGGACAAATAGAAAAAGAGAAATTTTATTACAAAGGATTTCATGCCGAAATTTGACAAAGACAGATAAATTAGTTTATGAAATATAAAGAATGAAACCCAAATAGCTAACAACAATTACTGATATTTAATGAGAGTAGCATACATAATTTTTGATAAGATTACTTGGCTAGATTTTTTTGGCATATACGACCCAATCAGTCGGTTGAAATCAATGAATTATTTGCCAAATTTAAAGTGGGATATTTGTGCATTTACAAATACTGTAGTTGATAGTTTTGGTCTTGAGGTGAGGCCGAATAAAATTAAGAATCCATTATCCGACTATGATGCAATAATAATTCCAGGTGGATTGGGAACAAGAACATTACAATATGATACTGATTTCATAAACTGGATAAAGACAGCTGAGAATGTTAAATATAAAATTTCGATTTGTACAGGAAGCTTAATTCTAGGTGCTGCAGGTTTTCTTATAGACAAACAAGCTACTACGAATTATCAAGAATATAAAGCATTAGAACAATATTGCCAATCAATCTCCACAGACAGAATCGTTGAAGATAGTAATGTTATTACATCTGGAGCAGTTTCTGCATCAATTGACCTTGGATTATATTTATGTAACAAATGGAGCGGGCATTATGCTGAGCAAGAAATTAGAAAGAAAATGGATTACAATGGATAAAGCCCAGCGCTAACAATGTATTGTTGTTAATGCAGGTTCGTATCCAAGGATATTTCAGTGCATCAAACCCGCATGAATAATTTGTATATTAAGGCATGCTTTCATTTGTGTCA
This sequence comes from Cytophaga aurantiaca DSM 3654, assembly GCF_000379725.1. Taxonomy (GTDB): domain Bacteria; phylum Bacteroidota; class Bacteroidia; order Cytophagales; family Cytophagaceae; genus Cytophaga; species Cytophaga aurantiaca. The sequence goes on from NZ_KB903627.1 coordinate 14,082, forward strand.
TTGGAAAGATATAATCACTAACGCCTGCATCAACAACAATACTAAACGTTATGCGGCATGCAATGACCGACAGATTTACATAAAAACAAACGGGATAATGAAAAATATTTTACTTATGCTTCTCCCTTTGCTTGGATTGGTACAAACCACAAAAGCAGACACAATTGATTTTTGGCATGTCTATTACAATCATACAAAAATTCAAGAATTCAATCAATATGGGACACATGAAATCAGATTAAAACTTGAAAGCCTTAAAAGTGGAGACTCAATAACTGTAAAATATTTTAGGGACACGCCATGTTCTCGCTGCGCTACTTATCTGACTGTTGAGGATGAAAAACATCATGTTTTTGTGACGAGTTCAGGCAAAGGCACCTTTAACCCAATTTCTTTTTCTATAAATAAGTTAATCGAACTTCGAAAACAAGGTTATATGCAGACTTTTGAAATATTTTATTTTGAAGGTGAGATTAAGAGTAGGTCGGATAAAATTTTAATCTTTAGAATAATACTTGAGTGAAATGCACGACCGCATAACACGGGTTTTGCGTTATGTGCAATACAGTTGGAGAACCCAAAACATGACAGATAACTCGAAAACATTGTTGTATAAAAAAATTACTGACTTGACTGAAATTTCCGTTTCAAGTCTTGACAAGTTATTTGAAATAGCTACTCAAAGACATTATAAAAAAGGGGAAACTATTTTAAAGCAAGGACAAATTTGTAAAACTATAACATTCGTTGAAAGTGGGTACTTACGGACTTTTATTGATAAAGAAGGTACAGAAATAAATACGGACTTTTCTTTTGAAGGCAGTTTCACAACTAACTTAAAAAGTTTGCGTTCCGCTTCTTCCTCTGACACTTCAATACAAGCAGGGGAAACTACAACCATCTACGAATTTGACAAAGACAGACTTTTGGAACTTTACAACTTATCAGCAGAAATAGAGTCATTCGGCAGAAAACTCTTAGAGCAACTTTTAATAGCCCAAGAAGAACACACAAACTTATTCAAAATCTATTCGCCAACGGAACGCTATCAATATTTACAGACTAACAAACCCGAAATATTGCAACGAATTAGTCTTTCTCAACTTTCATCTTATTTGGGTATTGCAAGGGAAACATTAAGCAGAATTAGAAAAAATAAAGAGTAGCCAAATTTTGTGACGATTATCACAGGTAAAATCAATTACGCAGTCTGACCTTTGTAATTCATTTAAACAAATTAAAAAGATGAATTCACAAAACAAATCAATCGTGACAAATTTTATAGAAGAAGTTTGGAATCAAAACCAATTTGAAAAAATTGACAATTACATTTCTGCCAACTTTATTGACCATTCCTTGCCACCAACTTTGCCTGCTGACAAAGACGGAATGAAACTTTGGATTATTGGAGCAGGCAAATCTTTTGAGCATAAAACCATAATTGACGACATTGTTTGCGAAGAAGATAAAGTTATGCTAAAAATGAGGATGCGACTTAAACACATTGGCGTTTGGAGAGATATTGAACCGACGCATTTTGAAATATCAACGGTTGGCTATAGGTATTACAAACTCGCTGACGGGAAAATTTTAGAACACTGGTCTTTGCTGGACGGCAACTCAATTGAAAACCAACTTAAGGAAGCCAAACACGGTTGTAAAATACAGGAATAATCGGACAAAATGCACTGCACATAACATCGGCTTGGCGTAATGGCGGGTTATGTTCTTCGTAGAAACATTTTTGCTATATTTGAAGTGTGCGCTTCGCACAAACATTTGTGGTTTAAATCCGCCACTGCACCAAGCTGCAAAACGTTAGGCACTATTTAAAAGATACGACAATGATTTGGTTCTGGGAACACGGACAACAACTTTTCATTCTATTTGCATTTCCATTAATCGGACTTGGGTTTGATTTTTGGTTGTCTGAAAAAAGGACAGTATACATATTAATCTTATCTCTTGTATTACTTACTCCCATCTTGACAGGTTATTCATACTTAGTTTCGTGGGCTTATCAATTTTTCGGACTTGTCGGATTAAGTTGCATATACTCGTTTTACTCAAGACAAATCGAAAATAAAGTGCCCAAATTTGTTTCAGCAATAATTATTTCTGGACTCCTTTTTCTAATACTTGGCTGGTTTTCTTTTATGGACGCTTTCTCCGGTTCTCAGACAGCAGAAAACGATTGGAACATTGGTCGGTATAAAATTGAATATATACGTGATCAAGGATTTGCTGGTGGACCGCTCATGAAATATCAACTGAGTGAATACGGACTTATTCCTATCTTCATAAAAGTAGTTGAAATTTCAGAAGAACGAGATACTGTTTACAATTGCGAAATTCCATTTGCGGATAGTAAAATAATTTTTAACAAGTGCAATGGGACAATAAAAAAACTTCCATAAAAACATTGGCTAGCAATACATACAATTTATAGCGGTTCGTTTGTAAGGAAATAGTAGGGCTTTTTCATACTCAGCCAAATTCCTGCGGAATTCTTATGGCAAAATAGAATATGATTTTCCGCAGGAATTTGTCTACTCTGTTACTTTAAGTTCTTATCTTTAAATACCGCTACAAATTGCATGTTAACCGTTGTAAACAATTGAATTTTAATATTATCGTGACTGAAAAAGATTTAAAAACAATTTGGCAAGTTCCCAAATATTTGCCCTACGTTCAACCAAGTTTGACCAATGATGTTATCGTAGAGGCTGAAAAACTAATTGGGTATAACCTTCCAAAAGAATATCTAGCTCTTTTAAAGATTCAAAATGGTGGCTACATACGCTTTACTATAGAGAATACAGTTCATAGACAAATATCTGGCATAGGACCTTACTTTCCTTCAATTACTGATTTTGAATGGTTAAATGATTATGATGATTTAAGTTATGATACTAAAGGCTTGTTTCCATTTGATGGAGATGGACACTGGAATATTTGTTTAGATTACAGAAAAAACAAAATTAATCCTGAAATAACATATATTGACACAGAGTCGGACTATGAAAAACTAATTGCAACGACATTTAGCGACTATCTTAATCTATTAGAAATTAATACAGAAGGTGAATATGTTATTGAAACAGATTTATCAATAGATGAATTATTAAATAAAATTTCAAAGATTACAAATAGTGAGTTTGAAGCTCCAGATATTTGGTCGCATGGCTACCCTCTCTACAGAGCAGAATTTAAAGATAGTTACGTTTTTATAAGTTCCAATAATGCCCCCACTGGATTTGTGCGCGAAGAAGATGCAAGATATGATGAATTGAAATCACATATGAATTCTACTGCATTAAGATTCCCTGAACTGTCGGAAAAAGTTTTTCTAATAAATGTTTTAGATGAAAATGAGAGAGAAATACTATTTGATAAATTGATTTCAAATGGATTGAAAATAAGAGGTCTGAGCGAATTTATATAAAAGCCCAAATCGCTAACAATACATACAACTTATAGCGGTTCTGCAAGGAAACAATAGAGTTGCATGTTAAACGTTAGCAACAATTACAAAAGTCAAAAAAAAGATGCGCTTTTCCACCCCGACAGTTGCTCTCAATCTGACAGTTTTATTTACAATAACAGTTTCACACAACAACAAAATTTAAATGAAATTCTTTACCCTTAAAAAAACACTTCAATATTTTTTACCAACGACACTTACATTATTCATGCTTATTTCAATTGAAAGAACTGTTGACACTGACAGTAGCTATGAAAAATTATACGGTCTACCATTCTCATTTATTTCAAGCAGCTTCGTCTGTACACATCATTTTGACGTTTACGTTCCAATGATGTTGATAGATTTCTTACTATATTTTATCGTAACACTTCTGTTTTTTAAAGGGCTTGAGATAATAGGATTAAAACTAAGGACACATTGGACCTTCATTACAACAGGGATTATAATAAATGTATTTTGGATTTTTGTGTTTTACTTAACAACTTTTAACAGTACTTTTAAATTGACAAATGATTTTTATATTAGGACAACAAGTAGTCGATTGCATTTTGGTACGTATCCATGGTAAATATACAGCACACTTAATGCTCGACAGTTCGCTCCATGACTGAAGAAACTGTTACTAACAGCGCACTGGAGCTATTGAGGCATTTCAGTAAGTTTAATAACAGGAGTTTGAAATTACATTTTTCTTACCGACAAATTTGATTTCGAAAAAACCAAACAGCGCCGGTGCGCAAAACGATATATGTTATCTACAGACAAAAATCAACTCCGTCTAATAAATCCTCCAGAAGTATGCCCTCTGTATCCCAACAGTATAACTTAAGCAATACATTCTTTATTTAACTACCCAATCATTACCCTATAAATACCATACAAATAGTATGAAGTATGTATGGCTTAAGTATGACGGAAGTATGGGGATAGTATGAAGTAAGTATGAGGATAGTATGAAGATAGTATGAGGTATGTATGAGCATAGTATGGATTTACCATATCACAAGCATGGGACAAGTATGCCAACAGTATGAAACCAGTATGCATATAGTATGGTACCTCTTTTAAATTATAATGGCCGCAACCCGGAACACTTATCACTGTGTTGTGACCCACAGAATGCCAAAAGCAATAAGATATATAACAAACACAGGTGCCTTCGCTTAAAGCAAAGGCACCTGTTATAATTCGTACGAATCAGCTATAATTTTATACTGCCACCGCAGCCTTAATATGCGGATGTGGATCGTAACCTTCCAACGTAAAATCTTCAAATTTAAAATCAAAGATCGACTTCACTTCCGGATTGATCTTCATTGTAGGTAACGGTCTGAAATCGCGGCTCAATTGCAAATTTGCCTGCTCAATATGATTGGAGTACAAGTGGGCATCACCCAGTGTATGTACAAAATCACCAGCCTGTAAACCGCATACCTGTGCAACCATCATCGTCAATAAGGCATACGATGCAATATTAAACGGTACACCTAAAAATACATCCGCACTGCGCTGATACAATTGACAAGACAACTTCCCATCCGCTACATAAAACTGAAAGAATGCGTGACACGGCGGCAATTTCATTTTTTCGATCTCCCCTACGTTCCATGCACTAACAATCAATCGACGTGAATCAGGATTGTTCTTGATCATATTCACCACATTTGTGATCTGATCTATATGACGGCCATCCGGCGTTGGCCAAGAGCGCCACTGATACCCGTATACAGGTCCAAGGTTGCCGTTCTCATCCGCCCATTCGTCCCAGATAGAAACGTTATTATCTTTTAAATACTTAATATTCGTATCTCCCTGTAAAAACCACAATAATTCATGCGTAATAGAGCGCATGTGCAGCTTCTTAGTCGTTAGCAAGGGAAACCCTTCCTGCAGATCAAAACGCATCTGATAGCCAAATACACTGATGGTACCTGTACCTGTCCGGTCTTCTTTTTTAACACCCTTATCCAGGATGTGCTGCATGAGGTCGTGATATTGTTTCATCTGAAGGAATTGTTATTCTACCTATAAAATTACAAAAGGCCTGTCGGTTTCCCCACAGGCCTTTTGATAAGTTATGAACAATAAATTACTGAGCTGGTGTAGCAGCTTTTTCTTTGTCTTTATTGCAACCACCACCTGATTGGCAGCAAGATTTTTTCTTTTTACCTTTTCCGCCGTCATTTACTGCTGCAGAAAGAGTACCAGCAGCTAGAGCTACGAATACAATACCAAATACAATCTTTTTCATATGAGTTAAATTAAATTGATTACTGAGTTTAATTACGTTGATAACGATTAAAAGTACATATTTAGTTCATCTATTTGCATTTATTTCGACGAATTCCCGAAATAGGTAGATTAAGTGCTCAAAATTGAAGTCGAAATAATGATAAAAAAGCGTAATTTTGAATTCTTAACACATTATTTTATATGGCTGATTATCATTTTGGAGAAGTAGAAAACAAGTGGCAAACGAAGTGGAACGCTGAAAAAACGTTCAAAGCCCAGGAAAGTTCTTCCAAACCTAAATATTATGTTTTAGATATGTTCCCCTACCCATCCGGTAGCGGACTTCATGTAGGCCATCCGCTTGGCTATATTGCCTCTGATATTATGGCGCGTTACAAGCGCATCAAAGGATACAACGTTTTGCATCCAATGGGATTTGATTCCTTTGGTTTACCTGCAGAACAATATGCCGTACAAACAGGTCAGCACCCTGCCATTACAACCGAACAGAATATTGCCAGATACATTGAGCAATTAAATAAGATCGGTTTTTCTTTCGACTGGGACAGAGAGATTCGTACCAGCGATCCTGCATACTACAAATGGACGCAGTGGATCTTTATTCAGCTATTCAATCATTGGTACAACAAAACGTCTGATAAGGCTGAACCGATCACAAACCTGATCAAACAATTTGAAACTTCGGGTAACGCTGGCATCAATGCGGCCGCTGACGAAGATGTGATTGCATTCACGGCTGCAGATTGGAAAAGCTATTCTGAAAAACAACAAAGCGATACCTTACTAAAATACCGTTTAACATATTTATCTGAAACAATGGTTAACTGGTGTCCGGGCCTGGGTACAGTATTAGCCAACGAAGAAGTTAAAGAAGGTTTGTCTGAACGGGGCGGTTTCCCGGTTGAACGCAAAAAGATGAAGCAATGGAGCATGCGCATTACTGCCTATGCAGACCGCTTGCTTAAAGGTTTGGATACGATCGATTGGCCGGAAGCAATGAAAGACATGCAGCGCTACTGGATCGGTAAGTCCTTAGGTGCTATGCTGTCATTCAAGGTAGTTGATAAAGACATGGAATTAACGGTCTTTACAACACGTGTGGATACAACCTTCGGTGTAACCTATGTATCCATCGCTCCGGAGCATGAATGGATCTCAGAATTAACTTCAGCAGAACAAAAAGCTGCGGTTGAAGAATACGTAACGAAAGCAAAGAACCGTTCGGAGCGCGACCGTATGAGCGATGTTAAAACAGTCTCTGGCTGTTTCACCGGTTCGTATGTGATCAATCCATTCAACAATGAAAAGATCCCGGTATGGATCGCAGACTATGTATTGGCGGGTTATGGTACTGGTGTTGTAATGGCGGTACCTTCTTCGGATGAACGAGATTATAAATTTGCTTCCTTCTACAACTTACCGATCATTGCGGTACAGGAAGGACCGCATACAGATATTACCAAAGAAGACTTTGATCCGAAAGCAGGAACTATGGTGAACTCCGGTTTCTTAAATGGCTTAACGGTTAAGCAGGCAATTCCGAAAGCAATTGAATTCATTGAAGAAAAGAAAATCGGTTTTGCAAAGATCAATTTCAAAATGCGTGATTCGATCTTTGGTCGTCAGCGTTATTGGGGTGAACCGATTCCGGTGTTCTATAAAAATGACATTCCGTATGTATTGAAGGAATCAGAACTTCCATTGGTGCTTCCTGCGATTGATGAATACAAACCTACAGAAACAGGTGAACCGCCGTTGGCACGTAACAAAGAGTTTGCAGATAAAGGATATGAGTTAAGCACTATGCCGGGCTGGGCTGGCTCAAGCTGGTACTTCATGCGCTACATGGATCCGCAGAATACAACAGGCTTAGCTGCTGCTGATAAAATTAAATACTGGGGACAAGTGGATCTATACATGGGCGGTGCAGAACATGCAACCGGTCACTTGTTGTATTCACGTTTCTGGAACAAGTTCTTATTTGATATGGGAATCACACCGAATGATGAGCCATTTGCAAAGCTGATCAATCAAGGGATGATTCAGGGTGTTTCGAAATTCGCCTATAGAATCAATGGTACAAATAAATTTGTTTCATCCGGATTGAAGAAAGAATACGACACCACTCCTATTCACGTTGATGTCAGCATTGTCAATAATGACATTTTAGATACAGAAGCATTTAAAAAGTGGAGACCTGATTTTGCTTCTGCAGAATTCATTTTAGAAAACAATACCTATGTATGCGGTTCTGAAGTTGAAAAGATGTCGAAGTCTAAATTCAATGTTGTTAACCCGGATGATATTGTAAACAAATACGGAGCAGATACCTTACGTATGTATGAGATGTTCTTAGGTCCATTGGAGCAATCCAAACCATGGAACACAAATGGTATTGAAGGTGTATATAAATTCTTAAACCGTTTCTGGAGATTATTCCACAATGCAACAAGTGATTTTGCGGTTAGCGATGCAGCACCAAGTGCGGAAGAATTAAAAGTATTACATAAAACACTGAAGCGTGTTGAAGAAGATATTGAGCGCTTCTCATTCAATACTCCAGTAAGTACATTCATGATCTGTGTGAATGAACTGGGAGCTCTTAAATGCAACAAGCGCAGTATTCTTGAGCCATTAACAATTGCCTTGTCTCCGTTAGCTCCGCACATCGCAGAAGAATTGTGGTCATTACTTGGTCATACAGAATCTGTTTCAACTGCGACTTACCCGGCATGGGATGAAAAATATCTTGTTGAAAGCAATCACGAATATCCGATCTCGATCAATGGTAAAATGAGAGCGAAGTTGAATTTACCTGTAGATATGCCGGCTTCAGAAGTTGAGCAGCAGGTACTGGCAAATGAGATTGTTCAGAAATGGCTTGAAGGCAAAGCACCCAAAAAGATCATTGTTATTCCGAATAAAATTGTGAACGTAGTAATGTAAATAAAAAGGTCCCGATCCCGATAGCTATCGGGATCGGGACCTTTTTTATTTACTAATTTTTTATGATTCTTCTGGTTTCAACAAGTCCGTCAGCACTTTCAATTCGAATAAAATAAATTCCCTTTTCCAGCATAGATACTGACAAGTCAATCTTATTTGATGAAAATGAACGTGACACAATCAATACGCCCGCTTCAGAATACACGTCTACTGTCTTTATTGTTTGAGCAGTTTCAATGTGAACGTAATCAATACATGGATTTGGATACAATGCATTCAGCGTTAACGTTGGCTTAACAACAGGCGTTGTTGTATTCGCTACTGTAAACGTTGAGGTCATCGAAGAATGAAAGCTACATTTATAAGCATACGATCCAGCTACTGTAATTGTATATTGAAAGGTAGACCCGGTCGTAACATTTGCGTCAAACGTTGCTGCTCCACCAGGTACACTTGTTGAGGTAACTGTATGAGTGGCTGCATCGTTATTCGTCCAGGTAATAACATCACCTATATTTAAGGCGTTTGGAATTGATTGGAATGAGAAGTTTACAATGGATACAGAAATGTTCGCTGCCTGCAACCAAAGTATCTGCAAAGAGAAGAACAAAAGAAAGAATATTTTTTTCATGATATGTCGTTATTTTATTTGTTAAAAATTATACCTTTAAAATACACAATCTCTGAAATATTACTTCACATTAATACATTATTTTATGAAAAAGGTCATTTATTCTCTTTTAACCGTGGCGCTATTCACGTTTACAACTGAAACCAACAGCGCATCACTTAGCAGCTATCCAAGCGGGATTGTAGCTACACAAATGAGTACAACCGAAATTTTCAACTATCTAAATACCAATCTGGGCTTAACATCTACACAAAAACCTGTAGTGAAAAAAGCCGTTGATGAAGCAGGAACAGAAACAACGAAATTAAATGCCGATTCTACAAAATCTGCCGATGAAGTTAAAACTGCAAAAACCAGCATAGTAAACGGTCTGGTAAAAAAACTTAGCAGCGGTATACTAAGCGATGCTCAATCTAAAAAACTTACGGGATTAACAGGTCAATTGACAACCATGTTTGCTCAATTGAAGTAGTTCAAAAGTACCACAAATAAAAAAATCCCCTCCCGATAATCGAGAGGGGATTTTTATTATACAATTTCGTATCTGAATTAGAAAGACAAGAAATCAGAAGATTCTTGCTTAAGAGCTGCATGAGTCTTATTTGCTCTCAAACCATCAACAATTTTTTTAACAAGTACACCAGCAACTGCCATACGAATACCTAATTTAATAGCTAATTCAGTACAGAAATCAATTTTCTGATCTACATTATCGTCTTCCATTACAACCATCTGTACACATTCGAATACACGGTCAAAACGCAATGAATCATTTTCAGGTGCTTTAAATTTGATAGGTTCGTCACTGCGAATAATTTCTTTTATTCTATCGTTACTTAAACCATTTTTTTCACCTAGTTCGAAAATTAATTTTTTCTCAGCAACTGAAAAATTGCCGTCTAAATTTGCTATCGCTACAAGGTTAGCAATTTGACTTTTGATCCCTTTTGTTTTTTTACTTACAAAGATTTCCATAAATAAAACTTTTCTTATTTAATGTTTACACTGCAAAGTAAATAAATCTTTTTTACTTATCTTACTAAAATATAAAATAATTTAATTCAACTATAGTTATACAACTGAATATCAATTAAATAATTTATAACAAAAATAGAATAATGCAATTAATTCTTAATTTTAACACCTCTATCCATGAATATAAATAAATTAGTATTTTTACAATAATATTCAAAATAGATTTATGTCAGATAATAAAAAGTCCTTTACTGAAGAAATTCAGACTAAATATGCCACAAAAGGTGATTTTATACTTTTAGGAAATGCCATTCTTAATGGAGAATCTGTTGAAAATACTCCGATCAAGCTTCCTCTAAAAATGTTGAATCGCCATGGTATGATTGCAGGAGCTACAGGTACAGGCAAAACTAAGACTCTCCAAACAATTGCAGAGTCTTTATCTCTAAAAGGGGTACCTACTCTTTTAATGGATATCAAAGGCGACTTAAGTGGCATTGCAGCACCAGGCACATCGAATGATAAGATTGTAGAGCGTCAGGCTAAAATTGGAGCCCCTTATGAACCTCAGGCTTTCCCTACAGAATTGTTCAGTCTATCAAAAGAAAAAGGTGTACGACTTCGTGCAACGGTTTCAGAATTCGGTCCGGTGTTGTTCTCAAAAATATTAGGATTGAATGATACACAAAGCGGCATCGTATCTCTTATTTTTAAATTCTGTGACGATGAACGTTTACCTTTATTAGACTTAGAAGATTTCAAACGCTTAATTCAATATATTACGAACGAAGGTAAAGTCCGAGTTGAAAAAGAATACGGTAAAATATCTTCAACATCTACTTCAACAATCCTTAGAAAAGTAATTGAACTTGAACAACAAGGAGCTGATTTATTCTTTGGTGAATATTCGTTTGAAGTTGAAGATTTGTTACGGAAAGATGCTTCGGGTAAGGGCTATGTATCTATTATGAAAGTAACGGACATACAAGATCGACCAAAATTATTCTCAACGTTTATGTTGAGTTTGCTTTCCGAAATTTACAGTACATTCCCTGAAGTAGGCGATCTTGAAAAACCGAAGTTGGTAATCTTTATTGATGAATCGCATTTAATCTTTAATGAAGCTTCAGAAGCATTACTCAATCAGATTGAGACAATTATAAAACTTATACGATCTAAAGGTGTAGGTATATTTTTCTGCACACAAAATCCAATGGATATCCCTGCATCTATCTTGGGACAGCTTGGACTTAAAGTACAGCATGCACTAAGAGCATTTACTGCAGTAGACCGCAAGCAAATAAAATTAACAGCAGCAAATTATCCGCTTACTGAATTCTACGACACAGAAACGCTGTTAACCTCTATGGGTATTGGTGAAGCAGCAATCACCGTATTAACTGAAAAAGGAACGCCTGCACCACTTGCGCATACATTGCTTTGTGCACCTCGTTCAAGAATGGACATTTTGACTGATAGTGAAATAGATCAAATTATTTCAAGTTCTTCTTTAACTAAAAAATACAATCAGGAAGTTGATCGTAAGAGTGCGTATGAAATTCTAAATGAAAAGTACGCGGTTAAAGAATCTGAAAATGAAGAACAAGAGGAAGAAGAAAAAACAACACGAAAATCTACCCGTGAAGAAAAAAGTACTTTTGAAGAAGCGATCAATAGTCCGATTGCAAAACAGGTTGGCCGTACATTAGTAAAAGAAATTATGCGTGGAATCCTTGGGGTATTGGGTGTATCTGCAACACAACGTAAAAGAAGACGATAAATGAATGTTGTTGTTATTGGTGGAGGTGCGGCTGGTTTTTTTAGTGCAATAACATGCGCGGCAACAAACAAAAAAACAAAGGTAACGATCGTTGAAAAAACAGATAAATTATTAGCAAAGGTCCGTATATCCGGTGGAGGCAGATGCAATGTAACAAATGCATGTGCCTCTATTGAAGAATTTGCATCCAATTATCCCCGCGGTCGTGAATTATTAATTGAAGCATTCAAGGTGTTTAATAACAAAGATACCATTGAATGGTTTAAGAAAAGAAACGTCAAATTAAAGACGGAAGCCGATGGTCGCATGTTTCCAATTACAGATAATTCGCAAACAATCATTGATTGTTTAATGCATGAAGCTGCTAAACTTAATATTGATATTAAAACAAAACATCCTGTTGAGTCTATTGAAAAAAAAGGGGGCAAGTTTCACATCCTTTCTTCAAACAGCAAAGAGATCGTAGCTGATCGGGTTATCATAGCCAGCGGCGGTTATCCGCAACTTTACCAATATGATTGGTTAAAGAAAATGGGCTTGACAATTGAAACTCCGGTGCCTTCTTTATTTACATTTAACATCCCCTCTTCTCCTCTCAAAGATCTAATGGGTATTTCGCATAATGCTGAAGTAACTATTAAGAATACATCTTATAAATATCAAGGTCCGCTTTTAATTACACATTGGGGAATTAGCGGGCCTGCCGTACTAAAACTTTCTGCCTTTGCTGCGCGTGACCTCGAAGAAAAAAAATACACCTTCGATGTTCAGATCAATTGGCTCGCAGAACAACACAGTGTTACTGAAAATGCGTTAAAAGAAATTCGTGAAGCTAACGGAAAGAAGCTGGTTCGAAATGTTATTCCTTTTAATTTACCTAAACGCTTATGGGAACAGTTTTGCAATCAAGCTGAGGTAAGAGCGTTTGAAAACTGGGCTGAATTGGGAAATAAAAAATTACAATTGCTATTTTCCTATATGAAAAAATATCCTTTGTCTGCAAAAGGAAAGACCACTTTTAAAGAGGAATTTGTGACATCAGGAGGAATTACCTTATCAAACATACATCCAGGCACGCTGGAAGCCTTATCAACAGAAGGGCTATACTTTGCAGGCGAAGCACTCAATATAGATGGAATCACAGGCGGATTTAACTTTCAAGCTGCCTGGACTACTGGATTTATATCAGGCACAAGTTGTGCTACAGCTTATTAGGTAAAATTTTAGTACGTGCCTGATAACTGTTATATAAATTATCAATCATTAAATCCAACAAACGATCGTATCCGATATAATTCTCATACGTTAATTCTTTATTGGCATTATACTGACTGATAACTGCGTCCACTTCCTGTTCAATGGATGCATACAATAAAAAGTCGTTGTACTGAATACCTTTTTTCATTTTAACTCCAGATGCTGGAACATTTGTTCCCATTGGATTGAAGCCATACATATTCATAGATATGTTGTTTATCACACCCAATCCCAACGTTCCATCATAGGTAATTTTATTCTCTATCAGCAATACAGCATCTACGTTTAATATTCGCGCGATATCTTCCAATGAATTGGCGAAATCAGCATCCAATTTATTTTTAGGTAATTTTATAAATCGAAATGAACTTGAAGAACACAAATCATAGGTAATATTTTTAGGTACATTTTTTCTGTATGTTTTTGAGTAGCGTACCTGCAACGAATCGTATGCTCGTTTTTGATCAGCAGTAAAATCAGAAGGAATGATAATTTTTGTTCCTAATGAATCAAATTGTTTTATAACAGCCTCAATAGAATAACTACTTAAAGAAGATGCTATCTTATTGCCCCGTATAGAATCGATCCATGAACTACCTTTCCAAAACTCCTCAACTGTTTTTTTAGTTACAACAATCTGATCATTCCATACATAAAACGATAGCAGTGCTACTTTTTTAGGAAAATTGTTCTGCGCGTTTAAATTTGGATAATTCCCTCTCCCATCAATAAATGGATAATATTGATTGATATCCGGGTTGTCATGGATTTTTTTCGTGATATATGAATCGGGATATAAGCTTAAATCTTCTAAAAAGATTTGAGCCTTAGTAGTATTCGCCAATAACATTAAAAATATAAAAGCGAATGATATATATATTAAGCGATTCATAACAATACGGTTTATACCTATTGATACGAAATATAGAATTGAGTAGTTGTAGCAGGGGTAATAAAAAAAGGGCTAAAAGCCCTTTTTTTATTACATGTTATCTTTGGTAAACTATTTTTTCCCTTTAGTCGCTTCAATTGAAAGCGCAAGGAACGTAAATGGAGAGTTCCAGTTGATTGCAACTTCATTGGTAGCATAACTACATTGTTCATCAATATATGACTTTGCAGGAACTTTAGTAGTGTATTTACCTGTACACGTACCGGCATCTTCCTGACCTGGGTTTGGTCCACCAGCCAACATACCTGGTACCGGTGCAACAACACCATCTGCTTCACTTGGTCTGTGGTGAGGATTCATTACTTGTTTCGTTCCAAAGCCAGAAACGTAGCAATATCCAGTACCATTACGGCCTAATAAATAATCTAAATTTGAAATCGCAGCAGTTAAGAAAACACCTTCGTTTGTTAACTTATACGCGTTCATTAACAACATTCCTTGATTCGCTGCAGTAGAGTTACTGCCCCAGTTGAAGTTACCATTGCTTAAACCCATAGCAACTAAGAACGCTGATTTGTTCGCTTGATACTTTTGAAGTTTATTAGCCAAATCAATGATCTTAGTTTTTACTAATTCTACTGTTGGCAGAAACTCTTCCGGTAAGTTATCTCTGTTTTGAATGATGCTGTATAAACCTAATGTGTTTACTTTTGCCCAGTTAGGTAATTCAAATTCTGTACGAAGTGTAAATTCTATATTCGCTTGTTCAGAATATTTAGATTGATTAGTAGCAATGAACAATTCAATAGCAGCCCACTGAAATTCATCACTCACATTACCATCATCATATGCACCTGTATTAATATCAGGATTGAATTTTTGATTCATTACACCCTGATTATAAGTAACACTTTTGTTTTTCTTAGACCAATCGTATGCAGCAATACTTGCAGCCAAACATTTATCAGCAAATGCTCTGTCTGTTTTTTTGTACACTCTGTATGCTACAGCCATAACTGCCGCGAAGTCTAATGAAGCAGCAGTTGTTTTCATGATTACATATCTACCATTTTTAGCATCTGCAGGCATAACAGAACCGTCGAAATTGGTATTAGTTAATTTATGATATACACCACCATCTTGATCTTGCATCGTAACCATCCAATCCAAATTCCAACGAATTTCATCCAGAATATCCGGGATATTATTCGTGTTTTCAGGAATGTTTAATTTCAATGTATCAAAGAATTTTGGATACTGTTCGTATAAAGCCATTAATGTATATGTACTGATACCGGAGTTTACAATGTATTTATTGTAATCACCTGCATCATACCAACCTTTAGATGAGTTGATCTTCGTTCCTTCCGGACGAGTAGCAGTAGCAGCAGAAGCATGAACAAGTACTTCATTGTCCGGATGGCCTGCAGGTCTTGCCCATTTACCAGCATATTGAGCAGGTAAATCAGTTGATGCACGTTGGTAATATAAAAAACCAAGAGATGCCTTACCGATTGTTAAGTTTATCTGATTCGAAATCTCAAATGGATAAGAATCTCCAACATTCGGAACACTGATATAATACTTCCCTACTTTAGTGAATTTTGAAAAATCAGCATCATTTGCAAATTCTTCTGAATATTCCCAAACACCTTTGGGTTTTAATACACCTGTAAATACAGTCTCGTTTGTTTGAGCATTTTTTACAAAAAACTCCTTTGCAGTAGAATCTGTAACAATTGCTATTTTTTCAGATGCAGGATAAAAACCAACCTGATTTACACGGATTTTATCCGTTGTTTTTTGAGCAAACACTGCATTTGCACAGAAAAAAACGATTGATAAAAGTCCTATTGATTTGATTTTAGATAATGAAACCATAATTTCTGGTTTAAATTAAATTGATTAATTGAATGGTGTTGTTATAAAAACAAATACGATGCCTAAAAATTAGAAAGGCATCGTATTTGTTCTGCTTTGAATTACTGATTGGTCAATTTTTTATATTGTTCATCCGTAATTACTTCAATTTCGTCTATGAAGATTTTACCTGTAAATGGCTCTCCACCTGGGTTTACAAAGAAGATCACGTCTTTCATTGATGAAGGATCTACCGTTTGATTGTCAGGATACGATTGCGCATACTTACCAGCATAATTATAGTAATAGTTTTTAAACTCACCAGACTCTTCGATTTTCATAACCAAAGGTTCTTTATTCGTGATATGACCATTTTTATCTTTAAAGTCCATACGCAAGTTTGGTACACCACCTTCAGCTCTTGCTTTCACACGAACAATTTGTGCCTTTGTGAAATCCATCGGTGTGATTGCTCTACCAAATGTTTCATATCCGGGACCTACACCTGTACATTCAAGCGACATAACATCCCCTTTTTTCTCAAGGTTAAGTTTTTCGTTTGCAACCCACCAAGAATACAATTCATCCTGGAAGTCATCAACCATACCGCCATTTGTAGCCTCAACTTTAGGCATTTCATCCGCAGATACAACTTTGATGTAGTCGATGTACAATGTACCTGTCCAGTCAGCCATACCACCATTGATGAAGATCAAGAAATCATGGATCATTTTCTCATCAACGATCTGGTTGTCCGGCCAGGATTGTCTCCACTTGCCACCAAAATCAAAATAATAATCTTTGTATTCTTTACCTAAATGAATACGCTGTTTGGGAGAGTCCGCATTTGCATCCATTTGATTGATATCCTTCATGTGAAGGATAACAGTAGGTGGTTTTTCACCTTCAGCTCTGCAACGGATTTTAATAACCGAACATTTAGAGAAATCCAATAAAGCTGTTTCAGTACCAAAACAGTCCCATTTAGAACCGATTGCATTACCTACTACTTTAAGCGTATCTCCAGTTCTTGACAATTTTGTTTGGTCATTACTAACCCACCAGCTATAGATCTCGCCGTTAAATTCGTCAAGTGTACCTTTTTGAAATTGACAGGCAGGAGTTCCGATATCCGGATCTTCTACTACCGCAATCTGGCTGTCATCATCTAATGCTTGCGACTCAAAAGTGGCGCATTGCTTAGCTGTGACTGCTAATAATATAAGTATTGAAGCTAAGAATTTCATTTCTTAATATCTTTTTGTGAATTATTTTTTTGGATCATAAGGAGCTCCATAAGTAAAGCAAGCAAAATCAATATCTGCTGAAACTCTATTGAATGGAGGACTTGATACCACACCAAACTGTACTCTGCAAACTTTTTGAGGTTCTAATTTTCTGTTACCAAAACCACCATTTGCAAAATCTTCAGAAGGCAATAGATCGCTATATTTGCAAGAAAATAACTGCCAGCCTTGATGTCTGATCGGCACTTTAAATACCCACGAATCTTCAGATGAAGGGCAGAAATGATCCGGGTTGTTAACCGGAGGCCCTGGTTTGTTTGCATAATAACCACAATTTGCCATACTACTCATGTTCATGTTGTCATCTTCGTGACATTCAAAATTCAAGTTAGCGTAAGGATAATTGCCTGCAGGTAAATTATCGATCCCTCTGATATAAACATTCAAATATATTTGATTAGGATCAGTCCATGTTACCGGGAAGAAATAACCAGCGGCAATCGCATCTTTTCTACACTGCAAACCACCTACAAAGAAACCATTTGCTTCAGCAGAAACACCTTCGATGTGCATGTATTTTATACCTTCAGGAGCTCGGATGTCAGCCGTTTGAACTTTAGAAAGCGTAGTTGCACCGATATTGAACATGTATGGGTAGTTCGAACTTCCTTCAAACGTAGAAGTATTACCTGAAGTATTGCTTACCAACATAAATGTCGGTGTAGCACTTGTATAATCTCTTCCTGCTGCCAAATTAAATGATATAGTTGCACAAGGTCCTTCTTTGCCGCTAATAATCAAATTAGCTTTGATCAATTCACCTTGTTCAAAGAAATACAAACCGTCATGATTACCAATCCAAGCTGCATTTGTTCCATCAAGAAAAGATGATGTTCCCGAAATTGTCTTGGTAGCTTTAGACGTATGCCCTTTCAATTCAATCTTCCAGGTCACTGTTTCAGAAAATGTTGCAGTGAAATAGAATGGAAGATTCAGAGAAAAGTCTGCATCTGGTAAATTTGTACTCAATGTACCACAAGTAAATCCGCTGCTCGCCGAAATATTCGTCGGTGCTTTCGAAGGACTATCTGCGTAGTCTCTTTTGCATGATGCAAAAGAGACTACGAGAAGTGATAATGATACTATTTTTAATATATTCATTTTCTTAATTTTTTATTAAAATTAGAATACCATTGTGTAATTGAAGAATATCTGATTGATCTTATAGTTTCGATTAGATGCATTATCAAATTTCACGCTTTGGCTTACACCATTAACAGTGAAGTATGTATTCTTACTGAATCTGTATCTTGCTCCGAATGAATATAGGAATTGGTTTTGATCCAAATTGAAGAAGCCTAATGCATTAATTTGATTGTATTCATCTCTTAAATAAACAATCTCATTTCCTTTAGCATTAATTGTTTTGATACCACCTAATAAATCAAGGTGTTTAACCACTTCAACTGCTAAGCCAGCATCAATCAATGTAGATTTCAAATCAACCGGTGCCGCACCAGTTCTTGTTGTTTGTTCGTAACGACCACCTAATGTTAAGACGATATTTTTTTCGTAACGAAGTAATTTATGAGCATTTAACATAACCCCACCTTTCACACCAGTGAATTTGCGTAAAGCATTGTTTGGATCACCCATTGATGTTACTTCAGTTAATAAATCCGCTATCACATCTGCTTTAACTACTTTTTCAGAGCTACCTATTGAAGCACCAAATGTAAATCCTTTACGGTTTGCTGTTGCCTGACCGTATGGAGTAATGTTATTATACGCAGGATTGTACAACATCCATGTATTCTGTAAGTTCAGATTACGAAGATTCTGATCCGATACATAATCAAGCATAGTTGCGCCTCCCATAGTCGGAGCACCTCTTTGCGTTGTGTTATTGTCCAATTGATCAAACAATCCTAATGTATTTGTACCGTGTGGACCGCCATAACCAAAATCATTGATTCTTCTTGTTTGAGCTCCAGAACTGAAGAAATCAACTCCTACACTTCTGTAGTTCGCATATACTTTCAACAATAATGGTTTGTACTTAGCAGAAATACCTAAATCATAGAATCCATTATCTTTGAATTTTTTGCCTGATTTAACAGTATCTTTTTCATTTACGCTGTATACATTATAAGATGTACCTACTTCACCATAGAAAGAGTAATCAATTTTATCTGTGAAATGATTGAATTTCCAATCACCAGTAGCAACCTGATTTCGGTTTGTTGACGCTGGAGAACTTACAGTACCTTGTGCATCAAATATATAAACGTAGTTACCGCCGATCTGGATGTTTCTGCTTTGTACAATCTCTACACGACCACCCATCATATAACGATCAGGCGTTACAGAAGGAGTATATCTTCTATTTCTTGTAGCGAAGAAACGTAGACCGATTTTTTCGATGCCGCTAGTGAAACGTAAACTCGTTTCGATGTGAGCACCTTGCAAACGCCATTTGTTTCCAAAATTGAAGTTTTCGTATTCAACTACACTTCTACGTTGAGAAAGGATATCAGATTCGTATGCGTTATAGATCTCATTTGAATTGAATAAGGTATACTTACTTAATTCAAGATCAATATCACCGATCTCATATTTAACTTTCTTTCCGATAATACCATCCAAACGAAGTTGACGGAAAATGAATTGTGATCCATCACCGTAAAAACCACCAAAGCTGTTTGACAAACGTAATGTCGCGCTAGCTCTTAATGTTTCGTTTGGTTGAGCATTTACCCCCAAATCGAAAATGGTATAACCATCTGTTGATTTTCTTGCAGAAGTTAAATCATTAGGCTGAGGGGCAGGTAATGCATTTGGGTCTGCATTTAATACATTTCCGTTTAAGTAACTTCCTGTTACTAACGCACGACCTAATCCGTTCCAATACACTACTTGAGCGTTTGAAACCATCATCGTACCAGCAGACATCGCTGCTAGTATTAGAACTTTTTTAGCAAATGTTCTCATTGTTGACATCTATACTAATATATTTTAGAAAAATATTTTTAATTCAACTGTTGTTTCCATCCCTTTGTAATTGTTAAGGGTGAAGTTTTTGTCTTTTTGACCAAACCATCTGTTTCTTATATACAGACCGGCTCTTCCTGAGAAGTCATAATCAAGACCGATACCATATCCCCAACTGAATTGGTTGATCGTAGCACCTTTATCAGCAACAGTACTTAACGTTGGATTGCTGTGAAGATCTTTTATAACATCACCAGGTTTGTAGTCTATACCATCAGCGGTAGTTCCGTATGTAGTATAAGCTTTCTCAACACGATTGTTGCCTAATACTTTCTCAATACTACCAAAGCTTACAACTGTAACTTTTGGATGTATGCTATAGAAAGCCATTAACTCTTCGTAGAATGTTCTTAAGAATGCTTTATCTGTAAATACAGGGATCGGATTGAAGTTGTCGTCTGTAACAGAGTTGTATGTGTTAAAGTTATTTAAGATCAAATCACGACCCAACATTTTCAATTTGTAACCTAAGTTCAAATTAAGAGTCTGATACATTTTCAAATAATCAACAGTTGTATCTGTTATGCCATACGATTCATATACTCTTCTATATATACTTGTATTACGTTGGTAAGGACCAGCATATTTCTGGAAATACGTAAAACGAGATGTTGTAAATGAGTTGGTCTGGTGCCAGTAAGAAATACTGTTTCCTCTATTAGAGAATAGATCTGCAACATTTTCCCACTCTTTATTGAATCCCCATGCAGCAGAAACTTTTAATTTTCCGTATGCAGCTTCATGTTTGAAATTACTTCCCCATCTGTTATTAGCCATTTGACCAATATCTGTAATAGCTCCAGGGAAAACAGTAATATCGTTGTTCGTATTAATGTTTGTTGGAGTTGCTACGGTGTGGTTGTTTGAAGTATTTAAAGATTCACTGTTTACGTTTGCAACAGATTTTCTAACAGAGTAGAATTGTGCAGAGATCGGAAATCCGAACCATGATTTAAATGCATCGATCTGGATATTGAAGCAGTGAGCTTTTAATGGATTGTTCCAGTTGTAATTCAAACCTGTTACTGAATCTGTAGTTTGTTTTTTACCAAACAATTGTTCGTAATCTCTGTTTGTAAATAGACCATCCTGGAAGCGTCCTACACCTACTTCAGTAAAAATTTTGAATTTAGTGAAATTCAAACGCGCATCAGCAGTGATTATTTGTTGTCTTACTTTAGAACCTAAATAGTGCGGGTCTGTTGTTGCAAATCTAGGATCCAATCTAAATCCTACGGCATCGTATGTACCGAACTGATCGAAGAAGTTAACCCCTATTTTATGAACACCAACCGATTTATCTACTCTAAATGCGATCATGTTTTTAGGAGTTTTTGTCAAGTAAGTCTGGAAACCACCTGAGTTATCTGACTTACCTACAATAAAGGTAAATCCGAATCCTTTAGGTAAATTCTTACCAACTAACATAAACCCTTGGGTACCTGTATTTCCCCAACGCTGATCACGGGCAATATTCTGTTCGTTATAGTAACGCGTGTAAGAACCGAAGGAGTTCCCTTCCGGTTGCCAAGGATAACGCTCAAACATATCATCGCGGTACTGATAGTTAGCTAATGTAAACGGACTTAATTTCGCCCAGTTTACACCACCACCAGCGATCAGGGTGAAGTCCCCTACTTTGGTGTTTGCATACCCTTTAAATTGCATGATACGATATACCATTGCACGACGGTTTGTAGTTTGTCCGATACCAGGCACCTGACTAGCAACACTGTCTTCACGAATGATACCCATCATCTGGTTATCAAACATGTATTCTACCTGAAACCAGGTTTTTGCAGTCGGACTACCTTCCAAACGCAACAAGAACATAGGTTCTTGATAACCTGTATAAACCTTATTCACAATATCTAAACCGTTCACCGTAAGCAATTGATCTGCTGGGGGAGCGATTGAATTATGCTGAGGCATAACCCGATATTGATTATAAGATCTAATATAACCGGAATACTTTAAACCAGTCCATCTCTTATATTGCTTCGTTCCAGATTCTTCGGTTTGAGCTGCTGTACTACTCTTTAGCATAGGCGAAAATGTAAACCATTTTTTGCTTGCTGAAGGAGCTGCAACCGGCGTATAATTCGTTACCCTTGCACTGTCGCCATCACCATGACCACTTGCAGTAACTTCGCCATAACCTAAAATTAGGAGCAATGTAAGAACTCTTACTCGCATGCTTTTAGACATATTGTTTAACTTCTTTTTAGTTTATACTAATCTCAAAGAACGAATTATGTAGTATTTCGAACTTTAAAATCTTACAAGGATACAAATTATATTTTGAAATCTCCAAGATTGCTTCAGAATTTTATAAACAAAAAATTAATTGCTTATTAATCATAACATTAAATAACAAATATCACAATTTAATAATCTCATTTTATCATTACATTACCACAATTATATTCGTTTCAAAATATAAAAATTATAAATTATTTATAATTCATTATTATAATAGTTACATGTTTCCCACATGAATAATTTTGAAAAAGTACATTTAAATGAATTCTAACAATGTAATAAAAAACGATTACTTGTATAAATTACCCTTTGTATATAACACATAATATTTTTTTAATTATACCTCATCTTAGATTAATACTGAAACAAAATTAGAGAGTTTGGTAAATCACATGCCTGCATATTTGATCTGTCAAAGAAGATTAACGTTAATTTCAAATTATAAAATAATTTCAGCTACATTATTTTATAATTTAACAATCGATATGTATTTTTAAGAGTTAAATAGTTTTATCAATCTAATTAAATACATACTATAACATCATGTCGAAGGAAGCGGAAATAATATTAGACGGTAAAAGTTACAAATTCCCTGTAATAGAAGGATCTGAAGGTGAAATGGCAATTGATATTGCGAAGTTGAGAGATTTGACTGGTTATGTAACACTTGATACGGGATACAAAAATACTGGCGCAACAAAAAGTGCCATTACATTTTTAGATGGAGAAAAAGGTATCTTAAGATATAGAGGCTATCCTATTGAGCAATTAGCTTCAAAAGCTTCGTTCCTTGAAGTTTCTTATTTATTGATCTATGGCGAATTACCAACTACTTCACAGTTAGAGATATTCAAAGATCGTATCATGAAGCACACCAACCTTCATGAGGATATCAAAAAAATATTTGATGGTTTTCCATCTTCTGCGCATCCAATGGGTGTATTGTCTTCAGCGGTAAGTTCTTTGACTGCGTATTATCCTGGTTCAATTGACCAGAATGCGAATGACGAAGAAGTTGATCTTACGATCGTTCGTTTAATGGCAAAACTTCCAACAATTGCAGCATGGTCATATAGAAATTCAAAAGGTCAGCCTTTAATGTATCCAAAACCTAAATTGGGGTACTGCGAGAATTTCCTATACATGATGTTCGGCCATCCAAATGAAGATTTTACTCTTGATCCGGTTGTTGTTGAAGCATTAAACACGTTGTTCATCCTGCATGCAGATCACGAACAAAACTGTTCAACTTCTACTGTAAGAATTGTAGGTTCTGCTCATGCAAGCTTATACTCATCTATTGCTGCAGGTATCAATGCATTATGGGGGCCATTACACGGTGGTGCAAACCAGGAAGTAATTGAAATGTTAGAAGAAATTCAAGCATCTGGAATCTCTACAAAAGATTATATCGCAAAAGTTAAAACAAAAGAAGTTCGTTTAATGGGCTTTGGTCATAGAGTTTATAAAAACTTTGATCCACGTGCAAATATCATTAAAAAAGCATGTGATGACATTCTTAATAAATTAGGTGTTAACGATCCTGCTTTGGCAATTGCAAAAGAATTAGAGCAAGCTGCTTTAAGTGATCCGTATTTTGTTGAACGTAAATTATATCCAAACGTAGATTTCTACTCTGGTATTATCTATAAAGCATTGGGCTTACGCAGCGACTTGTTTACAGTAATGTTTGCAATTGGTCGCCTACCGGGCTGGATCGCTCAATGGAAAGAACTTAGAGATGCTAAAGAACCTATCGGCAGACCAAGACAGATCTACACGGGTTATACTGAAAGAGATTACGTTAGCATTGAAAAAAGAAAATAGTTTATTTAGTTTCCAGGTACGAGTTCCCAGTTACTAGACAAAAGAATAACAAAGAAGGTCTCGGATATTTCCGAGACCTTCTTCAATTTTAGAGGTAAGCTATTGTATTTTTATAGTCTAGGAACTAGAACCTAGTAACTAGCAACTCACACAACTACCTTTTGATATGCTCCAGTCGGTCATTCAGATTTTTTAATGCATCCATGAATTCTTCCCGAACTTTTTTCGCATAAGGATTTTCCAATTCAATCGTCAAGAATAGATCCATTGAATCGCCTCCTAAATTTCTTTTTATGTCTAATAAATATTGGTATGCAGGTGTTTTTTGTTCTACATCCGGAATATCCATTTCATTTATTGAACGACCGATAAAATGCGTGAGCGCCTGTACATATGCCATTTGCTTATCGTGCGTTTCAGGCGTACGTTCAAGCACATTCAATTGCAATACATTACTTAAAAAATGTATCACTGCACGAGTCTTTTTAGAGCGAACCGGACAAACAACCATATTTAACCCCTTCACTCCGTTCTTGCCGCTTTGAGGACCAAACAAGGGATGTGTACCAAGTATATCAACCGATGCAGGAAGATGCTGAAGCATTAATGAAATAGGCTTCACTTTTACAGATGATACATCTATAACCAATGCTCCCTGAATTAAATATTCTTTAATATCAATTAAAACAGATTCCAAAAACTGCACAGGTACAGCAAGGATCACAATGTCCTTAGATGCCGTTTCCTTTAATGTTCCCCAGGTCACATCTTTCTCCGAAGCAATATGAGATAGGTCTGTCAGGTCATGAACCGTAACAGAAATATATGGCTGCAAATGCTTTACCATAAACTGACCAAAGCCCCCAAAACCTATTATTCCAAGTGTGCGCATAATTTCTTTTTAATATGTATGACCGATTTTTATCGGTTTAAAAATAATCCTTTTATAAAGATAAATAAAATATTAAAGACGCATGTGAATTCCCTCTCTAGACAAATATTGCTTCAATTCAGGAATTCCTATTTCTTTAAAATGGAAAATGCTTGCAGCCAATGCTGCATCTGCTTTGCCGTGCGTAAACACATCCGTAAAATGTTCCATAGTACCTGCGCCGCCGGAAGCAATGATCGGAAGGGAAACATGCGTAGAAATATATGCAGTCAAATCGTTTGCAAAGCCGGACTTCGTTCCATCTTTATCCATAGATGTAAGCAGCAACTCTCCTGCTCCACGCTCCTGCATTTCTTTCGCCCATTCAATGGTGTCTAACGTTGTTGGCTTGGTACCACCATGTGAATGCACCAGATTCTTACCCTCTACATTACGTGTATCAATTGCTACAACAATACATTGATTGCCGAACTCTCTTGATAACTGATCGATCAATGCGGGATTTTTAATGGCAGAAGAATTGACCGAAACTTTATCTGCTCCGGCATTCAAACATGCAGAAACATCTTCAATGGATCCTATACCACCGCCAATTGTAAATGGAATATTTATGTTTTGTGCAACACGTTTAACCAATTCAACAAGTGTCTTTCTCTTTTCTAATGTTGCTGTAATATCCAAAAACACCAGTTCATCTGCACCTTGCTGTGAATACAATGCGCCTAATTCTACCGGATCGCCGGCATCTCTTAAATTTAAGAAGTTAACCCCTTTTACAGTTTTACCATCTTTAACATCCAGGCAAGGTATAATGCGTTTTGTAAGCACGTTTTAAGTAATAAGTTTTAAGTAATACGTTTTAAGGAGTACTGAGTATAGAGTACAAAGTACAAAGATGAAGAACTTCAATATCTTTCAGGAAATCACCAAATGGTTGGTCGAAAAAAGACACAACCTCGGCTTTCATTAAGCATTGAATTGAGCTAATTGTTTTAAGGTAATTCTACCTTCGTAAAAAGCTTTACCAACAATAACTCCGTATATATTCATCGCATTCAATTTTTCAATATCCGAAAATTCAGCAACACCGCCGCTTGCAATCCAATTGATCTGTTTGAATTCTTCGCCCAATTGTTTATATAAGTCAAACGATGGACCTTGAAGAAGACCGTCCTTAGCGACATCCGTGCAAATTGAATATGAAATACCAAAAGGTATAAACTGATTCATCAATTGCTGAATGCTTAGATCAGAAGTTTCCTGCCAGCCATGTACCGCAATCATTCCTGATTTGGTATCTGCACCTAAGATAATTTTCTCTGTACCGAACTGAGTCAGCCAATGCTGTACTTTGCCAGGATCCTTTACAGCAATACTTCCAGCAGTAATTTGATTTGCGCCAGAATCAAATGCGATTTTCAAATCTTCATCAGATTGTAAGCCTCCTCCAAAATCAACTGCTAATTTTGTTGCAGCTGTTATATTCCTAAGTACCTGATGATTTACAATCTGTTTTTTCTTTGCGCCATCTAAATCAACTAAATGCAAACGCTGTATACCTGCATCTTCAAACATTTTAGCAACTTCAACCGGATTGGAATGGTATTCTTTTTTCTGATTGTAATCGCCTTGTGTTAATCGAACACACTTACCATCTATTATATCTATTGCAGGAATTATCTGTATCATTCTATGCTAAAGGCGAAAAGCTTAAAGCTAAACGCGTGTTTTGTATGTAATTATTATAATTCAATAAAGTTGCGAAGAATCTGTTCTCCCACTTCGCTGCTTTTTTCAGGGTGAAATTGTACGGCATAGAAATTATCTTTCTGCAATGCACATGCATACGGAAGAATATAATTTGTTGTACCTATCTGAAAGGGATTTGCTTCTACATAGTAACTGTGTACAAAGTATACATAGCTTCCTTCATCTATTCCTTTAAACAAGGGGCTTTTGAGATCTGTAATTGTATTCCACCCAATTTGCGGAACCTTATCTAATGGAGGAAACTTTTTAACTTTCGCAGGAATAATTCCTAAGCAATCTGTATTGTTTTCTTCAGAGTGTTCGCACAATAACTGCTGACCGATACAGATACCGAATACGGGCTGCTTCAAATCCTTAATAACTTTATCCAAGCCTTTATTGCGAAGGTAGTTCATCGCATTGGATGCTTCGCCTTGTCCAGGGAAAAGAACTTTATCTGCAGAACGCAATTCATCTACATCATCCGTCAATATAGGTTCAATACCTAAACGGTTTAATGCATAGATTACGGATTGAATATTACCTGCATTATATTTTACTATAGCTAATTTCATTTCTAAGTAATACGTTTTAAGTAATAAGTATTAAGAACACGATTCTAATTCCAATTACTTAATGAATTTTATTCTATAATACTCCCTTGGTACTTGGTATACGTGTATTGGCAGGATCTTTACGAATGGCAGCTTTGATTGCTTTTGCCAATCCTTTGAAGGTTGCTTCAATTTTATGATGCTCGTTATCTCCTTCAACTTTGATATTCAGATTGCATTTTGCTGTATCGGAAAATGATTTAAAGAAATGATAAAACATTTCCGTAGGCATATCTCCTATTTTTTCTCTTTTATATTCTGCTTCCCACACCAGCCAGCTTCTTCCAGAGAAATCAATAGCAACCTGCGCCAGCGATTCATCCATAGGCAATAAGAAGCCATAACGATCAATGCCACGCTTCGTACCTAAAGCAAGTGTGAATGCTTCTCCTAAGGCCAACGCTGTATCTTCAATGGTATGGTGTTCATCTATATGTAAATCACCTTTTACATCAATATTCAAATCGATACCGGAGTGTTTGCACAATTGATCCAGCATATGATCAAAAAAGCCAAGTCCGGTATTCATAACACCTTTTCCTTCGCCATCGAGATCCAAATAAATGTTTATATCCGTTTCATTCGTTTTGCGGTTCACACGGGCAATACGTTCAGACTTAATAAGGAACTTATAAATTTCCATCCAGTCGTCCGTTGCAAGCGCATATTTCAATTCGCCTAAGCCCCAATCTGAAGCTTTTGTGGAAGGTGTGATGTAAATTGCTTTCGTTCCTAAGTTCTTTGCTAACTGTACATCCGTAACACGATCACCGATTACAAAACTATTTTCCAGATCGTATCTCCCATCCATATACTCTGTAAGCATGCCAATGCCGGGCTTACGTGTAGGTAGGTTATCTTTAGGAAACGAACGATCTACGTGAATACGTTTAAAAACAATGCCTTCTCCTTCCAAAATCTTCAACATTTTATTCTGTGCAGGCCAGAATGTTTCTTCCGGAAATGAGTTTGTTCCAAGACCATCCTGATTGGTAACCATTACCAATTCATAATCCGATTCGATTGCTATTTTAGAAAGAGCAGTTAACACTCTAGGCAAAAACTCTAATTTCTCTAACGAATCAATTTGCTCGTCAGCAGGTTCTTTGATGATGGTTCCATCCCGATCAATAAATAATGCTTTCTTTTTCATGTCTCTATCTATATAAATGGAATTAAAACTTCTTTAATACTTCAATAACTTTTTTATTCTCCTCTTCTGTACCAACGGTTATACGAACACAACCTTCACACAAAATTATTTTAGAACGATCTCTTGTAATTACCATGTGTTCAACTAAAAAGTCGTACACCTTTTTACCATCTAACGTACGCATTAAAATAAAATTCGCGTCAGAAGGATATAACTCTAAACAAACAGGGAGCTTACTTAATTCTGTACGAAGCCATTCGCGTTGTGCCAGGATCTGATGCACCATCTTATCTTTAACAGAAACATTTTTTAATGCTTCCAATGCACATTCCTGAGTTAACAGGTTGATGTTGTAGGGAGGTTTTATTTTATTTAAAACGTCAATGATTTCTTTTGAAGCAAAGGCGGTACCTAAGCGTAATGCCGCCATACCCCATGCTTTGGAGAATGTTTGCAGCACAACCAGATTTGGATATTGTGCCAGCAATGGAACAAAACCCTTCGTGTCTGCAAAATCAATGTATGCTTCATCCACCACAACAATCCCTGAAAAAGAAGTTAAAATTGCTTTCACTTTTTCTTCACTCATTAAATTTCCTGTAGGATTGTTCGGCGAACATATGAAGATGATTTTTGTATGCGCTTTTACTGCAGCCAGTATTGCATCCACATTCAAATCGAATTCTTTTGTCAACGGCACTGCTATAAGCTCAACATCGTTAATACCTGCACTTACTTCATACATGCCATATGTAGGCGGCAATATAAGAATGCTATCTTTACCAGGCTGACAGGTAGCACGAATTAATAAATCAATAGGCTCATCACTGCCATTGCCAAAAAAGATATTTTGGGCAGGTATATGTTTGACAGCCGACAATGCATCTTTTACATCCCGCTGCAGTGGATCCGGGTAACGGTTTACATGTTTTTCAATCGCTGATCCATATGGGTTTTCATTGGCATCCAAAAAAATGCCTTCTGTACCCTTATATTCATCTCTAGCCGAAGAATACGGCTTTGCTTTCTTAATATTATCTCTTAAAACTGAATCTAATGAAAATGCCATTCCTGAATAAATATAATAAGCTATAAAAATACGAAATTTATAGCTTGCAGACACTCAGAAGGCTAAATGAAATTAGATTTTTGTATAAAAAAAGCCATTTTATATTTATATTTGTTAGTAGTTCTATAAGCAACCCAAGTTAAAAAAGCCATGAAAGTTCGTAATAACTGGCAAATTGAGTGTCATCACTCACCTGAAACCATTGACCGTATCCTTTTACCTATCCGTAAAAGAGGTTTATCTGTAATCAGTTTAAGCTATAAGCAAGCTGAAGGTACAGATGCAACATGTAACATTGAGTTTGAAACTGAAGAAAACGATGTTGAACGTGTATACAAAAATATGCTGCGTATTCAGGATATAAAATCGGTCAATAAAATAAGTTAATTCACCCTATTCATATTGAATACCAAAGAGACTGTATTATGTATATAAGACAGTCTCTTTATTTATAAACACATTCATAGATGCCTGCAAAACGAACACGTCGACTAATTATAAGTACACTCGCTGTACTAGTCATCAGTATTGGGATATATATATTCATTTTTAAAAATCGTGTATCAAATATCTATGAAGGAACGATAGAGCCAACACCTTTTGAGAATATTGTGCTGGAAAAAGATACAGCCTTGAAAAGTTCGTTTCCTGAAAAAAATCTACCTGCTGATTCATCTTCTGTAAAGCAGTATATAAACCCTGCTTCTCCCCGAACACAGTCATCAAAAAATCAGTGGTCAGACATATCAACTACAACAAGTAAAACTTCTCAAGACAGCCCTGAAAAAGTAACCGCTGCGGCTACAGCTGCTGCAAGAAAAGGTAGAGAAATAAAAGCAAGTGAGATTCCCTTACTGCATCCATACAGCTCACGAGTACGCTTAACAACTTTTTTTAGCAAATTCAAAGAAGGAGATTATATATCAGGTCTTGAGTTTGCAAATCTATACAGACGGGATCCCTCTATCGGCAAAGTTGCCAAAGGAACAATCTGCAACTTCATAGAAAAGAACATTGATCGACTTACAAGAGTCAACAATTCATTTGTAATACAAACTACTGATGCAAATGGGGTTCATATGAAATTTAAAATACCATTTGTAGAAGACCTTCAGGTCAATATCAAAAACGGAGCACAAGTCATTATTGGAGAAACCTTTACATCTAAGGCTCCAGGCTTTAATAAATCCATCTTATTACCCATTCAATTGCAATCTATTGATATCGTAAACAATGGAGAGCAGTTTCCAACCAACGGATATATAAGTGGAGATTATTACTTCATTGATTATTCAAAAACTAAAATGGCATATAAGCTCAAATAAACGCTATTATTTGAGCATCTTGTCAACATTGCTGTTACCTTTCCTACTCTTTAAAGTATATATTAAAGTATACTATACTCAAATGAACCGTATCATTTGAGGCTCGTCTCCCCATATTGCTATTTATAACATGCGCATTGTATTTGGCTTTATCTTACTGTTACTAGGATCTATTACTGCTACTGCACAGGAACTTGTAGTGAATGGGGGTGCAGAAGACTTTATTTGGGTTGGCTGGCATCAGGCAAATCCATCTGACACATGGAAATTCACTAAACCAGGTTCTGATAACGTAAGACCCCCTCATGGAGGTACTTTTTTAATGTACCCGTATCGAGGAGTGAGTACAACTTCTGAATTATATCAAGACATAGATATTTCTGCAAATGCTGCAGCTATAGACGCAGGTACAGCCAGCTATAGCTTTTCCGGATGGAGACGAGGTTTTAAGAATACCTCTCCATTCAGTGCCGACATGGACCGTTCTCAAATAATTGTAGAATACAGAGATGCTTCAGGAACTGTACTTGGTTCTTTCGATACAGGAAGTGCTGTATTCAGTTCATGGACACAAAGCACCGATACCCGTTTTGCTCCTATCGGCACAAGAAGCATACGTATTCGTTTAATCAGTGTACAAGTTTCAGGTTCAGAAAATGATGGATATTACGATGATATATCCTTGGTATACAATGCGCCAACATGCACACCTCCTGCCAGTGTTTTGTTAACTCCAAATGCAACTACATCTTATTGTCTTGGCAGCAGTGTTGTTATATCAGGTAGTGCAACGCCAACAAATTTAAATTACTATTATACCTGGTACAAAAACGGTATAGCAATTACAACACCGAGTACCACGTATGCTCCTTTCTCAAAAATCACTTCAATCGCTAGCGATGCAGCTACGTACACGTTACGTGTTGAAGATGGAAATGCAGGTAGTGCAACATGTTACAAAGAATCCAGCGTAACAATTATACTTGATCCGCCTAACATTGCCGGCACCATCAGTTCGAATCGAGAGATCTGTACTGCCACTGCACCGGTTGCATTAACCGGAACTGCTGCTACAGGCGGTACAGCAACAAAGTATTACAAATGGCAGCAGTCGACGACTTCAGCAACCGGTCCGTGGACAACCGCTCAGGCATACACCATTGGTGCCACAGGGTATACACCCGGTACCTTGTCAGCAACAACTTATTTCAGGAGAATGGATTCATCGGGTACTTGTGCGGGTGTTCCGACTAACACCATCACCATTACAGTTGATGCTCAAGCAATAGCAGGAACAATCAGCTCAAACACTGAAACATGTGCCAATACAATACCTGCCCCATTTACAGGCACGACAAGTACAGGTGGCACGGCAACAAAATATTATAAATGGGAACGTTCTACAGGTACTTCAGTAGGCCCATGGGTGACTGTTCAAGCATTCAATACCACAGCAACGGGATACACTCCTACCACATCTGTTGCACTGCTGGCGTACTACAGAAGAACAGACTCATCCGGCACTTGTGCAAATGTACCAACAAACGTCATTACTATTAAAACCAAAAATCCTCCACCTTTAGATCCGATCACGTCATTGGTAAGAGACACCTTATGCGTAGGAGAAAATTTCC
This sequence comes from Cytophaga aurantiaca DSM 3654, assembly GCF_000379725.1. GTDB lineage: Bacteria > Bacteroidota > Bacteroidia > Cytophagales > Cytophagaceae > Cytophaga > Cytophaga aurantiaca. The sequence goes on from NZ_KB903627.1 coordinate 46,986, forward strand.
AATTGGCTCCGCATATACAAGGCCCGGGCTTTCCTGTTTCATTCAACGGAGGATTTTATTACTCATGGAGGAAAATACAAGGTACAACATCTACAGTTGTTGTACCAAGCAGCTTACTAATGAGCAGCTACCCTACATCAGCAACGCCTGCTGCAGTGGCCGATTCAGGAACATACTATTTTATCGCCCAGGATGGACCGGGAATTTCACAATGTAAAGACTCTGTCAAAATTGTTATTCGTATCAATCAGGCACCTACTACAAAGGCTCTTATACAAAGTAATCAGGAATTTTGTGTGGGAAGTACAGCTTCGCAATTAATAGAATCAAGTCCTGCTGCAGGTATTTTTGGAAATCCGGTATACCATCAATGGTATACAACAACCGACACTACAGGTACGCCAACACTTTCTAAACTATCTGCTGCAACAGGTACTACCTATAATCCGGGTACACCTGCTACTACAAAATATTACGTGCGTACAGACTCTGTAAAATATTGTGCCGTTTTTAAAACAAACTTTTTAAAAATCAGAGTAAATAATAAACCCGTATTGGATAGCATCCGCGCTACCGTAAATGATACCTTGTGTGTAAATTTTGGTGATCAGTTTCAACTCAAAGGATACGTAGACAGTTTAATTGCCGGCAAACAATCTCTTAACGGTGGATTTTATTTTACATGGAAACAACTTCGAAAACCAGCCACAACAGCCGTTGTTGTTAGCGCTACAGGAAAATATACCGACTACCCTGCAATCAGCAGAGCTGCAGTAGAAGCAGATTCAGGTACGTATTACTTGATTGTTCAGGATGGCCCAAATGCAAAAGAATGTCTGGATTCTATTTCATTAAAAATGGTTGTGTCCAACAACTGTATTGCTGTAACATGTACAAAACCTGACTTTGTTTCGATCAAAGTAGCAGCAACCAGTAGCGCTACGTTGTGTTCCGGAAATACCTTAGTATTACAGAAAGACGTTATTACATTGCCTTCTACTCTACCTACATTTGGATATACGTATTCGTGGGTACGCACCAATACACTCGGCACTGTTGTTGTGCAGCCAGCATCTACAACCTATCAGGATCTTATTATTAATTCGGTATCGTTAATTGATAGCGGACGTTATCAATTGATTGTTAAAGACGGAACAACTACACCAATGGTGTGCTCAGAAAGCTCTCTGCCAATTTCAGTAGTCGTTTATAAACCTGTTACAGCTGCACACATTGGCAATGACACTACGATCTGTATTGGCAATGCAGTATTGCCATTTATAGAAGTAACAAGCAATACAGGCGGTTCCGGAATCTATACATACCAATGGCAATCGTCATCCGACAACATTACATTTACAAATATCAGTAGTCAGACAAATGCAACTTATCATTCACCAAACATTTTCACTCCGACCTATTTCAGACGTATTGATAAATCAAGTACCTGTGCAGCAATAATCAGTGATACGATCTCTGTTGCTACAAGTGCAGGAGTCAACCCAGGAACGATTGTTTTCTCTACAACACCCATCTGCTATAATACAGCTCCGTTATCTCCTATAGCAAATACAGCAAATGCTTCCGGTGGCACAGGCGGCAGCGGTTCAGAAACTTATCAATGGCAAAAATCTTCGGATAACATTCATTGGACAAACATTGCAGGAGCAACATCAGTGAATTATCAGGAAACCAATCCACTGACAGACACAACTTACTACCGGCGCAAAGTTGGCATGGGGCCAGGCAACTGCGACACTTCTTATACAGTATCAACTGCTATAAATGTATATGAGCAGTTCACAACAGGAAGCATTGGCAGTGACCAGTCTATTTGCAGCGGAACATCAACAACCGTTTCAGAAATAACCCCGGCAACAGGCTACAATCTAATATATCGATGGGTACAATCCATTAACAATGGTATAACATGGGCCTTAGCACCAGGGCCATGGACGACACAAACACTTACCACTCCTATCTTAACAGATACCATATGGTACAAACGTGTTGCATTTACCAGCTGCGCACACGACTCTTCAAACATTGTAAAAATCAATGTAGATACCTTAAGTCATCCGCATGCATCCATCAACGATGGATTAACATGCCAATCAGCAAACATACAATTAACTGCTGTTGCAACGAATGCAGGTATAGCGCCTAGCTATGCATGGCAGAAAGCAGCATCTGTAAGCGGGCCGTGGACTCCGATTCCGGCTGCCACTACAGCGAATTATGTTATTAATAATCCACAACCGATTGATAGCGGAACGGTGTACAAAGTAATTGTTACCTCATCGGATGTATGTAACGTTGGTCCGGATGACACGACCGTTGTATTGCGCGTTCAAAAAAGTGTGCAACCAAGCGTTTCCATTTCTGCAAATCCTTCAGGCATTGTATGCGATACACTTCGATCTATAACATATACAGCAGTATCTACAGGTGGAGGAACAGCACCAACCTATCAATGGTATAATGGAATCGTAAATACAGCAATTCCAGGAGCAACAAACACAACCTATACATATCCTACTTCTCCTGCTGATGGAGATAAGGTATTTGTCACAATGACGTCCAATGCAAACTGCGCAACTACAGCAACAGTAACATCAACAACATATACATTAAAAATGTTAATTCCGCTCATTGTTCTTACAAATGCGGATACAGTTGTATGTATACCGAACACCGTGCCCCTAACGACAACAAATACATCATCTTCCGGTTCAACGTTTCAATGGTATAAAGACGGCATAGCTATATCCGGTGCTACAAATAAAAATTATACCGTTTCTGCTTCAGACTTTCCTGGTGGTATATTTAATATGACAGAATCAATTGCAACATGCACATCACTTTCAATAAATTCCACACGTGTTACGATTATTCAACCTCCGGTTGTTTCTGCTGGAAATGATATGACCGTCCAAAAAAACAGTGTTATTACCCTGCAAGGAAGTGTAAGTGGATCTACAAACTATTCATGGATCCCATCAACAGGCTTAAGCAATGCAGCCATATTAAATCCGGATGCAACGATTACGCATACCATCACCTATACACTAAGCGCACTGGACCCAACAGGTACCTGTAGTGCGCAAAGCAGTGTAACAATCAAAGTTGAAGATGCAGTTATCATACCAAATGTCATTACACCAAATGGCGATGGTGCCAATGATACATGGATGATCGAAAATATTCAAGATTATCCGAATGCTACATTTACAATCTATAACCGTTGGGGCAATATTGTCTGGAAAGCAAGCGGCAATGCATTTCAATGGGACGGCACAAATTACAGGAATGGAGAATTATTAGCGGACGGAACCTATTTTTATATAATCGATCTACAAAACAGTTCTTATCCGGAGCCGTACACAGGCTATGTGCAGCTTATTAAATAAATAATTATGAGTTATGAATTATAAATTATGAATACCATTAAAAGAACATAATTTATAATACGAAAATAAAAAAGTGAAGGTCTTAATGCTAGTATTAAGACCTTCACTTTTTTATTTTCGTGGGTTGTTGACCGCTGGCACAACCTTTAGCTTTGACTCGTGATTAGGCTAGAGTTGAACAACGTTAACAATTAATTCTGTCCGGATACCCAATCAATCGCCTCTTGCTGATCTTTGTGTTCAAAAGCTTTAAATTCTCCCGGCATCAATACACTGAATACATCCGTAAACATTTTCACTCCATGTTCATCCGATACAATTGCAGCACGATTCCACTTCGTTAAATGTTTCACTCCCATAACAGCATCTTTGAACCAAGCGCCGGCAGTAAAATTCTTTACGGAAGTATCCAGTATAAGCATGTAATTCAGTTCATCTGTTTTTGTAACTAGTTCTTTCACTTTAGGCATTACATCTTCTTCGAAATCGGATTCTGTAACTTCGTTTGAAGCTTTAAAACCAACCATATTGGCTGGTAAATTTTGAATGTAGGTGATCATAGTTTTATTTTTTAGTTGAATTCAATAGGAATAATTTATTTCACAGCAGCTTCTTTTAAATGTTGAAGAATGCGCTGCTGAACCGCATTCTTCACTTGATAATACGACATGGCATTCACCCATAATTCTACGATGATAACGTAACCGTCAATATCCAGAGAAGACACGCCGATATTGGGCTTCGGATCCGGAAGAATATCTTGGGAATCCTGAATGGCATGATTGATCACTCCCTCTATGTTATTGATGTCAGACGTATATGGAAATTTCATCAGCAGATCCAAACGCCGCTGCCCTTGCTGGCTCAGGTTTACAATGATCTCATTTGATAATTTACTATTCGGAATCACTACTGTTTTATTATCCAGAGTTGTGATTACAGTAAAAAAAATCTGAATGGATTCTACGATCCCATCCTGCCCTTGTGCAACAATATTATCTCCTAACTTAAATGGTTTTAACAATAAGATCAATACGCCCCCTGCAAAATTCTGAAGTGTACCCGACAAGGCCAGACCAATAGCCACACCAAACGAAGCAAGACCTGCTGCAAACAAGGTCATTTGGATTCCCATAATCTGCATCACCAACAGCAAGAGCGTAATGTGCAAGGCGGCTATAACCAGGCTCTGAATAAAAGGAGCTAATGAAGAATGAACATCTTTTTTTCTTAAAACAGAGATGAGCCACTTCTTTATTATTTTAATGATCCAGAATCCACCAAATAAAATTACAAAGGCGAAAATAATTCTAGGCCCATTATTTATGATCCACTGAACAGCTTCCTGAAAAACTTCATCAACGTCTACATGTATTTTCATTATGGGGATTACTTAGGGGATTACTTAACTGAATAATGCAAAAGTTACGTAAACACCTACCAGCAATGCAAGGCCATATGGGAAACATGTAACAAATAGATTTTATTCTGATATCTGTAAAAAACAACCGTTCGAAGTGAAGGCATTTCATATAAATTAAATAAAAAAATGAATTTATCGAATGATCAAAATCTTCAGGAAGTAGTCCGCATAAAAAAAGTATATCCAACTTTATATGTAAAAACACGTTTAACCCTTATTAAAGGTGTTTTTTTACCCTTTTACTGAATCTGAACAACTGAGAACGATCATCAGATAAATAGTGTGGAATGATTATATTTATTCTGCCTCTTAATGTATTAATTTTTATTAATGGAGTTTAAAATGGACATCATACGGACAGAAAACAAAAAGGCGTACATCTATTCTGCCTACTTTTTAATAGGAACAGGCTTACTGGTTGGACTCAATAGTTTTTTCCTACATCAACCGACAAGTCGATTTTTAGGTGCATCTTTTTCACTACTATCACTTGTTTGCTTGATCTTTATTTACAGAGATAAACTATATATTTCTAAAATGCTTTGGGGGATCGGAACACCTATCCTCATTGTTATTGCTCCTGTTTTTTCAGTGGTAGAAAAGAGCAGCATTGTATTAAGTTATGGATATGCCTTAGTTGGAGCGTCCTTATTTGTGATTAATTCGTTCCATTTACCAAACGAAAAAAAATCTATGTGGATATGCATCCTGGTATTCATGGCCAGTATCGCATGTTATGATAAAATAATCATCCTGAATAGCATACCTTCGCTGAACTACTCCATCATAACAGACAATTACCTGCATTTCAAAGTATATCAGATCTTTCATTTTATTTCATTGGTCTATCTGATGTTGCTGATCAAGAAAAATAAAGTAGACATAGAAACTAAGCTGAGCAATCAGGTACATTCATTGAAAAAATTCACCCGGAACATCCTTTCCCTTTCAAGAAACAAAAACGTATACAGCGAAGTTATTTCAGAAGCGTTCAAAGAAATAACAACATTTGCTATTGAAAACATCAACGTATCCAGAATAAGTATCTGGGAATATCAGGAAGAGCATAATGGCATAGAGTGCATTATATGTTACGATAGCATAAAGAAAGAATATACAACCGGAGATGTTTTATTAGCCGAAAAGTATCCGGTCTATTTTTCTCATTTATTGAAAAAAGAATCCATCATAGCGTACGATGCAGAAGAAAATGAAGCGACAAAAGAATTTACTGCCGACTATTTAATTCCCAACAACATCAAATCCATGATGGATATCCCATTTTTTATTGATGGTAAGTTTAAAGGAATTTTATGTTTTGAACAACAGATTGAAAAAAGAAACTGGAGCGAGATCGACATCCTTTTTGCGCAAACAATAGCGATGTACACAAGTATTGTCTATTACTGCATCTACAGAAAGAATCAAACCATTTTATTAAGCAGCATCAATGAAAAGATCATAAGTGAAAACGATACGCTTTTAAATGACCTCGATTGGAAAAACAAGAACATAACAGAAATAAGAACTTTTCTGAACGACTTATCTTTTAAAAACTCACATGATCTAAGAGGACCTCTCAGCCGAATATTGGGATTGCTTCATTTATATTATTCGGATACCCACATCGAAAACAAAGAATTATATATTGAATACATTTCAAAATCGGCTCATGAAATGGATCAGATCATTCGGGGTATTACAGAGGAGATCAATAGCAGGAATGTGTGAGGAGTTGGCTTAGTGGGTTGTTGGCCGTTGGCGCAACAACGAGTTGATGCGTGGTTAGGTAAGAAGTGGTGAACGACAACAGCAGCAATAAGGGTTTTCACCAAGAGCGCAAAAGGTTAAATAAAATAATAAAATATCATAAAAAGTAAAAAAGCTATACCAAGTATTATAACCATTCGAATATCAAGAGAAACTTTATCCAACAAAGGCAACTTAGATGTTAAATGGTTTAATTTCATTAAAAATTCAGGGGTCTTAACAGGATTTTCTTTATAACCGTATTGTTCTAAATATCTTTCAGTACGCTCAAAATATTCTTGCTTCACTTTCACTTTTACTCCATCATAAATATTTGTTTGGAATGGATTTGTTTGTATCAGAAATTCACCATCTAAAATATATTCATAAAACTCTTCATCTAAAATACTTTTTACTATTTCCAATTCCCTTGGTGTAGTACAAGTAAAAAGCGTACGATATTCTTCCGAATTATTCTCCATAAATTAATTAGTTGATTATTGCTTGTTTTGAAGAGTAAACATTAACATTTATAAAGAATTTTATTCTAAAGTTCTCCGACTACTTTTTTCTATAAAACAAATTGTCCATTTATTGAAAAATAAAAACAAGCCTATACTTATTAAAATTAATCCTGAAGCTATAACATATACCATCAAATTATCTCCTGCAAATAAGTCAACGAAAGAATTGATCGGCATAGTAATATGCATTGAATCTAATATATCAAATCGATATAAAAAAAACGCAGTGATAAAAATAGTAATTGCATTAAGCCAGAATATTTTTTTCTTAATACAAATCATCAGTGATATTAAAAATGAAATCAATAAACCTATCAAACCTCCACTTTTATGCACTAATAAATAATAGGATAATCTTGTTGCAGATATCTGACCATTTTCTATATACTTAACAACTTCTTCTTTACTACTAATCTCAAACAATTCGAAATCATACAATAACGCAAAACGTTCTGCTCCCAATAGTATAAATACTGAAGCTAACAAATGAATGAGTATTAATCGATAATTGATTTTAAGGATGAAGTTGTTCATGTTTCTTATTTAAATCTATATTATTACAATTTGATAAGGAAAGCAAATACAAACAAAAACCCCAACCAGCTTCTACTGATTGGGGTTTCTAATTCTGTGGAGTCGGAGAGATTCGAACTCTCGTCCAGAGAAGGCCACTATCGAATCTTCTACATGCTTAGCCGACTGTTGATTTTCGAGTTGTAGCAGGTCACCGGCACCCAACTATAACCTTAGTTACTTAATTTCGCAAATCATCCGCAACTTACGATTCGCTAGTTCTACTGTTCGACACTTCTATCCACCTCCCGTAGAACGTAAGAAGTGAGAAGTGTGGCCGGGTGCTCTTCTTAAGAGCTCCACTCAACGCTTTATATTACAAACTGAGTTTGTAATTAAGCAGCCATGGCGTAAGAATCTTCGCCAATTATGTTTTAGAACTATCTTTTAAGGCTCTCATCCCATGAGCCTGCATGCTTACACACGTAATCACTCAACCTGTCAATTCCTGTCGACCCCAATTTCCGTGTTAAGGGATATAAATGTACGCTTTTTTAACAGAAGTTGTAAATTTTAAGTTCGGAGTTTAATCGAGTGGTCAGTGGTCGGTTGTCAGTGGTCAGGAAAAATTGTCTGAACCACTGATTAACCTGATTAAAATGATTTTATGATATGTACTTAGTATGTTTTGTGTCTTAATAAATGACACTTTTATTTTTTATCAGGTTAATCAAATAAATCAGCTTAATCATCGGTTCAGACAAAGGAGAATGTCAGATAAAACATCTTTGATTATTAACCCATTACAAAATAAACCAAATACTTTTGAACGTTCCTGTGTAAAACTTTTCGGTTCCAATTCTATACTTTTAGTAAATTAGCAGAATGGATAATTTCATTGTTTCAGCACGTAAATATAGACCGGCAATGTTTGACAGCGTTGTCGGACAAAGTCATATTACTACGACTCTGAAGAATGCGATTAAAAACAATCACCTGGCGCAGGCATTTTTATTCTGCGGTCCTAGAGGGGTTGGTAAAACTACCAATGCGCGTATCCTTGCAAAGACCATCAACTGTACGAATATTACAGCAGATACAGAAGCTTGCGACCAATGCGAATCGTGCAAGAGTTTTAACAACAATGCCTCGTTTAACATTCAGGAACTTGATGCTGCATCCAACAACTCGGTAGATGATATCCGTAACCTTGTTGAACAGGTGCGCTATCCTCCGCAATCCGGAAAATATAAAATCTACATCATAGATGAGGTCCACATGCTTTCTACGGCTGCGTTCAACGCATTCCTGAAGACATTGGAGGAGCCACCTGCTTATGCGATTTTCATTTTAGCGACTACGGAAAAACATAAGATCATTCCAACGATCTTGTCGCGTTGTCAGATCTTCGACTTCAACCGTATTCAGATAAAAGATATTGCAGATCATTTGGCAAGCATTGCTGTAAAAGAAAACATCAAAGCAGAAAAAGAAGCCTTACACCTGATCGCTCAGAAAGCAGACGGCGCCTTGCGTGACGCGCTTTCCATGTTCGATTTGATCGTTACCTTCTCTTCTGACAATACCATTACTTACAAATGTGCGATTGACAACCTGCACATTTTAGATTACGATTATTATTTCAAAATCACCGACATGCTGAATACACAGGATGTTGCGAATACCTTATTAACGTTCGACGAAATTCTTCGTCAGGGTTTTGATGGACATAATTTCATCATTGGTCTGAGCGAACATTTACGCAACCTGATGGTGTGTAAAGACAAAGCAACAATTGCTTTGTTAGAAGTTTCGGAAGAAATTAAGAAGCGTTATGAGCAACAAGCCGCTGCTGTAAGCATCAGTTTTTTGATGTCGGGATTAAATATTGGTAATCAATGCGACCTTCATTACAAAGGAAGTAAAAACCAACGTCTACACGTTGAGTTGGCATTGATGAAGATGGCTTTCATAAATCAGGCTATTACGGCTACGGATTTACTGGAAGATCTAAAAAAAAAAGTAGACTAAAACGTGAAGCTGCAGGAATTGCAGCAACAACGTCTACCGAAGAAGCTCCCGCAATCAAACCTTTGACATTGGGCACCAAGCCTGTGAGTACGCCTTCTACTGTTCGTATTCCTACTTTGGGTCAGATCAAAGAAAACATCAACAAGCCGGCTGAAGACAAAACAGCGGCAGTTTTAAATCCGACACAAACAGCAGAGCCTGCTGCTGCACAACAAAATTTCACACTCGAACAACTTACCAAGGTTTGGACTGCCTATGCTGAAAATATTAAAAGCAAAGGACAGATCAATCACCACATGGTACTAACCAGCACAACTCTTGATCTGCAGGAAGACTTCGGCATTCACATAACAGTTGGCAACGAAGTGCAAATGGATCAGCTGGAAGAAATTAAAGTCGAGTTCCTCTCCTACTTACGTCAGTCGTTGAAGAACACAGCCATTCGTATACACGCGAAAATCGGTTATGTAGCACCTAAGGAAAAGAAATTTTTCACGGATGATGATAAGCTAAAAATTCTGATGGAAGATTATCCGTTGGTGATCGAACTTAGAAAAAAATTCGGATTGGAAATAAATTATTGATTTAAAAATATTTGTCTGGCATGAACAGCTATTCGCCGTTGTTGGTGTTCCTACCAGAGTTGACTTCAACTAATGAACAGAGGAAAACGCAGGCCACCAACAACAGCAAAATTGATTTCTTTCATAGTAAACTAAGAAACCGGCACAATACATTCCCATACAGTAATGACACCGTTGACAAAAAAAATTGTAAAAAGATTATTGATCACACTTGGTGTAGCAGCCATAGTAGCGGCAATACAATTCACCACCTATAATACCATCGCGAAAGATAAACTTAGTAAAACAACGATTCAGAATCTGATCGTGAACGACAACTTCGGATCCGACTCCATTATTATAAGCTCTGCAAGTTCGGTTATCGGAAACATGCAGCAACGCATCACTCCCTACCCACTCCATTTTTCTTCTAAAGAAAATCGAAAACTTCTAAAAAAGAAACTTCAGGCGTTTACTGTTCTGAATGAAAAAGAATATACAAATTATAGCAACAAAATAGCTGAAGCTGCATTACCCGATTCGAGTGCTGAAGCTAAAGCAGAGTTTGTAGCAAACATGAATAAAAACAAATCCAGATTGTATGTTACAGCATTGGAAGAACAAACATTCATTGTTGCTGTAAACACAACCTGGACTAAAAACAGTCAGATCCAATACGAAGAAGACCGTTATCTCTGGATTTTGTTTTTCTGGACAACTATTTAATCGACCAACGTTTATCTGGCAGTTGTTGGTGTTCCTGCCAGATGTAATGTCAAATAATGAACAGAGGAAAACGCAGGCCACCAACAACCGGACTCTCTCAATTTAGTAATTCATGGTTGTTGGTGCTCTGCGAAATTTCTTATTCATTATCAAAGATTAGCTCAGGCAGAAACACCAACAACGGCAACAGATACTTTTATACCAAAACAGATACATCATGCACTACATGAAACATTTTATTTTAGGCATCGGACTTAGCATTGCATGTTCCTTAAACATATTTGCCCAAACCGCTTTTGAAACCAAGACTGCGACAGACAGTCAAGGCCGCACTTACGAATACGTAACCAACGATCCGTTGAAGGCTCGTATCTATACACTCTCCAACGGACTGAAAGTGTACTTGTCTGATTACGACGATGCTCCGCGTATACAAACCTACGTGGCAGTACGCACAGGCAGCAGAAACGATCCGGCTACAGCTACAGGTTTAGCGCATTATCTGGAACATATTTTATTTAAGGGAACATCGAAGATCGGCGCATCAAACTGGCCTGCAGAACAGATTGAATTGAATAAAATTGAAGCATTGTATGAAGTATATCGTCAGACAACAGATCCAGCAAAACGCACACGCATCTACCATCAAATAGATAGCATCTCTGTGGTAGCAGCTGGTTACGCCATTGCAAACGAATACGATAAAATGCTTGGACAGATCGGTGCACAGGGAACCAATGCCTATACTTCTTTTGAACAAACGGTTTATGTGAATGACATTCCATCAAACCAGATCGACAAATGGGCAGAGATCGAAGCAGAACGTTTCAGCATGGTGGTAGCACGTTTGTTCCATACAGAATTGGAGGCAGTGTATGAAGAAAAAAATAAAGGTTTAGATAACGACGGAAGAAGAGTTTACGAAGTCATGTTCGAAAAACTATTTCCTACAGATCCATACGGCACACAAACAACCATTGGCACGATCGATCATTTGAAAAATCCTTCGATCACCGAAATTAAGAAATATTTCAACACTTACTATGTAGCCAACAACATGGCGATCTGTATGAGCGGTGATCTGAATTACGATTCTACGATTGCAATACTTGAAAAACAGTTTGCAAAATTACCAAAGAGAGATGTTCCGGCTCGTACATTCTCGGCAGAGAAACCAATCACAACTACACTCACCGAAACGGTAACAGGCCCAACTGCAGAGAGCGTTTCTATTGGATACCGCCTAGATGCTTCCATACCAAACGATCCGACATTCAGAAGCAAATTAAAAATGATCCAGATGCTGTTGACCAATGGCCAAGCGGGCTTGATCGACTTGAACATTAATCAGGCACAAAAAGCCATGGGTGCGTATGCATACGACTGGCCATTAAAAGATTACAGCATGTTGTTGCTAGGCGCAAAACCGCTGCAAGGTCAATCGTTAGAGGACGTGCAGAAATTATTGTTATCCCAGATCGAAAACCTAAAAACAGGAAACTTTAAAGACTGGCTCATTCCTGCTGTTGTAAACGATTATAAGATGAGCAGCATGATGCAATATGAAAGCAACCGTGTTCGTGCAGATGCGTTTGTAGATGCCTTTGTATGGGGCATCAGCTGGAAAGACTACATTAACGAGATCAATACACTGCAAAGCATCACCAAGCAGCAGGTTCAGGATTTCAGTACAACATATTTCACAACGAATTATGTAACGATATACAAACGCAAAGGCGTTGATTCAACGATCCTAAAAGTACCAAAGCCAATCATTTCTGCTGTACCAGTAAACAGAGACAGTCAGTCGGACTTTTATAAAGAAGTTTTTAAAACTCCTTCTCCTGTTATCAATCCGGTTTATGTTGATTATGCGAAAGAAGTAACAACTTCTTCCATTAAATATTTCCCTGTTTTATATAAGCAGAATAAAGAGAACACCTTATTTACACAGCAGTATAAATGGGATCTGGGGAGAATGTCTTCTCCGGAATATGCGTTAATGCTCTCTTATCTGAATTATTTAGGAACAAAAACTTATACTGCAGAACAGTTGCAGGAAGAGTTTTATAAACTTGGCTGCAGTTATTCATTCAAAATAGTAGGCAGTAATCTGATCGTAACATTATCTGGCATTCAGGACAACTATGTAAAAGCAATGACCTTGCTGGAATCGTTTGTGAAAGATGTCAAAGAAGACGAGGAAGCTTTAACACAGATCAAATCCAATATCTTAAAAACGCGTGCAGATAACAAAACAAATAAGGATATCATTCTGCGTTCTGCAATGGCGAGCTATGCAAAGTATGATGGAATAAATCCATTTACAAACATTATTCCCGAAGATCGTTTGAAAGAAATTTCTTCGTCTGAGTTGATCACGACCTTTAAACAGTTATACAACTCTAAACATGAGATTGTATATTATGGACCGCAATCCTTAGCTTCCATTTCAAAAACAATTACAAAGCTTCATAAATCAAAAGGTGAGCCAATCACCCGTATTGAAATAACATACACATTCAGTCAACCAACTATAGATAAAGTATACTGGGTAAATTACGATATGGTACAAGCAGAAGTTGTGCTCCTAACTCGTTCGGTTGATTTTGATAAAAACTTAATCCCTACAGCACAATTGTACAACGAATATTTTGGCGGCAACATGGGCAGTCTGGTGTTCCAGGAAATGCGTGAGTCAAGAGCTTTGGCATATTCTGTTAAATCTACTTTTGACACGCCTTACTATCCATCCGATCCATTCTATTCTTCTTCATACATCGGAACACAGGCAGATAAAATTAAAGAAGCCTTAAGCGGTATGATTGAATTAATCGACAGCATGCCTAAGTCAGACTTACTGTTTATGAATTCTAAAATATCTATTCTGGAAACCATCGCTACGCAGCGTGTTACTAAGCTTGCTATACTAAATGATTACGAACGCAATGTCCGCATGGGCTACACAGAGGACATCCGTAAAGCAATTTACGATTCGGTATCTGTGATGACGTTTGAAGACATTCAAAATCTGCAGAAGAATTACATCAGCAATCAGCCGCGTATTATTTTAATCATCGGTTCGAAAGATAAAATTAATTTCAGTGAACTGTCTCAATACGGCGAGGTGAAGGAGTTGACGTTAGAGGAGATATTTGGTTATTAGAATGTAATACGTTTTAAGTAATAAGTTCTAAGAACTCTTACAACATTCATTCTGCTAAATAATATAAACAAAAGGTGCGTTGAAATTTAAAACTTCAACGCACCTTTTGTTTATG
>NZ_KB903627.1:61625-98332 GCF_000379725.1 Cytophaga aurantiaca DSM 3654
TCGTTTTCAAGCCATACTAAAAACAATTTGTATGCGATCGAAAACAATACCGCACCTAAAAACATTCCGATAAATCCTGCTGCAACAAAACCGCCTAACACGCCTATGAATATTACAGGCATTGGTACCGGTGCACCTTTACCAAGCAATACAGGCTTTAGTAAATGCTCCATTAAATAGATCAAGGCAAGCCATACACCCAGAAGCGATGCCGTTACAACATCGGATGTATAAAACATATAGATCACAATAGGCAGCGCCAATGGAACAATACCAACCTGCACAATAGACAGCAGCAAACATATGATCGTCCAAACACCTGCAAGCGGAACGCCTGCCATAAAGAATCCGAATGCTGCCAATACCGATTCAATAAAAGCTACCCCTACAATTCCTTTCGTTACATTCTGTATCGTACGTTCGGCAATGTGAGAAAACTCTTCTCCGTGTTCACCGGCAATACGGATAAACAATTTATCTATAAACTTAGCAGCAGCTGTGGCATGTGCCAATAACAGACCAGCAATGATCATGGATGCCAGAAAATGTATCAAACCCACTCCTAAACTTCCGATAAAGCCTAGCAAGGTAATACCAATGGTTTCGATCTGAGAAGCATGTTCTTTAAAGATCACAGAAGTATCATCTGTTATGTCTTTCATGAAGTCATATAAAGAATTGTTGATCAAAGGCAAATCCTTTAATTTTTCGATGTATATATGATTGTGAAATGCAGTATCTGAGTGAGCCAGAAAACCAGTAAATTCTTTTACCAGAGATTGTATCAGAAGGTAAGAAGGCAAAATGAAAATAATCAATGCTGCAACAGTTATCAGGATAGCGCCCATTTTTTCCGTCACATTAAATTTTCGCTGAAGAAAATTCAGAATTGGTGCCGCTGCTACTGCCAATATAATCCCTCCCAGTAAAATGGATAAGAAGGGCATCATAATGATGTAACAGAATACGATCATACCAAAAAACAAGATCAAACGGATCGATGTTTCTATTGATCTATGCACAAAAGAAGATTCAGGGCTTTCCATTCTTTTAATTATAGTATAAAGTTTTAAAAAGGACGTTTTACAACGCAATTTCACTAATAAGTTCCAGACCAACACTACGTATAAATCGAATATTTTTGCATTTAAACCACACAAAGTGGCTTATAAAGACCTAAAAGCCGGAATTTATTGCATTCAGTATCAATTATTAAGATTAAAGACAGAATAAGCGTTGAATTTTTACGCGTTAATACGTAATATTGAGGGATTATACCTAGTTTAATTAATTTACTACAATATATTCTTTTAGAAAAAAATGAGCGGAAAAATCAAAGTAGCTAACCCGGTTGTTGAACTGGATGGCGATGAAATGACAAGAATTATCTGGAAATTTATTAAAGATAAATTGATCCTTCCTTACCTGGATTTAGATATCAAGTATTATGACTTGGGTATGGAAAATCGTGACGCTACAAACGATCAGGTTACCATTGATTCTGCAGAAGCAATTAAAAAATACAGCGTTGGTATCAAGTGTGCTACAATCACTCCGGATGAGCAACGTGTTGAAGAGTTCAAGCTTAAACAAATGTGGAAGTCTCCAAACGGAACGATCCGTAACATCTTAGATGGTACAGTATTCCGTGAGCCGATCGTTTGTACAAACGTTCCGCGTTTGGTTCCAAACTGGACTGCTCCTATTGTTGTTGGCCGTCACGCATTTGGTGATCAATACAAAGCAACCGATTTCGTTGTACCTGGTAAAGGTAAATTAACCATCAAATTTGAAGGTGAAGACGGAAAAGTAATTGAGCACGAAGTATACAAATTCCAAGGTGCAGGTGTTGCAATGGGTATGTACAATACTGAAGAGTCGATCAGAGGTTTTGCGTATTCTTGTTTCAACATGGCATTAAGCAAAAAATGGCCATTATATTTATCTACTAAAAACACCATCTTAAAGAAATACGATGGTCGTTTCAAAGATATATTTGAAGAGATTTACCAAAAAGATTATAAGTCTAAATTCGAAGCAGCGGGTATCGTTTACGAGCACCGTTTGATCGATGACATGGTTGCTTCTGCTTTAAAATGGCATGGTAACTTTGTATGGGCTTGTAAAAACTATGATGGAGACGTTCAATCTGATACTGTTGCTCAAGGTTTCGGTTCATTAGGTTTAATGACTTCTGTATTGGTTACTCCAGACGGTTCTACTATGGAAGCTGAAGCTGCTCACGGTACAGTTACACGTCACTACAGAGATCACCAGGCTGGCAAACCAACTTCTACTAACCCGATTGCTTCTATCTTCGCATGGACTAGAGGTCTTGAGTTCCGTGGTAAAAAAGACGGCAACCAGGAATTGGTTAACTTCTGTCAGACACTTGAAAAAGTTTGCGTAGCAACAGTTGAAAGTGGTAAAATGACTAAAGATTTAGCTGTTTGTATTCATGGCAACAAAGTAAAACATGGCGAACACTATTTATATACAGAAGAATTCTTAGCTGCAATTGACGACAATTTGAAAATTGCGTTAAAGAAGTAATTATTCTTTTATAATTTATTCACATAAAACCTCGCTTTAACCGGCGGGGTTTTATTTTTTATCCCTAATGCCGTATCTTACGTATACATACGAAAGACTTATTTAACTACATCCATCCCTTGAACGGAGCATTTGTCATATCGCTGGATTTTGAATTGTACTGGGGCGTACGGGATTCGAAATCGCTTGAACACTACAAGGAAAACATCCTGGGTGTTTGGGATATGATGCCGCGCTTACTGGATCTATTAAGCGAGTTTAATGTAAAAGCTACCTTTGCTACCGTAGGTTTATTAAGTTTCGAAAGCAAGGAAGCACTGATCGCGGCTATACCCGACAAGTTACCAGACTATACACATAAAGCATACAACTGGTATCCCGATTACTTAACACAGATAGGGCATTCAGAAGAAGATGATAAGATACACTTCGCTCCTTCTCTGATCAAAAAAATTCACGATGCAGGTGTGCATGAAATCTGTACACATACCTTCAGCCATTATTATACCTTAGAAGCAGGCGCTAGCATTGAAAGTTTCAACGCAGATATAGAAGCCGCAAAAAAAAGATGGCATGCGTTGGGTATTCCGATGAACACCATTATTTTTCCAAGAAATCAATACAACGACGAATATCTTAAAGCCTGTAAAGAAGCTGGATTCATTGGTTTCAGAGGGACAGAAGACAGCTGGCTTTATAAACCCATGAGTCGTTTAAAAGAAAATTCATGGAGAAGATTCCTGCGTTTAATCGACTCTTACTGGAACATCAGCGGACTGCATTGCAACGACTGGGATGAACTACTTGACTCAAGCGGCCTTTATAATATTCCTGCAAGTAGATTCTTACGTCCCTACCCAAGCAAATTAAGATTTCTTGAAGGACTGCGATTAAAACGCATTACTGATGCTATGACCTATGCTGCAATGGCCGGTAAAATATACCATTTATGGTGGCATCCACATAATTTTGGAAAAGACATTCAGAAAAATTTAAATTTTCTTCGTGCTATTTTAGAACATCAACATACGTTATATAAAATATACGGATTTGAATCGCGTACGATGAATAAATGTTATTCGATTATAAATAACTATGAGCAACGATAAAGAAGTTATCAAACGTGCTGTTGAACGACATGATATCGACAGCAGTATTTTTCAAGGCAGATATGTAAATTTCCAACAGGGGAAATATACAGACGAATTTATTTATGGTCGCTACCAAATGTTTGAAGAGATCGACAGCATTTTATCCAATCTCCCCAAAGGTGCTAAGGTACTGGACTTGGGTTGCGGAACGGGCCACTTCTCTACGTACATTAAAACATTAGGATACGACGTAACCGGATTAGATCCTTCCACAAAAATGTTAGATTATGCCCGTCAGAATTTCCCGGAGATCACATTTGTCGAAGGGTATTCAAACGCACTCCCCTTTGAAGCAAACACATTTGATCTCATTATCAGCATTGAAGTACTTCGATATTTAGATACGAAAATCGTTATTGAATCGTACGAAGATATTTACAGAACATTAAAACCTGGCGGAAAAATGTTTATCACCCATGTGAATGCATTAGCAACTGAAGGGTATTATATTTTTTATCATTTCAAAAAAATATTTAATAACATAAAAGGAACAGAATACCACAGCGCATACTTTACTTCTGCAAGCAAAGAAGAACGCACACTGAAACGCATAGGATTTAAAAACATTTCCTGCATCGGACGTATGTTTGCAACCGTACGAACCGGTTACAAATTTGGCAAAACAGTTGGCAAAACTTATGCAAGAATTCTTGAGAAATTCAATCCGAAGCAACGTTTTGAGAAAAGTTATTTTAAAAACTTTACCGGGCATCTGATCGTGATCGCAGAGAAATAATTACACTCTAACCAATCCTCCAAGGTTTTTAAAACCTTGGAGGATTTCCTATAAAAACCTCTCCCCATGAAATACAAAATGCTTGTCCTGGACATGGACGACACCTTACTTACAGACGACCACCGCATTTCAGATATAAATAAAGAAGCCTTGCGAAAAGCTCAGGAGATGGGCATTTATGTAGTTCTTGCTTCAGGCAGACCAACGCCGGCAATGACATCATTTGCAGCAGAATTAAATTTAGCACATTTTGATTCGTACATTCTTGCGTACAATGGTGCCGTGATCATGCGCATAAAAGATGAAAGCATTTTGTTTGAACAGAGTTTAACTAAAGACGAAATTCATCGCTTATATGATTTCAGTGTGGCGCATAAGGTCCATATCATTACCTATATCAATGGAAAGATCGTTAGCGAAACAGATTCGCTTTACATTGACATTGAAAAGAAGATTACCGGAATGCCGTTTGAAAAAGTAAGCAATTTCAAAGCTGCTGTAACCGGTTCTGCGATCAAATGTATCTTACTGGAAGAACCAAATTATTTAAAAGAGGTTGAAGCAATTCTAAAAAAAGAAATGCTCGACAAAAGTGTAGCTACATCAAAACCTTATTTTCTAGAAGTAACTCATCATGGCATTGATAAAGCGGAAAGTTTAAAACGTTTAGCAGAAAAACTGAATATAAAACAGGAAGAGATCATTGCAGTAGGAAATGCAGGAAACGACCTGTCTATGGTTGAATATGCAGGACTTGGTGTATGGGTAGACAATGTTACTCCGGAGTTGCGCGACAAAGCAGATGTAATCGTTGCTTCAAATAACAACGACGGTGTTGCTGAAGTAGTAGAACGGTTTATTTTAAACCACAGCAAGTAAAGCTATAAGGTTTTGAAATTTCAACAATCATTCACACCGTAATTCCCCCTCTTACTTTGAGAGTAGATTCATCGATTAAGAAAACCTTATAGATTCCGACGTTAATCCATTCGCCACCCAACAATTTTTCAACCTTCACAATGATTACTTTTTACCACTCTATTCGTAGTATAGTTGTCTAAAACTAAGCACCTTTTAAAAAAAGTGCTTAAAATACATTTAGATAAATCCTACTCTACTTTTTTTAAAAAAAGTAGGCTGATATTCAAAAACTTTCATTAATTTATAACTTGTGAGTTTGTTGCAAAACCGTACGACAGACCTCATGCATAGCATACATTTTAACTTTCCAATTAACACAAAGCTTAATTCACTTACCCCTATTTGAATCATGATGAAACATGTATTGATCCTTTTAAGTTTTTTATTTTCAACCCTCACTTTTGCAGGAAATGGAAACAATTATCAGGCCGTTCGCGCACAAACAGCTCCAGTTATTGACGGCAATAGCAACGATGCCTGCTGGACGAATGCCACCTGGTATGATGTTAGTTATTTGTGGTTAGGCGCACAACCTTCTGCAGCAGACTTTACAGGCAAATTCAAAGTAAGCTGGACTGCGAATAAACTATATATTATAGCTGAGATTACCGATGATGTTTTATTTGATAATTACTCAAACCCTACTTCTAACTATTGGGAAGATGATACATGGGAAATATTTTTAGATGAAAATCATTCCGGCGGCGAGCATGAGAATAATTACAATGCGTGGGCATATCACATATCTACATTAGGTGACATTGTAGATTCAGATCTGGGTACTGCCAGATTATTTAACAGTCATGCAACGGTTTCAAGAACTAAAAGCGGTACGAAATATACCTGGGAAGCAGCGTTTGATGTATACACAGATGCGTATGTATATGCAAATGGCACTTCGAATCCGAAAGCAATATTAACTGCAGGAAAGATTTTGGGCTTTGCAATGGCTTATTGTGACAACGACGGCGGCACAACACGTGAAAGCTTTATCGGCTCTGAAAATGTTCCGGGTACAAATAAAAATATTGCCTATCAAAATGCAGATGTATTCGGAAATCTTCAATTGGTAGATGCAATAACACCTACATTCAGTCAGGTATTGATCAATAACACAGACCTTACGAATCCTACAGTTATGACGATGCTTCCTGATGGTCGTATTTTAATCGGTCAGCAGGCAGGCACAGTTAAAGTTGTGAAGAACGGAGCTGTACTTTCCGGCAATGCATTATCTATAACCGTAGATGCTTCGGGTGGCGACTACACCGAACGAGGATTAATAGGAATAACATCTGATCCAGCATTTGCGACAAACGGATATGTATACATTTATTATACTACTACCGTTGGCGGCACACATAATAAAGTAAGTCGATTTAAAATGACAGGTGATGTAATTGATCCATCCTCTGAAACACTTGTCACGGATCTAGATGCACTAAGCACTGCAACCAATCACAATGGCGGCGCCCTGCATTTTGGACTCGATGGAAAGCTATACATTGCGTGCGGCGAAAATGCTACGCCAGCCAATGCACAAAACTTAAACGTGACACATGGAAAATTGCTTCGACTGAATGCAGACGGAACTATCCCTGCAGACAACCCTTATGCAACCGATGCGAATCTTTCAAAAAGAAAAATCTGGCAATATGGGCTACGCAATCCTTTCACATTCGATGTTCAACCAGGTACAGGAAAATTATTCATTAACGATGTTGGTCAGGATGCATGGGAAGAAATTAATGACGGAACGGTTTCGAATAAAAACTTTGGATGGCCGAATGTAGAAGGTGTTACAACCATTACAACCTACGCAAATCCGGTTTATACGTATGATCACGGTTCTGGAAATGTGAATGGCTGTGCAATAACCGGCGGCTGTTTCTTCAATCCGACTTCAACAAATTACCCATCAAAATATTATGGAAAATATTTCTTTATGGATTATTGCGGCAACTGGATGGATGTAATGGATCCGTCTACAGGATTGAAAATAGAACGTTTTCTTAATTCAACTTCAGGAAGTGCGCCTGTAGCTGTTGATGTTGCTGCAGATGGGAATTTATATTATTTATCACGAAGCCCTGCAGCCTTATATAAAATTGCCTATTCCGGAAGTTCTATACCGGACATTTTACAAAGTCCGGCTTCTCAATCGGTAGCAGCCAGTCAGCCAGCAACGTTTAACGTAACTGTTACGGGTGTTCAGCCTTTTACCTACAGATGGCAAAAGAATGGCGTCGATATTGCTTCCGCTACCAATGCTCAATATAAGATCACATCAACTGTTGCGGGGGATGCGGGAAATTACAGAGTTATTGTAGCGAATAGCGCCGGCTCTGACACAAGCTCTATTGCTGTATTAACGATTACTGCATTCAACAGCAAACCTACCGTTACATTTACCACTGCGCCTGCAAACAACTCACTCTTTACAGGCGGACAGGTATTTAATTTTGTTGCAACAGCAACCGATGTACAAGACGGAACGTTACCTGCAAGCGCATTCACCTGGCATTTTGATCTGCATCACAACATACATACACATGATGGTTTACCTGCAACAGGTAGCAAAAGCTTTACGGCAACAATTCCTACATCCGGACATACAGACACAGATATTTATTATAAAATATATGTTGTTGTAAAAGATGCGGGCGGCTTAACAGATACAGCATATGTTAATCTTCTTCCAACATTCAAAAACATCACACTTAAAACAGTACCGCCGGGATTAACATTAAAACTGGATGACGAACCGGTTGTAACTCCAAATACACAACAAAGTGTTGTTGGTATAGACCGTACAATTGACGTAGTTTCACCGCAAACCTATCAAGGGAAAGTATATGCTTTTACAGGTTGGTCTTATGGAGGCACAACAAATCAAATATACAATACAGCAAATAAAGACACGAGCTTCACAGCATTGTTTCAGGAAACACAAGTCACGAAGGATAGTATCTCACCTATTCACGATGCCTTCGCTCAATATTCAAGCTACGATGGTACCAATGCAAATATCACCTACGGAACAACTACCCCGAACGACTTAGTTGTTAAAAATTATTCTCCAACACCCAACAGACAAACATACATTATGTTTGACTTGAATAATCTTTTGGGTAGTGCTGCAGACATCACATCGGTTAAGTTGAAACTTTACGGAGGCTTATCAAGTGAAACAGATGTTAGCAGCATCAAGGTAATTGCTTATGAAGGTACGAACAATTTATGGACAGAGAATGCAGTAACATGGAATAACAAGCCTGAAAAATTACTTGTTAAATATGATTCTATAACGGTAACAAATTTAAGTCCGGCTGATCAATATTATTATCTGGATCTTACTGCATTGATCAAAGCAAAAGTTACAGCAGGACAAAACCTTGTTACAGTTGTATTGATTACACCAAATGACAATGCCAAAAGAGTTATTTTTCAATCAAAAGAAAATCCCGGTGGCAAAAAACCTCAGTTAGTTGTTTCATATGCGGCTACTTGCATTGCAGCGATCACATCTCCATCTACAAGTTATTGTACAGGAGGTTCATTATTATTATCTGCGAATACGGGCACCGGATTTACATACAAATGGTACAAAGATGCAACATTAATTTCCGGCGCTACTGCTGCATCGTATGCTGCAACCGCAGCCGGTTCTTATACCGTTCAGGTTACCAATGCGAGTGCATGCAGTAAAGTATCGTCTGCTATTTTAGTAACACAGCTTGCAGCACCAACAGCAACGATCACGTCATCTGCAACTTCATTCTGTACAGGAGGATCTCTACTTCTTTCTGCAAACAACGGAACAGGATTAAGCTATCAATGGTCGAATGCTTCAGGTACAATTACAGGCGCAACAACTGCAGCTTATACTGCAACTGCTGCCGAAACATATACGGTTAAAGTAATGAATGCAAACAATTGCACTACAACTTCTACCGGTATATCGTTAACTGTAAATCCTTTACCCACAGCAACAATAACCGCTCCTGCTACTTCATTCTGCACAGGAGGTTCAGTAATTCTTTCTGCCAATACGGGAACAGGCTTAACGTATCAATGGTCAAATGCAGCAGGCATAATTTCAGGTGCATCAGCAGCAACCTATACAGCAACTGTTGCCGGAACCTATACCGTTAAAGTAACCAATGCAAACAATTGTTCTGCAACTTCAGCAGCAACAACTATAACTGTTACAACGGCGCAAACTGCAACGATCACTTCTGCAAGTAACGCTTTCTGTACAGGAAGCTCGATTGTACTTTCAGCAAACACCGGCTCAGGATTAACGTATCAATGGTCAAACACGTCTGGCGCAATAGCCGGTGCAACCAATGCAACCTATACAGCAACTGCTGCAAGCACCTATACTGTAACCGTAACCGGAGGAACTTGTTCTGCAACTTCAACCGGAAAAGTAATTACAGTAAACACGTTACCAACTGCAACAATCAGTGCTCCTTCTACTTCATTCTGCACCGGAGGCTCTGTTGTTCTTTCTGCAAACACAGGTTCAGGATTGACCTATCAATGGTCAAATGCAGCTGGTATTATTGCAGGTGCAACAAATGCAAGCTATACAGCAACTGCAGGTGGTGCATATTCAGTAACTGTTAGCAATACAAATTGTTCTGCGACTTCTACAGCAACAACATTAACAGCAAATGCATTACCAACAGCAACGATCACGTCTGCTGCTACTTCGTTCTGCACCGGAGGCTCTGTTGTTCTTTCTGCAAATACAGGTTCAGGCTTAACCTATCAATGGTCAAACACAGCAGGTACCATTGCAGGTGCAACGAATGCAAGCTATACAGCAACAGTCGCTGAAACGTATACAGTAAAAGTCAGCAACACCAATTGTTCTGCAACTTCTGCAACAACAGTAATAACTGTAAGTTTATTACCGACAGCAACCATCACATCTGCTGCCACTTCATTTTGCACCGGAGAAACGTTAACATTATCTGCGAATACAGCAACTGGGTTTACCTATAAATGGTTTAAAAATTCTGTTTTAATAAACAGTGCAACCTCAGATACATACCAAGCAAATGCTATTGGGGATTATTCTGTTGAAGTAACAAATGCAACCGGATGTAAAAAGAGTTCAAGTACCATCAGCGTAACAGAAAAATCAACTCCGGCAGCTACGATCACTGCGCCGGCATTATCTTTCTGCTCGGGCAACTCGATTCTGTTGTCTTCAAGCACAGCTACAAGTTATACCTGGTTGCTTAATAATAATATCATCGGCGGCGAAGTTTCTTCTTCGTATCTGACAAATGCTCCAGGATCCTACACGGTTCAGACCACTGGTGCAAATGGATGTAAAGCCGTTTCTACACCAATTGTTTTAACTGAAAATGCCTTGCCGGTTGCTGTTATAACAGTAGCTTCAACAACCTTCTGTTCGAGCAATCCGCTAAGCCTTGTATCAAGTACAGGAAAATCGTATCGATGGTTTAAAGACAATGCAGTAATTTCCGGAGCAACGCAGTCGAGCTATACATCAACTACTGGTGGTGTATTTTATGTTGAAGTTACAAGCAATGACAATTGTGTTAATTCTTCCGACAATGTCACGCTATCGGTTGTAAGTTCTGTAACATGGTATTCAGATGCAGATGGAGACGGAACAGGCGACACTCAGGAAACAACCACTTCTTGTACACAACCAAACGGTTACGTATCTATAAGCGGCGACCTATGTCCGACAGATGCAAACAAAACAGAACCTGGCAATTGCGGATGTGGACAAACAGAAGCAAGTTGTGTATCAACAGCTACAACAAACGCAGGAGGAAATAAATTATTAAAATTATTCCCGAATCCAGTAACGCAAACACATTTGTATTTCTCATATGCAATCAGCGGTTCTATTTACGATTCTAAAGGTGCACTCATTTCATCCTTTAGCAATACTGAATTCATTGAAACAAGTGGTTTACAAAATGGTTTATATTTAATACAAACTGAAAACGGAGACAGTTATAAATTTTATATAACCCGATAAACATTTAAATCATTTACTTCTCAAAAAGTCCTCTTTAACAAATTAAAGAGGACTTTTTGTTTTAAATCCACCCTTGCATTTTTTTGTTACACTTTTATGGATATTTGTTACATATTATCAATAAAGTGTAACATCATTTTTTGATTTGTTGCAATAAGCTCTCAAAAGTTGTTTCCCTATGTAATTCCTTGTATATTATAGTAAACTGTAAATACTATATTAATAAAGATTGCGACATGACTCCTGGAAGGAAAGCAATAAAAATAACTTCCAAAATATTTTTGGGCATAATAGGATTATTTTTAGTCCTGTTTGGTTCCTTATGGTTGATTTTAAAAGTCCCGGCGGTACAGAATTTTTTAGTATCAAAAGCTACTTCCTATGTAAGTAATAAAACACATACACGTGTTGAATTAAAATATATTGATCTGGCATTTCCAAAATCTATTTTATTGCAAGGTATTTTTCTTGAAGATACAAATCACGATACACTTGTTGCCGTTAAAGAATTGGAAGTGAATATCAACATGCTTGCCTTGTTAACAAAAACTGTTTCTATTGAAACACTCGAATTAGATACGTTCTATATTCAATTAAAAAGAAATAATCAGGACAGCACATTCAATTATCAATTTTTAGTGAATGCTTTCACTTCTGATAAAACAAAAGAAGTGGATGTTGATACAAGTTCGGGTGAACCATGGACAATCAAAGCAAACGATCTTGTATTAACGCATGGTAGATTTAATATGACAGATGCTGTCAGTGGCTTAAACATGTCTTTATCAATAGGTACTATTGAAGCCGAATTAAACAAACTGGATCTGGAAAAAAGTTCTGCATCTATTGGAGATGTTCATCTTTCAGAAGTACATGGAAATATACAAAATACAAAACCTGCTGCTATAGACACAACATCTGATACAAATAGCTGGAATGCTGTTGAATTATCTGAGCTCACCATTCAACAGTCGTCTTTCAATTATTCAGATGTAAGCACAGCCATGCTTGTTAGTTCAAACATTGGCCAACTTGAGTTAGATAATACAACATTAGATTTATATACACAGAAAATAGTAAGCAACGGATTGTCGATCAATAAATCTAATGGAAGCATTGATCTTAAAACTTCCGAAACGACTTCCAATTCAGATTCGAATGAGCCAGGTTGGAATATACAGGTGAAAGCAGTTGATATGAAGCAATGCGCATTCAAAATGAATATTCTGAATGAAGATAAAATAAAAAAAGGTATTGACTGGAATCACCTCGCACTCACATCCATCAATACATCTATTAACGATATTGTTTACAACAGTCCACTTATACAGGCAAGCGTTGAATCCTTTTCTGCACAGGACAAAAGCGGATTTAGCATTCGTTCATTACATACAGATGCATATATGGATGCGCACAAAGCCAGTCTGTCGAACTTATCTCTTGAAACAAACCATTCACGCATCGGACAGGACATTAAAATTTCTTATTCATCACTAGAAGAAATAACATCTTCATTAGCTCTTGATTGCTCCATGAGAAACAACCAGGTTGCCGTCAAGGATGTCTTATTACTTGTTCCGGATCTTGATACCATAGAGATCATACGTAAAAATAAAAATCGAGTAGCGACATTTGATTTCATCGCAAAAGGAAATTTAGATCAACTTAACATCAAACATTTTTATATCAAAACACTTGAAAGTACGATTGATACAAAAGGTCAGTTACGATATATAACAGATCCGAATAAACTCTATATTGATCTAGCCTTTAACCGCATCCAAACAGGCGCATCTGATCTTACTGCTCTCCTACCCGATAGCACCTTACCGGTAAGCATTCAGGTACCTGCTGAAATATATGCAAAAGGGAATTACAAGGGAACGCTATCTGATTTCAGATCTACGATGGATATGAGCAGTTCTAGCGGAAATGCATTTATAGATGCCGATATAAAAGATCTTCAAAAAGAAATACCTTCTTATAATCTTACCGTACATACACACAGTTTTGATCTGGGTAAACTATTGAATCAATCTTCTCTGGGAATTTTAAATGGCAGTGCAGATATTAAAGGCAGTGGTCTGGATACAAATACCATTCAAGCAACGATTCACTCCGACATTGAATCCCTTAGAATAAATTCCTACGTCTATCATAACATTCATCTTGATGGCACCATTGACAGTATGTTGATCGATGCTACAGGTGAGATCAACGATGAAAATATAAAAGCTTCGCTCGTTGCAAAAGCAGATCTAACGAAAGCAAATGAATTTTATGATGCACAACTCAATCTAAAAGGTGCCGATCTCCGTGCTTTGGGAATAAGTACAGAGCATGTAACCGTTGCTGCCAACACCGATCTGCATTTAAAAGGAGATCCATCTGAAAATATCGACGGACATATTTCTTCCCGAAATATTTTAGTAATTCAAAATGGAAAGAAATATAAAGAGGACTCTTTGATTTTGGTATCGTTGAATGAGCCTGGTAAAAGCAGTGTTAAAATGAACAGTTCTATGTTTGCCGCAAACTTTGAAGGCAACATCGACATTTTCTCTGTAAGTGATGCTGTAATGAATCACATGAATCGTTATTTCAGATTTACCGATACAAAATTTCAAAAAACCAGACCTCAAAATTTTTCATTTGAGATACAGTTAAATGATTCTCCTATTTTGCGCGAAGTTGTCCTACCTGCTCTTACAGAATACAATCCAATGACTATAGCAGGTTCATTTAACAGCGAAGAAGCGAAACTCACCATCGATGCCAACATACCTTTAGCAACCTATGATGGCACGAGGGTTACAGACTTAACATTCAAACTGGATTCTGATCCGAAAAAGATGAGCTACCTTACCGGCTGGCAATCACTCACTACTGGATCTATTCATCTTGAACAGACTACAGCCGAAGGAAATATTCAGAATGACACAACCGGTGTAAATATCACCATTAAAAATACAGAGGAGAAAAAGAAAGATAAAGGAAAAGATAAAATTAGATTGAATGCATTTATAACATCTGCATCAGAAGGTCATTACCGCTTCAGCATATATAAAGATGGACTTGCTTTACAGGAACGCCAATGGACTGTTGCTGAAAAGAATTACATCGAAATCGGAAATAAATATATTTTCGCAGACAATTTCAATCTTTCACATGCCAATCAATTTATTAAACTTCAATCTGCAAATAAGGGAGATGATATTGACCTACAATTCGGAGCATTTAATCTCCATGCATTATCTCAGATTATTGAAGACGACACACTGCTGGTTCAGGGTATTTTAAATGGTGAAATCAACTTTAAAAATATTCAACAGAATCCGGCGTTCACTTCCAAATTAACTATCAAAGATCTTTCTTATAAAAAATCACGTGTAGGTAATTTGCTTATTTCAGCAGACAATCTCACTGCAGAGCGATACACCGCACGAATTGAACTGTCTGATTCTACGAACAGAGCTGTGATCAGCGGGTATTATTTAAGCTCGGACGAAAAAAGTGCGCTGAATTTTAATGCGAATATACAAACCATACACCTGAATGTACTAGAGGCTTTCAGCGGCGGACAACTATCAAACAGCACCGGGAAAGTTAAGGGGAATATTGACATTACAGGCTCTGTAAAAAAGCCTATATTCAACGGAAATCTTCAGTTTATAAATGCCTCTTCGAAAATTGCATTTATCAATCAGCGGTTGTTTATGAAGAAAGAAAACATCACCATTGATCCGGAAAAAATAACATTCAATTCATTTAACATTCTTGATTCATTAAATAACGAAGCTGTTGTAAATGGCTATGTTGGTATCAAAGAACTCGATAACATTACATTCAATTTAGATATACATACAAAAAACTTTACGGTTTTAAATACCACTGCTGCCAATAACAAACTCTATTATGGAAAAGTAATTCTCGACAGCAAAATCTCTGTCAAAGGAGATCAGGATTTACCAATCATTATTGGAGATATTGATATTGTACGGGGAAGTCATTTTACATTTGCAATACCTGATTCTAAAGTCAGTGTAGACCGAGGCGATGGAATAGTAATCTTTACAAGCGACTCCTCTTCTCTTGACCCGATTATGTTAAGGCAAATCGATGAAGAAGATAAATCTCAAAGAATAACCGGAATTAATTTAGCGGCAAAAATACATATCGATCGGAACAGCACACTGAAACTTTTGGTTGATCCTATTTCCGGTGACTCCTTATCTGTACGAG
Organism: Cytophaga aurantiaca DSM 3654; assembly: GCF_000379725.1. Taxonomy (GTDB): domain Bacteria; phylum Bacteroidota; class Bacteroidia; order Cytophagales; family Cytophagaceae; genus Cytophaga; species Cytophaga aurantiaca. Next base: position 77,260 of record NZ_KB903627.1, read on the forward strand.
GCGATGCCGATCTGAATTTCAAAATGTATGCAAGCGGACAGACCAGTTTAAGTGGAACCTATGTGGTATACGACGGAAGTTACAAAGCATCTTTAGAAAATGTATTTGTACGTAAATTCAACATCAGCAAAGGCAGTACCATTATCTGGAGTGGCGATCCTGTTAATGCGCTGGTTGATATAAAAGCAACGTATACTACGAAGACCGCTCCGGATGGACTTCTTTCTAATACAGGAGTAATTGATTCCAGTGCATTGCGTAAGCCACTTCCATTTATTGTTGTCATGTCCATGCAGGGAGAATTGTTAAAACCATTGATCAGTTTTCAGTTGGACATGCCGGATAATGCGAAAGGTGCTATGGGCGGACAAGTATATTCTCAGATCACTGCGATCAATGCAAATGAATCGGAAGTAAACAAGCAGGTATTTGCCTTACTAGCACTGAATAAATTTATTGCATCCGACAACAGCAGCTCAGGAGGCTCTTCCGATTTTGCACGACGAAGTGTGAGCCGGATGATGAGCAACGAACTCAACAAACTTTCAGCAAAGTATGTTGAAGGACTGCAGATAGATGTGGATGTACAATCGTACAATGCAGTAAACAACGGACAACAGCAAGGTAATACTCAAGTAGAAGTTGGTGTAACGAAGAGTTTATTTGACGAACGTTTATCTGTTGAGATTGGAGGCAATGTTCCTATTGAAGGACAGGATGCAACAGCTAGCAGCAATGCTAAAAACATTACCGGTGATGTAAAAGTTGAATACAAACTCACAAAAAACGGCCGATACAAAGTCAAAGCCTTCAGAGTAAACCAGTATGATGGTATTTCAAACGGCACCATTATAGAAACAGGTGCTGGCATTATGTATGTACGTGATTTCACTCATTTCAAAGAATTATTTATCTCTGAAAGAAAACGCAAAAAAATGGAAGAAGGAAAACAACAGTAAGCTTACATGAAATTCTTTTATCTATATATTATTTTATTTATCTGTTGTGTATGCTTAAGCTGCAGCTCTACTAAATACGTTCCTGAAGGCGACAGTCTGTATACCGGATCCGACTTCAAGATACAATCCGGCGAATCCAGACGATTCATTAAAGTTTTAAGATCCGATCTGGAAGAACAACTAAAGCCCAAGCCAAACACCTATATTTTAGGTCTTCCTTTAAAATTAAATTTTTACAGCCTTATCGGTAAACCAAAAAAACAAAAAGGATTAAAATATAATCTCAGCACGAAGTTTGGACAAGCTCCGGTTTTATTTTCGTCTGTCAGCACTTCATTCACGCAGAAAGCTTTAGAAGCAACGCTATTCAATAATGGTATGTTTGATGCAGCAGTGAATTATAAAATTCATACCAGTAAGAATGGAAAAAAGACCCATGTTACTTATGAAATAAAAACAGGAACCTTATATAAAATTGATGACTACTCCATACAAATCAAGGATACAGCTATTTTACATCTTTTAACAGCTGATACATACAAAAGCAGCATTAAAAAAGGTAGGAGATATGATCTGGACCGCATACGCAGAGAGCGTGAAAAAATTAATGACCTGTTAAAAAATAATGGGTATTATCATTTCAATGAGGAATATCTTGTTTTTGAAGCAGACACTTCAGGAAGTAAGGCAAGTGTAACTATGCGTTTGAAATTAAAATCTCAAACTACAAAAGAAAGTATCACACGTTACAAAATCGGCGGCGTGTATGTTGCGCTTGATAGCAACTATGTTGCCAAGCACTTTATGCACAAAACCGACACTGCAGAAATTGATCGTGTAACGCTTTATCTGAATGAAGACTTCAAACCTTCTCCAATTGCAGAGTATGTTTATTTAAAAGGCGGTGAATATTATTCCATGGATAAGCAACAACTTACGTTGAGCAGACTGATGGGGATGAATTTATTTAAATATGTAGATATCGATATCGTTGAAAAAGATTCATCGAAACTGGATGTATACATTCACATTCTTCCCTTGCCTAAACGTTCGGTAAGTGTTGAAATAGAAGTTGTCAGCAAATCCAACAACTTTATCGGACCGGGTGTCAACCTGAATTATACAGATCGGAATGCATTTAAAGGCGGAGAAAAATTAAGCTTCGGTTTTCATGGATCCATAGAGACGCAACTTAACGGGCAGTTCAAAGGCCTATACACCTATGAATTGGGTCCGCGGTTAAATCTTACGATCCCACGATTTATTCTTCCCTTTAAAGTAAAAGCGTCAAGTTATTTCACACCCAATACGCTACTTACTTCGAACTATACATTTCTCAAACGGGTAAATTATTTTGAGATGCGCACGTTGCAGTTCTCTTTTGGATACAAATGGAAAGAATCATTAGCCATAGAACATTATTTAAGACCAGTAAATATCAGCTTTTTTAACATCAGTCACATCAGTAATGATTTCAATGCCATTCTCGAAGATAATCCTGCACTGAACAGACGTTACGAAGATCAGTTGATTGCAGGCATCATGTATTCGTATACCTACAATCAGCAGGTGTATCCGAAAAGAAAAAATCAAATTTACTTTAATGGCAATATTGATATTGCGGGCAATACACTTAGTGCAATCAACAAATTGATAGGTTCGCCGGAAAATACGATCGGCACTAAAACCGTTGCCGATATTGCTTATGCACAATATGCAAAGTTTGACATTGACTTACGAAATTATTTAAAGACATCCAGAAAAACAGTCTTTGCAAGTCACATGATACTCGGCTGGGGCATACCGTATGGAAATTCCAGTGCACTTCCTTTTGTGAAAGGTTTTTTCTCGGGAGGTACCAATAGCTTGCGCGCCTTCCCTGTAAACTCGGTAGGTCCAGGAACCTATCGTTTACCTGACAGTTTGCAAAGTTCGTATTTCATACAACAAGGTGGTGATATTAAAATTGAATGGAGCGCGGAATACCGATTTCCTATTATAAGTATTTTTAAAGGCGCTTTTTTTGTTGATGCAGGTAACGTATGGTTGTACAAAAATAATGACTTGATTCCCGGTGCTCAGTTCAAATTAAAAAAAGCTTTTACCGAACTCGCTATTGGTGCAGGATTTGGTTTACGTGTAGATCTGAACTTCTTTGTAATTCGCTTCGACTTAGCTACACCAGTCCGAAAACCGTGGCTTACAGAAGGAGAACGTTGGGTATTGGATGATGTTAAATTAGGCACCAAAGATTGGAGAAAACAAAATCTGATCTTAAACATTGCGATCGGATATCCATTCTAACATCGTTTAGAGTAACACTAAACATGGAAAATATGTAAGACATAGGTATTTTAATGTAAAGCATTCATTATATTTTTTACTGTTTCTATGCGACTATGCATAAAATTCATTTTTTTATTTTTTATACATTATATTATAATTGAATTCAACTTTAGCTATATCAGTATCCTCATATTAAATAATACCATGCATGAAAAAGTAAAAATCCTCCTGATTGATGATGATGAAGACGATAGAGAATTCTTTCAGTTCGCATTAGAAGATGTCGACAAAAACATTCAATACAATGGCGTAGAAAGTGGTTATGATGCGTTTGATTTTTTAAAAGAAAATATACGACCTGATTACATTTTTCTTGATCTCAATATGCCTGGCATGTCGGGACGTGAATGCCTTAGAGAATTAAAAAAGCATTCAGACCTCAGTTGCATTCCTGTTATTATTTTTTCTACCTCCAGTGACCCACACGATAAGGAAGAAACAAAAAAATTAGGTGCTGTAGATTTCATTACCAAACCCTCTAAAACAAGCGACTTAGTAAAGCTGCTGAATAATTTTATATCAAATCATTTATCTATCAAATTATAATATTCAATGAAAAACGAATCGATAAAAATTTTCCAAAAAAAGAAACAAGCTGTTCTGGAAAAATGGATCCATATACAATCTCAGGATCAAATCTTAAATAATGATCTGATTACAAACGAAGACTTACGTATTCAATCGGAAGAGTTATTGTTTGCATTCATTGATAACTTATCAGACTCTAACATTGATAATGCCGAATCGAGAGATTTTGAAAGTGTTGTTGATATCCTTTCTTCGATCTCAATATCACGTGCAAAACAAGGATATTCTCCGCGTGAAACCGGCAACTACATATATAGCTTAAAAGAAGCACTGCTTTCTACACTTAGCGAAGAGATCAAAGATCCTGCAACACTGTATGCACAGAGCATGATAATCAACAAACTGTTAGACAGTTTCAGCACCAGCACTTTTGAAACATTTATCAAAGGTCGTGAAGATGTGATCTTCCGCCAGACAGATGAGATCACCCAGATTTCTACCCCAGTAATACGCTTATGGGACGGCATACTTGCACTACCCATTATCGGCACACTGGACAGCTCACGTACACAGGTAGTAATGGAAAGTCTATTGCAGGAAATTGTTGAAACAGGCAGTAGTATTGCCATCCTTGACATTTCAGGTGTGCCCGCTGTAGATTCACTGGTTGCACAACATTTAATTAAAACAGTAAGTGCTACGAGATTGATGGGCGCAGAATGTATCATCAGTGGCATTCGTCCGGAAATAGCGCAAACAGTAGTACACTTAGGCATTGACCTATCCACGATTATTACAAAGGCTACCTTAGCAAGTGCATTAAAAACTGCCTTTATAATGTTAAATCTGGAAGTAAATAAAAAGCAACGAGTAAAATAATATTATAAAATAAGCTTAACACTAACATGGAAAAAATACCTATTTTAAGAATGGGTCACTTTCTCTTGGTGACAATACAAGTAGATCTATACGATCAATTAGCAGAGAATCTTGAAGCAGACCTTGTAAGTATGGTTAGCAAGACCAATGCAAAAGGTGTACTTATAGATGTTTCCTCTGTGTCCATCATCGATTCTTTCATGGGAAGAATTTTAGGAAACATTGCTACCATGTCCAAAATCATGGATGCAGATACCGTCGTAGTAGGCATGCAGCCAGCTGTTGCCATAACATTGGTTGAATTGGGGCTACCGCTAAAAGGTGTTTACACTGCTTTAAATGTTGAAAGAGGAATGGAATTATTGAGGTCAAAAATCCTTCTTGAAGAAGAAGATCAAGAAGAAGAAAATGACGACGACACCGATAGTACTGAATAGAGACACCATGACGGTGACGCGAGAAACGGATGTTGTTCCCTTTAGAAGCAGAGTAAAAGAACATGCTGTAAAAATCGGCATGAGCTTGTTAAATCAAACTAAATTAATAACCGGTGCCAGTGAACTTGTACGAAACATGCTGAAATATGGAAATGGCGGTATTGTTAAAATTGAAATTGTAAGCAAAGGTCGTGACAGTGGCATTCGTTTAACCTTTGAAGATAAAGGTCCCGGCATACCCAATATTGACAAAGCAATGCAAGATGGATTTACTACAGGGAGAAGTATGGGACTTGGATTGCCGGGCACCAAACGTCTTATGAATGAATTTACTATTAAATCTGAAGTTGGTGTAGGCACTACGGTAACGGTAACTAAATGGAAAAATGGATAACATATTGTTTCAAAGTTATATTGTTGAGGAACGAAGTTATGCATCGTTTATAAAAAGAGAAATACACAACTTAGTACGCCCGCATTTTACAGAACAACGTACCGGCGAAATAGACATTGTTGCATCTGAAATGATTTCCAATCTTATCAAACATGCCACACGCGGCGAAATACTGTACAGGCTGAATATAGAAGAAGATGAACCCATCTTTGATCTAATATGTATAGACAATGGCACAGGAATTAAAGATATTAGTCATTCTATGAAGGATGGAATTTCGAGCAAAAGCACATTAGGTCATGGCATAGGCTCAATCATGCGTCTAAGTAATTTTTCACAGATCTATACACTTCCGGACTGGGGTACAATTCTATATTCCAGATTTAACCGTTCTCTTGAATTTAATCCTACGCGAAAGAATGATACACTGGTTCGTTGTATTAATGTTGCAAAACCCGGAGAGAAAGTATCCGGCGATGGTACTGCAATAAGGCAGGTAGGCAATAAGACGCTTGTATTTCTGGGCGATGGTCTTGGACATGGCGAGTTTGCAAAAGAAGCTGTAGATGCTGCTATTAATACCTTCAATAACAGTAACTCTTCAGAACCTTCAGATATCATCCGTGAAATGCACGTAGCTGTTAAGAAAACACGTGGACTCGTTGGCGCCATTGGTATATTAGATCATGGCAGCAAACAATGGCAAATAAGTGGCGTGGGAAATATTGCTGTACGTCTGCAGCGTGGACTTGAATATAAAAACTATAGCAGCTATAACGGGATCATAGGATTAAATATTCCCGGACGCATAGAAAACAATTGTTATGAAATGGAAAAATTTCAGCAGCTTATTTTGTGCTCAGATGGTATCAAGACTCGTTGGGATATGATCCACTACCCTTCTATTCTAAAATATGATCCGATGCTTTTAGCCGCAGCAATCTATAAAGACCATGCGCGCCGTACGGATGATATGACAATATTAATTGCAAAAGTTTTATGAACGAAATTGTTAAGATCAATCTGGAAAACGAAATGGACCTGATCCTTTCACACAAACGCAGTATGAAACTTGCGGAATTGTGCGGATTATCTGTGCTCACTCAGACTTCTTTTGCTACAGCTGTCTCGGAGATCTCACGTTGTCTTATCGGTGATGAATTCAATCGTTCCAGCCTTACACTTTTAATCAATACACTTCAAAATAATCGTAAAGAACTTATTGCTGTCTTAACAACGAATGACATCTTTGAAAAAAAACATACTGAAGCAATAAAATACGCTCAACGTCTAACCGACAATCTTAAAATCAATAAACAAAAAGATGTAACAGAAGTTATTCTAACACAAAAGATCAACTTCAGCGGCCTTATCAATGATACCCGTATACAAGCTTTTATCAATTATTTTAAAAAAGAACTTCCGCTCTCGCCTTACGATGAGATTCGAAAAAAAAATATTCAACTGCTTGAGATTTCTGAAAAACTGAAAGATAGTGAGACGCAATATAAAATGCTCACTGGAACGCTTCCGCTAATGATGTTTACAGCAAATGGTGGTGGCTACCTTACCTATGGAAATAAATGGCTCAAAGATTATTTTGGATTTCTGGAAATACAATCCGGAAAAATAGAATGGACAAGTTTAGTGCAGCTTAGCGAAACAAAATCAATACGCGACGAATGGGAAAAAGCTCAAACTAATCAATCACCTTTTCGTGCACAGGCAAAATTAAAAGCAAAGGGCAACGATTCTGCTCTGTGGCATTTAATATCATTAGTGCCTGTAAAAAATGAATTGAATCAAATTACAAGCTGGACAGGTTTTTTTGTAGACATACATGCACAAAAAGTTGTAGAAGAAACACTAAAGAACAATGTTGAATTAAAGACGATTCAAAAGAAACTTTTAAACTATCAAGGGCAACTTGAGGAAAAAGTCAATGAATTAAATAAATCGAATCACGATCTGGAACAATTTGCATATATAGCCAGTCATGACTTACAGGAACCTTTACGAAAAATACAAAGCTTTACAGAATTGCTTGAATTAAATTTTACAGATAAAGAACGTTCGAAAAAATATCTTGAAAAAATAGACTACGCGTCTTCCCGCATGAGTTCATTGATCAAAGATGTATTAAACTATTCCCGTTTATCTCAAAGTGGAAATAGTTTTGGTGAAACTGATCTGCAGAAAATTCTTGAGCATGTTAAAAGTGATGTTGAATTAATTGTTGAGAAGAAAGAAGCAAGCATTAAATCAGATAAGTTGCCTGTAATAAATGGTATTAATCAACAACTTTATCAATTATTTTACAATCTTATAAATAATGCTCTTAAATTCAGTACTGAAAAACCAGTGCTTAAAATTTCATGTAGACAAGTCCCCAAAGATGAGATAGTCCTATACAACGATCTATCACCCGAAAATAATTACATTGAACTTATTTTCAAAGACAATGGCATTGGGTTTGAACAAAAACATGCAAAACAAATCTTCACGATTTTCAAACGTCTTAATTCAAAAGAAAAATACGAAGGTACTGGAATAGGTTTGGCGCTTTGCAAAAAAATTATCGACAATCATCATGGCTCAATAAGCGTCACAAGTGAACTGGGTATTGGCACTAGTTTCAATGTTATTTTACCGGTGGAATAAGACACCACAATAATCCCATTGTGCGACCGTTATTATTCGAGGCATATCTATAAATCACTATATCCATCTACGATACGCCTTCGGAATATACATTCTAAAGTGCAATTCTTTAATATCTACAATCTCTCTCCTTTTAACTTTTGCTTTTAGTGTTATAAATACATAGCTGACTGTGTCGTCATAAAACGAATTGATATGACGGATGTATGGAGAGATTGTATCTTTGAAGATGGAATCTAATTTATGCTGACAGGATACATCCTTAATTACATATCCTTTATCGCGAAGTTCTGAATAATCATTTTTAACTTTCAATAATTTAACTATACCTACTTCCTTATCCTTTATCCAATAAAGCTTCGTAGAATCTGCACGGTTGTTTATCCAGCCATCTTCTGATTTTACATGATACTTATATTCGGTGATGCAAGCGATTGTTCTGTAGCTCAACGAACAACCTGTACAAAAAATAATAAATAACAACGATGTTGTATACTGCACACTATTTCACACTTAGTTCACATCTATTTTACCTAACCACTGCTCAACTCGCTGTTGTGCCTTTTCTGGCCAACAGCCCACTACTACCATCATAATAACTACCATTTATTAAACATCACACGGCACTGGGTTGTTGGCCGATGGCGCAACAACGGGTTGATTTGTGGCATCGATACAAAGCATATATTAACAGCAGTAAGTACTAACCTCCAAGAAACAACATCCAATTATCCCTTTAATCCAATAAAACCTAATAAAAAAAGAGACGCAATAAATTGCGTCTCTACGAATGACGATCTCATTCAATTATTAATCCAAACCTACCAATACAAAGGCACCCCAATAGATCGGATTTTTATATTTTTCAAGGATGTATATTTTAGCATCGTATAATGCTTTACGTTTATTACCTGTTGCCAGCCAATTTGTATAGAATGCATTCAACAGATCTGCTGTAACCTCATCGGATACTTTAAACAAACTCATGATCAGGTTATTCGAACCTGCAACAATAAATGCTCTTTGCAAACCGTATACACCTTCGCCCAGCTGCACATCCCCAAGACCTGTTTCACAGGCGCTCAACAATACTAACTCTGTATTATCAAAGTCAAGGTTCATTGCTTCATAGGCTGTAAGCAAACCGTCTTCACTGTTAAAATCAACATTGCTTGGATCATTCATCAGCTTACCACCATTTACTAACAATAAACCCGAACGGTACAATGGATTTTGTGATGCTTCGTTTTCCAACTCCGAATCAAAACCTGATTGCTGTACATCCGGCATGAAATAACCGTGTGTTGCAATGTGGAAGAAACGTGGACTTTTCAATGACTTCACTTTTTCTTCCGTCGCAGCATCGCCAATGTATAGATCGGAATTAATATTTTTCGACTTCAACATCGCATAAATATCTTTCACTTCTGTTTCAGCACCCGGCAACTGAGGAATTGATTTATCATAATCATCTGAAAGCGAATCCGGATAATACGTTGGATTCCCTATAATGGCAATGTTCGAAACCTTATCTTTAGGAGTTCCTGCTGCTACAGCAGATTTTTGTTGCTTGTCATACAGATCTGCCAATACATCTTTCGTATTCGCTACCTGTACAAACTGTGTTTTCTGCAACTGATATTTACCATCCGGTCCTTTCAGTGTTTCAAGATTTATTTGATTGTATACGCCTTCAGGAGAAATATACAAACGTGTTTTAGATGCAGGGATAAGATCCTGTACTTTTTTCCAATAGATATCGTATGAGAATTTATCTTCAACGCTAAATTTCATGGAATTGCGATAGTACTTAATATACCTGCTTTCCATCTCTTTACCATTTGTCATGGCAACCATCTCCGGATAATTTTTTGTTTCTTTATGCAGCACTAAAACCGCATAAACAATGGTATCTGTGAATTTCGTATTGAAGTTTCTGAAACGCACCATCTCAATTGCCGCCTCATTCGGTGCAAGGTTTGTTTTCAATTGTTTCCAGTCATATACAAGTTTGCTTTCGTAACTCTTCGCAAACAATTCTGAAGATTCAGACAAGTACTTTTCCAGCGATTCAATTTCCTTTTGCAATTCTATTTTATTGATTCCATTTTCCTGAATCTGCGCATTGCTCATGGATAACACTGAAGAATAATATTCTTTTTTAGCAAGCCAATTTTGATACGCATCAATCATCGCTTGATTTCCGCTGTTCAAAATACGCTGACGAACTTTAATAGAAGAGTTCAACATCAATGCTTTTGTAGCCATTGTCATATCATACACATTCCCCATTAACTCAGGGCGCTCTGTACGCAATTGATATGCCATAGAATAATAAAACTCAAAATCGGTTTTAATAACGTTCCATGCTTTCATTTTTTCACGTTCACTCAAAGCAGGAAACTGAACCTGAATGAATTTCAAATACCCTTTGATCGCTTCATCATACGACTTTACAGCATTTGTGTAATCTTTCAGAATGAAATACATTTGTCCGCTTTTACAAAGTGCTTTTGTATAATCCGGATGGTTTTCACTGAAAGAAGATGCGTAGATATCTTTTGATTTGATGAAAGACATGTTTGCATCGATGTACTTTCCTTTTCTGTAATAGATCAATCCTTTCAGATAATTATAATCGGCTGCGTGTCTGTCTGCTGTTCCGAATTTTACAACCCAGATTTTATTTGCTGCTTCAAGATTTTTATCTGCAAGGTCTTCTTTACCTGTCTCCAGATAGAACAAAGAAATATTTTTTAATACCTCTGCATAAATAGGTGTATTCTCATTCAATTCTGTTTTAATAGTTGTTAATGCAGAAATAAATAATTGTTCAACTTCCGCATTATCGCCTTTGTTGTAATATTTGATCAATGCCAGATCATTTTTAGCCAAGGCTACCTGAACGTGATTTTCACCATACAGCTTTTTGTAAATATTGATCACATTCACAACAGAAGATTGCGCGGTATTGTAATCGCCGATTGCCGCGTGGATATCTGCATACAATTTTAAGGATTCAGCATAGCGAATAGAATTTGTACCAAATGTGCTGCTGCATATAATGATTGAACGGTTCGCATACTTTTCAGCTTTAGTATAATCTCCTTTTATGTAATACAAAAAGCCAAGCTGATTTAACGGATTTATCAAACCTCTATTATCCGGCCCAAAACGTTTTTCTCTTAATGAGATCGATTTCAATAAACTTTCTTCGGTCTCTTGATATCTACCGATGTGAATGTATAGAATTGCTAACTCTTCAATAGAAGATGATAATTTTGAAGACTTCAATGTACGCTTAGAAAGCTTATACGCTTTCTTTAAATTTCTCTCTGCATCATCGTACAAGCCTTCAATAATAAAGAGTCTGGCTTGTGTTTGAAGCGCAGCTGCATATTCTAAATCATCATTTGTTCCGGCTTTGGCTTTAAACAATGCCAGAGACTCTCCTAATTTCAAATCTGCATCTCCATATTTACCTTTATAAATATCAATATTGGCTTGTGTTTGCAGTGCCGTACCATATTGCACACTCATTCTACCATAACGTTTCTCTACAATAGCTGTAGCTTCCAAAGCGGTTTTCTGTGCTTCATCAAAACGATCGGTCAATTCAAACAATTTAACTTCCTGATACAGGTACGTAATATATTTAACGTGCTGATGATCGATCTCTTTACTTACAATCTGATTTAAACTGTATCTATACGCATCTTCAGCCTCTTTAAATTTATCGGTGTAGGTTACATAATACGTAGCACGATCTAATAATTGCATGTGATAATTTGGTGAAGCATCTCCAAGCAATTGTAATTTAATTTTAGTTGCCTCTTCGATCGCTGCTTCCGCTTCATCGTATTGATCCAATTCAATATATGCATCTGCCAGATATTCCAGATAAATAGCACGATCCAGATGCACCAACGGAATCATGCCCGGTTTATTCAATACCTTATTAATATTTTTAACAGCATCCGACCAGTTATCCGTAAGCAAATCCTGTTGAATGTCAAGGAATAACACTTTGCTGTAATAGTAGTTATCATTGCCATAGTATCTCTTTACACGCACGTCAAACATCTCAGCCTTTGTTCTGAAATCACTGCTTTGACTTGTAACTTTATAGGTAGGAATCAAATACTCAAAAATCAAGATTGCTTCACGACTGTAATTTTGATAACGTCCATACTTCGTTTTCAATAACGTCTCATAAGCGTTATCGTATAGTTTGTTTGCTTCTTTGACATTACCCAATATCTCAGCCAAGCGACCTTTGTAAAACAGATTCTCTACATAACACAAATCTTTTGTTCCAACATTTTTTTTGATCCAGTTACTTGACATGTTCAAAATAGAATCTGTTGAAACATAATTTCCATTATCCAGATACATTTCAGCCTGCATATTCAACATGCGTGCATAATGTCTTTTACGTCGCACTAACTCTGTCGTGCCGAGCTTAACCAATTTGGGTTTACCGGTTTTAGGATCTGTGCGTAGTTCGCTTTTTACGATATTTCTTTTTCCGTATGCGATAATTTCCGTCAACCATTTTTGAGCTTTAATATAAAAGCCTTGACGATATAATGAGATAACAGAACTTTTCTTTAAGCTATAATACAAGTTGGAATCTTTCAATGCCCCCTTCTCAATAATTCCATATGCTTCATTTAAATATTTTGAAGCATTCACATAGTCTCCATAAGACAAATAGGTTTCAATGGCATAGTTGATCGATTTTGCATATTGATATACATCGTCCTTCCCGGATTTTTGCAATTCACGATCTCCTTTAAACATGTATTCTTCGTAGAGGGTAAAATTACCATCCAGTTCAGCACCTTTTGCATTTAAAAAATAGGCACGGGCCAACACAAGTGTATTCGGACTTTTAGAGCTTTGAATTGTATTTATTAAAATACCTGTTGATCGTATTCCCAATTTATAATCGCCTTTTTCATAATAGGCTTCTATTTTCTGGAAAGATGCTTCGTATGGATCATCAGCTGCATTTGAAAAAAACACACTTGATGCACAAATAAATACTAGAATTACTTTTAAAAAAGATCTCATTTCGGGGAAGTTAATTATAGTGTGTAAGTTCTACAAAAAGCAATAAACGGGCAAATATCGTACAGAATAAATACCCCAACAAATTGCACAAATTAAAGACTGCGCTTAATTATATCGGCAATGTGAATAATATCTTCTTCATTTAATTGCGTACCGGAAGGCAGACATAAGCCCGTACGATATATTGAATCCGCAATTCCATTGGAATAAAAAATTTCTTTTTCAAAGACGGGCTGTGCATTCATGGGATTCCACAATCTCCTGCTCTCGATCTGATGCTCTTCAAGTTTTTGCTGAACGGCTTCAGGCTTAACTTGGTCAGGTAATAAAATACATGTCAGCCAGGCATTATCAATGCCTTCAACAACATACTTAACCGTTGCAAAACCTTTTAAATGTAACGCGTACCAATCCCGGATCTTTTTTTTCTTAGCAATCTTCTGATCCAGTTGCTCTGTCTGAGCAAGAGCAATCGCAGCATTCACATTGCACATCCTATAATTATATCCTATTTCCTTATGCTCATAATAAGGCTTATCTTCTTTTGCCTGATTTGACAATCGAAGCATGTGTTCATACAACATTTGATCATTTGTAAGTACAGCACCCCCATTGCCTCCGGTAACAAGTTTATTTCCATTGAATGAAAGGATTCCGATCTCTGAAAAAGTACCGGTATGTTTTGCATGATAGCTTGTACCTAAAGACTCTGCAGCATCTTCAATCACCGAAAGGTTGTATTTTCCTGCTACAGCTAAAATTGCATCGATCTTCGCTGCGAAGCCATAGATATGAGCAAGAATGATTGCTTTCGGTTTTTTATGTTGTTGAATGGAATCAATGATTGCCTGCTCTAACAAAACAGGATCCATATTCCAGGTGTCGGCTTCACAATCAATAAAAATAGGTGTAGCCTTTTGATAGAGTATTGGAAAAACAGTAGCGGCAAACGTAAAGGTCGGACAAAAAACAATATCACCTTGAGCCACATTCAATGCGAGTAATGCCAGATGAATGGCTGAAGTGCCCGAATTTACAGGCAATACATACTCAGCACCGGTGGCTTTTTTTAATTGGAACACCAACGCATCTAACTGAGGCCCCACAGGAGCAACCCAATTAGATGCGAGGGCTTCCTGTACATATTTAAGTTCATTGCCCGACAGATCAGGTGGAGACAGATACACCCGTTTCTGCATGATTATGATTTACGTATAAGAGTACGAATAATTTTACCCGGTACACCAACTACCATAGAATAGTCAGGGATATCCTGAATGATAACAGCACCTGCACCAATCACACACCACTTACCGATATTTTTTCCTGGAATCACAGTAGAGCCCGCACCTATGTGCGTTCCTTCACCAATGGTAACGTCTGCACATAACGTTACATTCGATGACAGGTGAACAAAATCACCTAATTCACAATCGTGTTCTACAATAGAATTTGTATTTAAGATACAGTGTTTACCAACAAACGAACCTGCGTTTATGACAGAGCCCGGCATAGCAACTGTACCTTCGCCAATACTCGATGTTGGAGAAACGATAGATGCTTTATGAATGCCTTTACCAAAGGGATGTTTTACTTTAGAAACAATTTTCTTACGGACAAGATTATCACCAATGCTTATGATCAACTCTTCTGTAGGCTTATGCTCCGGATCATAATAACCAACAACAGGCACCCCATCCAACATGATCAAGTCCGGATTGTCATCAAAAATTTCGTTAACCACACCACCTGATGATACTACACAATCCTTTACTACTCTAGCATGTCCGCTAGCTCCATATAACAACATACGATTAATTATTAAAAGGTTTCATTGTTTCGTTTTCAGAAGCATTCACTTCCGAGAATTTGATTAGTTGAAAAAACGTCTTCACTAAAATAAGCATATCCATTTTAAATGATACGTTTTTTACATAAAATATATCGAATTGAAAACGTTGTTCCCACGTTGTTTGATTCCGTCCATTCACTTGTGCCCAGCCTGTAATTCCTGGCTTCGCATCAAAACGATTCCGTTGTTCAGGCGTATACAAGGCATTGTAATCAATAAGAAGCGGTCTTGGACCGATCAGACTCATTGTTCCTGTTATAACGAGAAATAGTTGAGGAAGTTCATCCAAAGAAGTATTTCTAAGTATTCTTCCGAAGCGCGTCATTCGATCCATATCGGAAACCCATATGGTTGGCATATCTTTCATCGTTTGAAACTTTATAAACCTGAACGATTTCATCTTTAAGCCGGATCGTTCCTGTACAAAGAACACATTTTGATAAGTGCAGAAATTTATAACTGAAATCAGGAGGAATATTGGAGAAAATACAATTATTGCTGTTACTGCAATAAATTTATCTAAAAAAAACTTGCCGTATTGTGTATAAAACATTCCCATAAAATATGTCACAATATAGATACTTTAGTGCTAATTTTGAAGGTATTCTTAAGAGATTCAAATGATTTCATTTCCTAATGCCAAAATCAACCTTGGTTTGTATGTTTTATCAAAACGAGATGACGGATATCATTCTATTGAAACATGCTTTTACCCCGTGCCATGGTGCGATGTATTAGAAATTATTCCTTCAGAAACATTGAGCTTCTCAAGTTCAGGAAATACAATACCGGGTACAGAAGAAAGCAATCTATGTTTAAAAACATTTGCCTCTTTAAAAGCTTCGCACAACATCCCATCTGTTCATATACATCTTCATAAGAACATACCTATTGGCGCAGGATTGGGAGGAGGTTCATCAGATGCTGCCTTCACATGCAAATCATTAAACACACTCTTTCATTTAAATTTAAATCAAGAGCAACAGGAAAATGTTGTTCGTCCCTTAGGAAGCGATTGTGCATTTTTCATACAGAACAGAGCTGTGATCGCACATGAAAAAGGCGATGTATTCTCTGATCAGAATTGTGTTGACCTATCCGGCTATTGGATCTATTTAATTCATCCAAGCATTCATGTTTCAACCAAAGACGCCTACAATGGAATACAGCCCAAAGCAAACAGAAAACCCATTTACAGCATTTTACAACAACCGATAGAAACCTGGAAAAACGAACTTGTGAACGATTTTGAAACAAGCGTTTTTAAGCAATTTCCTGATATTGAAAAAGTGAAAAATAAATTATACTCAACTGGTGCAATCTATGCAGCAATGAGTGGCTCGGGCTCAACTGTATTTGGCTTATTCAAAGAAGAACCTGCCACTCTTTCTTTTGAGCATCTGCAAATATCTCAGCTACTTGTAAAGCTTTAAGAGCAAATACAATAGATAGTAAATTAATAATACCATTTATGTATAAACTTATAATTTTCTCAGTATTTTTAATTGCGCTTCATATGCCGGGTTTATGTCAAACCCTGCATAAAGACAGTATTAAAACGGATTATATTGAATTTGGCAGCGGAGGTGGATTTAGCGGAGCATCTAAAAATTATCTACTCACTCCATCCGGTGATCTATATACGTTTAAGAATATGTTAACCGATGCGAATACCCTTACGTATATAAAGAAGGTTAAAAAGTGCACAGCAAAAAAAATATTCAGTTATGCAAACAAGAAGCAGATTATTGAACGGTACTCCTATAACGAACCGGGAAATATGTATCAGTATATAACTCTGTCTGTCAAAAATAAAAAGAAGAATTTCGTTTGGGGAAGTAGCACCTCTACTCCTCCTGCAGTTATACAAACCCTATCATCCAAGCTAAATAACCTTTTATAACGTATGAGATATTTATGTATCGCTTTTTTTGCGACCCTTCAATTCAGTATTTCAGTAACCGCTCAAACAAGTTTTGATGAAAAAGAACGACCTGCAAATCCCGGTGCAAAACCCACCTTTTCCAGTCGTGTTATAAAAGGCGATGTAAACAAGGAATCATCTATCTTACAGAGCGGAACAAGCTTAATGTCGACACCTCTAGCTAAAACAGCTGCTTCACCTCAATCCATTCAGCAAAAACAAAGTTCGTATACGATCCGCTCATCAAGCACAGGTCTACCGATTTTCATTTGTAAAAAATCTGCTGCCTCTGTCCAATTGCGTGCATCGAATGGTAGTTTAATACAACAGACCGTTTTAAACTATTTAACTGAACTCAGTTCAATTCTTGAACTGACAGATGCAGCACAACAATTTACGATTTTCAAAATTGAAACAGATCCGCTAGGCGGACAGATCATCCGATTACAACAAAACTACAATGGTATTCCTATCGATGGCTGCGAAAGTATTGTTCACATCAATGCTTTCGGACAGGCAACATCATGGAATGGATCATATATTAAACCAAGTCTTGTTTCAAAAACAACTTTCACAACTGCATCAACTGTTGCGGTACAAAATGCTTTAACAGATTTACAAAAAGAACATCACATTATTGAAATGTCTGCTGAAGAGAAAGCGTTTTTAGATTATTCATCTCCCAAAGTAAAGACCGTATTTTACATTGATCAAAAACTTACCACTACCTGTATACCGGCATACATCATAGAAGTGAGACCAAACTTTGTTGATTGGTGGGAATATGTAATTGATGCAAACACAGGAAATGTTATTTCCGCACATTCAAAAACATGTCATGCAGATGGCGCAAAAACTTCCACAGGTAATGATTTAAATGGTGTTTCACAAACGATCAATACGTATCAAAAGGCATTGCTATACTATACCGTTGATGCCAGTCGTGCCATGTATAAATCCGGGCAATCAAGTATGCCGGATAATCCTGTCGGAGCCATACAAACACTGGATATGAATAACACCTGGGGAAATTCAGCTAGCTTCAGATCTATATCCTCTCCCTCTAACACTTTTAGTGCAAAAGCAATTTCTGCACATAACATTGCAGGAAAATCCTATGAGTATTACCTGCAGGTTCATGGCAGAAATTCTATTGATGGCAAGGGAGGTACCGTCATTTCATTTATAAACGTAGCAGATCCAGACGATGGAACTGCGATGGACAATGCATTCTGGAATGGGAAAGCAATGTATTACGGCAATGGTAATGACCATTTCAAACCGCTGGCAGGTGGGTTAGATGTAGGCGGACACGAGTTAACACATGGTGTGGTTCAAAATTCTGCAAACTTAAGTTATCAGGGAGAGTCCGGTGCGATCAATGAATCCATGGCAGACATCTTTGGTTGCAGTATAGATCCGGATGATTGGCAGATCGGTGAAGATGTTGTTTTGCTAAGTAAATACCCTTCGGGTGCATTGCGCGATTTATCGGATCCGCACAACGGAGGTACAGATATTGATTCACCAGGCTGGCAGCCAAAATTTGTTTCAGAAAAATATACCGGATCATTGGATAACGGTGGTGTCCACATCAACAGCGGGATTCCTAACTATGCCTATTACTTACTGGCAACCGCAACAAGCAGAAGTGAAGCAGAAAAAATATTCTACAGAGCATTAACCGTGTATCTGACACGTTCATCTCAATTCATTGATCTGCGCATTGCCTGTATCTCTGCTGCTACCGACCTCTATAATGCTTCATCCAGTGAAGTAACTGCTGTACAAAATGCATTTGATCAGGTAGGTATTACGACCACAAGCGGCACGCCTACTGTAATTGTAACAGATGACTATCCGGTCAACCCGGGGACTGAATATTTATTGGCATATAATTTAAATACCTCCAGTACTAAAAAATTATACCGTATTAATACATCTGCCAATACACAGAT
Source organism: Cytophaga aurantiaca DSM 3654 (assembly GCF_000379725.1). Classification (GTDB taxonomy): domain Bacteria; phylum Bacteroidota; class Bacteroidia; order Cytophagales; family Cytophagaceae; genus Cytophaga; species Cytophaga aurantiaca. Next base: position 96,274 of record NZ_KB903627.1, read on the forward strand.
TACCATAAATACAACGAGTGCAACTTCTAAACCAAGCGTTACGGATGATGGAAATACTGCTTATTTCATCAACAGTTCTCATCAGATCAAAGGCTTGTTCTTAACACCGAACAGTACACAGGAACGCATCATTGAAAGTCAGCAGATCTGGAACAGTTTAGCAATCAGCAACGATGGTAACCGGATGGCTGCAACAACGATTGACAACGATACAGCTATCTATGTTTATGATTTTAATACAAATAGATGGTCTACCTTTATCTTGTACAGTCCTACGTTTTCTTCGGGTATAAAATCCGGCGGGCCGATCTATGCTGATGCGATGGAATGGGATCACACCGGACAATATCTGGTTTACGATTGCTACAATGAATTTGAAAATACTTCGGGCGACAACATCAGCTTCTGGGATATTAATTTTATTGATGTGTGGGACAACAGCACAAATGATTTTGCTGATGGCACCATTACAAAATTATTCCCTTCACTGGAAGAAGGTATAAGTGTGGGTAATCCCACGTTCGCCAAAAACTCATCGCATATTATTGCATTCGATTACATTGATGAAATTGCAGGTGCTTCATATGTGAAGGGGTGTAATACAGAACGCAATGAAGTGAACACCATTACACAAACCAATGTACTGGGTTACCCAAGCTATAACCGACTTGACAACAAGGTAGCTTATGTATTCAATACCGGAACAACGGACGTAAACAAATCCATCTGGCTGGTAGATCTGGCAGTAGATAAAATATCTGCTTTGTCCAGTGGAGACGATGTAGGTTATGTAGCCAAATCCAAATGGCCAATCTTCTACGCGAATGGTTTACGTACAATTCCTACTTCTACAAAAGCACCACAACAGAACGCTCAGGTATTAAACGTATATCCGAATCCAGGTAACGGGCAGAATGTTCATTTGCAATTAAAATCAGATGCTGCTGTAACGGCAGAGATAAAGATCACCAGCACAACCGGACAGATCATCTATACTACAAAAGCTGATCTGAATGCGGGTGAAAACGATGTACCGCTTTCAATACCTGTAAATGTGAGCTCTGGCTATTATATCATTCTGGTTGAATCCGGCAATAGCAGATGGTTGAGCAGATTTATTAAGATATAGGTTTTATTAGGGGTTTTTATTCGTAGAGTTAGCGAAGCGCTCTACGAATCAGTAATGAATAAGAGTCTTTGACTCGCTCGTAATTTTCAATTCATAAAAAACGAGTCAAAGACTCTCTTCTATTAAAGATTCGTAGAGGAGGTTAACACTCATTCATTTAATATAGATTATCCTGATTTTCTTGTTAAAATATACGAAAATTAAGTACATTCTGAAATGAAAAATGTAATTCCTTTAATTGTCAATATAATTTTGTTATTCTATTATGTAGATGAATATTATTATAATAAAAATCTAGTAAATCAATTTCATTTAAATGACTACATAAATTTATTTGTTTGGTTTATTGTAACAATTTTATCTTTAATTTATTGGGTATGGAGTGGAATTACTTATAATGAGGATGATAAATATATTTTATTTACAAGCATTATTTATTTTTCAGTTATTTATGTTAATGATCCAGCATTATTCCCTTCTTCAACAATTGGATCTGAAAGAGCAGTCATATTGAGCATATTTCTATTATTAAGTTACATCGGAATTTGGATTTTTTTGATTGTTAAATTGCATACATCTTCCCAAGATGATGTTATCAATTCATAAATAAATTCGCGCCGTGGTTAGTAATTACACATCTCGCCGTGGATTTCTATGGTTTATGCAAGTGCATTGGTATAAATATATTCATATTTTCTATTATCTCTAACGCATGCAAATACACGATGTATTAATTTATTTCGAATAGCGTTTATAACATTCATTTTTGCTTTCCCTTGTTTTATTTTACGATCGTAGAATTCTGTAATTTCTTTATTTGATTGAATAGCAACCAGTGCTGCCATGTGTAATATTGATTTGATACGCATATTTGCTTTTCTTGATACATGTGTTCGTTTTCTTACGCTTGTTCCTGAACTATGTTCAAAT
>NZ_KB903628.1 GCF_000379725.1 Cytophaga aurantiaca DSM 3654
TGAACATAGTTCAGGAACAAGCGTAAGAAAACGAACACATGTATCAAGAAAAGCAAATATGCGTATCAAATCAATATTACACATGGCAGCACTGGTTGCTATTCAATCAAATAAAGAAATTACAGAATTCTACGATCGTAAAATAAAACAAGGGAAAGCAAAAATGAATGTTATAAACGCTATTCGAAATAAATTAATACATCGTGTATTTGCATGCGTTAGAGATAATAGAAAATATGAATATATTTATACCAATGCACTTGCATAAACCATAGAAATCCACGGCTGAATATCTTAAGTCTTCAGCCTTTAATCAATAAACGCCACACCCAATTTCGCTGCAACTTCTTTCAAGTCTTTAACAACAGGCGGAAGCAACGGAACACCTTCACTTAAACGTGAAGCTTGAATTTCTCTTTCGGGATCTCCCGGTATCAATACCTGCTCACCTTCTACTGCCGGTGCATTGCGGAATGTTTTGATCCAGTTATCCATATGCGATTTAAAATCGTCTGCCGGTCTGAATGCATCAACACGCATGGCGCCAAAAAAGTGTCCGATCCCCTCACCTACCGGATCCGTAGGCACAGGTAGGAAGCTTACAAACGGCGGTACCCACGGACCATAATTCGCGCCCGATAATACAGCAGAGAATATATCTACAATAGCGCCTAAGCAATATCCTTTATGACTTCCATGCTCGCGGTCGCCACCTAAGGGAAGCAATGCACCACCTTCTTTTAATTCGTGTGCATTCGGAGTTGTTATACCATTTTTATCCTGGATCCAGCCAAGTGGAGCTTCTAGATTCTTGCGTTGTAAAATTTCTAATTTCCCGTTAGCAGCTGTAGTCGTAGCAAAATCGGCCACCATCGGCGGTTCGTCTTTTGCTGGGATCGCCACAGCGATCGGATTCGTTCCCAATAATCTTTTTAATGAATGTGTAGGTGCAACGAGCGGACTTGCATTCGTCATAGAAATACCAATCATATCATGCTCTAATGCCATCATAGCGTGATAACCTGCAATACCATAGTGATTGGAGTTCTTCACGCTTACCCATCCCGATCCAACTTGTTTTGCTTTATCGATTGCGATCTGCATAGCTTTCGGTGCAACCACCAAACCCAATCCGCCGTCGCCATCAACCGTTGCCGTACTTGGCGTTTCGTGTACAATACGCACATTTGGTTTTGCATTGATACGACCCGCTTCCCACAAACGTACATATCCCGTTAATCGGGCTACACCATGCGAATCAACCCCTCTCAGATCAGCAGATAAAAGAACAGTTGTTGCAAGCTGTGCATCGTCCTCGGGACAACCCATGGCTAAAAATACATTTTTGGTAAAAGCGAATAACTCTTTATATGGATACATAGAATTTGAATTAGTGCACAAAAATATACCATTATATGCTTAAAGCCTAAAGCCGAAGGCTTAAAGCTAAAAACTCTAACGCTGTGACAGGCATTTCAATAATTGAGAATTAAAAACAAGCATTTGAATATCAATTATTTATTAAAAATGGTATTTTTATTAAGAGACGCTAGCTTTAAGCCTTCGGCTTTAGGCATTAGGCTTCATTCAAATATTTTTTGAGTACATTCGTTATCACGTTTATAAACCATCATTTGAAAAACCGATCGTGTGGTATTATTCTCAACTTATTGATTCCTATGAAAAAATCCATCTTATTTTTGACTGCCCTACTGAGTAGCATTGTGCTCTTCGCTCAGGAAAACAGCATCACCGCAACACCAACCATTAAACAGGTTACGGTATTTTTAAGTCGGGCGCAGATCGAAACCTATACACCCATATCCATTGAAGCCGGCAAAACGGTGATCCATTTACAAAACCAAACTACCTTTCTGGATCCTCAAAGCATTCAGGTAAGCGGTAAAGGCGACTTCATTATTCTTTCTGTAGAACATGAAACGGATTATCTGAAAAAGACAGAAAAACCTGCGAAGATACAAACGCTGTCAGATTCTATAGATCATTATTCCATGCTGATTGATTTCAATGAACAGATCAATGACGTATTAGTAAAAGAAGAACAAATGATCTTAATGAACCAGAGTATTAAAGGTCAAAACGCAAATTTAACTGCGAAAGAATTATCTGAGATGGCAGATTTTTTCAGAGAACGTTTGGAAGAGATCCGCGAAGAAATCATTGATAATAAAATCTTAATTAGAAAATACCAAACAAAGCTGAACAGCTTTAACAATCAATTAGCAGAATACAATCAAACAGCAAATCAACCGAGCAGCACCATACTGGTTACCGTTTCTGCCAAAGCTGCGCTTTCAGGATCACTCACTACAACGTACATCACACGTAATGCAGGCTGGTATCCATTGTATGATATCCGTGCGAAGGATACAAAATCGCCTGTTCAATTGGCGTATAAAGCGCAAGTGATTCAGAATACAGGATATGACTGGAAGAATGTAAAGATCGTTTTGTCTACAAGCAACCCAGCCGTAGGCGGTAACAAGCCGGAGTTGAGTAATTGGTATCTGGATATTTATGATCCTTCAGTTGCTAAAGTTCGTACACCCCGATATAGAAACGAAGATTATAACTACGAAAAAAAATCAAGTGAATCTGCAGCATCCTCCGCATGGAACAGCAAGGATGTGCAGGCTCCTCAGGCCGGCACGGTTGCAGAATATACATCCGAAGTTGAAACAACATTGTCTGTTGAATTTGCGATCGGTTTGCCTTATACTGTTTTATCCGGCGGCAAAGGACAACAGGTAGATATTAAAAACATTGATCTGCCTGCCGACTACCAATATGCAGTTGTGCCGAAACTTGAGCTTTCAGCGTTCTTATTGGCACGTATTACGAAATGGGATACCTATAACATCCTTTCGGGAAATGCGAACATTTATTTCGAAGGTACTTTTGTAGGCAAAACATTTATTGACGCATCAAACACCATGGATACGTTAAGTATATCCTTAGGCCGCGATCCACGCATTGTTGTAGAGCGTAATTTGATTACCGATTACACATCTAAAAAAATGATCGGCACCAATCGTAAAGAAGAATACGGATACGAGATCGTTATCCGCAATACAAAAAAAGAAGCTATCACGATTGTGATAGAAGATCAATATCCGATCTCACAAAACAGCAGTTTAGAGGTTGAATTGATCGAATCTTCCGGTGCTGTAGTTGATGCAACAAAAGGCAAACTCACCTGGAAACTAGACATCGCATCTGCTGAAACAAAAAAACTGATCTTAAAATATTCAGTTAAATATCCGAAGGATAAAAAGGTACAGGGTTTGTAAGCCTCTCATCATATGCAAAAAAGGCGGTATTGAATGAATCAGTACCGCCTTTTTTATTAAAAAATAAATTGCAATTAACTACCCGTTCTGTAGCGGATAGTAATAAGTTTTGTGTCGATTTTACCAACAATTGAAGCTGTTTTAGAAGAAGAAGTATATGTATTGGCTACATTGATCGTATAATCTGCTTTTAACCTTCCAGTGGTTAAATCAAATGTTACATTTGAAACCGTCATATCTCCGGTTGTGGGAACCGACTGATCAACATTGAATTTTGTAATAGATGTTGCTGTTGAATCAACAAAAATGGATGAATGTAATGCAACCAATTTTAATGCTTGCGTTAAATCACTTTTTAAGATAAACGTAATGTCTGTCTGTTTATCTTCATCTCTCACACTTCCATTCTTATCTGCTTTGACCAGATGTATTACATAGTTGCCATTTTCATTTACATAATACGTAGCGGCTTCCAGATCCAGTTGGTGATTAAATTGTTTTGAAAAAAATACGTTATCAGAAGTTTTACTTACGATGGTACCTGAAATAGATCCGTTTTCAGGATATAGATCAGATCTTGTAACGCTTACAACAGTCGTTGTATTATTAGTAGTTGTTGTGTTAGCAGGACTAACGGCTTCGCCTTTTTTACAGGACAAAAAAATTGCAGCAAGTGCAAAAGAAACATAAATCATTTTTTTCATAGCTTTTATTATTGGTTAAAAATTTAAAGGTTCGAAAGTATCTAAATCGTCCATAAAAAATAAATTCCGAAGAATAAAGTTTGATAAAGTTTAACGTTTGATAAATTATATTGCTTAACTTTTATCAATGGTTAAGGTCAGCACCGTTCAACCCTCGATTTCGGCCTGAAACTTGCCAGACAAAATAAAAACTATTTCGGTTTATATATGTAAATGTTAATCCCCTATTCGCATATACTATTAAATACAAATAGGGGTTTATTACGTATATTACATTAAAGGATGATTTGACTCATTGTGAAAGACAAATCATCTCTATTAGGCTATATGATCAGAAGTTTTTCCATATTTTATATTTTCTGCTTTTTTATCGGATTTTCCGCCGAAGCACATTATTACATACCCCTTAATACGGATCAAAAACAGTATGCTATTGAAAGTCGTTTTGTAGAACAGCTGGAAGACTCAAGTGCATCCTATACCATTGAACACGTTACATCAGATGCTTTTAAAAATCAGTTTAAAGCATCCGGAGAAACGATGCTTCGAAATAATAATAGAAATGCTGCCTATTGGTTCAAGTTCAATATCATTAACACATCTGCTAAAAATCAGCAATGGTTGATCGAGTCTTTTAATTTCAGATTGAATGAGATCACATTTTATGTAAAAACAGATAGCGGTTTTACAAAAGTTGAACAAGGCGATATGCTTCCGTTTCAAAACCGTTCAATCGGCCATAAAAATTTCGAGTGTATACTCCCGAATTCCAGCGATACCATTCAATGCTTCATACGAATAAAAACAAAACAGCCTGCAAGCTTTGAATTGTTCGTTCGCCGGATCGATACCTTTACCTCGTATGCCATCGGCGAATATTTTTTACTTGGCATCTTCTACGGCACCATAGGTATTGTAGCGTTGTTCAGTTTGTTCATGCTCTTTGCATTCCGCAGACCCATATTCTTATACTATTCGTTGTTCTTAACCGGATTTGGAATCTTTTTTATGTGTCAGGACGGTACAGGTTTTCAATATTTATGGCCCAACTTTCCGCTATTAAACAGTCATTCGATCGAGATATCTCGACTGATCATGCTTATACCTTATACCTTATATTTTTGCGCATTCTTAGATATCAGAACCAAAATGCCCGTGGTATGGAAATTCATGATCACATGGATCTTTCTTCGAATAGGAATTGCTCTTATCATTGATAAAAGTGATTTTTTTCTGGAGTTACTGATGTATTTCGATTATATACCTTTCATTGTAGCTTATTTCTCTGCCATCTATGCATACATAAAAGGATATAAGCCCGCATTGTTTTTCGCAATCGGATTTTCTGTTTTATTAAGCGCATTCATTATTAATTCGCTGCGCGTTGCCTGTATTGTCGAATCAAATATTTTCACAGCATATTCCTTAAATTTCGGAGCTGTGATCGAGATTTTATTTTTATCACTTGCATTAAGTTCGTGGCTGCGCCAATTAATTCAGGAGAAAGCATTGACCGAAAAACTAAATAAAATGCTGGAAGAAAGAGTTCAGGAACGAACCACTGTTCTTCAAATTCAGAACAGCATTATCAATGATAAAATAGATGAATTGGATACCATATTTTACAGGCTTTCGCATGATATTAAAGGTCCGTTGAAATCTATTATTGGCTTGGCGAATCTGGGCATTATTGATCCTTCGGATAGAGAAAATTATTTCAAAATGATCCAAAGCAGTGCAATCAATTTAGATAATATCACATCTGATTTTGTGCTTCTTTCAAAAGTTCAGAAATACAATATGCTGGATCTTTCAGAAATTAATTTTGAAGCAACGATCCATAAAGCACTGGATCAGCTGAAAGATTCTCCCGACTTAAATGCTATTTCGATCAACACTGACATTCATCAATCAACTATTTTCTACTCGCATCAGGAAATTATCGATCTGGTCTTTTTGAACATTATTGATAACGCTATTAAATATAGAAAATGGAATGCTGCGGATTCAAGATTGGCAATCACTATTGAAGCAGATAAAGAAAAAGCAATTTTAACATTTGCAGATAACGGCGTTGGTGTAATAGCAAACAACGATCATAGTATATTTGATATGTTTTATCGCGAGGGCCGAAAAGATGGGATTACAGGCACAGGTTTAGGCTTATACATTGTCAAAGTTTCTCTACAAAAAATAAATGGCGCAATAAAATTCCAGACCAACGCAGATGAAGGAGCAACATTTGTGATAGAAATTCCCAACATGATGCATTAATAGATACCTATCAATTCGCCATACGCTAATATCTTATCTTTCATCGCCTGCATCACTTCTTTTTTTGTTGGCTCCGTCAATTGCAATGTTGAATCTGAAAGCGCATAAACCCTGAAAAAATAACGGTGTTTACCCAAAGGAGGTTTAGGGCCTTTGTAATCCAGCGTACCTTTAAAATTTTTACCGCCTTGTATTTCTGTCATACCAAAATCTTTAGTTGTCATACCTGTCCACAATCCATTCATAGTAACAGGAATATTATACACGACCCAATGATCGATCGTAAGCAGTTTCAATAAGGGTGTTGGACCATCGTAATCCGTACACAACACCACAAGCGACTTTGTACCTGCAGGAAGATTGAACCAGTGCAACTCCGGAGACAGCTCTTTTCCGTCCCCGGTGAACTCAATAGGGATCTGACCATTCTGAATAAAATTCTTTGAAGCCAATTCGATTGTCTTGGGAATTTTTGCATGGTAATTAAACTCCTCATTTTGTTGAATGGCAGTATAGATAAAGCGGCCAACAACCGCAAGCGAGATCAAAAGCAGAATGGATAGGGAAATTTTTTTAATTAACATTATATAATATATTTTACTATGAATTTGTCCAGATTCTTTAAATCAATTAAAAACAAAATTATTATTTTTCAGTAGGCGTAACAATTTCTGAACTGTCAAATCCAAGTGTTAATTCTAGTAGGAATTTTTCTAATTTTTCTCCATTATCTTTTCTGTAAAATTGATCAAAGTATTCCTTTTCTTGTATTTTAATTAAAATTCTACGAAGTATATTGTCTGATTTTTGACTATACTCTGAAATTTTTTTAAAATATTTTTCACTTATGCTTGATCCATGAGTCACTGAAGAACGAATAGAATATATACTTTTTATATCATTATAGAGAGCTATTCTTTTTTGAGGTTCAGTCTCTAAAAAATATGCGATTCGTTCTGAAAGTTTATGAGTAAGCTCTGCTGAATTAGTTGAAAATAAACATTCATAAGCAGAACAATAATGAGTGATTTTAATTCCTAAATCAACTTGTTGTCTAGCAGTTTGAAGAAAAACTAAACTTCTACTTATTCGTTGAATCTCTGGAACAATCGCAGTTTTTCTATTTTTAAATTTACTAAAAGGTTCAACTAGGGAATTTTTTCCCCACGAAATTATTTGTTCAACTTCACTTATCTGAAAAGTTGATATACAATTATCTCCTGTAGAGGTATGAGAACCTCCTGTTATCCAGTTACTGTTAATACATGAATCATGGTATGGTAATTCAATAAGAGATGGTTTAATATAAGGGTATTCGGAAAAACCCAACATAATATTTATCGAATGATCTTTTATTAACCACAATTCATTAATAATCATTCTACAGTTAACAAGAAAATCACACAAAAAATCATCTGCATTTTCAAACGATATTTCATCGTGAGATATTTTATAAAAAACAGCATTTGCATCAAGCAAAGCATTATACTCTATATTCCCAATTGCATTATGCAATTTATCTGTCATTAAAGAATATATATGAGATTTATTATTCGTTAAATAAATACCACCTCTGATATTTATTCCTTCTCCTAAATCTCCTAAAATCTTCAAATTGAAAATTGCTGTTATATATAGTACACGCTCTTTCAAAATCACTTATTTTATAATTATGAATTAAATACCCATTTCCTATCCTTCTATCCGTTCATCATCGCATATAATATACCTTCTTTCAATTAATAAGTAGATATCATTATCGTGCCAATCCACTTTTTATTCGGACATTTTAATCTCTAATTCTGACCATCGCGGTAAACACAAACCTATTTTAAAATTTACGCATCGATTATAAGCATGTTCCTCGTCGTTTTTGGGTTTGTCGATCGGACGGAATTTTTTATTTGTAACAAATAGTGTAAAATTCATTGCATTGTTTTTCATCAATACTTCCTTAACTACCCTTGCTCTATTCTTTAGCAATTCAGAGCCCTTCTTTTTTTCTAACACATCTATGGTTGAATGTACTTCCACATTGAAGCAATGGGTTGAATCATCCATTAACAACAACGTTCTTTTTATTTCTTTCAATTCATACAATGCGGTAGAATCCAACGCATAAGAATTTTCTGCGAATAAAATTGACCTTATAATAAGTGGGCATCTGCTTACTCCCTTTGGATCAATTATTATTTTTATGGAATCTTTCAATTCATCTGCATAAAAAACTCCGCCTTTAGGTTTATAGCCCACTGCCATTGGACGCACTTTAAATATTAGATCAATCTTAGGCAAATTCAAATACAATCCTTCTTTAGGAACAGCGATGCTATCTATCTTATGATAATAGGTATCATAAATAACCAGACTTGAAGCAATGTTTTGTTCAGGAATGCTATACGTAACAGACTGGAAATAAATCCGCACATCTGTTGGCTTCAAGACCGTATCCTGAGCAGCAGATTTTGTAATTGAAATTGCGCTAAAAATAATCAGCGGAATATATTTAATAAGCATCATTTATAATTCATAATTTATAATTATAAGTTAACTCCCCACCTTTTCCCCATCCAGCATGGTATACAACACGCCTTCTTTTAAAGAATACGTTGAGACCATTACCGTATTCGTTTTGATGAGCTGCAGCACATGTTCGATCAAACAGATCGCTACAACAACCATATCCGCACGCAACTCAATCATGCCGGCAAAACACAGACGTTCTGCACGTGTGCTACGTACCATCTGATTTCGAAGACGTTTAAAATCTACCAACGATAATAAATAGCTTGTTTGATTTTCAAGCAGAATTTTTTCTCTATGATATTGTATGTTCATTTCAGCAAGGGTATCAAAGGTGCCGGAGCAGCCAATCAACTGCGTAGGTTTCCATTTTTTAATTGCTTCATCCAAAGGAACCAGTACCTCATCAAAATAATTGTGCATGGTTACTCTGTCTTCTTCACGCATTGGATCGTGCATGTGAAACCGTTCGATCAAACGTTGTCCACCGATCTCGAAACTCTGCTTCCAGAGAATTTCTTTTTCATTACCAATTATAAACTCCACACTTCCACCACCTATATCCATCGCAAGAGAGATTTTTTCCATCGGCACAGCCTGCTGTACTGCTCTAAAGATCAACTCTGCCTCACGTTCTCCATCTATAACTTCAACATCAATATTTACTTCCTTTTTGATCCGATCAATAAACTGCTGTTTATTTTTTGCCGTACGCACGGCACTTGTGCCCGTAGCAATCACATGCATAACCTTGTGTGCATCCAGCACGCCTCTAAAAGCACGCAAGGTTGTTAATGCACGGTCCATCGCTTCTTCCGTAATGATACCTTTATTGATCCCACCTTTCCCCAAACCAACTGCCGATTTTTCATTCACTACGGTTACCGGTTTTTCATCTATAATATCTGTAATAAGTAAATGGAACGTATTCGTCCCCATATCAATTACTCCGATGCGCTGCGACATATTTCCAAACGGTTAAACGTTAAAAAAACTACATATACTTTTACGCATAATCTTTCCGAACATATAAAAAAGTACAGCTGAATTTAGGATTTTTTATGAACCGAATTTAAATATATTAATTATCAATTAGTTAAAATCATACTATCGGTTCACTAAACGCTATTTTTCGTACAAAAATGCCTTTTTTACCACTGCGCTATGTATATTCGTTGTACCAAATTTAAAATCAACTTATACATGAGCATCATAAACGATTCAGGCGAACAATTTTTACATACGTATTTAAACAACGCTGCCCCAACAGGTTTTGAATCTTCCGGACAGCAAATCTGGCTGGACTACATTCGTCCGTATATCGATTCGTACTTTACAGATACGTACGGAACTGTTGTGGGGGTGATCAATCCGGATGCGCCATACAAAGTAGTTATTGAAGCACACGCCGATGAGATCTCCTGGTTTGTAAATTACATTACAAAAGAAGGCTATATATATGTTCGCAAGAATGGCGGATCGGATACCATGATTGCTCCTTCGAAGCGCGTAAACATTCATACAGACAAAGGTATTGTTAAAGGGGTGTTTGGCTGGCCTGCTATACACGTACGTGATGAAGAAAACGACAAGCCTGCTACCATAAAAAATATCTTTATTGACCTAGGCTGTTCTTCCAAAGAAGAAGTTGAAGCGAAAGGTGTACACGTAGGTTCTGTGATCACGTTCGAAGATGAATTTATGATCTTAAACGAACGTTACTACTGCGGTCGCGCGTTGGATAACCGCATCGGTGGTTTTATGATTGCAGAAGTTGCACGTTTATTAAAAGAAAATAACAATCAGCTTCCGTTCGGTTTATATATTGTAAATGCCGTGCAGGAAGAGATCGGATTGCGTGGAGCTGAAATGATTGCTCACCGTATCAAACCGGATGTTGCCATTATCACAGATGTTTGTCACGATACACAATCTCCGATGTACAATAAAATTACAAGCGGAGATCTGTCTTGCGGCAAAGGTCCTGTATTAACCTACGGACCGGCAGTACAGAATAATTTATTGCGCATGATCATTGAAACAGCAGAGCGTAAAGAAATTCCTTTTCAACGTGCTTCTGCAACACGTGCAACGGGAACCGATACAGACGCTTTTGCATACTCTAACAGTGGTGTAGCTGCAGCATTGATTTCTTTACCGTTAAAATACATGCACACAACTGTTGAAACAGTAAGCAAAGCTGATGTTGAACAGGTGATCAAAATGATCTATGAATTCCTGGTTCAATTGCCAGCGGATCACGATTTCAGATATATGAAATAGTTGCCAGTAGCTAGGTGCTAGTTGCTAGACAAAAAGTAAGATCCACCTCTTCGGACTACCATTCTGAAGAGGTGTTTTTTTTTTTAGATATCATGCTTAGTCAGCTTACCTTTTTCATACACATATACTTCGTAGTAATGCTTATTGACACCATATACTTCTTCCAGCACAACCTTGTCTGCAGATTGAGAAAATTGTTCTACAAGCTTCTGCTTATCTAATGGAAGATCTTTTAATTCAATCGGATATTCCATTTCAAACGAACCGTCTCCGTATTCAAAATCAATTTGAAACGTACGCTTCCTCCATTGCATTTTTGTTTCAATGCTTTTGTCTTCTGTAACGTATGTAACATGTAATTGATTTGCATCAATGATATTTTTTGATGCATTTAAAAACATAAACATTCCTGAAAGAACCATTGCCAGATATCCTGTCTTTTGAAATATATTTTCACTGATGTATGGCAATACGCGTTTTATAAGAACGGAAGAAAAAATCGCTCCGATCGCAATAATGATCCCCAGACTCATTACTTTCATCGTAAGCAAACCAAAAGAAATATAAAGACACAATTTTATCAGATGCAGCAATAATTCATTGGCTGCCCGTGTTGCAATGATTTCATCCTTACTCAATCCATAACGCAAATAAAATCGATTGAATAATAAACCTACTGCTCCTGTCAATCCGGATACAAAGCCTGCTACAAAACCGATCAGCATTAAAATGCTTTTAGGCATAGTTGATTCATTTTCTTTTTTTACAGGTTTTACAAGGAATGTAAGATTGGACAATAAAAAAAGTCCCATGATCCATTCCAGATAAACCGGATTGATATACGTAAGTAACCAGGCCCCGAGCCATACCGCCGGTGTCGCAGGCGGAACAAAGCGTGCTACAATTTCCCAGCGGATACTTCTATAAAAAACAGCAATACGGGATACAGAACTGGTTGCAGTTCCTATGGATAAAGCCGCGGGCACCTGCGCCCCGGGTAATAAATATCCCAATAATGGAATTAATATAAAACTTGCGCCGCCGCCACAAACTGAACTTAATGCAAACGCAAGCACCGTACAAACGAATAATATAGCTCCTGGTAGTATCATATATTAAATCTCCGGGAGAATTCCGGAAAGATTTGGGATTGTTCTATTTCAAATTTATTTTCATTTAAAATATATTTTAAAGATTGGCATAGATATATCGTCCCTATGAGACTTGCGCATTTCATGATATCTAATTGTTTACTAAAGATATTTAATCCCTCACGGAATAATGCGATATTTTTTAACATATGTATCTTTCAGCAAGCGATATTTTTGGGTACAATTGTATGTCATAATCAATTGTATGATGCCATTCTACAATTACATTTTCAAATTTGACATTTTAAAATCCCTTTAGGGATTAAATATCTGTAGAAAAAAAACAAATCAATTTTATTCATACAAGTCCCATAGGGACGATATATTTTTATGGCTAATACATATGCTCAACTTTACATTCAGACAATTTTTGCTGTTAAATACAGAGAAGGTACAATCGCATCTTATTGGAAAGATGAATTATATCAATACATAACAGGCATAGTCAGAAACAACAAACATAAACTAATTTCTATTAATGGAATGTCTGATCACATCCATATATTAATCAGCATACATCCTACACAATCTGTTTCCGATTTAATTCAAGAAGTAAAAGCAAGTTCCTCCAAATGGATAAACGATAAGAAATTTATCAAGGGACGATTTGAATGGCAATCTGGATATGGCGCCTTTTCTTACAGTCGTTCACAAATTAAAGTAGTTGCTGCATATATTGAGAATCAGGAAAAGCATCACGCTAAAAAGACCTTCAAAGAAGAATATATTGAGTTTCTTCAAAAATTTGAAATTGAATATGATGAGAAATTCATTTTTAAAGATTTGATATAATATGTCGTCCCTACGGGACTTTTACATCTAGTGGTTCGTAATTGTTTGCTACAGATATTTTGTCCCTAATGGGACAAATGCTTTTTAAAATCGCATCTTTTTCCAGCATAGAAGATGATTACAAACTAATTAGATATTATTTCAGATTTCATAATCCCGTAGGGATTAAATATCTGTAGAAAATTAATATCCATTTCCATTCGCATAAGTCCTGTAGAGGCGATATATACACAAATAGAGTCATTTTGAAGGGCATAGCAATATTATTGAACCACAGCATTATCAACTCCCTTTCTTTACAAGTTTTTAGTATCTTTAATCTTTAAAGGATATAATTCCTTAAAATAACAACGATCTCAATATGCGTACATTCATATTCATTGCATTACTTATTCTGGCACCCATGATGGCGGCCCTTTATGGTTTCATTCACGACCAGATAACGTATAGCATTTCAGAAGAATTCTTTACCAAATTCAGATTTGAACATTACGATTTTCCACATGCATGGCATCCGCGTGCCAGAGCCGGCATGATCGGCATTCTGAATGCATGGCAAACAGGAATTCCTTTTGGAATCATCCTTACAGCGGTTGGACGAATCCACACGAACACGCATAGATTACTAACCTATACAATCTATACCTATTTGCTGACATTCTTTATGTCGTTTGCTTTTGCGATCCTTGCTGAATACATTCCCGTTTCCTCTGAGGCTATCGGATTTAAACAGACATTGCCTGCAAATATCTTAGACCCCATTGCTTTTCAACGTGTTGTTCAAATTAACAATTTCGGATATGTTGGCGGAATCATCGGAGTATTGATGGGCATTGGCCTGCATATATTCTTATATAAAAGAGATAAAAACAAAGCACTTGGAACTTCTGCCAATGCTTAATACGTTTACTAAGGAAATTCATTGACCGTGCAAAAAGAAGAAAAAGGCGCTGTAAGCGGTAACCTATTCGACATAAAAATTTTAAGTAGATTATTTCAATTTGTAAAGCCTTACAAACATTTATTCTATACTCAGGTTTTTTTAACATTACTGGGTGCAGTGCTGGCATCCGTAAAACCCTACCTGGTTAAGATTGCGATTGACGATAAAATTGCAAACAGTGATCTGAATGGTCTGTACATGATCATCGGTTTAATGGTTACTGTATTGGTTGCGCAAGCGTTCATGCAATACTTTGACACATACCTCGCAGGTAAACTTGGACAATCCATCATCAAAGATATTCGTATCCGTCTATTCAAACATTTATTAAAATTCCGTTTAAACTTCTTCGACAAAACACCAATCGGCAGACTGGTTACGCGAAACATTTCAGATATCGAAACCTTATCCAACTTTACATCCGACGGCCTTGCGGGCATTCTTGGCGACTTCCTCCAATTGATCTTCATCTTCGGATTCATGATCTACATTGACTGGCGATTAACGCTTATTTGTTTGTGCCCTCTGCCAATCCTATTGTTCAGCACGTATGTATTTAAAGAACGTATCAAAGCTTCGTTCAATGAAGTGCGTATTGCAGTTGCCAATCTGAATACATTTGTTCAGGAACATATTACAGGTATGAGCATTGTTCAGATCTTCAACAGTGAGAAACGCGAATACGAAAAATTTAAAACGATTAATATCCATCACCGCGATTCGAATTTAAAATCGGTGAATGCGTATTCTGTTTATTTTCCGATTGCAGAATTTATCGGCTCCTTAGGTATTGTATTACTTATATGGCTTGGTTCAAAGCTGGTATTGGGTGAAACCAGTTCTTTCGGAACATTGGTATCTTTTATCATGTACATCTCTATGTTCTTCCGTCCGATCCGTATGATCGCGGATCGATTCAACACCCTGCAATTATCTGTTGTCAGTTCAGATCGTATTCTGAAATTGTTAGACGATGAAACGCCGATACAATCTACAGGTAGCAAACATGTACCTGCGATTAATGGTCACGTTCAATTCAATAATGTTTATTTCAGTTACATAGAAGGACAGCCCGTATTAAAGGATATTAATTTCTCTGTTCCGCAAGGCGGAAGTATTGCATTTGTAGGATCAACCGGTGCAGGAAAATCTTCTATCATTAATTTACTGAACCGTTTTTACGATATTGAAAAAGGTCACATCTTAATTGATGGTACCGATATACGCGATTACGATCTGCATGAATTACGTCTTCAAATTGGTTTGGTATTGCAGGATGTATTTTTATTTTCCGGAAGCATACGCAACAACATTACCTTATACAATCCTGAAATTACAGAGGAAAAAATCTGGGAAGCAATTCGTTTGGTTGGCGCCGAACGTTTTATAGAACGTTTACCCGGCGGATTGAATTATGAAGTAATGGAACGGGGCAGTACACTCTCTGCGGGCCAGCGACAGATCATTTCATTCATCCGTGTAATGGTATATGACCCTAAGATCTTAATTTTAGATGAAGCAACCTCTTCCATCGATTCTGAAACAGAAGAATTAATTCAGCAGGCAACAGAAAAATTAATGAAGGGAAGAACATCCATTGTGATTGCACACCGTTTATCTACCATTCAACATGCAGATACTATTTTTGTATTGGATAAAGGTGAAATAAAAGAATCCGGTTCGCACGAAGAACTATTGAACAAAGACGGAATGTATAGCAAACTGAGTGCTTTGCAGTATGCAGCAGCAAAAGAGTAATTGGTAGTTTTCAGTTGCTAGGTACTAGTTGCTAGATTGTTTCGAGACAAAAAAATACTGCCCCAATAAAATCACAGATTTATTGCAGATTCTATTATTTGTTTAACTTCAGATAATGTTTCACATTCTGTTGTTGTATACTCTTTCAAATATAAACGTGAATTGATTAAAACGTTTTGCGGCAATGAAACGAAATCAATGTCAGAAATTTCATAATTTGGAAACAATTGAATTGGCATATACTTTTCATTAATAAGTTCAAAAGCTTTGAAACAATCACCCTTACTTAAAATTTTAAACTTTTTGTTCATTTCCATTTCACTTATTCTTTCAACTGTTTTCTCCTCTTCTAGTAACTAGTACCTAGCAACTCGCAACTAAATCTTCACCTGCAGCGTAAAATAAAATGCTCTGCCATCTGAAGGCAAAATACCCGGACCAGGATAACCTGTAGCACGACGGGTGAAATAATATTGATTGGTAATGTTGTTGATGTTTGCTTCGAATTTGAAGATCTTATACTCATACGACATGCTCAAATCCATAATGGTGTAGGCAGGAATAATACCAACCACGCCGGATACGCCGCCCTCTTCCGCATTCGTTGCATCAGAGAACTGCTGTGTCAGGTGCGTGTATTGAAACGACATTTTAAACTTTTTATATCCTGCACGTGCGCCCGCTTTTAAATTAAATTCCGGCACAAACTCAACCTGATTCCCCTGTACCGCTGTTATTCCGCTTGATACATACTCCGAATGAATGTATGCTGAGTTCGTGAATATACTACCAGACCATACTTTCGTCTGAGGTAAGATCAATTTCATTACATCGTATTCCATATAACATTCCACTCCAACCATCAGGGCACGACCAATATTTGTACGCTCTCTGATTACTCTGTTCGATGCATCCGACGTTAAATATTCCCCAATACGATTGTTGTAATTCAATATGAAAAAACTTGCATCGTAGATAAAGCGCTTAGTGTTTTCACTTCTCAACCCAATATCCATCGTGTACCCCCGTTCATCTTTCATGTTCGGATCTATCACTGAAGATGGATTTGCAACACGCATATCACTAAAAGTTATTGAACGATAGTTTTGAGAAATGTTTCCGTAAATATTCATTTTAGAAGTCGGCTTGTAACTAATACCAATTCCGCCTAAAAGAAATTGACGCGCACTTGATCTGGATTCATAGACCGTATCATTCAAAATAATATTACCTGCAAGGTCATATGCTATATTCCCGTAATATCCATCTGCAGAGGTATTGATGTATTCAAATCGAAGTCCTGGGGTTATGGAAAGTTTGTTGCCTACATAAAATATATTTTCTGCGAATAAGGCAAGATTTTTATTTCTATATGTATAATCATTGTAATCGTATTGAAAGTTTACAACTACATTTTTAACATACGAAAAATTAGCATCACTTCCGGTCGTGCCTAAGCCTTGTGTAGCCAAGTTATTTCCATAATATCCTCTTGCCCCCATCAATAATACATTGTACCGTCCACCGACATAATACCGTTTCATGTAACGTATTTCAGCACCAATATTTCTAAACTCGCCTTTTATTAAATCTCTATTTCTACCATCATCGACCGTTGCAACGCGATTGGGTCTAAAGCCTATACTATATCGATTCGCCAGCAAACCAAACACACGCACATTCATTTCACTTGTCTCATTGAATTTATGACTGAAGTGAACTGCTGCCATTCTCCAGTTTACCTGAAACCAATTACGCGCTCTATTAGATTGACGTGGATCTGCGTTAAACATATCATCCGATAAACCTCCGGGTTGATGCGCCAGATAGCTCATTATTGTTAAATCAAAACCTATGCTTGTACGCTTACTGATCTGGTAATTTACATTGCCATAATAATTGTATACATCAAAATCTGAATTGGGTCTCCAGCCATTACCTGTTTTATATTGAAAGTAGGTGTAATAACTCACCTTCCCAACCGTGCCACCCAAACTTGTAAACGTATTATACAATGCCAATCCATTGCTTCCCTTTCCGTATGTGCCCAAACTTTGTCTGGCAACCAATTGTATTTTTTTATCTGCAACGGGTTTGCGTATTATAAAATTCAGCATGCCGCCAAACTGCGTACCGTATTGCAACGATGCAGCACCACGCACCAGCTGTATACGTTCTATCCCTTCTGTCGGTGGTGTGTAATAACTTTCGGGATAACCCAGTGCATCTGCACTGATGTCGTATCCATTCTGACGTACATTAAAATTAGATGTTCTGTTTGGATCCAGACCGCGGCCACCTATACCCAACTGAATGCCCGCACCATCGTTCTCCCAGATGTTCAAACCCGGCACACGAGAATACACCTGCCGTGCATTGTTGGTAGCCGTATTCACAACCAAACTATCCATCACAATCACTTCTGATTTTTTACCCGCATAAATACCCATATCAACCACGTCTCCTAAGTGCGATGCCGGCCCCTTGCTTACAATTTCGATCGTGTCTCCATTATCTGTTTCAGGATAGATAAGAATGTGTGTGTGTTTATTTTTACCACTCATCACAATGGTTTGCGTTGCCGTAATAAATCCAATGCAATGTGTGGAAAGTGTATACGAGCCGTCTGTTAAATTATCAAAATGAAAACGTCCGATTGAATCCGTGTTGACAACCAACTCTCCATTATTCAATGCTACTGTACACACTTCTATATGTAGACTGTCTACTGCAGAGCTCACTTTACCTGACAAACGGTGTTGTGCAAATACTCCTGTTAAAAGAAAACAGAAAAGAACGGAAAGGGGTATTGAAAACTTATTCATTGTAAAGTATGATCCATGATTTATGTCCGAACGATTCTTTTTCTTTAGCAAGATCAACACTTGTGTCAACCATTGCTTTTCCCAAGCGTCCGTTTAGTGCTACATACACATCTGCAAATACCATCGGATCTTTAAATCCATGTACCGAATAATAATCTGCGAGTATATGTGCGTATTGCAGGATCATATCCGGCTGTGTAGCCATCATTTTCTCCTGCTGTTTTGTAAGAAACTCTTCGTTGTTTACGATCAGGTATTTTCCCGAAGCGTCTTTCACTGTAAATTCTGCATAGCCTGCTTTTTCCATCAGCATTACGCGCCAGGAAAAGCGATAGCCTTGTTCTGTCCAGAATAATTCCCCCGGATAACATATGAACCGGAAAGGTACTACTAACTGGACTACAAAAAACGTGAAAATTATTCCCTTTACAAAGTATTGTTGAACCTTGGAATAGATAAAAGTAGCATCACTTTCTATAGGATTTCTGGAACCGGGTATAAATCGCTGGATAAACTGAATAATGCGCTGATGAAATTCTACCGGGAAAAAGATCAAGGCTGTCAGGATCATGATGTATGGAAACATCCCGATCGGGAAGAGCATGGAAGTAAGTACGTGAAACAGGATCACAAAAATGTATGCGACCACTCGTGTACCTTTATTCCATAACAGAAAAGGTATGGATAGATCATACAAACAACCAAACCAGCTGAACAGAAAATGGATCCAGGAGTAATTGAATAAGAATCCGATAACAGGCATATCGTTGCGTGCAGGCAGCCATATTTTCAATGGGATTGCATGTAAGAGCCAATCGGAATTGATCTTCGCAAGCCCGGCACAAAAGTACAGCAAGCACACAAATAATTTGATCGAGTCAATACACCACTGCGGAATTTTATTCGCACGAAGTGTTGAATTTCTGTATGCGTCTATAGAAAAATAAACGTGTGCCGGCATGAAGATCATTAAGAAGCAGATCATGCTGACAAAGTAATAATGATTTAAATAGGTGGTTTTATCGATCAGCTCGATGTAGGTAAAACTTAAAAAAAGTGTTACGATAGAAAGTCTGTAATAAAAACCCACTGCTACGAATAGTGCGGATAAGCCGCATATAAAAAATAGGATGTAAGTATAAGAACCTAGCGGAACGATGTATTCAAAACCATAATACGGAAAAAAATATTTTGGAGTAATGTATAAACCTTCGATCCATCCATTGAACCAAAAGCGCAGAATGCCGATAAACAGCATCGCACCTAGTCCGATCCGGAAGATTACTAATGGAGCAACCGAAGTTGTTTTTAGGAAATAGTTTTTCATTTATACATTTGTACTTGTGACGGTACAGTCTGCAAATATCGTAATTCGCATTAAATAGTTAATCATTTACAATCATGCAAAAAGTGGTCTGACCAATGATTTTAAAATCAGTCAGACCACTTCTTATCTATAAATTCAGCAAGTTGTTTTAATCTCCATCATTATCTGCATAGGTAATCGTAATACTTGTTGCAGAGGTCATGTCTACTTTAAGCATACGTACTGCTTTTTGCAATTCAGTATATACAGCAATCATTGCTGCGTTATTTGTTGAAACTTCATTGCTGAGATCTTCACCTGATAATAAAGCAAGCTTCGCATTTACAACGTCAAATTGTGTATTGATCGTTTCAGATAATAAGACCTGTGTAGTTGCATCTTTCGCATTCAATGAATTCAAATACGTTTTCAATGAACCACCTTCTATACCCGTTGTGAATCCTTTTCCGTTAAAGAAATCAACAAACGCCTGGTGCGTAGTCTGCGCTAAAGTTTTAGCAATATCTTTTGTATAATACGCTTCAACAGATCCCGGCAACAATGTACCGTTAACCATCGCACCAGAAGGAATACCAAATTTACCGGAACGCAAATAACGCTCGTAATAAAATACGATTCCGTTCACCATCAGCGATGTTGATGAATACAATCCTGTGCCTGTACTGGCAACGAATGTATTTCTGTATGATCCATTCCATGCGTTGTTCACAACATCAAACTTTGTACGCATCTGATTGGTTAGTTGCAGCAAATACGCTTTGCGTTTAGTTGCATCGGCATCTGTAGTATACAATGTTACAATGTCTGCATCCGTTGCGGCAATTCCGTTAAGCAAATAATCCAAAGCCGGAAAACCCTGAGCCGGATATGAAGCGAATGTTTCTAAACTTGCTGTACCTGAAGCAATGTTCGCATTAATCGTTGTTACATTTGTTGGATACACATTCATAAATGAACTCAATGTATAATCAAGCGCCGGACCAAAATCAAACAATGCAACTTTTTGCCAGGCGATGTATGCATCCTTCCATGCAGTTCTATATTCTGTTAATGTTGTTGGATTTGGATTTGCTATGAACGCATCTGACTTTGTGATCATGATCGTTAACTTCGCATTAAAGTTTGCATAAGCAGGTATAACAATATTGTCAGCAATATTTGTCAGCATCAATCCTCTGTCCGAATCAGTACCTGCAGGAGGTATCGGATGCTTGGGATCATTCTTACATGAAATTGTTAACGCCGTAAGGCACAGTAGTGCAAGTAACTTAACAGATACAAAACGCATCATCATATTCTTTTAATAAATTACATATTTGGTAGTTATCATATAACTGATAACTACCAAATATGTTCATTTGAAACTTTTATTTTACTTATAGTAGAGCAAACTTTGTTCTTAATTTAGTAGCCACCGTTGTAAACTGAGCCGCAGTAATATCATAGAATGTTACTGTAGCAGGTGTGATCAGATCATCAAGCAAGTCTGCTGAAAATGCATCATCAGCACCTGTTTGTGTACAGAAACGTGTTGAATATACAAAACCGTTACCTTCACCAAATGCATGTACTCTGGAAGCTTCCGTAGCTGTTCCATCAGAAGCTTTTCCCATGTATCCGTTTGCAGCACCGCCAATTGCAGTTTCAAGAATTCCTCTGATAATAGCAGCTTGCGCTCTTACTTCAGTCATATCGTTGTTATGAATTGCAGCACGTCCCTTTAAGAAAGCAGAATGTAATTTAACAAAACCTGACTTGTTATATTCCCAGGCATAAGAGCCTAAATAATATTCATTAGATACTTTAGCTGCCGCCTGATCTGTTGTACCATTATAATACATATCATTTACTGTGAAGAAACCATATGCTTCATCCCAGTTGTGCTCAAGTTGTGTGTATTTTTTACCTGTAACTAAATGTTGGTTATCAGCATTCAAACCTTTGCTCAATAATACATTACCAATGTAATCTAAATGGTAGCCACCAATTAATGTTTTTTGAATGATCTGCGCCCATTCGATACCATTTGCATCTACCAGATATGTTCCATTTTTACCCGGAGTGCCTTTAGAAGCAGTCTGTCCGGTGTAGTTGCTGATGTACGCCATTCTACCAAAAGCATACTCAAGATAATTATGTACTGCTGATTGATTTGATTTTGAAAAAGCTGTTGCTTCTTTTATGCTCATATCAAGTCCATTTAAATATGCATAGTTGCCAGTGAATGGAGAATTTTTATTTGCAAACATATTGCTCATTACTGTTGAGTCAATAGCGGTATTTGTACTTGCAGCAGTACCAATGTATGTGATTAATGCTCTGAACATCATTAGTCGGCTTCTACCATCGTTACGGTTAACCGTTGTATCACCGTCTTTATCCAAAAATGCCGTTCTGTATGAAGTAGTAGGAGTTAATGTGCTGTAATTGATTGTTGTTGTTCTTTTGCCTGGTGTAGATGTTGGTGCAGGAGCATCATCGTCTTTTTTCTTACAGGCAGTTGTTAATCCTATCAAAACTACTAAAGGTATCAGAATGCCATTTTTTAAAGTAAGCTTTTGCATGATTAATATATTTGTTTGATTCTGGTTTTGTTTAAGTGTTGCAAAATTATTCTTATTTAGATTAATTACAAACTTTATTTAGATTAATTACAAATAATAAAACCGTACTATCAAATAGTGTTTAAACATTTAGTCCAACGTATTGATTATAAGATATATTCAATAAAATAAAAAAACCTTTACTTTCGTAAAGGCTTAGCAGTTGCTGTATTTTTCGCTCAGGCATTGTACAGCTTCTTATAATATTCATCCGCCATCCGATCTGAATTGAAAAACGGAAAAATATCATCCATACTTTTCCGGATCATTTGCCCCCATTTTTTCTGATCCGTATAATAGGTTGGAATCACTTCTTCTTCCAGCTTTTTATATAAGAAATGAGCATCCTGATTATCCTGTTCGTTCACATCCTCCGCTGTTGAATGCTCCATAATAAAACTATTTTCCAAATTCTTGCCAAATTCCATTACCCAGCCATCCATATTGGAGAAGTTCAGTGTTGCGTTCATGGCAGCTGTCATTCCGCTCGTACCTGAGGCTTCACGGGTATAACGCGGATTATTCATCCATACATCTGCTCCTTTTTTCAACATAGCAGAAAGTCCAAGTTCATAGCCAACAAGTATTACAGCACGACTCGAAACCAATGTAGTCTGCATAATTTTATTGAAAATACCGATTGCTTCCTGATCCAATGGATAGGGCTTGCCCGCCCAGATCACCTGAATTGGCTGATTTACACGGTCGATTAGATCTATGAAACGCTGGTAATCCCGCATGATCAAATCCGGACGTTTATATCCTGCAAATCGTCTGCTCCATACAATGGTCAAAATATCCGGATCCAGTATATCTCCTGTCTGATCAGCAATTACTTCAAACAATTGCTTCTTCAATTCCTTTTTACGGCTGCGAATCCAGTTATCGTTCTGTTCATGATAGGCCTGCAACAATGCTTTATCAGCCCAGTACGCTACATTTTGCGAATTGGTAATGTGATCTATTTCACAAATACCATCATAGTCTTTCCACATCTTACGTGCAACTTCTCCATGCAGCTGCGATACACCGTTTGCTTTCTTTGCCATTTTCAAAGCGGCCAGGGTATAGTCGAAGCGACCGTTAATACTAGCATTCAGCTTATGAATCTCATCAATCGGTACATTTCCAAAAAACGAAGCGCGTTCAAGCATTCCAAAATCATGCTCTTCATTTCCTGCTTTTTCCGGAGTATGTGTTGTAAATACAAAACGTCTTTTAACCTCTTGCCAGTTTTCGTAATGATCGTAGATATGAAAAGCTATAGGCAATGCATGACCTTCGTTAATGTGATACACATCAATATTGTGATTCAAGGCATCCAGTACTTTCCCGCCGCCAATACCTAAAACAATGCTTTGTGCAATCCGTGTTTCTTCGTTTGGATCATACAAATGGTGTGTAATTGTACGAGAGAGGTAATCGTTTTCAGGAATATCGGTTGTTAAAAAATACATGGGCGCGGTACCAAAAACAGTAGGCTTCAACAAATATGCTTTTACAAATACATCTTTTCCAAATACCTTCACCGTAACGGTAATGCCTGTTTCTTCAAAAAAAGAATAATATTTTGTTGTATAATCTACCCGCATAGTAAGATCTTCATTGCGGGCCTGATCATAATATCCGAACTTCCATAACATGCCGATGCCAATGAGATTCTGCCCCATGGAACCTGCACTTCTCATATGCGAGCCGGATAAAAAACCCAGTCCGCCTGAATAGACTTTTAAAGGCTGATGGATCGCAAACTCCATTGAAAAATACGCAACAGATGTGCTGTATTCAGGTTTGATCGGATAAAATATATTCATAAATGCTATTTTTTAATGATTATCAAGCTATTAAAATAGGGTGTCATAAGTTATGCATATTCTCAGACACCCGTTAACAGATCGATTTATTAATTATTAAATAATATTAAGCTGTGGGAAGGATATTATTCATACAGTATTTGTTTCTACCAAACTCTTCTTTTAAATAATCTGATTCGTAGGCGTTTATGCATATGTATTCATTTTCTTCGTATAGATTTTTCTGCAGCCAACTGAAATAAACATTTGCATTTGGGTCTTTTACAATAAAACTCTCTCCTGTCCGTTCAATTTAACGCGTTAAAAGGCGTTCCGTGAACGTTTTTTTTAGTAATTTCGCACCTTATCGATTTTTATTAAAAACCGAAGTGATGACTTATAATAGAATAAACAATCTTGTTGGGTGGCTTGTATTTATCATTGCCACATTTGTTTACGTATCCACCATGGAACCTACCGCAAGTTTTTGGGACTGCGGCGAATTTATTTCAACCTCTTATAAACTTATGGTTCCGCACCCACCAGGGGCACCTATATTTTTATTAGTCGGCCGATTCTTCTCTTTATTTGCGAGCGATGTTCAGCATGTAGCATACTGTGTGAACTTAGTTTCAGCTTTATCAAGTTCTTTCACAGTATTATTCCTGTTCTGGTCTATTACAATGATCGCAAAGAAACTTGCAAAAACAGAACAAGGCTTTTTCTCTACAGGCCAGATCATCTCTGTAATGGGTGCGGGTGTTGTGGGTAGTTTGGCTTACACATTCTCTGACTCTGCATGGTTCTCTGCAGTTGAAGCGGAAGTTTATGCGATGTCATCTTTCTTTACAGCAATTGTTTTCTGGGCAATCCTTAAATGGGAAGCGCACTCAGACGAAGCAGCTTCTGAAAAATGGCTGATCTTCATTGCTTATCTGGTAGGTCTATCTATCGGTGTTCACTTGCTGAACTTAACAGCAATCCCTGCATTGGCTTTTGTATACTACTTCAAAAAGTATGACAAGATCGATCTTAAAGGATCATTTATTGTATTGATCATAAGTGTATTGATATTGGGTGTTGTAATGGTGGGTATCATACCGGGCTTACCTACACTTGCTTCATACTTTGAATTGAAATTTGTAAATAGTTTTGGCTTCGGTTTTGGTTCAGGTGTATTTACATTTATGTTTTTATTGATCGGCGGACTTGCATACGCGATCTACTACTCTCAAAAAACAGGAAAGCGTTTATTAAATATTTCTCTTCTTTCTTTAGGATTTATTTTGATCGGTTATTTCTCTTACGGTATCATCGTAATCCGTTCCCACTACAATCCACCGATTGATATGAACGATCCGGAGAACGTAATGACATTCACTTCTTATCTGAAACGTGAGCAATATGGCGACAGACCTTTATTGAAAGGTCCTAAGTTTACAGCAGAGCGCCCGGATTATAAAAAAACAAGTCCGATCTATACGCCAATCATTGACGCTAAAGGAAAAGCAAAATACATTATTTCAGATCATAAAGTAGAAGCTGAATACGCAGAAAAAGATAAAACACTTTTCCCTCGTATGTACAGTCAGCAACCTGGCCATCCGGAACAATACAGGAGCTGGATGGGTTTCAGCAAAACTCACGTACCTACATTTGGTGAAAATCTCAGCTTTATGTTTACCTATCAAATGGGCCACATGTACTGGAGATATTTCTTATGGAACTTTGCAGGTCGTATGGGTGATGAGCAGGATTCATCTTGGTTAGGACCAAACAGCTGGTTCTCATTGGATGCCGAAACATCTCTTTATGCAAGTAAAGCACGCAATAACTTCTTCTTACTCCCATTGCTTGCTGGTATGCTAGGCTTAAGCTTTCAGGCATCCCGTGACTGGAAAAACGGAACCATTGTAGGGATCTTATTCTTCTTTACAGGTTTGGCAATTATTATTTATTTGAACCAGCCACCTACTGAACCACGCGAACGTGATTATACATTTGCGGCATCGTTCTATGCCTTCTCTATCTGGATAGGCTTATCAGTTATGTTCTTCACCGATGCAATTGAAAAATACATTTTAAAGAACAAGACAATTGCTGCAACAGTAGCTTCGTTACTTTTACTTTCTGTACCAACAATCATGGCATCTGAAGGTTGGGATGATCACGACAGAAGCAAACGTTATTATCAGGTTGAATCTGCTAAAAACTTATTGAACAGTTGCGAGAAAAATGCAATCCTGTTTACAGGTGGTGACAACGATACTTACCCATTATGGTATGCACAAGAAGTTGAAGGTGTACGTACAGATGTACGTGTTTGTAATTTGAGTTTATTAAATACCGACTGGTATGTAAAACAAATGCAAAGTCAGGCATACTTTTCTGATTCGTTGCCTATTGGTTTAGCGCCTGAACAATACAGACAGGGAACAAACGACTATATTTATTTAGATGCTGAAGCATTCCAAAAAAATAAAAATGCAGTTATTAACTTACCAATCTTCCTTGACTTAGTTAAGAAGAAAGATAAAATGATCACACGTATTTACGATGGAAGTGAATTGATCGTATATCCTACTCAAAACTTTACATTACCTGTAGATACTGCGTATGTAAAAACATTGGGTATTGTTCCGAATCTTCCAAACGTGAGACTGGTTGAACATCTTGACTTTGTTGTTGAAGGCAGCGGAATGGATAAACGTACATACGTTATCTTAAACATTCTTTCGAATAACAACTGGAAACGTCCTGTTTACTTTTCTTCTACATTATCTCCTTCTGATTATATAGGCTTACAACATTACATGCAATTGGAAGGTATGGCATATCGCTTACTTCCTGCAGAAATGCCGATGGCAAGAGAAGGTTGGGTTAATTCAGAAATCATGAAAAATCGAATGATGAAATTTGAATTTACCAACCTGGAAGGTTCAAGCATTTTCTACGATGAAAACTACCAGCGTTTCACCATGAATACAAAAGGTCAGTACCATACGCTTGCGAGACAACTAATGGCGGAAGGAAAAGATGCGGAGGCAAAAGCTGCCATCCTATATTGCTTCAACAAAATCCAAAGTCCTGCCATTCCATATGATTATATCAACTCATTAATGGTTGGTCAATTATTTACATTGGGAGAAAAAGATCTTGCATATAAATATGCAATGGATATCAAGAAATTTACGGAAGGTACGATCAAGTATCTCAAAGCTGATAAAATACGCGAAACAAATAAAAAGCGTTCGAGCGCATATACCTTACAGGCATTAGCATCGGTACTCCAAGAAAATGGCTATAAAAAAGAAGCCGAAGAAATACAAAAGTTTCTGGTAGATTTGAATCTAACGAAAGAGCTTCAATAAAAATAAAAAGTCCTCCCGATAACTCAGGAGGACTTTTTATTCCTTTAACAAACTGAATACACTCAGTCTACCCAATACCTAACATGCTGTTACATGCAGCATACCCAACATGGAAAAAAACTATCCAAGAAAAAACTTTTCTTCATTCGATGAAAATAAACCGGCCAACGACAAAGATGTGATCTTTGGTATTCGTCCGGTGATGGAAGCATTAGAAGCGGGAAAAGAAATTGATAAGATTTTAATTCAACGAAACATTGAGTTAGCAGTCGTTCAGGAATTATTTGAACTTGCCAATCGCTATAAAGTACCTGTTATAAAAGTGCCTGTTGAAAAACTGGATCGGGTAACACGCAAAAATCATCAGGGGATCATCTGTTATTTATCTGCGATCAACTTTGCCTCACTGGATAACATTGTTTCAGCATGTTTTGAAAATGGAAAAAACCCATTGCTTGTTATGCTGGATCGTGTAACAGATGTTCGTAACTTCGGTGCGGTTGCTCGTAGTGCAGAGTGTTTGGGTGTTGATGCAATGATTGTTCCGGCACGCGGTGCAGCTCAATTAAACAGCGATGCTGTAAAAACATCTGCGGGTGCTTTGTACCACATTCCTGTGTGTAGAGTCGATCATTTGATTGATACGGTAAAATACTTAAAGCAGTGTGGCTTAAAAGTTATAGCGTGTTCAGAAAAAGCGAGCGTTAATGTGTATGACGAAGATCTAACGGATCCATGTGTGATCTTAATGGGCAGCGAAGAAGACGGTATCAGTCAGGATTTATTACGTTATGCAGACGCACACGTAACCATCCCTATGAGCGGACACATCAACTCACTAAACGTATCTGTTGCTACAGGCATGATCTTATCTGAAGTGACTAGACAGCGATTGATAAAGAAATAATATTTTATATGTTGAGGGATTAAAGAACGCTTGTATATATACATGTTTTTTAATCCCATCTTTTTATGTTTTTATATCATTGAGAAGTAGACCCATAGTCCTTGTTGAATTATTGATATTATTTTTATAAAACCCACACCAATATTAAGTCATGAAATCAAAAGAAGACATCATAAAAGAAATTGTAAAGCTGCTGCAGCAGAATTACTTTACACCAGAAATTAAAAAGCTCTTATTGAATCAAGGTTATTCAGAGAATGAAATTCCTGCACTTATTGAAGAAGCCCGCAAAATCCATCAAGCGAAAAAAGATAAAACAAGACGCTACATTTTTATTGGACTAACAGTTTTAGCTTTCCTTCTTTTCTTCTTCGTTCTTCCAATTGAATTTGTAGAAAACTCACCAAAAATTATTTCAATTATTGAGACAGTCATTTTGGTTGTATTAATAGTTCAGTCGATTTGTAATTTTAGAAATTTTGAAGAATTAAATCCTCCCAAACAACCCGTAGGAAAATTTCAAAGTCCGGTAGAAGATTGGCGCCTATCAACTGGCGTTATAGTAGGAGCTGTTATATCCGTTTTTGTTCTACTCTTCATTTTTATCTCTGTTCACGATTCTAAAATAAAATCTGAATTGAAAGAATATGGAGTTATCGTAAAGGGGACCGTAATAAATGGAAGTTCAACCAAAATAAAACGTAGTACCACATATGATGTCAACGTAAGCTTTCATACGCTAACAAACGAATCACTTATTGTAAATAAAAATGTTTCGGCCGCTGAATTTCAAAACTTATACGAAGGCGCTGAAATTGACATTATTTATTCCTCCAGAAAACCTTCCATTGTAGAATTGTTATTAAGTGAATCTACCATTAAAGATTACATGAATACAGAAGAACGGGAAACTACACTGGACGATTTAATAACTCTTTTGTCTTTTGAAACAAATGAAAAGGCAGGTGCATTTTTAAATAAAATATCTTATGGTTGGACCTACGATTCAAACGAGGCAATCTGGTCTAATGAACGCAAATCGATTGCAATAAAACTAGAGCCTAAAGTCGCGCTGATGAGTTCCAATTCCAGTGGATTATTTTTTTCGAATGTATATATGAAGTCGGATGAATTATTAAATGATATGAAATTCAAAAAGATCCCGTCAGACGATACTCAAGTAAAATCCTACGAGTCGGACAAATACAGAATTACTTTCACCCGACAGATAGATAATGCTTCAATGTATGTCATTACTCATATTGTTAAAAAATAACATTCTGATTCAAATAAGATCTTTAAAAATCACGTCAACAGCGTGATTTTTTTTATGCTTACATGCATACTTTCACACCTTAGAAATTAAAAAATATATTCTAAATTTACAGCTTCTTTTAAACACACGGATCTTTTAAATTGCTTTTGTTATGGACATTGTTGAGTACTTATTATTCATACCTTTATTAATCTATGGTATCGCATTGAGCGATCTGTTCGGGCAATGGAAACACTTTATGGATTCGTCCTCCTGGTATACGCCATACCTCATTACATTGATCATGGTTACCGAGATAGGCGTTCACAATGTATTTGTCTTTTTTCAGTTTTCACCGGAATTAAGTAACATTACCTATTTTGCTTATTGGTTATACCTCTTCCCTCCGCTTGTTTTTTTATTGATGGTAAATTGTCTTACACACGTGGATGACTATTCTGATACGGAAACTTTTTTCACCGCCAGAATTAAGCCGATCTTTCTTTTATTAGCTGCCTTTATAAGCATGCATTTTATGCCCTTCATTCATTTTGATAATCACATCTGGTTACCCAGATTACTAGCCATTGTCTTTTGTACCATCTATGCTTTCTGGCCAAAAAATTTCGTTTTTTATGCATTGGTTGGTGTATGGCTATTTTCAATTATTACACGATTTTACATCATATATAAATAGTTTACAATTCATTAATCTAATCTAAAAGCCTGATGTGCATGCGTATCAGGCTTTTTTTGTATTCTATTCTATTCATTTTCTATTTTTTTACTATCTTCAACGGATGTATATTTAAGCAAAGGAATCAAAACATAACACGTTACACAGATGGAATACGCAGAAATATTTGAGAACAACCGCAAATGGATTGCTGAAAAAAGCGGGAGTGATAAAGATTTTTTCAAACACTTAGCTGAAGGTCAAAATCCCGAATATTTATTTATTGGATGCAGCGATAGCCGTGTGACCGCAGAAGAAATTATGGGCGCAACACCAGGTGATGTTTTTGTACACAGAAACATTGCAAACCTGGTACCCAACAACGACATCAACTCTGCAAGTGTTGTAGTATATGCTGTAGAACATTTAAAAGTAAAACATGTTGTTGTTTGCGGACATTATTTATGCGGCGGCGTTAAGGCTGCTATGCAAAGTAGAGACCTTGGAATTATGAACCCATGGCTGCGTACCATCCGCGATGTGTATCGCCTGCATAAAGATGAACTGAACGCGATTAAAGACGAAGACGCGCGCTATGACAGATTGGTTGAACTGAATGTAGAAGAGCAATGTATCAACGTTATTAAAATGGCTGTTTGGCAAAAACGTTTTTTAACAGAAGGTGCTCCGCAGGTACACGGTTGGGTATTTGATATGAAGTCAGGTAAATTAATTGATCTGAAAATCGATTTCCAAAAAATACTTTCTTCTATTCGTGAGATCTACGACTTAGGAACTTCTACGGAGAATTTATAAGATCTGCTATATGAATATTATTGCTCTAATCATTGGGGATGATACTCCAATGATTAGAGCAATTTATTGTAAATGCTATACATGATTGTTGCCTTCTCTAATTGTATCGGCTGATCAAACAAGCCGTAATAATAAATTTCAAACAAAGCCAATGCGCATAGTTTTGAATTGTCCTCTCTTACTCCCGTCTTTAAAAATTCAATACCTTCTATATTTTTTTTATAATAAAACGCCAATTGCGCCATAGCATAATAATTGCCGGTTAGGTACATTGTTTCTTCCATATCTTTTTGATCGGATACTCCTCCCATATTTTCACCATCCAAATAAAAATTATCGTTATTGTCTATTGGAAAATATTTAATGGCACTCCCAGGCATTGAATCTAACGGCAAAAACATTTCCTGACTTAGCACATTACTTTCTTTTGCCTGATTGTATTCTGCAGGATATTCATTGTCTTCACCTATTTGATCTAGATCAATAACTATAACTGAATTTTGATCTTCGATCACGTTGTTTTGATCTCGTACATGAATAATTCCATTCTTATTCGATCCTTTTATTATCACACGTTGATTACTATTAATCCGTAATGTTTTAACATTATCGTTTATGATTTTCAAATTATTATTTACTCCATCAAACTCAATTGTTGTGGAAGAATTTATGTCTTCCTGAGACGAATTATTGGTTGACTCAACAGTTAACGTATTCCCATTAAAACCATTTCCTATTGCACGGCTTTCTGTAAATGTTTTATCAATAAAATTCTCTGCTGTAACCGGCGCTTCCTTTATAGACAAGGTATCTTTAGCAAACAATAAGGTATCCTGTTTGTGTACAGAGATAGTTGTTTTTTTATTCGATAAATATGCTTGTTGAATTTTTTCCTGAGTGGATCGTATCAGCACAATTGCATAATCATAACCCAGCTTTGCTTGTTTAACTTCTCCTAGAAAACCAAAATCAGCTTTCACTTCATTCCCATTTCCCCAGATAACAATTTTATTTTTTTCTGTTACAACTAAACTTGTATTTGCTTTCGCTTCAATCTGTTTTATTGGCTCGTCTATTACAGGCAACAAGCATTGTCCGTAGCTGTTATCGCCCCAGACATATACATTTTTCAACTCATCTAAGGCAAGTACATGATTGTTCCCTGAAACAATTTTAACGGGTTTGGATTTAAATACCGGAATGTGTTTTTGTCCTTTCTCATTACTCCCCCAAACAAACACTTTATCTTTAATATTTATAAATGCAATATGCTGCTTCCCCACAGACGCAGTTTTAACACCATATGTTTTTAATGGAATATTTAAATTTTGTACAGAACGTCCAGGCCCCCATGCATACATGATATTCTTTTTAGATAAAGCAGTAGATAAATTATTGCCTGCTCTGATTTCTACAATGCGTTTTAATCCACTTGGATAAAATGCATCAATGCTCGGGGTAATAAAATATTGATTTAACGTACTGTCACTTTTGTATAAAATTACGGTATGAATATCACCGATAGCCAAGGAGCGTACATCTGAATCAATGGTCATTGGCATTAACCAAGGGATCGACTGGTCTATGCTCGTTGTTAATTTCCCATTTACATCTACCAGCGAATAATGAAACATACCCGCACTTATGGATACAATTTCTTTTTCTAAAACAGGAGATTGGATTATTGATTTTCCAAGCGGAATAAAAATTAATGTGTCTTTATATACAGGTGCAGTTTGAGAAAAGCTTAAACTTAGTCCAAAGAAAAAGCAAATGATGGAGGAGATGTACTTCATGAAACAAATATGTGACCTATTAGCTTAAAAGAAAATACTAAAATGTAGTGGTTTTCAGTTTTACCGCAAGAATATTAATAATAATATTGATTATCAAGGAGAAACGATCCCCTAAGAATACTTTTCCTTGGATTTATTGCCTTTTCAGAATCCAATCGTATCTTTACGATTAGATAATTTACATCCGC
Organism: Cytophaga aurantiaca DSM 3654; assembly: GCF_000379725.1. GTDB lineage: Bacteria > Bacteroidota > Bacteroidia > Cytophagales > Cytophagaceae > Cytophaga > Cytophaga aurantiaca. Next base: position 33,297 of record NZ_KB903628.1, read on the forward strand.
ATGCCTGTTATTAAAGAACAAAACTTAACTTCGGAAGAAGAACAGCTGGTACAGATTGCGAAAGCTCTCTCCCACCCGGCCCGGATTTCGATCTTAAAATTGATGCTGGACAAAAATACTTGTTTTTGCGGAGAGTTGACAGAAGAGATTGGTTTATCTCAATCTACTATATCGCAGCACATAAAAGCATTGAAGGAAGCGGGTTTAATATACGGCAAAGATGAAGGTCCCCGTACGTGCTACTGCATAGATGTAGCGAACTGGGGAAAAGCACAACTGCTATTTCAGAATTATTTTAACACATTAAATGAATTATAATTAATATTTTATACTATGAGTACAATAGAAGTTGTAAACGAAAAACTGGCAGCTATCTTCCCTAAAGAGGCGGACATTCCTGCTGAGTATGCGTATGGAGAGCCTGTACATCAAAAAGAATATCTGGTAAACGGAGAAATAAAAATCTGGAACGGTCCGGTGCAGGATATATATTCACCTGTATGCGTACAGACAGCAAATGGTACTGAACAAAAGTTATTGGGCTCAACTCCGTTACTTACAGAAGTTGAAGCAACAGATGCATTAAATGCAGCAACTGCAGCTTACAAAAATGGCACAGGTGAATGGCCTACCATGGCAGTAGAAGACAGAATCCGCGCGATGAACAACTTCGTAAAAGCGATGAAGTCTAAGCGTACAGAAGTTGTTAAAACGTTGATGTGGGAGATTGGTAAAAATATCTCTGATTCTGAAAAAGAGTTTGACCGTACCGTTGAATACATTCTTGATACGATTGAATCGTACAAAAAATTAGATCGCAATTCTTCGAACTTCCAATTCGAACAAGGAATCATTGGAAAAATAAGACGTAGTCCACTTGGTGTAGTGCTTTGTATGGGACCATACAACTATCCATTGAACGAAACATTTACAACGTTAATACCGGCATTGATCATGGGTAACACCGTGGTATTTAAGCCTGCAAAAATTGGTGTATTGTTACACCGTCCATTGTTAGAGGCCTTCAGAGATTCATTCCCTAAAGGAGTTATCAATGTAGTATTCGGCCGTGGTAGAGCAACTGTTGGACCATTGATGAGCACAGGCAAAATTGATGTGCTTGCATTTATTGGTACAAGTAAGTCTGCTAACATTATGAAAATGCAGCACCCAAGACCAAACCGTTTACGTTCTGTATTGGCACTTGAAGCAAAAAATCCTGCGATCGTTTTAAATCATGCTGATCTTGATTTAGCTGTTAAAGAATGTGTGTTGGGTTCGCTTTCATACAATGGTCAACGTTGTACGGCATTAAAAATCATCTTCGTTCAAAAGAATGTTGTTGACACGTTCATCAATAAATTTGTAAAAGAAGTTGAAGCGTTGAAATGGGGCATGCCTTGGGAAAAAGGCGTTCAGATCACACCATTACCTGAACCTGAGAAACCAGGTCTGTTAAAAGAATTGATTGAAGATGCTGAAGCAAACGGCGCAAAAGTGATCAATGCAGGCGGTGGCTCTATCGAACATACATTCTATGCACCTGCAATTGTATATCCGGTAAACAACAAAATGAAATTGTATTACGAAGAACAATTCGGACCTGTAGTACCAATCGTAGCGTACGACAAAGTTGAAGAAGTTATTCAATACATGGTTGAATCGAACTACGGTCAGCAGGCAAGTATCTTCGGAACAGATAACGATGAAATGGCAACGTTGATTGATAACTTAGTAAATCAGGTTTGTCGTTTGAACATAAACAGCCAGTGCCAACGCGGACCGGATGTGTATCCATTCACAGGTAGAAAAGATTCGGGTGAAGGAACACTTTCAGTTGCTGATGCGTTACGTACATTCAGTATCCGTTCTATGGTTGCTGCGAAAGAAATAGATGTAAACAAAGAGATGCTTACAGACATCATCAAAGAACGTTCGTCCAAATTCCTTTCTACAGATTTTATATTCTAAGAAGAGAATTCAGATTTCATATAATAAAAAAATGCCTCATCCCGATAGCTATCCGGATGAGGCATTTTTTTATTATATGTGATAGATAACAATTGGTCCGACCACAAAAAAAGTGGTCGGACCAATGACCAATGTTATGTCAGGTTAAACAAAACGTTTGTCTTGTGTTGCTTTTACGTCTGACACAAAATCTTTTACGCGCTGTTCGTTCTCTTTGCGGCAGATCATTAATACATCATCAAACTCTGCTACAATAAAGCCTTCTAAGCCTTCAATCACAACTAATTTATCTTTGGGAGTTTTAATGATGCTATCCTTCGAATCATACGTCAACACATTGCCATCGATCACATTGCCGTCTTCATTTTTAGGCATGTTCTCAAATAATGATTTCCAGGTACCTAAATCTGACCAACCAAAATCTGCAAGCATTACATATACGTTTTCAGATTTCTCCATGATGCCATAATCAATAGAGACATTCTGGCAAAGCGAATAAGCTTTTGTTATGAAATCATTTTCTTTATCTGTCCAATACAATCCATTGCCTTCTGTGAACACTTCATCCATTTCAGGTAAATGCTGCTTGATCGAATCAACAATTGTTTGTGCATTAAAAACAAAGATACCTGCGTTCCATACAAACTCACCGCTTTCAATAAATTTGATTGCCAGATCAAGAGCCGGTTTTTCGGTAAATGTTTTTACTTTTTTAATGCGGAGCTTTTTCTCATCAATGTATTGTATGTAACCATAACCTGTATCCGGTCTGGTTGGCTTCATACCAAGTGTAATCAGAATGTCTGCTTGTTCTGTAGCCTGTAATGCTTCTACAATAACATTCTCAAATTCTTTTTCCTGAAGAATGATGTGATCTGAAGGAGCAACAACAATGTTTGCATTCTTATCCTTCTGAATAATTTTATATGCAGCATAAGCCAAACATGGTGCCGTATTTCTACCAATAGGCTCTGCAAGGATCTGATGGTCTTTAAGAAAAGGTAATTGTTCTTTTACTAAACCAACATAATCTTTATTGGTAACAATGATGATGTTTTCGTTTGGGCAAATATTTTTAAAACGTTCAACCGTTTGTTGAATAAGCGTTTTCCCTGTACCCAACACATCATGGAATTGTTTCGGATACTTTGTTCTGCTAAAAGGCCAAAATCTACTTCCAATCCCCCCCGCCATTATAACGGCATAATTATTTATATCCATTCAAGTAAACTCTTTGCTCAGTGCAAAGAGTGGTTTAAAAGTTAACAGTATTTAAAATTAATCGTCTTTTCTAGGCGTTGCCAAAACGTGTTTGTATAATTCAACAACACGTTCTTTTGTTAACTCCAAATGTTCAGCAGCTTTAGCAACCTCTTTTGTATTCGGATCTCCGCCTTTCTGCTCTTCATAAAACTTTTCAGTCATTGCAATTTCATCGTCTCTATACTTGACCCATTTCTTTTGTGCCAGAGCCAATGATTTCTGACCTTGCTCATCATGTCTTCCCAAAAGAAGTTTATAATATTTATCAAGCAAAAAGCTGTATTCAATTTCAGCATCGTTGATCGCAAGTACCTGTTCTGCTTTCGTTGTATCCATTTTCATCTTTAGTATCATCATACTTTCAACTTTGAATGTATCAACTGTAAAGGTTGCCTGCAATTTCGTTTTGCCCTCACGCAATAATATTTCATGCAGCATTGACCCCGCGCTATCTACTTGGTATTTCAACCTGTTCAGTTGCGTCTCAGAAAGTTGAGCGAAACCGGAAAAACTGATCATGCTTATTAAAACGACTAATATTTTTTTCATAATACAAACGAGTTATATTTTATTAAAATATATAAAATTAATTAAACAATTCCTTCTCTTAGTAGATCGTGTATATGAATAAATCCGGCAAAAGTGCCCTCTTTCATTACGATCAATTGGGTAATATTCTTTGACTGCATCAATGTCATGGCCGATGCTGCATACTCATCCGCATCGATCGTCTTGGGTCCTTTCGTCATGATATCCTGTGCGGTCAGATTCGTAAACACATCATGCGCATTCAACATTCTTCTCAAATCTCCATCAGTAATGATGCCAAGTAATTTTCCATCGGTATCAATTACTGCAGCTGCACCCAATCGTTTGGAAGATATTTCCAGGATCACATCTTTGATCGATGCAGTTGGTGCAACCAGTGGTTTTGCATTTGCTGCATACAGATCATCTACACGTAAATAAAGCTGTTTGCCTAATGCACCGCCCGGATGCAGTTTAGCAAAATCGTCGCTGCTGAAATTTCTGCATTCCAATAACGCAACAGCAAGCGCATCACCCATTACCAATGTAGCCGTAGTACTTGTTGTAGGAGCCAGGTTGTTTGGACACGCCTCACGTTCAACCGTTACATTAATTACATAATCGGATTGCTGTGCCAGATACGAATCCAATTTGCCAACCATCCCGATTAAAATAGTACCTCTGCTTTTAATCAATGGCACCAGAACTTTTATTTCAGGTGTATTGCCACTTTTAGAAATGCAAATAACAACATCCTCACTTTGTATCATTCCCAGATCACCATGTATAGCATCTGCTGCATGCATGAATAAAGCTGGCGTACCAGTAGAATTCATTGTAGCAACGATCTTATTTGCTATAATGGCACTTTTACCAATTCCTGTAATTACAACTCTACCCTTACAAGTAAGAATCGCATCAATAATGTGCTGAAAATCATCTGTAATATGATTGACAAGATTTTTTATTGCTTCAGATTCATTTAATATTACATCTGTTACAATGGATACGATATTTTTTGTTAACTTCAATTTAATGAATATTTTATGCGATTTCTTTGCTCATGTTGAAAATCAAATATAACAATTTCTCATTGTAACATAGATATTCTACTATCATTATGTTAATAGAAACAGATCTCGAGGTTATTAGCAAACTGAAATCGGTCTTCGGATACGATCGGTTCAGAGGCGAACAAGAAGAAATTATCAACAACGTACTTTCTGGTAAAGACACGTTTGTGATAATGCCCACGGGGGCCGGTAAGTCATTATGCTACCAATTACCTGCCATTAGCTTGCCTGGCGTAGCAATCGTTATTTCCCCCCTTATTGCCCTGATGAAAAATCAGGTAGATCAATTAAATGCCTTTGGTGTTAATGCTCAATTTCTTAATTCTACCCTTACAAAAACAGAAATTAACAGGGTTAAGAAAGAAACATTAAGCGGCGATATAAAACTGCTTTATGTAGCTCCGGAATCCTTAACAAAAGAAGATAATATTTCATTTTTAAAGAAAGCCCAGATTTCATTTGTGGCTATTGATGAAGCGCACTGTATTTCGGAATGGGGACATGATTTCAGACCCGAGTACAGACGCATACACAGCATTATAGATAGCATTGATACTGCGATCCCGATCATTGCACTTACGGCAACGGCAACTCCTAAGGTTCAGCTGGATATTCAGAAGAATTTACAGATGGACGATGCTGTTCTGTTTAAATCTTCTTTCAATCGTGAAAATTTATTTTACGAAGTAAAGCCTAAAGGTGACACAAAGAAAAAATTAATCAAATTCATAAAAGCACGTAAAGGACAATCCGGCATCATATATTGCTTAAGCCGTAAAAAGGTGGAAGAGATAGCTGAATTGCTGCGAGTGAATGATGTAAAAGCTCTACCCTATCATGCAGGCTTAGATCCGGCAGTACGTATGGCAAATCAGGATGCCTTCTTAAATGAAAATGCAGATGTGATTGTTGCTACCATTGCTTTCGGTATGGGTATTGACAAACCGGATGTACGTTTTGTGGTACACTACGATACGCCTAAATCTCTTGAAGGATATTATCAGGAGACAGGCCGTGCAGGCCGTGATGGACAGGATGGTCATTGCTTGATGTTCTATAGCATCAACGATATTATAAAGCTAGAAAAATTCAATAAGGATAAAACTGTAACCGAACGTGACAACGGTCGCCAGTTATTAAATGAAATGTCTTCCTACGCTGAATCTTCTGTTTGTAGAAGAAGACAATTGTTATTTTATTTTGGCGAGCATCTTGAAAAAGATTGCGGATTCTGCGACAACTGTAAAAGCAAAAAAGTTTCCTTCGAGGCTCAAGGCCATATTTCACTGGCGCTAGAAGCCGTAAATCAAACACAAGGCCGATTCAATATTTCGCACCTTTGTTCTATTCTTTGCGGAATTGAAAATGAATATTCCCTTAGCTATCAGCATACGGAATTATCTGTTTACGGAAAAGGAAATTACGAAAGTTTGTCTTTCTGGAATTCGATCTACAGACAATGCCTGCTTGTAGGTTTGCTAACAAAAGACATCGATAATTACAGCATTGTATCCATTTCCGATAAAGGTCTGGATTTCTTAAACACACCTACTTCAATTGTATTTTCAAAAGATCATAATTTTGATGCAGAGCAGGTGGCTGAAGAAGTTGAAACAACAACTGCGAAGCATGCTTTTGACGAACAATTGTTCGACATTTTAAAAGCGCTTAGAAAAAAAGTTGCGAAAGAAAAAAATGTACCGCCGTATGTAGTGTTCCAGGATCCGTCTCTTCAAGAGATGGCAACGGTATACCCTATAGATACAGAAGAATTAAGCAACATCATTGGTGTAGGAAAAGGCAAAGCCATTAAATTCGGAAAACCTTTTATAGATCAGATTCTAAAGTATGTGAACGAAAATGACATTGTGTCTGCTAAAGATGTAATTGTTAAATCGTCTGTAGATAAATCCAAAATCAAGATCTATGTAATTCAGCAGGTCGACCGCAAAGTTGAACTGGAAGAAATTGCACATGCTAAGAAAATAAGCATGACGGAATTGATTCAGGAGATGGAGCATATTTGTTATTCGGGCACCAAACTCAATCTGGATTATTACATCGATGAGTGTATTGATGGAGATAAGCAAGACGAAATTTATGATTATTTCATGCAGGCAGAGAATGATAACGTTCATACTGCATTAGATACATTAGGCTCTGATTTTACGGAAGAAGAAGTACGTTTGATGCGTTTGAAGTTCTTATCGGAAATAGCGATCTAAGATTTCAATACAATATATTATTAAGCCATGCCGAAAGCGTGGCTTTTTTTATGCTGCCATGAGCCAACAACGCTTCTGGCGCGAGTCTTAGCGCAGCGGGACTCGTGCTTACTATTTGGCAGTCTTTGACTGCATTTGCATATATAATACATGTAGTCAAAGACTACGGAATGATAGACACCAGTCTGAAGACTGGCGCCAGGAGCCGCCAACAACACCTTCAAGGTTTTAAAAACCTTGAAGGTGTTCGACAAGAACGGTCGCCTTTTGGCACTTTCATAAGTTCCAAATGCACCTTATTTCTTCTCCTCATTTATACCTATATTTGTAGCACTAAATAACTATCCTTTCAGTAAATGAATATTTTAATCATAGGTTCAGGCGGAAGAGAACATACTTTTGCATGGAAATTAAAACAATCTCCAAAGTGCGGTAATCTTTTTGTAGCCCCGGGCAATGCAGGTACAGAACAAATAGCAACAAACTTGGCAATAGATGTTACAGACTTTAAAGGAATCGAAAAAGCCTGTATCGAACATAAAATCAATTTGGTGATCGTTGGTCCGGAAGCTCCTTTGGTAGCAGGGATTGTAAATTATTTTGAAGCAACGGATTCCATCAAACACATCCCGATCATTGGTCCGGATAAAGTTGGTGCACAGTTAGAAGGAAGTAAAGATTTTTCTAAAAACTTCATGCAGAAGTACGGAGTACCTACTGCGGCATCACGCACTTTCACTGAAGCGGAATTAGAAGAAGGATTAACATATTTAGAAACACAATCGTTACCAATTGTGTTGAAAGCAGATGGCTTGGCTGCAGGCAAAGGTGTGATCATTGCTGAAGATATGGCAACGGCAAAACGTACACTGAAAGAAATGCTTGCCGATAAATTATTTGGTGAGGCAAGTGCAAAGGTAGTTGTAGAACAATTTTTAAAAGGCATTGAAGCATCGGTATTTGTATTAACAGACGGCGAACATTATGTAATCTTACCGGAAGCAAAAGATTATAAACGTATTGGCGATAACGATACAGGTCCGAATACAGGCGGTATGGGCGCGGTATCCCCTGTTCCGTTTGCAGATGCAACCTTCATTAAAAAAGTAGAAGACCGTGTAATCATTCCAACAATCAACGGATTGAAAAAAGAAGGCATCGTATACAAAGGCTTTATTTTCATAGGTCTAATGAGTGACAACGGTGAACCGTGGGTAATTGAATACAATGCACGTATGGGAGATCCGGAAACAGAAGTTGTATTCCCTCGTATTCAAAATGATATTGTAGATCTGTTTGTTGCAACAGCAGAAAATAAATTAAACGAAATTAAATTATCTATCGACCCGAGAACAGCGACAACTGTAATGCTTGTAGCAGGTGGTTATCCGGGTGATTATTCAAAAGGACAAGAAATAACAAAACTGGAAGACGTTGCCGACGTCACGATTTTTCATGCAGGCACAAAAAATACAGGTGGTAAAATTGTAACCAACGGCGGACGAGTAATTGCAGTAACAGGTTTTGGAAACTCTATCCCGGAAGCATTAGCGAAATCAAATAAAGCTGCTTCGACTATTCAGTGGGAAGGCAAAAATTACAGAAGAGATATTGGATTGGATCTGATGAAATAAATTCAAACGTTATACGTTTTAAGTTTTAGAAAACTCTGCTGATAGGTTCAGCAGAGTTTTTTCATTTTACTATTTTAATTGAACTACAACTTTTAAATTCAATCTTTTATGAAAAAATCAATCGTATTTATTTTTCTATTGTTTTCTATTTCTGCTTTCTCTCAACAAAATAAATGGTATGTCGGTATTGTGGGCGGTGCAGGTGTAACAAAAATCAGAACAAATTTTAGTTACAAACCTAACCCTAATATTGGCTTTTATACAGGATTGTCAGGGCAATATAATTTCAGCAAACATTTCGCAATCCATACGGAACTTGCTTTTGATAGAAAAGGAACGAAGGATAATTTTACATTTTCAGACATAAATGGAAATATAATTGGCCCAGGTAAGGCAATTAACCAATTAAACTACTTAACTCTGCCGATGCTTTTTAGAGCATCTATCGGTAATAAAGTAACATATTTTCTGCAGGCTGGCCCATACCTTTCGTATCTGTTGAATCAAACAAGTAAATATTCTTCTAATATTGATGATCCACAATATAATTTTAAGATTAACGGAACTTCGTACATAAGTCGTATGGATTTTGGCATGAGTGCAGGCTTAGGCGCTGTGATTCCTGTAAAAGAAAAATTCTCCGTTTCATGTGAGCTGCGTGGAAATTATGGTCTAATTAAATTATCAAACAACAACAGCGCAACTATAAAAAGTTACAACGAATCATTAAACTTCCTGGTTGGCATAAGCTATAAGATTGGTTAAATAAAAGCAGCTTCGACCATTCAGTGGGAAGGCAAAAATTGCAGAAAAGATATTGGACTGGATCTAATGAAATAAATCAGAAAGAAATACGTTTTAAGTTTTAGAAAAGCTCTGTTGGCAAATTCAGCAGAGCTTTTCTATTTCAAACCAATTAACTACAACTTTAAAAAAAATAATCCCCTATGAAAAAAACAATCGTATTTATTTTTCTATTATTTTCTATCTCCGCTTTCTCTCAACAAAATAAATGGGATGTGGGTGTTGTGGGCGGTGCAGGTGTAACGACTATCTCACGTACAAATTCAAAATGGTACAAGCTTACTCCTACTATTGGTTTCTACACAGGATTGTCGGCACGATATAATTTTAATGAACATTTCGCATTGCACACGGAACTTGCATTTGATCGAAAAGGAACAAAGGATGAATATACATATTATGCTCCTGATGGCACTCTGCTTACAAAATATAGTGTAACCAACCAATTAAATTATCTAACTCTGCCTGTACTTTTCAGAGCATCTCTGGGCAATAAAACAAAGTATTTTTTACAAGCGGGTCCATATCTGTCTTATTTATTAAACTACACAATTAAGCGTTCTTCTTCTACCACAGACGATCCGTTACTCAATTCTACCACAAATAGAACATCTGAAACGCCAGCGATGGATTTTGGTATGAGTGCAGGCTTAGGCGCTGTGATTCCTGTAAAAGAAAAGTTTTCGGTTTCCTGTGAATTACGCGGCAACTATGGGTTTGTAGATTTATATAGCAAAGGCAGTGCTAATACACATGCATTGAATCAATCGCTAAATTTTCTCGTTGGTGTAAGCTATAAGCTTGGTAGCTAAATGTGTTCTACGTTCTAAGTTTTAAGTTCTAGGTTTTAAGAAAAGCTCTATCGAAAATCCGATAGAGCTTTTTTGTTTTGTACCCGCATTTCTACCTGCTGTTGTTCCCGCAAATTCAGCTTTTAAATTAAAAACGGAGAACAACGCTGGCCACCACCAACCCGCTGCTCTTAATTTGTAGCATTCATGATTGTTGGTGTACTGCGCAAACGCGCTTCCACTAACATTTCATTTGTTCAGGCAGAAACACCAACAATAGCATAAATCTTCTCGCCAGAAAATCGATAAAATAATGAACAATTCGTCGGACCACAAAAAAGTGGTCTGACGAATGCTGTTAATCGAGCTGTATTAACAGCTAATCAGCTTACATACAAGCATTTTAACCTCCATATTGGTAAAACAATACTTTTTCATCTTAGAGTCAAGATTATTCCCAAAATCGCTATTGTTTATGTATCTTTAGCATGAATAGTTGCACCCCACCCGAATGGGGCGAACTAAGTAGTATTTTAGTATAGAATTCGGAATAACAACATATATATGTCTTGTAGTTCAGGTAGTTGCGGCACCGGTGGTGGTTGCAGCACAACAAAATCTTCAGGAGGTTGCAGCTCAGGCGGCTGCTCTTCCGGCGGTTGCAATAAATTAAATTCATTTGATTGGCTGGGCAATATGGAGCTAGACTCTATGCCTACGTTTGACATCATTGAAATCCGCTTTAAAAACGGTCGCAAAGAATTTTTCAGAAATTCTAAATCCATCGAATTATTTGCCGGCGATCCGGTAGTTGTTGAAGTTCAATCGGGCCACCACATTGGCTACGTTTCTATGCAGGGTGAAATTGTTCGTCTGCAGATGAAAAAGAAGAACGTACTGAACAACGACGACATCAAAAGCATCTATCGGAAAGCTTCTGCAAAAGATCTTGAGAAATTTGAGCAGGCAAAAAACCGTGAAGCAAGTTCTTTGTATCGCACGCGTGAAATCATCGTAGATCAAAAATTAGGTATGAAACTGTCTGATGTGGAATTTCAGGCAGACAATACAAAAGTTACTTTTTATTATTCAGCTGAAGACCGCGTTGATTTCCGTGAATTGATCAAAATGCTTGCGGGCGAATTCAAGGTGCGCATTGAAATGAAGCAGATCAGCTTGCGCCATGAAGCTGCACGCTTGGGCGGTATCGGCTCTTGCGGCAGAGAGTTATGCTGCTCTACCTGGCTTACAGATTTCAAAAACGTAAATACATCTGCAGCACGTTATCAGAATCTTTCACTGAACCCATCTAAACTATCCGGCCAATGCGGAAGATTAAAATGCTGCTTAAACTATGAGCTGGATACATATCTTGATGCATTAAAAGGAATTCCTGAATTGGAAACTCCTTTAAAAACGGGCATGGGAAATGCAACGTTACAAAAAACAGATATCTTTAAACGCATCATGTGGTTTGGCTTCCAGGACGAAACGACCTGGCTTCCGATTACTGTTGAACGTGTAATTGAAATTATTGAAATGAATAAAGCAGGCAAAACACCTGCAACCTTAGAATCAAATGAGATCGTTATCAAAGATGATCGCGTTATGATCCGAGAGAAAGAAGAGCTTTCACGTTTCGATGATAAATTCAAATCAAAAAATAAAAAGAAGAAAAAGAAACGTTCGACAAACGATGATGCGTCTGATCGCACGCAACGCCCTGTAGTAAATATACAGCGTCCTGCTTCTGATCAGCCACAAGAAGATTCGGAAAGAAGTGAAAAGGCGCATACCATTACACCTCGTCCGGAAAGATCGAACCAACCGAATAACAACAATAACAGACCGCAGCAACAACGTTCAAATCCTGCTCCGGAAAGAAATAATCAGCAGCCTCGCAACGATGCGAATGCTACTAAGAATAATAACAGACAAAATCAGTCTGACCGTCCGCAGCGTATTTCTCCAAACCCGGAGAAACACGATGATGCACCGCGCAATGAGAACCAAGGTAACGATTCTCAAAACAAACAGAATCCAAATCAATCAACCAGACCGCAGCGCGTTAACCAACAAAACCCGAATCAGAATCAGGGGCCTAAAAACGAAGGACAGCAACGTAATCAGCCACGTCAGAACAATCAGCCCAACAATGGGCCGAAGCAGCAGCAAGCACCGAAACAACATTCGGATCAACATAAAAAGCACGACAATAAAGGTCAGGGTGGCAAGCATCAAATAACAAAAAAGAATGCATCTGATGCGCCAGACCAACAACCACCGGACATAAAAATACCGGCAAATAATTTCAGACCAAGACAAAATAGCGATCAACATCCTACAGATGGTTCGACGAATAACACTGAAAAATAATATGAATAAAGTTGCACTGGCATTGATTTTCATTTCAGGCTTCATCCTGTTTTCCTGCACTGATTCCTCTATCGTAACGGAAGCTAAAATTGATGCGCCTGATAATTACTGGACACAAAAAACACAAATGGATTTTCCATTTGAAGTAACCGATCCGAAAGCAACATATCAACTATTCTATCAGATCCGATACAACAACGATTATCCATACTACAATTTGTGGGTAAACAGAATTCTCTTAGATGAAAAAGGAAATATGATCTCCAAAAAACTGCAAGGAATGGATTTGTTCCACGCCGCATCGGGAGAGCCTTATGGAGCAGGTTTTGGAAACTATTTCGATTACAAGATCATGTCTGACAGTGTGCAAAAATTCCCTAAAGCAGGTAAATACACCATCCGCATAGAACAGAATATGCGTATGGATACATTGAATGGAATTTCATCTGTTGGAGTTGAAATTATAAAAAATAATTAATCCAATGATCAAAGCCGCGGTAAGTATATTGAGTCTGCTGTTATCGCTTGTTGCTTTTGCACAAGTGGATACGGTGCGTACGAATGTATTGCTTGCAGAACGCGGTGGCTATAATAAGTTGGTTGCACGTTTAAATGCATCGGATACAACCCTTACCATTGAAGACTTTCAACTCATCTACTACGGTTATCAAACTTCTCCGAATTATTATTCGAAGGAAAATGAGTTTAAGGAAAATTTAATAAAACCTCTTAATAGATCGGGGCAATACAAACAGGTACTGGAATTGGCCGATAGCATTTTATTAGTAAATCCGGTAAGTATTGTTGCGCATTTTGAAAAGTCGTTTGCTTGTGCGCAGCTCGGACTAAAAGATCTGGAAGCCTTTCATCGCAAGCGTTACATAATTTTCTGCAATGTCATTAAACTGAGCGGCAATGGTACTGCACTCTTGCGTTACAATAGTAACTCTACCAATGATGCACTCGAATTCCTTTCGTTTAAAGGTTTAAAAGCCGTACACGACTCTAAAACTGAAACAGGATTGATCCAATTCGATCTGGCTAAAAATAAACAAAAGCTTAAGCATATGTATTTCTTTATACCGGCTGAAGCATATACCCCTCCCCTTACTGAGAGTGAATAAGCATACAACATCTGCACTGTCTTCAGACAGTCGCATTCAATCGATTGATATACTTCGTGGAATACTCATCATACTAATGGCACTGGACCATGTTCGTGATTATTTCTTAGCGGATGCCTTTGCATTTTCTCCCACCGATCACGAAAAAACGTATGCTGCATTATTTGCTACACGTTTCATTACACATATATGCGCTCCAGGTTTTGCATGGCTTTCAGGCATTTCTGCATACATGTATTTTAAAAAACATGGATTAAAAAATTCCACTTCGTACCTTTTCAGTAGAGGATTAATCCTGATCCTGATCGAATTTACGTTGGTCAAATTTGCATGGCATTTCAACTTCGATTATTCAAGCCTGGGACTGCTTGTAATATGGGCATTAGGAATCAGTATGGTATTGCTTGCGTGTACAAGCTGGCTTAAACCAAACGTGATCTTTATTTTAGGAGTAATTATACTGATCGGGCACAATACACTTGATAGCATCACAAGCGGAGGCGAAGGATTTGGTGCGCTGCTCTGGCACATCCTTCATCAATCCGGCACGGTTGCGCTATCTAAAAATTTCAGTGTGCATGTCTTGTATCCGATACTCCCTATGTATGGCTTGATCTGCCTAGGCTACGGCATGGGGAATCTTTTTACAGAAGATAGCAAAGAAGAACGTATAGCGTTATTCAAACGATTATCCATTCTATTACTCTTATCTTTTATAACACTGCGTCTGGTAAATGAATATGGTGATCCAACTCCCTGGGTATCTAATCAACACTCTTATCGCACTTTTTTCAGTTTTTTAAATGTGACAAAATATCCTATGTCATTGGATTATATTCTGATCACACTGTCTATTATTTTCTTTTTATTATCCAGAACCGAATCGCCTAAATTCAAGGTGCACCAATACCTCGCACTGTTCGGTAAAGTGTCCATGTTCTTTTATATCATCCATATTTTTGTCATACATTTACTAGCTATCATTCTATTTATTCTAACAAATTTTCAAACTATTGAATCGACTACTATTGCGTCCGGCGTAACAGAAATAACGGCTCAACACGGCTACTCGCTTGGGGTTGTCTACATCGTATGGATTGGAATACTGGTTGCGTTGTATCCGCTTTGCAAAAAATATAGAGTGTTTAAATCAAAACATCCGCAATCTTTTCTTAGATTCATTTAATAGGAATACCCCGACTGTTTCAATTGTTTTACTTTAAGTAAATAAATTAATGAAGCTTTTTTTATATAAATTCAGGTTTTTGCTTGCAGCAGTTATTCTACTAGCAGCTATATTATTTACGTATTCGTATTGGAATACATTTTTCCCAAAGAAAAAATCCGTAAAGTATGTCGCTTATATAGGCAGATATACCAATGCTGCAGATACTGTTCCAATCTCAAAGCAACCTTTGAATAAATTCGACCTCATGCACGAGGTTACTTTAAAAAAATATTTAAAAGAGCTAAATCTTCCATACACAGATCTTCAATTAAAAGTTTTTGATTGCAGAAAAGATGGTTTTGTCAGTGATTCCATTTATAAAGAAATTGCAAAAGATTCAAACATTGTTGCCGTAATCGATAATACGTGGGGGCAGCACATTAATAAATGTGCTCAAACAATTAAAGAGAACAACATTCCCATCATAGCAATCAATGCAGATCGTAATGGATACGACTTCGGGAAAAGCGCAATATTTACAGGAAGTCAGGATAACGTTCCGTATGATATTGTAGCTTACCTTACAAAAGTATTGCATATCAACAAGATCAATTTTATCAGTGAAGAAGATTACGAATTGCATGGCACGTATTTAAAAGCATTCAATGACAATAACATCACAGTAAATAAACTGTTTTCTGTAAAAGGTAAAGCTTTTAAAGAAGCGGATTCAATTGCTCTTTACAACAGCATTGATTCCTACTACAAACAATATCCTTCTGAAGAAAATACCTTACTGGTACTAAGTGTACACGCAGATATCGGAAACAAACTGATCAACTACATCAATAAGCGCTTTACCAAAATTCATGCATTGGGCCATGCTTATGTTGTAAACCCAACGTATCTTCAAAACTTCGGAAATAAAAATGACAACGACCTGATCATTATCAGCAACCCGACGGATGCGTTAACAAAGACCTTGTATAATGACATTGTTGAACTGAAAACAGAGTTTCCGGATTATTTTCAAAACTCTAATCACCCACTATTTGTAGAACGTTGTTACGATGCCGTTGAAATGATCCGAAATAAATTTGATCATGTCCACGATACAACTAACTTATCTAAAAAAGATTTCACTACCTACTTTCAAAAACTCCCCAATCAAATCGTTCGTGAAGCAGATGACATCTATCAGTTTGATAGTATACTGAATCTTGTCCCTGAAATATTCTTTACACAATATCAGGCAGGACGTTTCCACTCATGTCCGCTGCAGTTGAATGAATACAGAGATGTAATTCCGAATTTATTTTTCGGAATGGAGATCTCAGATATTTATGACATCAATATGGATGAAAATTCATTTACATCTGATTTTTATTACTGGATCAAATTGGATTCGAACAACCGAGATGCTGAGAAGTATATTATTTTTCAGAACATGAAACAAAATGAAAGTTCGAAAGAATTGATCTTTGAAAAAACAGACGGTAGTACAATCTATAAATTATATAAAGTATCCGGTATTTTTTATGTGAACTATCAATTACATCAATATCCGTTTGATGCACAGGAAATATTTGTACGAGCTGAAATTTTAAGTCCGGCTACCAAATTAAAAGTTTCCTTCGATCAGAAAAGTTTTGACCTGGATACAAGCAAGATCGATAAATTCAAGATCACTGAATGGAACAAGTTGAAATACTATGTAACCGTAGACAACGAGATCAATCTGGGTATGTATGGGGATCCGGATATGGAAGAAGAAAAATTATACGAATTCAAAAATATTTTCTTCCGTTTGAATGTAAGCAGAAAAAGAACAACTCCGTTATTAGAAATTGTATTGCCTTTGGTATTGATCGGTTTGATCTCGATCAGTTTACTGTTCATTAAAGATATCAGTTTTGAAAACTTAGGAGAAGTAAGTATTGGTGTCTTTATGTCGATCGTTGCATTCTCTATTTCGTTCTCGGCTTCTACGCCCTCGTCCGACAATCTTACAAAAGCCGATTATTTATTCTGGCTCACCTTTATAGTCGTCTTACTGAATTTTATGGTAGTCATTTTGGTGAATGCCATTTACGAACCCGAAGAAGTTAAAAACATTGACATCCGTAAATTGAGTACTGCTTTGGGCATAGGCTACATAATAGCTGTAGCGATGGTCTTATCGTATTAAGTATATCCCGAATAACCAATGAATGAAACAGGTATCATTGCAGTAATTTTAATTCTTATTAATCTAATCTTTACGTATCAGGGATTACGCAGTCAGGTATTTTTTGATCGCTATAAATTTGATGTCGATCAGATACTTGTACATAAAGATTATAAACGCATTATCACATCCGGATTTCTGCATATAGGCTGGTTTCATTTTATTTTTAACATGTATACGCTGTATGCTTTCAGTGGTAGCATTGAAACGTACTTAGGAATTATTCCTTTCACTATTATTTATTTTGCAAGCTTGATCGGCGGAGATCTGTTTTCGCTATTTGTACATCGCAACCACGGTGATTACACTGCTGTTGGCGCATCAGGTGCTGTAAGCGGCGTTGTATTTGCTTCCATTGTACTTTTCCCGGGAATGGAATTAAGTTTATTATTCATGCCCATTTATATTCCTGCATGGCTCTTCGGACTTATTTACGTACTCTATACAATTTACGGTGTTCGGTCGAAGCGTGATAACATAGGCCACGAAGCGCATTTAGGAGGCTTGGTCATTGGTGTATTGATCGCGCTCATTACAAAACCTGAAGTGCTGCGATACAATACATTCACTGTTTTGATCATATTGATTCCCGCAATTGCTTTTATCTTATTTGTATTGTTAAAACCTCAAGCTTTACTGATCGATAATTTATTTTTCAAAAATCACGACGAGCATCTTTCCATCGATCATCGCTACAATCTGGAAAAAACAAAACAACAAAAAGAGATTGACGCGATCTTAGATAAGATCTCTGCAAGAGGTATGAATAGCTTAAGCACAACTGAAAAGAAAAAACTTGAGGAGTATTCGAAAAAATAATATACCTCAAGTTTTAGATTTATTTTTTAATGTGCAACAAATTTTAATCCTACAATAGAAGCGATCAAGGTAGTTAAAAAGAATAAGCGCCAGAATTCTGCCGGTTCTTTAAAAAATAAAATACCTACAATCACTGTTCCCACAGCACCAATACCTGTCCATACTGCATAAGATGTTCCAATAGGCAACGTTTGTATAGCGCGATATAATAAGTACATGCTTATCGTTGATGTAATGGCAAATGCCAATAACCACAAATACGAAGTGGTTCCGGTTGTTTCTTTGGCTTTACCCAAACAAAAGGCGAAGATCACTTCAAATAAACCTGCGATAATTAATATGATCCAGTTCATATGCATTCAATTATGTACTTACAAAGATAGAAACTATTTATTTATCAATACTGCAATATTAAGGAATTAACAATTTGCTGTTATGAAAATTATGAAACAGCCTTAGAAATTAACACAGTACTGATTTTTAAATAACATCCTAATAATAATATCATGCCAACTTGCGGCATGCGTTCTATAATTAAATTCATTATACTCTTTGTACTATTCTTTATTGTACAAACCATCTCAGCAGCAACAATTCAGGGGCACATAAAAGATGTCGAGACACAGGAGGCGCTGATCGGAGCTATCATTCGCGAAAAAAATCAAAGTCATATAGGTGCTGCTACGGATTTTGATGGCGGGTTCATTATTAAAAATATACCTACAGGTGAATACACTTTTATTGTAGGTCATCTAGGATACTTACATCAAAGCAAAAGCATCCACATCACAAATGATATGAATCATTATACATTAAACTTTTATATGGTGCACGATACATTAACAGCTGAAGTTGTTATAACGGGTTCGCATTCATATGGAGCCGAATCCGATACATTAGCAAGAAAAACAGAGCAGAATGCGGACAATGTAATAAACGTAGTATCTGCAAACACCATACAGATCTTGCCGGACATCACCGTTGCAAACGTACTGCAACGCGTATCTGGTGTATCGATTGAACGTTCAAGCAATGGTGATGGTCGTTATGCGATTGTTAGAGGTATGGACCCCAGATACAACTATACACTCGTAAATGGAATAAAAATTCCAAGTCCGGATAATAAAAATAGGTATGTCCCTTTGGATCTTTTTCCAGCAGACTTATTAGAACGATTGGAAGTAATTAAAGCCTTAACCCCTTCAATGGAAGGCGATGCAATAGGTGGTGTTGTAAATATGGTTATGAAAAGTGCTCCGTATACACCCATATTCAATGTCAATTTAGCAACTGGTTATAGTCAAATGTTTTTTGATCGAAGCTATTCAAAATTCGATCCAAATTCAATTCAAAAAACATCTTTAGGAGAAATTCATGGACAAGATTACCAAGCATCGACGTATGATTTCAATTATAACAATTTCACATACCATAATATTAAAGCTCCTATTAATGGCATTGCTGGTATCACATTAGCAAAACGATTTTTCAAAAATAAATTTGGAGTTGTTTTAGCTGGAAGCTATCAAAACACATACAGAGCCACCAATAGTGTTTTTTTCAATCCAAACACTCAACCGCTACCTGGGAATGTACCAACATTTGATGATATCTATTTAAGACAATATTCAACGCAACTAACACGTGGCGGGGTACATTCAAAACTTGATTACCAAATTAATAAAAATCATACCATAAGTCTGTACAATGTATATCTACAAATGAATGAATTGCAAACTAGACACACCATTGATACTGCACTTTCAATCAGCAGAACAGGTACAGGGACTGGTAATGTTTATCTTTTAGATAGATCAAGATTTCAAAAACAAACTATCTACAATACAACATTACAAGGCAATCATACCCTAGCAGGAACAGTTAAAATAAACTGGTCAGCTGTATATTCATTAGCTAAAAGTAATCTGCCGGATTGGTCTGAAACATCTTTAACAAAAAACGTAAGTAAAGATGCGAACGGAAATCAGGTGATTACTCCTGAAACACTCGGATACTTACCTCGAAGATGGCAACACAATTCAGATGAAGATAAATCGGGATATTTAAATCTATCATGGTCACCTGCAAGCTTAGATCTTGCACTTAAAAAATTAGCTGTAAG
Organism: Cytophaga aurantiaca DSM 3654; assembly: GCF_000379725.1. Lineage (GTDB taxonomy): Bacteria > Bacteroidota > Bacteroidia > Cytophagales > Cytophagaceae > Cytophaga > Cytophaga aurantiaca. The sequence goes on from NZ_KB903628.1 coordinate 53,422, forward strand.
CAAAGTGGAACTGTCTGCAGGCGGAATGTACAGACATAAGACCAGAGATAATTACTACACTGAATATAAATTGACTCCCAAATCGAATGGTGGAATCATACCGCCATTCGATGGAGCATTTACTCCAGATAAATATTTATTTATATCTCAGGCTGCGAGTCAAGGTAGTCCCGTCAACCCGAACACATATGTGTGTTCAGAAAACATATTAGCTTACTACGGGCAGATTAAATTTCTATTATTTTCTAAACTTCAGGTATTAAGTGGCGTGCGGATTGAAAACACTCTTCAAAAATTTGAAACAGTAATGCCTTCCTCATTTGCAGGAAAGTCAGGCAGCATTTCTTACACAGATATGCTGCCAAGTCTTCATTTGAAATACATGATTAATTCAAAACAAAACTTGCGATTCTCTTATTTTAAATCCATCAGTAGACCAAGTTATTTTGAAATCATTCCTTATAATATTCAAGGAGAATATTTCACAGAAGCTGGAAATCCTTATTTAAAACATACACAAGCTAAGAACTTTGATTTGAGATATGAATTTTTCCCAAAAGCGCTCGATCAAATTTTGGTTGGAGTTTTTTATAAAAATATTTTAAACCCAATTGAAATAGCTTATGTAAAAAGTGGTACATCGGGTTCATTACTGCAACCTCAAAATTTTGGTACTGCAACAAACTATGGATTTGAATTTGTATTTACTAAATTTTTTGGAAAAATAGGTTTCACATCGAATTATACCTATACAAATTCAAGCATAACTACAGATAAAGCCTACTATTATAGAGATGACAACAATCAATTAACAACAAGTACAGTAAGACAAACAAGGCCTCTGCAAGGGCAGTCAAAACACATTGCAAACATTTCGCTTTTATATAAAAATCAAACAAAGGGATTAGAAATACTTTTGGCATATGTTTATACAGGTCGAAGAATTGTTCAACTCTCTCCTTATAAAGATTTGGACTATTGGCAAAAAGGAATGTCTCAACTTGATTTTTCATTTGAGAAAACAATAAAAAAGAAATTCACTTTCTACGCAAAAATTACCAATATTTTAAACTCTCCTTTACTCGTTGAAATCATGCAACCCAATCCTTATCGCAGTGGGTCAAATGTGTTGTATGGCCAAACTCGCGATGACCGTATTTTAGTTCAAAAAGAATACTATGGACAAAATTACTTACTAGGTATTCGTTACAAATTTTAATAGACAAATTGAAAATAAACAAACTATAAACTAATATGAAAAAAATCTATCTAATGGGAGTTGCTGTCGGCTTACTGGCAAGCATTTCTTCTTGTAAAAAAAGTAGTGACGAAACCGTTACACTTTCAGAACCACAATTTCAAGCTGGCCAAGCAATTACACATGATACCTTATCCGGTAGTGTAAAGGGTACAATGCTGGCTGGCAAAACGTATTACTTTGCAACTCCCGTAACTGTAAACGCTGGTGACACATTAGTAATGCAATCCGGTGTAAAATTATTAGCCATCAATCCTTCTGCACAATTAGTTGTTAAAGGTACATTCTTGTCTTTAGGAACAAAAGCATCACCAAATACAATAACGGGTGTTACTGGAGATCAGACGGTAAAATCAAATTCAATTATAGATCCAAGCTCAGATCCAGCATTCACGGCTCAATGGGGAGGTATCCAGTGTGATGTAACGTGTCCTTTATTAGTAGTAAAATGGACGCATTTAGATTATTCAGGGGGTAATGTTGGTACAAATCCTATTGTTGGTTATAAATCCGGAGATGATTTATTTACTATACTTTTCCAAAATCCAGATGGTGTGTATATTTTAGAAGACTCGTGGATCTATGGTACTACAACAGATGGTACTCGTGTTAAAGGTGGAAAGATTTCTATCATGAGAAATACCTTTGAAAAGATTGCTTACAATGATGGAGAAGCTGTTAACGTAAAAAGCGGGACTGTAGGTGACATGGCTTACAATATGATCATTGGTACTGCAAAAAATGGTTTGAAAGCATCAAACAAAGGTGGTTTAACTCAATGCAATGTAAGTATGTACAACAACACTATGGTAAATGGTGGTTACAGAAGTATAGACCCTGCACGTGGTGGTTCAATGAACTATGAAGAAGGTGCAAAAGGCATTGCATACAACAACATCATTGTGAATTGCAGATACGGATTAAGAATTTATGGAACACCTACAGTTGCTGATACACTTCATTTATTTTATGGCAATACTTTAAACTATGGTGACTCAGCAAGTGTTACTAATCAATACTATCCTGTAGGATATGTTACAAAACCTATGACTACAGATATTCCGTTGCCAAGTTCTTTCTTACCTAACCCGTATCAATTAGGTCAAGCTTATACCTCACCTTCAAGTATTATCCAGGCAAACAATCCAAAGTTTGTTAACTTCCCACTTCCTCAAAATGCGCCGCACTTAAGAGACGTGAACTCTATCGGAACTTCAAACTTCAGATTACAAGCTGGCTCTCCTGCAATTGGAAAAGGAAACGTAGCATTCAGCCCAATTAATTCTGTTAGCAGTATTACGGACCCATTCTTAAAGGCAACTATTAGCCTTCCAAATGGTGACCTTGGTGCTTACCCAACTGACGGTACAGGTAACCAACACTAATTCTACTTATCATATCATTCATTCCTAATGAATCCGGTAAAGATGCTATTTATCTTTACCGGATTCATTATTTTATGACAACAAAGAAAATTATTTTTCAAAAAATATTTAGTGCGATATGTTTTAAACATGTTCTTCTCGAATAAGAAATTAATCCTATCAATATTCCTCTCCGATATAATATATCTCAAGCACATATTTTATCTAAGTAATCTCTTAAATGATTATTCTTTATCTTATTTTTATTTCTGCTTAAAATCAAAATTAGTAATCAAACTAACTTGCAGTAAGTTTAAAAAACGCAAGTCCTGTTGCTTGTCTCTGGCAGCTATTTGAAGCAGATAACCCATTTCGAGCTTAGTGGCATTTGACATTTTATAACCAATGCCTGAATAAGTCCAGTTTTCGCTATATATAGCATTTTTAGCTCCTGTTAAACTAAAGTAAAATTCGTTGTACGCATTAAAATAAAATTCTTTTACATCCAGAGTCTTTCCTTGCAAAGGCAGGTTGAGTCCCAACTGATATCTTAAACGTGTACTGAATGGATATTCGCCGGTTTCCCGATTCTGTATAAACCGTTCTTCAAAACGAAATCGATTTGTTATTCTAGTCTTTTTTAAACTTTTGCTAAAAATGCATTGCTGCCACAGCCGATGTTCGTTGCTGTAATCGCCCGTCAGTGGGTTATTGCGTTGATAGGTATAACTTGCAGCCACATTAAAATCGGGTGAAAATTTATAAATAACACTGGGTTGAATGTAGAGTTGAAAATCTTTAGCAGGATATTCAACATTATTTTGAATGCTTTTAAATGCATCGATCGTTGTGGATGCAAAAAAATTATAATCTATTTTATTACTGATTCTACCAGTTTGCGAAATTGCGGGAAGAAACCCATAGAACGAAAGATTTTGTGCCTGCACATGAACCCCAATGCCGATAAATAGCAGCAGGTATAAAGAATACTTTTTCATTTAATAAAGGCTTGGAATAGGCTTTAGAACAATCGTTTCAACTTTCACAAACTCACCTGCTCGATTAAAATAATATTCATAAAATTCTATCTCTTTATTTTTCTTGCCCCGAACCTGAATCTCATACAATAGTTTACCTCTGTAATCTACCGTTTGTGTTTGTTCTATTTTATATTTTTCCAAATCAACTGTGAGCTTCCCTTCAATCGATTTTTTAATTAGATCAGGAAGTGTGTCAAAAGAAATTTTTATTTCTTTTTCAATCATATTTCCAAGTGTATCAAAAAGCAACGAATACTGTTGTTTCATGTATTTAAAGTCTGCTTCATAACACATCGTATCTCCATCCTGCTCTATAAAATACGATACCTTGCCATGCGATGGAAAGTACTTACCTAAAAATTCCGGGATATTTTTAGGAATATTTTTAGCTGAAATACTTTTATCACTTTGTGCAAACAAGGTGATGGGAAATAGAAAAATAACAATCAGTATTTTTTTCATTTTTATTTAATTGTTAACACCAACATGCCACCAATAATTAAAGCTGCTCCCAATAATAGCTTTGGTGTTAAAGGTTCACCCAATAGAATTATCGATAATAACAGCGTAATAACAATGCTACCTTTGTCAATTGACGCTACATAAGATACCTCTCCTATTTTTATGGCTTTATAATAAAAGATCCAGGACAAAGATGTTGTAACTCCAGAAATCATCAGAAAAACAACCGCCCTGGTTGTTAGATTACCTACTTCTTTAATATTCTGAAACACCATGAAATTCAAAATTACAAACACAAAAACAACGCTTGTTCGAACAGCCAAGCCCAAATCTGAACTGATGTGTTTCATTCCATACTTTGCAATAACCGATGTCAGGCCTGCAAAGAACATAGATATCAGGCTATATACAATCCAATTTTTCATATTGATTCAATAAGTAATACATTTATTCTGTAGCAATATTGAGGAGACAAGGTATTATCATGAAACGTATTCACAACATAGCAATCTTAATGCTTACTCGCACGAACCAAACCCATCTATAAAGTCAAAGTCTGCCAAACAAGGATGCTTGTTGACAATACGTGTAACATAACCCGTTTTATCAAAAATAAATTTTACTGAATATTGATTTGCTCCATCACTGCCATGCAGGTATAAATAGAGGTATTTATTATCCTTCGTTATATACACTTCAGGAGCTTTATGAAAAATACAAAAATGAATGTTATACAGATCAGAATATGTCTGTTTAGGAATCTGCAGTTTGATATTGTTTCTAAGAATAATAAAGCTCGAAATTTCAGTAGCAGGAACCGTTCCCTGGACACCGTAAGCAAATGTACTATCGATCTTATTTCTCACGACAATTGAATCCCTTATTCTCTTATGATTGACTACAGAAAAAATAGTATCTGTTAATTGCATATCGTGCTGAGATGCTAAGAATGTTTTGGATTTAATGGCTAACTGAATTTGCTCACCGGATTTAGTAACGGTATAATAACGCACCTCGGTATCGGTGCAGCTTGCAGATGGAAGTAATTCCTGATCTACTCTATCGCTGATATAAACGGAGTCGCTTAATGAATTTAAATAACTAAAAAGTTCTTTCTTGTATTTCCAATCGGGAGAAACCTGCGCTTCACTTTTAAGAAAAAATAAAAATGACAATCCTAAGGATACAATTCTTGTATAATTGATCATTAATATTTTTATTCTCTTCATTTTTTTAATCAGCTATAACTCATCAATTACCAATCAATATAAACGCGGACCAGTAATATGGATTGCTGAATTCAGATGAGTTCAGCAATTTCAATTTTGCTTCACGTGATGCTTGTGCAAAATCATTTTGATTTCCATTTAAATAGATGGCATAGAAATCATTCATATATACTTGTGTAGATGCATCTGAAACCTTCCATAACGACACGGTAATATTGTCTGCGCCGGCATAGAACAAGGCTCTGGACAAACCGATCAAGCCCTCTCCTTTCGCTATCTTACCTAAGCCTGTCTGGCAGGCCGATAAGCTTACCAGATCAGCATTCAGGTGCATATTATAAATGTCGCCTGAATATATACGGTCATTTTCTTCAGAAGTTCCATAGGTATAGATACAGGAAAGTTCAGGCTGTTCTTCATCTACAAGGCCATGTGTAGCTAAGTGAATGATGGAATATTGACGAATCGAATCGCCGATCAATACTTTTCTGGATGCATTTTTATAAGTGAACAAAGTCACCTGACTTTTATTTTTAAAGAGATCATTCAAGGCATCCACTTCTTTTAATGTACCCGGCAAGGAAGTGAGATCGCTTGCCTCACTGAAATCAACCGGCGCAAACAACAATACACGTTGAGATGACTTTTGCTGCAGCTTGTTTTCATACAAAGAACCTGCATAGGTATAACTGATCGAAAACTGTTTGATCAAAAAATCCATTTGAGCATACGCAGCTGTATCGATTTTAGGAACCGTTCTCAACAACGCTTCAAATGGTATCGAGCCCATCTTACCATCGGGAATGATAATCAAATGTGTACAGGCTTTAGGTAATGCAGGGATCAGTTGTTTGTACAGTGCTGCTGACGTTTTAATAAATGTAGGCTTATTGTCAAACTTAATGGAGTTGCGCATTCCCGAAATATATTTTTCATATGTTTCCATTAACGGAATAGAATATACCTTATACTCTTTATTGGTAATTCGAAATACTCGAACCGTATTTGTACTTTCCGAAACAAAATATTCCAGGATGCAATCCTCGGGTTTTAATTTTGACTGCAGTGCTTCGATCGTTATCGACTGAACATTGTATTTCAAATTATAATAAGCAGGATAATTTTTCTCCAATGAACGAATGAAAAATTCATACTCACGTTTGGCATCAAATAAATCTGATGCTACATTTTTCATCATTGTCTCATCTGCAATCCCTTTGGCAAGCTTTTGTTCCAGGTAGGAAATTTTTGTTTTGTAGGTGTCTTCCTTTTCAAGTTCCGTGTTGGGAATGCCGGCAAACTCCTTTGCCTTTGATTCGGCAATGGATTCCTGCAATACAGACGCTTTACTCCGTTCAACAAAATAATACGCCAGCTTCAGATAATATTTCTTTTTAAATGTACTCTCGGACAAGAGCAAACACAGTTCAATACTTTTATCATACACATCATAACTGTATACACCCAGTGCAAGTTTATCGTTTTTACCGGTGCGTGTTTGTCTGAGCTGATCCAATAGGGTATCGCAGGATTGGTAGGTAGAGAGCGCCAGCGTCAGGTCTTTGATACGCAATGTTTTTTCAGCCTCACGTTTCGACAACACAATACCTTTGTGCATTAAGGTCGATAATAATAATTGTCCGTCGAAATATTCTTCTATCTTCGGATTAACAGTATAGTCCGCTGAAGAGAATGAGCTGCAGTTTGAAATCAACGATTGTTGCAGTGCTTTTAATGCACTATTATAATCACGCTGCTCGGAATAAATAGCACCGATCAAGGTATAGCAGGCAGCCGTATTCGGATGCTTTTCACCATACGCTTTCTGATATATAGCCAAAGCTTTGTTTGCATATACCAAAGATGAATCGTATGCCTTTTTCTCCTGAAAAACCTGTGCAATACTAGAGTAGACAAATGCCTTATTGGGATGTGCATCTTTATACCGTTCGTTCCAGATAGCTAATGCTTTTTCATACTGCACCAGAGAAGTATTATATACTTTTTGTTTTCTGTAGATCTGTCCAAGATTGCTATACGCCACTGCCAATGCGGGATTGTTAGGTGAATATATATCCTGATACATATGCAAAGCCAGTTCATAATAGTATAAGGATTCATCCAGATCAAAACCGGAATATACCAAACCGATATTATTATATACAGCTGCAATGTCTGGTGAAGATAATGGAGCTGTGCCCTCATCAAGCAGCTCTCTTCGAAGCTTCAGCGATTCATTGAAATACTCCAGGGCTTTTTCATCGTTGCCTTGTATCCAATTAATAAGACCTTGAGTGTTGTAGCATTCAGCCAATACAGATTTCCAATAAAATCTGTGTATTGTAAGCTGATCAATAGCATCTGAAATTTCAAAATCAGCCTGATCCAGCAAACCCTTCTGATAATAGATCTTTGCTCTGCAATTTTTAAGCAAAGCCAGCTCGTTGAACAAATCTATCGAACAATGTTTTGTTGCTTCATCTACAATATCCTGCGCCGCATCCAGATCATTCAGCCGTATGGCGCATTCTGCGCGCCGTATCTGGCAATACAGATAATAAGAAACAGACGACTCCTTATATAAAGCAATTTCTTTCGAATAATATTCCATACTCGAAGCATACTCTCCCAACTCAAATAAGCTATCTGCCTTGATTTGATTTTGAGTAAGTATCTGTGCAAATGCGGATACCTGCAATACAAATAACAATCCTAAAAACCCGAACTTCTTCATACTAAATTTTCTTGAATGACTGGTAAAAATTATAGGCGGATCTCAATACTTAAACTCGATACATAATCCCTGGATAGTCCGTCAGGATTGTGATCGCGATTGATTAGTTTCAATCCAAACATTCCTTTAATTGCAACAGATGTTGAAAACCGATAACCAAATCCTGTCAGTGCTGTGATTGCCGCGCCTGTAGTTCCATCTACTTTTACTCTAAAATTACTCTGTGCAGTACCTCTTGATACTTCATCTCTTGTAAGGCGATAGATTGTCAGCAAGCCAACATACGCGTTCCATTTTGTTGAACGGAAATTGCGCTCAACCCGAAACATCACATCTTTACCACGCTGAAGGTTCCATGAAACCGGATATTCAAGAGCAGTAGAAAACTGTTCACTTGTCGTCCACTCAGACCAACGGAACTGACTGCCGTTTTTATTCAACGCCTGCTGATAGCCTGCAGCCAGAAGCCACTTGCGTGTTATAAAAGAAACACCGGCCACAATATCATAGGTACCTAAACTTGTTTGATAATACATCGGTAATGGACGTGCGCGATTGTCCACGACTTCCTTATCCGAATTATTACCGGGAAGTTTACCTCCTAAGGTTCCCAGTAATTGATAATTGCTTTTAGAAAGAATTGTATGCGTATAGGAATACGATATATCGGCCAGGCCATTGGTATTGGCAAGAGCACCGGATACAAAGGTATACGGTAGTTTAAACTGAACGGATCCGCGTTTGCCGATGCCAATATTGATATCTGCCAACGATGTAAGAATAACATCGTTGAATTTTGTAACACCGACATATTGCAGCAATTCTATCGAACGCAGTTTCACTGTTGTTTTTGAGCCGAAGCTCTGATTGGGGCGCATGGCACCCATGGTACAGAAACCGGCATCGCTGCAGCCTTGGCCCAGTACGATCGTATTCAGGAATAAAAAAACGGCCACTGAAAAAAGCACGTTTTTAAAACGATAAAATTGCATCATATATTGAAAAACTTATTCTTCTAAACTACTAAAAAATAGGCGCTTGGACAATATTATTCAAAGCACCTGTATACCTGATTTTATTTCAACTTATTATATTTCAGACCAAGGCTTAAAATAATCACGTAAAACAGGACTTCGTGCTTCAAATTGTTGATTTATATTCGCTCATATGCTTGGGATTTAGCACAATTGAACCAATATTTGTAGATAAATTAATTGTATTATGAGCTTATTAGTAGTTGGTTCGGTTGCTTTCGATGCAATTGAAACGCCTTTCGGCAAAACAGATAAAATTTTAGGTGGAGCTGCTACCTACATCAGTTTAGCTTCTTCGTATTTCAATCCAAAAATCAACCTTGTGGGTGTTGTGGGTTCTGACTTTCCGGCTTCGGATATCAGTATGCTTCAATCACATTCGATCAATACTGAAGGTTTACAGATCAAAGAAAATGAAAAAACATTTTTCTGGTCAGGTAGATACCACAACGATATGAACACGCGTGATACGCTGGTTACAGAATTGAACGTATTAGGAACATTCGATCCTGTAATTCCTGAATCATACCAGGACTGCGAATATTTAATGCTTGGTAACCTTGCACCTTCTGTGCAACGCACAGTAATTGAGCGTTTGAAAAAACGTCCGAAGTTGATCGTAATGGATACGATGAATTTCTGGATGGATATTGCAATGGACGATCTGAAACAAACATTGGCATTGGTTGATGTATTGTCGATCAACGATGAAGAAGCACGCCAGCTTTCAGGTGAATACTCGCTTGTAAAGGCAGCACGTAAAATTATCGCAATGGGTCCGAAAGCCTTGATCATTAAAAAAGGCGAACACGGCGCCTTGTTATTCAACAGTCATCAGGTATTCTTTGCACCGGCTTTACCATTGGAAGATGTATTCGATCCGACAGGTGCAGGTGATACGTTTGCAGGTGGCTTCATTGGTTTCATTGCAAGCACAAAAGATACGTCTTTCGAAAATATGAAACGCGCTATTATCTACGGATCAGCAATGGCTTCGTTCTGCGTTGAGAAATTCGGAACAGAACGTATTGTAGGTTTGAATAAAAAAGAATTGGAAGAACGATTACAGGAATTTGTAGATCTGGTTCAATTCGAAATTCATTTATAAAATTTTCAAATCAGCCTTCGAGAGAAGGCTGATTTGTTATGTGTAATTCAAAAAATAAGCAATTCGTCGGACCACAAAAAAGTGGTCTGACGAATGTTCACAATCCATCCGTCACATAAAGCCAACGGATTAATGGATTTATCCAGGCATCTATACCATTACCTGCTACACAAACGTTTAGTAAAAACAGATCACAATCAGCATCACTACATGAACAAATTCATTCCATTTGCATTTATTCTGTTTGCACTTTTAGTAGTGGAATCATGCCGTTCTGTAAAACCAAAGGCTCCGGCTGAAGCTTATCAAACCCTGGAATACAAGGCACCGGTATCTCATATTGTCGTACCGGTTGAATTGTCGCTTCGTGATATTGAAACGGAATTAAATAAACAGCTTAACGGATTGATCTACGACGACGCGGATTATACTGATGGCGTGATGATGAAAGTATGGAAAATAAGTCCGATACTTCTTTCTATGAAAGGCGAAGACATTGTATACGAAGTGCCGATCAAGATCTGGGCAAAACTAAAATGGGAAGTAAATCAGTTTGGTTTTAAAATATCCGATGAGTTCACAGCCGATGCATCGCTGCGCATGACCTTCAATACAAAATTAAAGATTGGAGTATTCTGGACACTTGAGCCGCAAACCACCTTACAGAAATACGACTGGATACAAAAGCCTGTTGTTACCGGCGGAAGCATTTCCTTACCCGTAACATTTATTGCAGACAGAGTAATTAAATCGCAGCAAAAAGTAATTACCGAAGCAATTGATGATGAAATAAAAAATCAAATTGAATTAAGAAAATATGTAGAAGAAGGATGGAATGCAATGCATCAGCCGATACAGCTCTACAACGATCCGGTAACGTGGCTGCGCATAAGTCCGACAGGAATTTTTGTAACACCGTTGTCAGGCGACAAAGATTATGCACGTGCAACCATTCGCATTGACGGTGTTACAGAAACATTTGTGGGCTCAAAACCGGCAGCCAAACTTACAAATCTACCCAATGTAAGCTACATCAACAGTGCTTCGGGAGATTTCGTCATTTCCCTTGTCAACGATATGACCTATCAAGAAGCAGAAAAATTAGCGATGCAGCATCTGGCCGGACAAACATTCAGCTCTTCCAACGGAAAGAAAAAAATACACATTGATAGCATAGCAGTATATGGAGGCGGTGAGAACCTGGTCATCAAAACAAAAGTTTCGGGAAATGTGAATGGCTTTATTTATTTAAAAGGAAAACCTGCCTACGACTCCATAACACAAACTGTATATCTTAAAAACTTAGATTATTCTATCGAAACAAAAAATGCAATGATCAAAACAGGTAACTGGATCTTAAAGAGTACGCTTACAAAACGTATGCAAGAAGCCCTTCGTTACTCCGTTGCAGGAGATATGGCAGAAATTAAAAAGCAGGTGAATAACTATATCAGCAATTATGCCATTACCAAAAATGTTTCTCTTAAAGCAACTGTTACAGAATTGAAACCAACAGATTTTTTTGTTACCGAAGAATCCATCAAAGCAGTTATTTATGCTAAGGGCACAATGAATATGTTTGTTAAAGGATTGGATATTCACTAATGGATCGGATAGTAAAAACATATCGCAAACGTTTATACGATCTTACAACAGGAAATCGTTCACTGTTGTTTTTGCGGTTGTCTGCTGCACAGGAATTGGATCTGAGTGAATTGAATTTCCTGGATCAGCATGCAGCCTTTCATTACATCGAAGAACTTTTAACAGAGAAAAAAAATATCCGCCTTGCTCCGATTCAGGAGCCTCGCGTTGAAAAAGTACAGATCGTTTCTTCGACCTTAAAAAAAATCTACCGCAAACTGGGTCAGATCTACGAAGAACGTGGCTTGTACGAATGTTATGTAGGCTGGCTGTTTGCAGAAGGCAAATGGAAAGACGGTACACCCTTCCGTGCACCACTGTTATTCTTTACAGTACAATTAGAGATCGAAGGAAATTACTGGACCTTAAAAAGAGACGAACGCAGCATACACGTAAACAAAAGTCTGCTGCTGGCATTTTCGCATTATCACGATCTTATCATACCGGACGAAATCCTGGAAGAAGATTTTGAAGATTTCTCCTCTGATCCATTAGAGTTCCGAACACAGATCTATGAATGGCTCAAAAAAAGTAAACTGGAATTTTTATTCAGTAAAGAATATTTTCAGAATGAAATTCCATCATTAAAAATATATAAGCGTCAGGAATACGAAGAAGTCTATGCATTGGGAGAAATGCGCATTCAAACCAATGCAGTATTAGGCATTTTTCCGCAGGCGGGCTCTACCATTGCAGCAGACTATGATGTATGGTCTAAGCAGCTTACCGAAACTTCTTTAGAACATTTTTTTGCAGACCGCAACAACATTGAATTACCCAATGATCCGTACAAAGAAGATTTGATGACACCCTACAGTATGGATGCGTCTCAGGAGTTTGCTGTGCGTGAAGTATTGTCGGGCAAGTCGATTGTTATACAAGGCCCTCCCGGATCTGGAAAATCTGAAACCATTTGTAACATGGTTTGTTCTGCGATTGCAGCAGGAAAAAAAATACTTGTAATGTCGCACAAACGTGCAGCTTTAGAAGTGGTAGCAAAACGATTGGGACAAAAATCGCTGAATGATTTTTATGCATTGGTTCATGATGTTAAATTTGATCAGCGAACTTTATACACTAAGATCAATCAGCAGATCGAAAACATTGAAGCATTTCAAACACTTAACAACGGACTGGATGCAATTTATCTGGAACGTGAATTTTCTGCTTCTGTAAAATTATTAACGCAGTTAAATACGCACAGTGAAGAGTTTCGTAAGGCATTGTTTGATACACATGTGTGCGGGTACTCAGCACACGAGCTGTATTTAAAAGCGGGCACGCCGGTCAAGACAATTAATCTAAGCGACATCTATACCAACTATCCTGCGAAGGAACTGGAACGTCTGGTGTATGCAATACAAACGTACAGCATCTATTCGGCTATACCGTTTCCGAAAGCTGCAATGTGGAAATACCGGATAGAAATTCCTGCACTTACAACCGCACAATTTGAAATTTGGAAAAATAAATCATCTGAATTAAAAGATATCCTTGATCTTTTTTCAGAGCAAGTTGCTATCGAAAAAATAACGAACACATTATCTAATTTTAATTTCTTTACCGAAAACAATGTGTTTATCACATCGTTCATTGAAGAATTAAAAACACCGGATACGCGGAATATATGGAACAGTTTTGCCTTGCCTGTTCAGATTGATAAAATCAAAAGCATTTCCGAAGAAATACGTACAACGCTGCAATCCTATCCGAAGATATTTGAAAATTATACTTTTACAGAACTGCATGACTTGCGCAACATACTGAATGAGGCAAAAGTAAAAAACAGCAACCCATTTTCATGGTTCATCTATAAATTATTTTCTTCGGATTATAAACGAATCAAACAGCTTACTGCAACGCTTGAGCTGAATCCAAATACTTATCCGATTCAAAAAATTATTGATACCGTTGAAAAAATTCTGCATACTGAAAAGCAATTGTCAGAATTAAGCAAATACACATCACACAAAATTAATCTTAAAGACGCTGCATCTTTTTTTATTTTCGAACAAACAATAAAAAAATTACACGATGCTACTACACTGATCGAATCAAAAAATCCAGCGATCCATTCATACATTCTTTCTCATAAAGCAGAAACGACTGTTTTATTTCTTTCGAATACCCAACAAATTCATGCACGTCTATCTGCACTGATTGAAGAAACAAGCGTTTTCTTCAGCGCTGTTCAGCAACAGCTGTTTATTGAAGACGCTGCGTTACTTACAGAGTGGATGCAGTTTATCGAAACAAACCTGAACGACATTCAGCATCTGGACAATTTACTGGAATCACTTACACCTACAGATAGAATTTGCATTCAGCGACTTGAGCAGTTAACTGAAAAAAATCCTGCATCTTCGTGGAGCAAACAGATTGAACAATCTATCTTAAATCACTGGATCCAACACATTGAGCTGGTGTATCCAATCCTTAAAAGTTTAGATACTTTACGCTGGAAACAATTTGCTCAGGACTGGGCCATTCATTCAGAGAAACGAAAAGAACTTTCTCTTGAAATGATCTTAGGAAAACTTCGGGAACAAACATACCGCGACATTGTATTTAACCGTTTGCAAAACCGTGTTACGTATCGCGATCTGCAGCATCAGGTAACGAAGAAGAAGCGTGTATGGCCTATGCGTAAGCTTATGCAGGAATACGCACAGGAAGTTTTTTCACTCATCCCCTGCTGGATGATGTCGCCCGAACAGGTATCGTGTGTATTTCCATTGGAGCAATTATTTGATCTGATCATTATTGATGAAGCCTCGCAATGTTATACCGAGCATAGTTTACCTGCAATGTATCGCGCGAAGCAGGTTGTGATTGCGGGAGACTCCCAGCAATTGCCGCCAAGCGATCTGTATCGTGTACGCTGGGACGATGAAGCGGAAGAAGAAGCAGACATTGAGATCGATTCGCTGCTTGATCTTGGAGGAAGATATTTATCAAGCATTTTATTAAAAGGACATTACCGCAGCAAGTATCCGGAACTGATTGCATTTTCCAATCAGCAGTTCTATGGCAATAAACTCAATTACATACCCAACTATACAGACATACGTTCGGAGATCAAACCCATTAGCTATCATAAGGTGGATGGAGTATGGTCGAATAGTGTAAATAAAATCGAAGCAGAAAAAGTTGTTGCATTAACACTGGATCTCATACAAGCTAAAAAACATTCTATCGGTATCGTGTGTTTCAATTATCAGCAGGCATCTTACATTCAGGATCTCTTGGAAGAGCAATCGATTGCAAAACAGCTTGCCTTACCGGAAGAACTTTTTGTTAAAAATATTGAAAACGTTCAGGGTGATGAGCGAGACATTATTATTTTCTCTGTTGGCTATGCGCCGGATAAAAATGGAAAATTCTCCATGTTATTCGGAAGTCTGAATATGCAAGGCGGAGAAAAGCGTATGAACGTTGCCGTATCCCGTGCACGTGAACAGGTGATCGTTGTTTCAAGCATTATGCCGCAAGAACTTCGTACAGAAACATTAAAACATGAAGGTCCACGTGTCTTAAAAGAATATTTACAATATGCGTGGGATTGTCAGCAATTTGACCGCAACAACTTCTTTGCAAAACATGCGGCTCGTATTCCCGCAAATTCTACAGCTGAAAAAGTAGTTCAGCTATGTACTATAAACGAGTCGCTAAAAGTAGAACCAATCTACCCGTTTGCGAGTTTAACAGTACAACACAATAACACATACTCATTGATCGATACGGATGATGATCCATATCGAACGATTGAATTTGCAAAGTACTGGCACTACAACAAACCGCTTTTATTGAACACTAAAGGATGGGGGTATCAGCAAGTATTATCTAAGTCCATTCATGCAGCAACGTCGGATATTGCAATACAGATATCCCGGCAACATGATGTAAATCACATTGAAAATAAAAACTAAGAAAACCATTTTGCAGAATATGATTTTTGAAAAACTGCGTATACAAAAAAATATATCCGACGAAGACTTCGACGCAATTTATCCATTTCAATTACGCGAATTATCTGAAAGACATTGGACATCTGTATATGTTTCAAAAATTGCTGCTGAATTTCTATGCAACAAAGGTTCTGTAAAAGTTCTGGACATAGGCAGCGGCGCAGGAAAATTCTGTTTCGTTGGAGCTTCCTTATACCCTTCTTCAGAATTTCATGGTGTAGATGTTCGTGAAAACTTTATCGCTGCATCTAACAAAATTAAAGAAGAGTATGTGATACCCAATGCATCTTTTTTTCAGCAGGATGTATTAACCATGAATTTACTGGGCTACGATGGAATATATTTCTTCAACTCCTTTCAGGAAAAAATAGATCGAACCTCTTCCATTGATGAAAGCAGCAGAGTTTCTATTGAAGAATACATTCAATATACCAAACATATATTTACTGAATTAAACAAGCTGCCGAGAGGTACGAAACTGGTAACGTATTTTTCAGAAGGCTTTTGTGTTCCAAATTCCTTTCGACTACTTGAAACACATTTTAAAGGGGAATTAAAATTCTATTTGAAAGATTTAGAAGCACACGAATATACTCTACTTCTGAACGAACAGGATATCTCTGAACACATTGACAGACATATCTTTTTATCCGAATAAATATCCAACTCATCCTATGTTACTTTCCTTATTTTACTCCGTCCTCTTTTTTCTTCAGGCTGTGCTTACGCCCGGTTCGAATAAGGTAGATGGAAAACATGTTAAGATTATTCATGCAAAAATAAAACGCATTACATTTATCGATACTACAATCTGTGAAAGTTCTGCACTGGTAAAGCCTGATCTGGATTTCGATATTTATTATTCATTAAATGATAGCGGCTCCAGACCTGAAGTGTTTGCATTCAATGAAAAAGGTGAATTGCTGGATACGAAGACCATACCAAATGCTACGAATAAAGACTGGGAAGAATTGGTGTACTACAAAGACAGTTTGGAAAATCCGCATCTGGTAATCGGTGATATGGGTAACAACCGCAACAAAAGAAAAGATCTGTGTTTGTACAATTACGATATCGATAATAATACAACGAATAAACATTCATTCTCTTACGAAGATCAATCTAAATTTCCTCCTTCAGAAGACAGTTTAAGCTTTGATTGCGAAGCTTTTTTCAGAAGAGATTCTTCTTACTATTTTATTTCCAAAAACAGATCGCGTGTACCGGTTAAATTGTATCAGCTATCGCAAGACACATCTGCACACACAGCCAATGTGGTTCAGCAACTTTCTTTCAAAGGAATGGTTACAGGATGTTCTGTATATAAAGATGCTTCAGGAAAAGAAAAAATAGCTGTACTTCTTTACGGAAGAATATTTTTATTTCACATCACCGATTCACATGCAGGAATACAATTTGTTCCTTATGGAGTGATCAAGTTCCCAAGCGGCGGACAATCCGAAGGCATTTCCTGGTATAATGAACATGAGCTTCGGGTGACAAATGAACGGGGAAAGTTATTTAAAATTATATTATGATAATACATCGCTCTATGCATAGAACACTTGCCAGCTCTGCGAATAGGTACTAAGAATCTTATCCTATTTTATAGTACTTCAAGTTGTTTTTTCAAATCTGCATCAGTAGTAGGCAAGAGGTCAAGAGTTATCGTTTCTTTTTCTTTAATTTGAAAAGTTTTTATTGCATAGAATGCTTTTTTCTTTTGATACGCAGTTATTAAAATACTTACTGTTTCTCCTACAGGCAATAAGGTTTTTTCATAGTCACCATGTGTAAAAGCGTATGAATTGTCTTTTTTCTGATAACCTGGCAAATACATATTTTTATTTTTAATAATCATACTAACAAATACATTATCAAATTGATCTTGATTATTTATCAGAACGATTAAGTCTATCTCCTTTGTTCGAGGGTCATTATAAAGCCGATCAATATTTGCCCATCCTAATTTTTTAATTGAGAAAATGTAATTTGATTTCGAGTCTTCACTGAAAGAATTCTGTCCTTTTGGTTTACCTACCTGCACTTGTGTTTCAACTGAATTAGATTCTTGCCATTCGCTCCCTGTTTCTGTCTTAATCAATGTCACTTCAAATGAATCCATTTGAATCGTTGAATCTTTAGAAATCATCAATCCATTACCTGCCCATATCAAGGCAGTAATTTTATTTTGCAATTCAACCGGACAATCATCATGCTTAGGTGCTGGACCTGGATTGTTATAGCTTCCTGTATAGTGATAACCTTTTACGGAATAGGCAACATTTGATGTTTTCACAACACCTCTTTGTTGAACAATTGCTCCTTGTGCTTTATCTATCTTTTCATTTTCTATTACAACAGGATTTATCCAATTCATTCCATTTTCAGTTTCAACACCTTCAAACAATTGCATGTTTTCTAAAATTGAATCGGAAGGCATTTTAATTCCAATAGATTTATTTTTCGCAATTTGAAGTTGAATATTATTAGATGTTGCGTTTATATAGACCATTCCTCCACTTTCAAGAAAGCGTCCATTTGATGTTGTTGTTAGATTGCCAAGAATTATATCTGCTTTTGTCAAACATTCTTTAAACTCTAAATTGATCAACCCTTTCACAGGATTTCCATTTGTATCTACAAAAGTATTTGGTTCAATTGTTAGGGTTGTCCCTTGTTTTCCAGTTAAAATTGTATCGATATCCGACTTTATAGAAAACTCTTGAATAGGAATATTTTCGGTAGTTATTAACTTAGAAAGTCCTTTCGTTTTTTCTTCTGAATTTTGACACCCGAATAAAAATAAAATAATTCCTAGTAGCAAGCATCTAAAAAAAATGTTTATCATTTTTAATATTATGTTTAATTATCTCCCTAATCTAATTGATTTGAAGCCATATTACAAATATTATAGTTTGAGTAAGTAAAACACACTTTGGGTAATGAACGGGGAAAGCTTTTTAAAGTCCTTCTGAAAAAATAAACATGCTTGGTTAAAAAATTACGTCGTCGAGGTTTATAACCTCGACGACGTTAGCATAGTTTCAATTTCAAAAAGTATCCAACTACTCAAAGAAATTTTTAATTATGCATTGTGATTTGCAGAAACATTGTCTGTTGTTTCGATCGTGCGAAGTACTTCAAACGCCTGTTCGAAATCTGCAATGATATCGCTGATGTGTTCAATACCTACAGATACACGAAGCAATCCGGTTGTAACACCTGCAATGCGTTGCTCTTCTTCGCTCAGCTGCTGGTGCGTTGTTGATGCAGGATGAATGATCAATGTTTTTGCATCACCTACGTTTGCAAGATGGCTTGCTAATTTCAAACTATTCACAAATTGTGCTGCGCGTAATTTTCCACCTTTGATCTCGAAAGATAACACTCCACCAAAACCACGTTTCAGATATTTCTTCGCAAGGTTGTGATATTTGCTACTTGGCAAGCCCGGATAATTCACTTTTGCCACATCCGAATGTTTCTCTAACCATTCTGCCAATGTCTGCGCATTCTGTACGTGACGATCTACGCGTAACGACAACGTCTCCAAACCTTGTAATAATAAAAATGAATTGAACGGACTTTGTGAAGGACCGAAATCACGAAGACCTTCAACACGTGCGCGGATAATAAATGCAATGTTTCCGAACGGACCGTTTGTTCCAAACACATCCCAGAACACCAATCCATGGTAGCCTTCAGAGGGTTCAGTGAATTGAGGAAATTTACCATTGCCCCAATTGTAATTTCCTCCGTCTACAATAACACCACCTACAGAAGTACCGTGACCGCCGATCCATTTTGTTGCAGACTCAACTACAACGTTTGCGCCATGTTCAAGAGGTTTAAATAAATAACCACCTGTTCCAAAGGTATTATCTACGATCAACGGCAGATCATGTTTCTTAGCTAATGCAGCAAAGGCTTCAAAATCCGGAATGTTAAACTCTGGATTACCGATGGTTTCAAGATAGATGGCTTTCGTTTTATGATCAATAAGTTTTTCAAAATTTGCAACAGCATCGCCTTCAGCAAAACGTGCTTCTATACCTAAGCGTTTGAATGAAACTTTAAATTGATTGTATGTGCCTCCGTATAAAAATGAAGTTGTTACAAAATTATCTCCCGACTGAAGAATGTTTGTTAATGCAAGAAATTGTGCCGATTGTCCGGATGATGTAGCCAACGCAGCCACACCGCCTTCTAAGGCAGCGATACGTTTCTCAAACACATCCGTTGTGGGATTCATGATACGCGTATAAATATTTCCGAATTCTTTCAGTGCAAATAAATTCGCTCCATGATTGGAGTCTTTAAATACATACGAAGTAGTCTGATAAATAGGAACTGCACGTGACTGTGTTGTAGGATCTACTTCTTGTCCGGCATGTAGCTGTAGGGTTTCAAATTGAAATGACATAGCAATGATTTTTAGTGATTAAATGAACAAACTATGAAGCAGGAAGGCTTAGTTTTCACTTGAAATGTGCTTGGTTGACTAGCATCCTTTACGTTCAGGTATTGCAATAATACAAAATTATATTCTGAATTATTAAATTATTTTAAATTATTTAGAATATTATTCTGATAAGATACCACCAGCAATGCAATTCTATTGTTTAACCAAGGGATTAAATTCTGCTTTTGTATTCTTTTAAAAAAAAGATAATACTGAACCTATTGAATTATTTCAGTAATTTGAATTAACATTAACTTTTATTATATGAAAAAGATATTTCTGTTTCTAGGCATTGTTTTATCTAGTCTTAACATTCTCCACGCCCAAAATCCTGCGGATAGTTTTTATCCTTTTAAAGAAGGTTCAACCTGGGAATTGTCAAGTTTCAACGCAAAAGGAAATCCAACCGGGCGAAACGTATACACGATCACAAAAGTAATTTCAAGCGGTAAGACATATACCGCTTCTGTTCACAGTACTTCTTTCAACGAAAAAGATAAAGAATTGAGCAACTCTGATTACGATGTTGTTTTTTCAAATGGAGACATTCATATTGACATGAAATCCATGATAACAAATGAGCAACAGCAGCAATTCAAAGACATGACGATGAATATTGAAGGCAATGATCTCATTATTCCGAAATCATTAACCGTTGGTCAAGTACTGGCAAATGGAGATATGAAAGCCAATGTATATAGTGGCTCAACACTTTTTTCAACAATCAGCTACGTATCAAGCGAACGTAAGGTATTGGCAAAGGAATCTGTAACTACTCCTGCAGGCACATTCGATGCGTATAAAGTTACTTCAAAGATAAATTCTGTTACTACAACGATGGGAATTCCGATTAAATTTGAATTTACTGTTATTGAATGGTATGCCTATGGAAATGGCGCTGTACGCTCTGAGGTATATAATAAAAGCGGAAAATTAGTCAGCTATTCCGTATTATCAAAAATCACCAATTAACTATTGCAATACAGAGAATAAAACATTTGTTTATTCTCTGTATTGCAATACCAACTATTAGACCTACCTTCTGCCAACCAGAATCTCCGTATATTTTTCGGTGTGGAATTACATTAAAATTTCACATCAGCTATGTCGCACCTCGAAGATATTTCTTTAAAAGTAGAACAGTTTTATACAGCTTTAGATAAAGACCTGACTACGTTTCAAACACAGGCCAAGTATTCGTGCATTGCAGGTTGTTCCAAATGTTGTACCTCACCCAATATTGAAGCAAGCATTTTAGAATTACTTCCCTATGCATTTTATTTATATAAAAATAATTCTGCTGAAATCGTATACGATCGTTTGTTATTAAATAATTCTCCTATTTGTAATCTCTATCAACCGCTTCAAACAACAAAACAAAAAGGTGGTTGCTCCAGCTATACACATCGTGCTTTGATCTGCAGATTGTTTGGCTTTTCATTCACCCGAAATAAAACAGGCGAATCTACATTGCTAACATGTACTACTATTAAAGATACATACCCTAAAATATCTGAATCGCTCAACATTCAGGCAAAAAAAGGATTGTCTGTTCCTTTGGCAACAAATTACTATAACCAGCTAACGGATATCGATTATAATTTAAGCAAACAGCAATTCCCAATCAATGAAGCAATGCGACTGGCAATTGAAATGATCTTGAATCATTATCATTATAGCGAGCCCTTTGGTGAAGACATCAAAAATGCATCATGATCATCTATTAAGATGTTTTAAGTCATTTAAAATTCCCGGCTAGATATATACCTTCATTAAGATCTAAAAAATAAGTTTCATGCGTTATACAACATTATTAACAACTTTTATATTTTGTATTGCAGGCATTTTTAGTTGCAAGAAAAAAACAGCTACAATCCAGCCCATAGTAAAAGACATTACTGAATCCGTTTATGCTTCAGGAAAAATAAAAGCTGCAGAACAATATGCGGTATTCGCAACCGTAAATGGAATTTTAAAACAAGCTTTTGTAAAGCCAGGTGACACGATTCAAAAAGGTGCGAAGCTATTCTTATTAGATGATCAAACATCTGATTTGTCAAATGAAAATGCCAGAATCAATCTTGAATTAAGTGAAGAAAACAGCAATCGTAATTCTGACAAATTAAAAGAGTTTACGTTAGCTAAAAATATTGCTTACAATAAATTTCAGTTAGACTCCAGTATCTATATGAAACAAAAACATCTCTGGGAAATGAATATTGGCACTGAAATAGAATTTGAGCAAAAGAAACTTGCCTATCAAACATCCAGATCAAACTATGAAATCACAAACAGCCAATATGCGCAAGCAAAAAGGCAATTAGCAACGGATGCTAAAGTGGCTTCTAACAATTATAACATTACAAAAAAACAACAGGCTGATTATACAATTAAAAGTTTAATGAATGGAACGGTATATGATGTTTTGAAGGAACAAGGCGAATTAGTTACCCCGCAAACTCAACTTGCTGTCATTGGACTAAGCAATCAATTTATTATTGAATTGGAAATTGATGAAAAAGATATTTCAAGAATTAAACTTAATCAACATATTGAAATAAATATGGATAGTTACAAAGGTCAGGTATTCGAAGGTGTAATCACAAGTATCTATCCGATCATGAATGAGCGTACACGAACATTCACTGTTAAAGCACAGTTCATTAATCAACCACCTACAATCTATCCAAACCTGAGTGTTGAAGCAAACATCATCATTCATACGAAAAAAAATGCACTGGTTATTCCAACGTCGTATTTATTAAATGGCTCAACCGTATTGCTTGAAGATAATAAAGCAATACCTGTTAAAACAGGTTTACAAAATTATGATTATGTTGAAATTCTTGAAGGAATAAAATCAACAGACATTCTTTATAAACCATAAATAGCGGATGAATTTAAAATTATTGATAGAAATATCTATTGGCTTATTGAGAGCCCGAATCAAACAATCCATTGTTGCTGCAGTTGGAGTCATGTTCGGGGTTTGTATGTTTGTCACTTTGCTCAGTTTTATGAATGGATTAAACCAAATGCTGGATGGATTAATCATTAATAGAACCGCGCACATTCGGCTATACAATGAAATTAAACAATCAACAGATCAACCTGTCAATGCTTCGAAAGCATATAAAGAAAATATAAACTTCATTCATTCTATAAAACCAAAAGATAAAGGAAAGGCTATATATAATTCAGAATCTATCATGCATGCATTAAACCAAGATTCAAGAGTTTTGGGCATTGCACCTAAAATTAATACTCCTATTTTTTATTCAGCTGGAGGAATAGAACTGCCTGGCCTAATCAATGGAATAGACATTGAAGCCGAACAGAAATTATTCTACTTAAACGATTACGTTATTGAAGGAAAATCGGCAGATCTATCCATCGTAAATAATAGTATTTTATTAGGTAATGGCGTTGCAGAAAAATTAATGGTTGAAATAGGTGATGTAATATATGTTACTACCGCTCAAGGCACCATCTCAGCGCTAAAGGTAATAGGTCTTGTTCAATTTGGATTGATGGAAATTGATAACACCCAAAGTTATACATCGATTCAAACGGCTCAAAAACTTATGGGTGAATCAAACAATTACATTACGGATATTAACATAAAACTAAAAGATCTGTCTCAAGCTCCAGCTTTAGCAAAAGATTATGCAAAAAGGTTTGAACTCGATGCCATTGATATTCAAACAGCCAACGCGCAGTTTGAAACAGGAAGCTCTGTGCGAAGCATTATTTCATATGCTGTAGGAATTACGTTATTGATCGTTGCAGGATTTGGCATCTACAATATTTTAAATATGATGATTTATGAAAAAATGGATACCATTGCCATTATGAAAGCTACAGGCTTTTCGGGGAAGGATGTCAAATACATTTTTATCTTTCTTTCATTAATCATAGGTATTGCAGGGGGAGTATTTGGTCTGGCGTTTGGGTATATGCTTTCATCCATTATTGATCAAATACCTTTTGAAACTGCTTCTCTACCTACAATAAAAACGTATCCGATTTATTACAATCCAACCTATTATTTGATTGGCTTTACGTTTGCACTTTTAACAACCTACATTGCAGGCTTGCTTCCTGCACGCAAAGCAGGAAGCATTGATCCGGTTGAAATTATCAGAGGGAAATAATCATGTCAGAATTTATCTTAGATGCACGAAATATCTGCAAGGATTTTAATGATCCTGTAAAAATAGAAATCCTTAAAAACTTAAGTTTTACTGTTCGTCATGGCGAATTTGTTTCGGTAATGGGAAAATCCGGTTGTGGAAAATCTACCTTGTTGTATATTCTTTCGACTATGGATACGGATTATAAAGGTGAATTGTATTTGAATGGCGAATTACTGACAGGAAAAAACGATGCACAATTAGCTCAGGTTCGAAATGAAAAAATTGGTTTTGTATTCCAGTTTCATTATTTGTTAAATGAATTTTCTATTCTTAAAAATGTTATGATCCCCGGATTAAAACTTGGAAAATATTCTGCAGAAGAAATTGAACAAAGAGCAACCAAACATTTAGATACACTTGGCATGAAAGACCATATGCTGAAAATGCCCAATCAATTAAGTGGCGGACAAAAACAACGCGTAGCAATTGCCCGTGCTTTAATAAATGATCCACTTATTATTATGGGCGATGAGCCAACAGGTAACCTCGATAAACAAAATAGTGATTTGGTTTTTGATATTTTTAAAGATCTAACCAAAGAACTTAAACAAACATTATTAATTGTTACCCACGATGGCGACTTTGCAAAACGCACCGATCGTATTATTGAAATGAAAGATGGAGTAATTATTTAAGTACAAGTATGATATAATATTCAAAAGTATTTCACTTATTCGTATTCAAAAATTTTCCTTATAATTTTATTTAAGATGAATAAATATTAATTGAACTTACAAACACATTCGATTCAGAAACACTTAACAATTGTATATTTTAAAACTGATTTTTTATTATAAAATAATTTAGTACAAGGTATTCGTACTAAAATTAAGGTATTTGTTTAATGAATATATTTTATTGAATAAATACCTCTCTAGATAGACTAACCTTATCAATTAGAATTCGTATTTTTAAATTGGTTCATTTTCTCCAAAATAGGATATAATGACTGGTTTATTTATTAATACTTATCCGCTATGAAAAAACAATTACTCTTGATAATCCTTTCTGTTTTATTTCTGTCAACTTCACTTATTGCGCAAACAACCGGCACCTATGTTGTCTCCGATAATGGGAACTATATGTATTCGTGTGTGGATTCAACGATTACAGTTGCAGACATTATTAAAAAAACCGGTATACATGATCTCAATGATCCCAGCGACAATGCAAGCATGTATAAAATGTTTCGTTTAGAAGGAGCTGTGATTACTACAGATGAATTAACCAGCATACACTACAGTGATTACACGGCTGTGTTTATTCAAAAAATGAATGCAACTGATTTTCATAATTCAGGCGTGCAGGTATTCCTTTATAATACAGTACCTCCTACTGCTTTATTTACTGTTGATACACTTAAATACACGGTTGAAAAAAATGCAACTGTAAATTTCACTTCTGACTTTTTCGCTAAATTTATTTTCTTCAGTAGCCAAAACGATCTTACAAGCCTTAATGAACGCATTTTGTTTACAGATCAATCAATAGGAACTGAAGCGCCTATAAGTTCAAATAATACATGGTCTGTTGTTGGTAAAGGAAAATACAAAATCAGAGTGCAAGTGGCAGTATGCGATCCTCATGATTATTATTACGACAGCATTTATGTAATTGTAAATGAAACACCGTGTCTGAAGTTAGAAATTAAAAACATGCCATCCGTTTGCAGAGATGACATTATTGACATTACTCCTTATGTATATCTTGATGGCAATGTAGCTTCAGCTACTGACCTAGCGCAAATGACTTTCACGAATAAAAGCTTATTAGGTGGACCAGGCACAACGTTTGATCCTGCCACAATGGATATGACAGAGATGGTTGACAAAACATCGCGTTTCCCTCAACTTCAAATTGTATACCAGCCAAATGTTGCATTAGGTGTTTGTACAAATTATACCTACACCCCTTCATTAAAAGTGCCTACCAAATTAATTACTACAGATCTTGTACTCACAAAAAATAATTATGGCGGAGCGGCAAATTATACGGTTGAAGGCGACTACTATGGTATTAACGATGTATTCACGAAAGATGTATTTAAAAAATTGTATTTAGATAATTTCAGTGTTGCGCATGGAGGTACTGTATTCGATTTTTATTCAGATGCTGCATTGCAATCACCTGTTTCAGGAAACAATTTAACACCGGGTACTTATTATATTATTGCAACAAATCCGGATTGTTCGAATGACAGTACAAAGTTTACCGTGAATGTAAAAAATAAAGATTTTGATATTGTATGGCAAAGTGCTCCTGCTATTGGTAAAGGATATTACACATTTACAGCTCCTTCATATAGTGGTGCAACATACGCATGGTTTGTATGGGGAGGATCTATCATCTCAAACTACACTGCAAATCCTGTAACCGTATACTTTTCAGAAACAGCGGCTCCATCAGTACTTGTAAGCTGTACAATAACGTTGCCTACAGCACGTACAACAGCAACAGACGGATCACTCAAATCGGCAGTATATGTAACATCTAACGAAAGCGGCGACAAAGTAGAAATAACACCAAGTATTACAACAGCAATCATTCCAGGTGTTGCAAAAAGTTCGCTTACTGCATATCCAAATCCGGCAGCAGAATCATTTGCACTTTCAGGCACAGGTATGTATGATGTAAAAATTTACAATACACTTGGCCAATTGGTATATACCAATGCTTCCTATAAAGCTGAAACTCCCATTACCGTTTTAAATAAAGGCATGCACGTAGTGTATGTTACACAAAACGGAATTGCACAGGTAGTGAAAGTTATTGTAGAGTAATCTTATATTTCTTAATAAGATCCATTTGTAACGGATCTTACCGGATAAAACAAAAGGTCTGAATGTTATATTCAGACCTTTTGTTTTTGAAGTGTTTTTTTTATTCTAAGATAAAATTCCTTAATACATCCGGATGCTTATTGACTGGTTTTTGTTTTAATGGATTTTTACTTGCATTAAAATATCGAAGCATTGGTGGTAAGTCCGGAATGATTTTTATTTTATTAAACGAACAATCCAAATAGTTAAGTGTAACAGGTAATACAGGAATTTCCGTTAAACCATTTGTATTGCAGCTTAAAATTTTAAGATTTACCGGAAGTGCGGGAAGCTTTGTGAGCGCATTCTTACTACAAAACAGCTGCTCCAGATCAGTCGGCAAATCTGGCAAAACAGTCAGTTTGTTATTTGAACAATCCAATGTCTTTAAACCATCAGGCAATGCAGGTAAAGCAGTGAATCTATTTCCGGAAACAGCTAAATTTATAATTGTCTCAGGTAAATCCGGAAGCGTCCAGATCACATTATCAAAACACGAAAGTACTTTTAGATTTTGAGGTAACTTCGGCAGAGTCGGCATTCTATTTTTTGAACATATTAATTCTGTCAAGCCATCAGGTAATTTAAGTATTTGTTGAATTTGATTGTGAAAACAATTTAATTCAGTCAATGATTCAGGTAAATTATTCAGAATGATTAATCCGTTTTGAGAACAGTTTAACACTCTTAATGTTTTAAAATACTCGATCCCTGTCAGATCAATTATGTTATTCTCGCTTACATCAAGTTCTGTTTCTTTAATGATTTCCGTGCAGGTAATATCTAACTCGTCCCGGCTATTAAAACATGTAGGATATTTATTTTTTAAAACATTTCTAAAATTTAAATCCGGAATCACAACATTGTTTTGTCCAAATGTAGAGATCGAAATTATACCTATCAGCAGGATAACCCAAAAGCATTTTGTCATTTTATACGTATTTAAAATTAAACGAAGAGTAAAATTATCCTTCGTACTTCCTCAAGGTTCGCACACTCAGATAAACACTTGCAGCAATCATTAATGCTCCTAATAAAAAAGGAGCTCCGGGTAATTCAATCGGTGCGCCTTCTCCTGTAAAATACGAAAACAGGTTATTCATTAATGGCGGACCAATGATGGATGTTACACTCATCAGAGAAGTTAATGCACCTTGCAATTCGCCTTGTTCGGTTGCAGGCACCTGTGCAGAAGTAATACCTTGCAGCGCAGGACCGGCAATACCTCCCAATGCATACGGAATCAATATGGCAATCATCATCCAGCCTTCTGTAGCAAAAGCAAATAACAATAAGCCGAACGCATTTAAAACAAGACCGATGTATACAGCCCACTTTTGTCCGATCTTAGGAATGATGATGCGAATTAAACCGCCTTGTACAATGGCAACTATTAAACCTACAAAACCTAATGAATAGCCGACCTCTTTCTTATCCCATTCAAATTTATATTCTGTAAAGAATGTCCAGTTAGATTGTACCGCATGTCCCGCAATAAAAAACAAAAACATTGCAGCAACCAAACCCGCTACGATGGGATATTTTTTTAAATGCAACAAAGAACCGATCGGGTTTGCTCGTTTCCACTCAAATGTTCTTCTATTTTCTTTCGGTAAAGATTCCGGCACAAAGAAATATCCATACAACACATTTAATAAGGTAAAGGCTGCAGCAACCATAAACGGCGCACGCGGTCCCCACCAATCGCCGGTAACACCACCAATCACCGGACCGATAATAAAACCAAGTCCAAATGCTACGCCAACCAGTCCAAAATTTTGTGTACGATTCTCAGGTGTACTGATATCAGCAATGTATGCCGTAGCTGTTGTAAAGCTTGCACCACTGATACCTGCCAAAAGACGACCAACAAATAACCAGCCGATGGTTGGAGCAAATGCAGAGAAAATATAATCGAATCCTAAGCCGAGTAACGACAACAAAAGTATCGGACGTCTGCCATATTTATCACTCAAGGCGCCAAGTATTGGCGAGAAGAAAAATTGCATGATGGCATAAGCAAACATTAGCCAGCCACTGTATTGAGCAGCCTCACTGAGTCCTTCTCCTGTAAGATCTTTGATCAGATCGGGAGTAACCGGAATAATAATTCCGATACCGATTACATCTATTAATAACGTAATAAAAACAAAACCAAGTGAAGCGTTTTTGTTGGTATTCATGACAATATGTATATACTTTTTTTAAATTAAAATCTATTTTTCAAATCCTGATTGAGTTGAATACCAATAATACGCATTATGTATTTTTTTCTTGTTTTTAAATTCGAATAAAAACTGCGTGGACACATATTCAGAATCATTCTTTCTTGTTACTCTGTTACCATTTGAATCATATACATTTTTAACAGACATTAATATATCACCTCTTTTCTTTTTAAAAGAATGAATAACTTTCGAATCATAAATCAAATAATACACTTTATCCGTTGAGCTAATAAAAAATACTTTATTGTTATATACGGGATCTCCATTTAGCATATAAAATTCCTTCTCAAAACTATTTATATACGACTTCATTTTATAACAATGTATATTTTTTGGCAATTTGCCCTTACCGATATCAATCAGTTGATTTGTTATAGTTCCTCTATTGGATTGGCTTACCGCATCAAAAGCATATACATAAGAACTATCCTTAGAAACATCCTGTACCAAATAATAATGTCCATATGTGTTTATTACAGCTGAAAAAATTGGCTCTGTTAAAACAGTTTTATTATAAACCAATCCATATTTATTTATTCCATCCACTTTATTTCTATATATGTAAAAAGCTCCTTGTTCATATATAGAATCATATATGGGCTTCAAAATTTCTTCGTCCGCATAGATCAAACCAAATTTATTTTCCTTTTTAGAAATTAAAGCCGGATAGGAAAATCGGTAAAGAGAATCAAACGTATATTCAATAACCACCTTATATTTAGGTGCAGGCAATCCTCCATTAGACTTTTCAAAAACGCCTTCCTTAAAACTATTGGGGAAATGATCAATCAGTCCAAATTTATCACCCTTTTTAACAATCCAATTTCTAGAATACGGATTTGATATCACATTCGTAAAATCCAACTTATATAATGAATTTGAATTAGTACCATCATAACGGTAACAAGCACTATCCTGAAAACAAAAACAATTCAAATTAGTATAGTATGCAGCATTCGGATAAAATATTTGTTGTTGATTTTTGAAATCATATAATGTTGTTCCTGCTTTTGAGTTTACAAACACAGATGATTTATCTACACCCTGCACATCGTAAATATTTTCAATCTCAACTACAACCGAATCACAAATACTTACAAAGTAGTATTTCTTTCCATCGCGTAATATCTGCTGTTTTTCAGAATATAAATAATAAGAATGTTCACTAGAATCAAAATAAAAATCTAATACAGCTTTTTTAGAATGAACATCATAAAAATAATTTTTAGGTTTATTCGAAATTTGCAGATACGGTTTATTACATTCAAAAGAATCATACACATACCATACCGTATCGCTTATCGGCATTCCTTTATAATACAAAACTTCTCCAATTTTATTTTTCTTAGATGTATTGGAATAAATTACAGTTTTATAATATTCTTTATTGACATTATACTTACCATTAATAACTACTGTGTCGTTTACCTGAGCATTTAACATGACACACTTAAAAAAAATAATTATGCTAACAATAAAATTTTTACTCAGATTCATAATCAATACTTTTACATTCATTTCCACCAACCCTTCACGGCAATTCCTTGTGCTTACACATATTCAATGGCAGGCTCTTTTATGCCCCTCACGAACATTACAACTGATACACCTGAAGCTTTATGGCATTCGGTCAATACACGTATGTATTATTTCACCCTTTTTAAAAGTATTGTATTCTCTGTGTCAAATTCTGCAGGTCTCGTTCCGGTATCTGCATCAACCGCCAAATACATATTGTCTATATCTTTAAATTTTGCGATGCCGAACATTATAACTTCCTCCTTTGTTTTAACATTTGTCATAATAAAATCAACATGTATGGGCTGAGCAGCAGCATCTATTTTATAAGTCATACTAAATGTGCCCTCCTCATTTGTTTGTTCTTTCCCGCCCATTATTTCGCCGCCTATCTCAAAGGATGCGTAGCCTTCGTTGTCAAACGTAATGACACCGATCTCACCTTTATCTTCTCCTTTCCATTTCCCTATAAAATCAGAGGTTTTATAATCGGGAGAAAGAAATGAGAAAAACGGAATTACTAAAAGAATTAAAAGTGCCTTTTTCATATTGCTAGCAGTTTGGAATTTGTCTTTTGTTTTTTTGGATTTACTTTCAAATTACTCAATCACCTTCATTGGGTAGAAAGGTTTTGTCTGATCGAAAATATATTTATACGTGATGTGTACCTTACGAATCTTGCCACCCGCTGCTTCTGCAACTTTAGTCATCTTTGGATTAAAACTTCCAATCCAATTCATTTCAAATTCGGTATATCGCCCCATTGGTTGTACAACCTTGGCTGCAGCCATTACAATAGCACCTTCAAGTCCCTTGCTCTGAAACTCAGGAACCACACCGAATACCACGCCAAACATTTTTTTACATGAACCTGTGTATTTGTGATACAGGAATTTCAGCTTCGCAACGATGTCCCACTTCCCTTTTAATTTTCCATTCAGGTGTTTAAAGATCTGATTCAATTCCGGAATCATGATAAAAAATGCAATCGGTTCATTGTTGTAATAGGCAAACCATACAATCTCTTCATCCAGAATCGGCTTTAACTGATTCATCATTGCCATGGCCTGTGCTTTGGGCATCTCACGCACACCGGCATGTTTGGCCCAGGCTTTATTATAAATGGTTCTGAAATCTTCGCCGTATTGCTCCAGTTTATTTTTTTCAATATGCTTGAACACATATGCCGGATCACGCGCCAAGCGATCTGCCTTTTCCTGATAGATCGGAGGAAGATCGCCTTCTACAAAACGGTGAAACGTATATTGCTGATAATATTCTTTGAAACCATACTTTTCGAAAAGCGGTCTGTAGTAAGCCATGTGATACGGCATGCCATACACCGGTTCATAAAAACCATCCACCAGTAAACCCCACCATTGCAAACGTTCACCAAAATTTATCGGACCTTCCATGGCTTCCATGCCACGTTCGATCAGCCAATTCTTTGCTGTATCAAACAACAGATTTGCAGCTGCCTGATCATCTATGCATTCAAAAAAACCACAGCCACCTGTTTTGTATTCAGATGTTTTAGCTGTTTTATTATCAATAAAGGCAGCAATGCGACCGATCACTTTATTTTCATTATTGTACAACAACCAACGTGTTGCTTCTCCATGACGGAAATATTTATTTACTTCTTTATCAAAAATTCCTTCGATGTCTGCATCCAACGGACGGATCCAGTTTTTTTCATTTTTATATAATCCTACAGGTAATTCTAAAAAGGCTTTTTTGTCAGCCTTATCCTTTATTTCAACAATTTTCATAGCACTAAAAATACGTATAAATGAGCAGGTAGAAAAATAGCACAGGCGAAATATTACGTCTGCATAAAATTCATTATTAACTTAATTATAAGATAGTTAATAATTATAAATAGTAATATTTGAAGTATATAGAAAAAGAGCAAATGTGTTGACTTCTTATTGATTCACTGTTGTCCGTTTATATCCTTCCCGGAATTAATCTCTATCGTCAATCAAATATTAAAAACTAATGTATCAAAAATATATACTCTAGTGTACATGAATATCTTTAGAAAAGATTTTTTTAAAAAGATGTTCATGAATATCATCGTTCTATTATCTGCTTGTGCTTTATCAAGAATGTTGAGGCAGCATAAGTATTTATTATCTTTTGTATAACTTTTTATATTTTCCAGCATTTACATTTATATATATTTTTCATTGAGTAACGACTAACCGAAAAAAACTCAATGTGATTTATTTTATTTCAATCATATTTTCAACCTAATCAATCAACAAGCTATGAAAAAACTAATACTCCTTGTGAGTATGACTATTGGATCTTTTTTCCAAATAGCAAACGCTCAAACAACTGTCATCAATGGCCTCACGGTCATTACCGACTTTTCTGATTATTCCTTTGGCGTTTCAAAGGATACCATTTCATTGTTAATGAATCAACCGGGTTACAATCTCTGGAATACCAACGGTTCTGTAAAAGATTTTTTCTACACGCAAACCAATGGAAAAATCACCATTAACAGTACTGTAGTAAAAGTAAAACTACCCGGCACATTTGCTTATTACTTAGATGGTGGTGCAGGCGGCGACAGCATTGTTCCACACATTATCAAACAAATTAATTTACAGTTTCCAAATGGATTTCAGAATTTAACAGTACATCCTACACAAGGGGGATTGTGGCATTTGAACATTCTTACCAGAGGTTACAAAGGCGGTGGATTTTCATTTGGTTTTGAAGGTGCGTTCATAAAAAACAATGGACAGTCACTCGAAATTAAAAGAGGAAGCATCAGCATACGTGACGCATATTCAAACCAAACAATAAATACTACGTGCCATGAAATGGGTCATAGCTTATTTGGCTGGACCGATTACTACAGAACGAATGTAAGTAACTTAGGAAATTTCTGTGTAATGGCAAGTGCGGGTTCAGAAACACCAATGCCAATCAACCCGGGATTGCGTTATATACAGGGCTGGACAAATCAGGTAGATGTTATTACAGGTACAACAACACAAACCTATTCTGTTACTGCAAACAGTTACAATCAGGTGTACAAATACTCCAACGTCAACAATCCAAAAGAATACATCCTGATTGTTGCACACATCTACAACGGATATTATCAATCCGCAGTAGCTCCGGATCAAGGTCTGGCTATTTATTATGTAGATGAAGAAGGCGGTACGGTTACATCAAATGGAGAAGCGCCAATCATACATCTAATACAGGCGGATGGCCTGGATCAGATGCACGATGAAGGCAGCGGAAAACTTCATGTGCGTGGCGATGCAAATGATCTGTTTGACAACAGCAGCACAAATGTATTCTCTGCAGCTTCACATCCATTCAGATGGAAGAATGGAAATGAAACAGGTTTAACAATTACAAACATCAGTGCGGTTGGTGCAACGATGTCGTTCACGGTTCAAGGCAGACCAAATACCATCAGCTCTCAATTGAATGCTGTTAACGGCGGCACGATCATACCTAGCGGAGCATTAAGTTATATAAACAATCAAAACAAATACTTCAGCATTGTTGCAGACATCGGTTATCAGGTTGATAAAGTTTATATAGATGGTGCTTCAATCGGTGCGCAATCGTCGTATACATTCACTGGTGTAAGTGGTTCGCACTCTATCACAGCAACATTTAAAAAAGCACCTACTGCAGATCTATTGCCTTCACCATGGGTGAATACAGAGATTGGGGCAACGCGGAACGCTGGTACAGCCGGCTATAGAAACGGGGTCTTCGGATTGGAATCCGGTAGTTATGATATCTATTATAACAGCGATGGTCTTAACTTCATTTATCAATCGTTACAAGGTGATGGACAAATTGTAGCGCATATTAAAGACATGAATAAACCAACCGATTGGTCTAAGGCAGGTATTATGATGCGTGAAACTACTGCAGCAGGATCGAAAAACTTTGCGATCTTAAAAACCCCTTTCAACAGTGTTGTAAATCAATTAAGACCTGCAACAGATGGCGGATCAATCAGTGATCCACAAAACATAAAAGACAGGCATATCTACACACTCGACAATTGGTTGAAAATAACCAGACAGGGAAATACGTTTACAAGCTACTGTTCAAGAGACAGCGTAACGTGGGTACAGATGGGAACCTATACCATTGACATGAACTCTACCATTTCAGTTGGCTTGTGTGCAGGTGCTGCCAGCGATGCTGTAAATACAAAAGTGACATTTGATTATGCAAAGGTAACTAAGTACAATCCGAATCAGAATTTGTTTACACAGTTTGGCATCCCGCGTAGCACGCCAATCCCAACACTCATCAAAAATTTCAAGTATGTTTATTCTGTTGGAACCGGCGGACCAAACTTAAGCAACGTGTCTTTATCCGTGATCAACTGGGATCTTGTAAACAACGGACTATGGCAGTTTTCTTTGCAAACTAATAACGGTTCGCCACGTTGGTACACAAATATTCCTGCGTATGGATTCAATTCATTCGGACAAGCATCGCCTAAAATTTACATCGATGGTTCGATGGGCTTCCCGGGATTTGAAGGATTCTTCTTTGCAAATATTTACAACACGAATGAATTGGTGCTGGTAAATCAATCCGGTGCGTATGCTGTTATATTCACAAACACGCCACCAACAGCAAGAATCGGAGCAGATGAAAGCGAAGCAACTGCAGCAATAACTGATGTTACTTCTGTAAGCACTGCACCCAATCCATTTGCAGATTACACAACGGTTTCAATTCCCGATGCATTTGGAACAGCTTCCATCACTGTTATAAATTCAATTGGTGCTGTTATTGAAACAAAAGTTGCAAGCGGTTCATTCACCTTAGGCACCCAGTATGCAGCGGGTGTGTATCTTGTTAAAATTGCTTCTGCATACAAAACCGAAACCATACAAGTGATCAAAGCACAGTAATTTCAATTTGAAAATTGACAGATCACTTCAATATTTTGTGTCGTCCTGAAATAGCGATACAGTTTTACAAGGATACCAATTTATTAAATAGCATCACATTTTTGTGATGCTATTTTGCTTTTATATGTTCTCATTTTGATTTTAGATTGATTATGCATCTGTTGAGGCGTTTCATAATAATTTGAATAATGTGGTCTTTCCGTGTTGTAAATATCAATTGACTCAGCAACCAATAAACGCATTAACTGTAAATCCTTAATGCTTATTCCCTCTAAGAATTCTTGTTTAAGTA
>NZ_KB903629.1 GCF_000379725.1 Cytophaga aurantiaca DSM 3654
CAACTTCCGTTTCTTCTGCAGGTACTTACACAGTCGTTGCTACAGGAACTAACCTTTGTGCTTCTTTACCTGCATCGGTTGCCGTTTCTTCTTTAGCACTGCCAACTGTTACTGTTAGCGCATCTGGCCCGACCAGTTTCTGTTCAACTCAGGATGTAACATTGTCTGCGTCCGCATCTGTCGGTTCAAATGTATTATGGAACACTGGTGATGCAAGTTCTCAGATCACTGTTCACGCTGCGGGTAATTATTCTGTTACAGCAACCGACGCAAATGGATGTGAAGCAACTTCTGCCAATACTACTGTAACAATCTTTGCAGATCCTCAGGTTAGTGAAACAATAAACAACATTACTTGTTTCGGCTTAGCAAATGGTACAATTACATTAGCACCTGTTTCTTCCAGTGCTTCCTATCAATACAACTGGAGTAATGGCTCATCCGGAGCTTCGATCAACAGTTTGAATGCTGGTCAATATACTGTTGAAGTTACAGACAATACAACCAGCTGTACAGCAGATTTTCAATATTCCATTACTGAACCTACAGCATTAACCTTATCAGGAATTGCAAGTAATGAAACCTGTTCCGGAAATGATGGATCCATTGCATTAACCGTTACCGGCGGAACATCTCCATACAGCTGCACCATGCCGTCTGCCAACAATAGCGTTACACATATACTAAACTTGACAGCTTCAACATATAATGTTATTGTTTTAGATGCTCACTTATGCCAGGTAACACAATCGTTCCAGGTTGTAAAATCAAATTGCACAATCGCATTAAACATCCACAACATAGTTACACCAAACAATGATGGTTTGAACGATGTTATGGTCATTGAAGGTATTGAAAACTATCCTGCTTGTTCTCTTGAGATTTTTGACAAATGGGGCGATGTTGTATACGATGCTGATCACTACAACAACAACTGGAACGGAAGAAACAAAAACGATTCCGGTCCATTACCTGCAGGTACTTACTATTATCTTTTAAAATTGAATTCAAGTGAAGTACCTAATGGAACAGGTGAATACACAGGATTCGTTATGATACAATAAGTTTACAAATCACTTTTTTCATGGACAGCTTATTTTTTAGCTGTCCATGAAAATCTTTAAACGTTCAACCAGCTTTTTTACACTAATACAATTTTACCATCTAAGCATATGAAAAATTTTGTACTCCTGCTATTTACATTCACTTTAATAGGAATCTGTAAAGGGCAAAATTATCCGCACTATACCATGTTTATGTTCAACAAGCTTTTATACAATCCGGCTTATGCAGGAAACAAAGGGCTTACAACGATCAATGTTTATGGGAGGAGACAATGGACTGGTATTGACGGTGCACCTACCGGCGGCTCTGTTACTATCGATGGTCCGATTGGCAGTTACATGAAAGCATTCAGACCGGTTGCTGCAGGATTTTCTGTAAATAGTGAAAAAGCCGGCATTGTTACCAATACAAATCTTATGGCTTATTGTTCGTACAGAATCAAACTCAATACACATACCACCTTGTCTTTCGGATTACAGGCAGGAACTACTCTTTACAGTGCGGATTACAGCAAACTGAATCCGATGGATCAAAACGATCCAACTATTAATTATTCCAGAGACGTATCAAATGTACCCCTTCCAAACTTTGGTACCGGTGTATATTTAAGCGGTAAAAATTATTATGCAGGCCTGGGTATTCCATTCTTAGTACAAAATAGATATGATAAGAACAGTTTCAATTCAAACAGTGATATCTATGGAAAACAAGTACGAACCTATTTCTTAAGCGGTGGATATATTTTTACAATCAGTCCGGTTGTTAAACTTGAACCACAGGTATTGATGCGTTACGC
Source organism: Cytophaga aurantiaca DSM 3654 (assembly GCF_000379725.1). Taxonomy (GTDB): domain Bacteria; phylum Bacteroidota; class Bacteroidia; order Cytophagales; family Cytophagaceae; genus Cytophaga; species Cytophaga aurantiaca. Next base: position 1,862 of record NZ_KB903629.1, read on the forward strand.
CGTAAATGATATGTATAAACTTCCATTTAATGCCGACTTAAACCTTTCCTGCTTTTTCTATGAACGTTTTATGATCGGTGCAACATACAGAACAGATAAATCCATAGAAGGTGTTTTGTTCATGCAGATCACAAACAATGTATGCATCGGTTATGCGTATGATTATGCACTATCCGATCTGCGAACATATAATAACGGTACGCATGAATTCACAGTTGGATTTGATTTCATAAAAGACAAGAACAAATACATGAATCCACGTTTTATAAAATTATTTTAAATCTTTTAACTATTTGATTTATGAGAGCGCAGTTGTTTTTTATTATCGCCCTATTTTTTATTGCCGTGAAATCGTTAGCACAATCAAATCATGATAAAGATCTAATGATTGCAGATTACATGTATACACACCTGGCATTTGCAGAAGCAATTAAACATTATGAAAAAGTTGTAGAACATAACGATGACCCAATGATCCTGGTAAAGCTGGGAGACTGTTATCGAATGATCGATAAATTCGATCAGGCTGTATCCTGCTATTCCATTGCTATCAAAAACGAAAATTTTCCTTCCTATGCCTATCAGAATTATGCCGATGCATTAATGACCTTAGGAAAATATAAAGAAGCCAAAGAATTATTTTTGAAATATCAGGCAGTGAATCCTGGAAACAGATCTGTATCGAACAAGATCAATAGCTGCGATTATGCAGACTCGTTATTGAAGCTTCCGCCTTCAGGTGTTTTATATTTTCAAGCATTCAATACGGATGGATATGAATTCGGACCTACATTCCGGAATACAGATCTGGTATTTACAACAGACTCTGTATACAACACTGAAAATAACAAAGAAGATAAATGGACAGGCGATTCGTTTTATCAGATCCGGTTTACAGAAACGAACAGCGAAGGAAAATCGAGTTCTGAAGTTAAAAATTTGGGAAAAAAAGTAAATGGAAAATACCACGATGGACCATGTACCTTCTGTCACGACGGAGACACGATGTTCTTTACACGAACAAATTATGGAATCAGCATGATCAACAACGGACCGAAATCCGATCCGAACAAATTGGTACACTTGCAGATTATGATCGCTTCCAAACAAAATCCGGAAACAAAAGAGTATGAGAAAATAAAATCTTTTGTACACAACAAAAGCACGTATTCTACTATACACCCTACACTGAGTCCGAATGGCAAGATTCTTATTTTTGCTTCCGACATGAAAGGTGGTGAAGGTGGTATAGATCTATATATGACAACCCTTGATACCCGTAACAAATGGAGCAAACCTGTTAATCTTGGCAAAACAATCAATACTGAAGGCGATGAAGTATTCCCTTCATTTTACAACGATTCAGTTTTATATTTTTCATCCAACGGCTGGCTGGGATTAGGCGGACTTGATATATACCGTGCCGTATGGAGTGACCAAAAAGGAATGTTTATATCAACAATGCATATGGGAGTTCCTGTAAACTCTTCGTATGACGATATGTCTTTTGTTCAGCACCGAACTTCAGAAATGGCTTACCTTGCATCAAACAGGCCGGCAGCCAAAGCAAATGATAATATATACAGTTACATAGCGCAAAATATTTTTCTTGATCTTACCATCATTGACGGGGTAACTAAAAAACCATTACAGGATTGTTACATTGAATTTGTAAGTACACCCGACAATCGTACGTTCAGTTCAAATGAAAAAGGCAAGATGTTTACGCCGCTGTATTTGCAGACAGATTATAATGTGCGGATCAATAAAGCAGGATACAAACCTGTAGAAGTTCCGCTATCTACGTTAACTGTCATTGGCAGCGACACCATTGAAAAACTCGTTAACATGGAATCTAATTTCCAGATCAGTTATACCGCCATTGTATTGGATGAAAAAACAAAACAGCCGATCGAAAATCCCTCTGTAGTATGGATGGAAAAAGAAGGCATTAAAACTGACACCGTAAAACTTGCTACAGGCGAATTGCTTCATGTTGAATTAAAACCAAACAACATTTATCACACCTATGCTGTTAAAACAAATTACTACAGCAAAGAGAAATATATTTCTACCAAAGGTATAGAAACCGCAATCGGCACAGTACGGATCGTTGATACACTCTACGCAAAAAAACTGGAAGTAGGTGAAGTATATAAAATTGAAAACATCTATTATGATTACAACAAAGCTACGATTCGAAATGATGCGAAGCCATCTCTGGATCAGCTGATCACTTTATTGAATCAATATCCGAATATGAAAATTCAATTAAACTCTCATACAGATTGCAGAGGTTCGGACTTGTATAATATGAAACTTTCGCAAAATCGTGCACGCGCTGTTGTGAATTATTTAGTAGAAAGAGGCATTTCTATTGACCGCTTAAAGTTCAGAGGGTTTGGCGAAACCATGCCGGTAAATAATTGTGATTGTTTAAAATGTACAGAACAACAATACCAGGAGAACAGACGCACAGAATTCCAGATTATTCAATTATAGATAACAATTTTACATTTCAACTAGCTATCTCAACGTGCAGCCTGAATATCAGGCTGCACGTTTTTTTTGTAGCTCATTCAGATTTATTAAATAATGGAATTTTAAGTATATTGTTCGTTAAATGGATTGAACGTTCATTCAATCAAAATCTGCTCCTATTCATATCCCCTGCTTATTATGATAGAATTTATAAGTCAGCATAGTACCGAGATCATTTTTCTGTTTGTTATAGCAGCAATTGTGTTTGTGTTACAGCTCGTGACAAATTTGCTGTATTCTTTTTTTGAAAAAAAACAGATCGAAAAATTTCCGAACGAAGAACCTGTTACTTTACATCTTGTAAAAATAATTCTCAAGACGCTTTGGTATATTTTAGGAATGAGTGCAGCCAGCTTCGTTTTTATAAGCAAAGATCTATATGCTCAGGCTGCAAAAAATTTCTGGGTACTTACGTATTTAGGATTTATATTGCTTTTAACCGTAATCGGAGCTTCAGTTGTACAAACATTATTCGCCCGGACCATTCGTCATAAAATTAAAAATGGAGAAGATCCTACAAGTCATAGATTTCTCAGGTATTTAGCCGTTTTAGGTATTTATTTTTTCGGAATTATTTTAGCTATCCTTGCTTTTCCATCTCTGAGAGGCACTGCACATACTGCTTTAGGAGGTGCAGGTGTTATTGCATTGATTGCAGGTGTAGCATCTCAGGAAGCATTGTCAAATATTGTCGGGGGTATTTTTATTATCATATTCAAACCTTTTAAAATTAACGATATTATTGAAATTTCAGGTGCTATGATCGGCACTGTTACAGACATTACATTACGTCATACCACCATCCGGAATTCTGAAAACAAAATGATCGTTGTACCCAATGCGATTATTAATAAAGAAAAGATAATCAATTATGATCTTGGCAATAGCAAATGCTGCCAGATGATCGAAATTGGAATTTCATATACCAGCAACATCGATCTAGCCAAAGAGATCATGCGTTTGGAATGTGAAGCTCATCCCAATCTGATTGAATACAGAACACTGTTGGAAATTAAGAATGAAGTTCCGAAAGTTATTGTACGGGTAATTGAATTAGCAGAATCTGCAGTTATACTAAGAGCCTGGGCCTGGTCTAAAGATTATACTTCAGGTTTTATAATGAAGTGTGATCTATATGAAAGCATCAAGAAACGTTTCGATAAAGAAAATATAGAAATCCCATTTCCTTCCAGAATGGTTGTTGTGAAAAATCCAGATTCACCTTTGACATAATTATCCGTCACATACATGTGATGGCAATGAAGCGCAGAAGTACATTAATATTAAAAAGTCCTTATTATTTATTCTTTAAATCAGGTTATTCTTCGTAACGATAAATTTTACTCCATGTCAAATCCATCTTCCTGCTTTAACCGATTTGACACTGCGATTGATCCATCGTCGCTGCCGGACTTATTCAACGACCCTTTCAACTATAAGCCGCACCCGATATGTTTACTGGCAGTAGACAAACTACAATCGTATTTAAAAACACAAACCGACTGGAGTCATAATTTTGGTTTATCAGATTCCATAGAAGATGGAACTGTTATTGGAAAAATGTTTGGTGTGTTGCTTGTGAAAAATAAAGAGAAGGAGATTGGTTATCTTGCTGCATTTTCAGGAAAGTTAGCCGGCGAAAATCATCACGATCATTTTGTTCCTCCTGTTTTTGATCTATTGATAGATGGCGGTTTTCTAAATGTAGGTATGCAGGAACTTAGCCGTATCAACGCCCTTCTAGAATCTCTTGAAGAAAATACAAGTGAACATGCAGATCAGATCGCTCAGCTTAAAACAGATCGCAAAGAACATTCGAATGCCTTGCAGCAGAAAATATTTAATCATTACTTCTTTTTAAATCAGGCAGGCGAAGAAAAAAGTTTAACTGACATATTTAAAGAAGCAACACGTAAAAATCCACCGAGCGGTGCAGGTGAATGTGCTGCACCCAAACTTTTACAATACGCTTTCCTGCATAACATGCAACCACTTGCTATGGCTGAGTTCTGGTGGGGACAATCTCCTAAATCAACGCATTGGAAGCACGGAAATTTCTATCCTTCCTGTCAGGAAAAATGTGCACCTATTTTAGCACATATGTTAAAGGGAATATTAGTTGACAGTGGTCAGTAAACAGTGGTCAGGAGCACTTCAATATGGACTAAGGATTACATGCCATTTCCACTTATTTCACTGAATCAATAAAATTCGTATTCATACATTGTTATTTTTTCAGAATGCTCTACTTGTATGGATTGCAGCAACCCTTTTTCATTATATGTCCAACGTTTTCTTCTAACCAACTTCCCCTTTCTTGAATGACTTACAGACTTAACTAATTTACCATTGTTGCCATAGTAATATTTTGTTATAATATCATGCGGAGAATCGGGGCTCACACAGCCACCGCCCCTTAATAATGCATGAATCGCATAGCTTGTATTTTCAATTACTCTCCCTTCACTGTCTTTCTTAACTCCTCGGGGTATATATTTTTCAACAAATACACTATCGAACGAACAATTGAATGTTAATGTATCGTACCATTTTTCCTCATCGTATGTAGCATATCCTTCGCTAAACACAGTCGATACTGTTCCTGAATCCGAATAATTGAAAACATATTGTTTGGTAGATGTATTATCTTTCCCTTTGAACTTATAATCCGGATCATAGATAAACTTCCTGGTATATGCCTCTCTGATCAACTTATTATTTTCATCATAGAAAAAATAAACATCAATCTCATAATGACAATAAGGAATAGTGGAATGTAATTCGTATTCCTGAATGTGAATCAATTTTCCTAAGGAATCGTATTCAAATACATACGTAAATATTTCACTCAATCCGTCATATTCATCCGACTTTGACCTATAATCTTTATAATAATACTTAACAGGATTACCTGCTTCATTGAATTCAATTATATAAAAATCACTTTTAGGTATTTCTTTTCCCAATTTCTTATTTTTTATTTCATATTCTTTTGACGACACCCTCTTTATCTTGTTACTCACAACTTCTTTTTTTGTATGCTCAATATCAAGATTTGTAAAGTAGATTTTATATGGGTTGGGATTGAAAAGTTGTCCAAATGAATTACTGAACGGCATCAATGCTAGTGCACCTGTTAGTATAAAAGCATGCAAGGTTATTAGTGATTTTATCTTCATGCGTATTAAATTAAAAATTTAAAATTGGATTGGCGTTTTTAAATATACTCATAAATCTAATATTTTTTATTTCCGACATCTATAATGCTACGCTATTAAAATAAAAAAGGTGCATCAATAAATTGCCGCACCTTTTTTAAACTAAATTTTTATTCCGAAAAACTATAATGGATCTGCTTCCAATATCTTTTGCAGATCTTTAGAGGTCTTCACCTGAGCAGTAATATCTGTCATTTTAAATATATACCAGACACCGCCTTTTTTTATTTGTTCGGCTTTCCATTTTTCTTTATCGAAGAAATAGATTTTATTTTTTGTAAAGACCAGTACCATATTATCTCCTGATGCACTACATGTAAATGATGTAGGAGTATAAAGATTGAAGGCAGCGTTTACTTTGGGATCAATCAGCGACATCTCTACAATATCAAGTAGGTCCGTATTGTCTTCCTTAACATACTTTGCTTTAATTCTGATCGGAGCTTGAATCCGGTACACCTGATCGCAATTATAGATTCCGAAATCTTTTATTTTTAGATTCATCAAAAGGTTCAGATGGTAATATGTTGAATCCACGTATGTCTGCTCAAACAGATCTTTATTTGCAAGATTTTTCTTCCGTTCATTTGCAAGTTTATTCATGTACACATTTGCATCATCTCCATAAGCTTCGATGGAATCCAATGTTGCATCAATCCGTGCCTTCAGGGTTTTGTTTGTATCCAATGAAGCGAACCATTCTTCCTGAGTCATTTTCAATTCATCTTCCGTCATGATCAGTCGCGCCATCCGGAAAATACTTTCATTGCCATAAAAGCTTACACTGTCCATCAAGTCCTTTCTTTCATTTCTCAATTGAACAAGATTCTGATATTCTTTTTCTTTGAGTTTTATTCTATTGTCGTACGTCAGCATACGCAATCGTTGCTGTTTATCATATTCTTCAAATGAAGTAAAATCAGGACTTTCCAATCGTAATTGATAGTTCAGCAATCCTTCGTCTGTCTTCAGTTCCAATACAAATCGATTTAATACTGTAGTATCTCTTGTGAGACGTAGATCGTATACAGTCTTTTTTGCGAGTGCATCAAAATCAGCATTTCCATTGTAAATGAATTGAGATCCCTTTAAAGATTGAAGTTCTGTCATGACAATATTTTTACCATTTTCAATTATCGTATATCTTCTATCTTTTACGACAATACTCAAACTGGTATCCACCTTTGGATTTTCATTCAAGGGAATAACAATAGAACCTCCTGAAAGACGTATTCTTTTAAAAAACGCCGCAAAGCCCGACTCTTTCTTTTTAAACTCTTTCTTGATCTCTTCCACCACAATACGATTCGATGAGGAGCTCGTATCTGAACCTGCAATCTGTTTGTATGTTTCATCTTCAAACAGCTTATTAAAGTCTCCTTTGGGTTTTTCCGGTACTTCCGGAATAGACGTCTTTCCTTCAATAACCGCTTCCTGATAACCCAGCGAACGCACAAAAGCATCTTTAAGATCTCCCTGGAATGTAGGTGTCTTTTGGGGCCAAGCCTCTCTAATTCGTGATACTGCATTAAACCCATCAACAACTTCTTGTCTATTATTCAATGCCTCAATAAACTCCCATTCTTGTTTTTGCTGATCCAATTGATAAAATCCAATACCGGCTTCGTTCTTCGTCATTACAAAGTCTATTGCTACAGCACTCTGATTTTTTATTCCTAAAGTATCTCCATCTTGCAGCGCATATATTTCAAACATTCCTGCCGAGTTGAAATTATACTCTTTGTATGTCATCGGGATACCCGACAAGGCAATGTCTGCCTGATTTCTGAACTCCCGATATTTTAAAACAACTTTTCCTTTTACAATACTGCCGTCCGCATGGACCAAACTATTGGCAGATACTTTGATCACTGTACCCGATCTGGGGTCTTTAATTTCTGCACCTTTCTCTGCAAAAAATGTATACACCATAAACGGCACCTCAGGAAAATCACTATTCGTTTTTTCTATTACTCCTGTGACTGCAGGAATTTGAGTTGTATCCGTATCTGCAAATTCTGTTGTATCTGATTTTGTTTCTTTAGAAGCCTCTACCCCTGTATTTGTTTTAGATACAAAAAACAAAAGTGTTGCAAGTGTAATCACAAACACCGTAATTCCAAAGATCCATTTTCCATTTGAAGAAATACCGGAACCGCTGTTGCCCTTCATATACCGAAGATGTGCGTCCTTCGCTAAAGCGCGTAAGGCCTGATCTTCGATCTTGTTTACAAGTGCCTGCTGAAGCATCACTTCTTCTTTCAACTCCGGATTCTGCGCCATCGCTTCTTCCATCTCCAACCTTTCGCTAACACTCAGTTTGCCTTCAAGGTATTGTTCGATCCATTCTGTTGTGAACTTTTCCATAACTATACCTCCCCAAGTTTATTGAATATTAACTGTTCTTCTTTTGCAAGCACTCTTGCCTTTTCAAGGCATTTGTACTTCTGATTTTTCGCAGAAGCTTCGGAACCGTAGCCCATCTTTTCTGCGATCACCAGCATACTCCATTTGTGAACATAGTATGCTTCTAAAATTTCTTTGCAACGGTCTCCGATTGTCAGCAATACCTTATCCAGAAACTGATACTTCTGTTCTTGCTCATACGCTTCTGTCACATCTGAAATGTCGGCTTCTCTTTCAAAATCATAGGAGTGCACATAGCGGTTTTCTTTCTGGAGTTTATCTTTCCACAGAAATTTACATACGCTGAAAATATACGTACTGATCTTTGCCGTAAGTTTAAAGTCGGCTTGTGCAGCCTTACGACAAAAAATAATCAATGCTTCCTGAAAGGTGTCGCGCGCATCGTCTTCAGAGCCGCCATGATTCTTAATGAATCTGGAGATGGGCGGAAACGCTTCATACAATTCATCCATCGCCGGAGAATGTTTGCTCTGTCGTAAGAGTTCTAAGATCTTTGTATCATTCATAAATCTTCTTCATTTTTAGCTTAATGGAGCCAAACGTGAAAGGTCACCCGCAATTTTATAATCTTTTTTAAATTTCACGAAAATGTCTGATATAATGCTCTGAATGGGTAGATTTCCATATATTTATATTGAAAAAAATAAAGAATCGCCACGTCATGAAAACATTTTTCTTCTTTTCCATTCTAGTATCCACATTCATTTTTACGAGTTGTAAAAAAACAACTACTGAGCCGGGACTCAATCAATTGGTTGTTGTAGATCAAAGCGGTACTACAACAACCTACGATCCGATTGTAACCGAAATATACGGCCCTTTTGACCCATCCTTTACAATTGCGTTGAAACAACCCACGACGGGTTATGGTTTCAGCATATACTTTAAAAATGGACTTGAAGCATCTCCTGTGGTTTTTCATTCAGATGGTAATCCGAATGGAACCACTATGTGGATCGGACATCCGGTAACAGGTATATGGGTAGCAACAGGAGGTACGGCAGAGATCGTCGCTAAAAATAATACTCCCATCTCAACGAGCGAACCCAAAAGCATACGAATCACTTTTAACAATGTTGAATTCACAAGACCTGTATCTTTATTTCCTGCTCCGTCTCCTGATACCATTTGGGTAAGCAGTGTTATCAATGCCTTTCATCGATAAATATTCATACTGCTTTTAGTTCGCCCATCATTTAAACGATGGGCGAAAACATTTTTCTCAATGCTTTTTTGTATATTATATAATAACCAATACTTCTTTCAGCTATGCAAACTCATGTACACACTAATGCACTGCAAAATAGTGCACGTATTCTCTTAGGTATTTTTATGGTCGGTGCGGCAATCGGGCATTTTTCTTTTGCACGTGCAGACTTTCAGGCACAGGTTCCAAATTGGGTGCCGATGAATAAAGACACGGTTGTACTCTTATCAGGAATCCCCGAAATGCTCTTAGGATTGGCGTTGATCTTCTGGACCAAACAAAAAGTGTACATCGGAATTATATTGGCGATTTTTTATGTGCTTGTATTCCCAGGAAACCTGGCGCAATACACAAATCACTATGATGCCTTTGGTTTAAATACGGATCAAAAACGATTGACACGATTGTTCTTTCAGCCTGTTCTTATACTCTGGGCGCTATGGAGTACGGGTGCGTTAAAGGCATTGATGAAGAAGTGATGATGTTAAAATAAATGCAGGCAAAGACTGCGGAATGATGCACACAGTCTGAAGATTGGCGCGAGAGAATATATTAATCTAAATCATTCGAATGCCAGTGATGCCAAAAACTGATCAGCATTCAGTAAATGTGTTTGTTTTTTCTGAGTATCCATTTTATCAAAAGTCATTACAAGCATTCCCAATCTTGGATTCTGTAAAAAGAAATCACGATGCACGTGCATGAATCGCCAAAACAAACCATCCCAAACTGACTGCCACGCTCCTTTCTTGTAGTCGCTCATTTTCATTAAATAATTACTTCCGCTAATGTAGGGTTTCGTAGCCATCAGTCCTCCATCTGCAAATTGACTCATGCCATACACATTCGGTACCATCACCCAATCGTATGCATCAATAAACAATTCCATAAACCAACGGTATACCTCATCCGGATCAAATTCGCACAGCAGCATAAAGTTACCTAATACCATTAAGCGTTCAATGTGATGACAATATCCGGTTTTCAGTACTTTTTTAATTGTGTCGTCAATAGGTTCAATGCCGGTGGTGCCGTTCCAAAACGATGGTGGAATTTTTCGCGTAAAACCCCAGTAATTTTTAGTCCGCTCTTCAGTACCTTTTAATTCATATACGGCACGGATGAATTCTCTCCAACCTATAATCTGTCTGATGAACCCTTCAAGAGAATTGAGCGGGATATTATTTTCTGAGGCATAGGTGATTGCTTCATCAATGATAAACTGAGGAGTCAGCAAACCCACATTGAGCATAGGCGTTAACACACTGTGGTTTAAAATGTGCTGATTCGAAACAATGGCATCTTCATATGCTCCGAATTCTGAAAAACGTGTGCTAAAAAAATCACGCAACCAGCTTTTGCTTTCAGAATAAGTAGAAGGGTACGAAACAGTGCTGTTCAGGCTCCCATAGTTACCGGCAAAATATGTTTCTGTGTATGTAATCGCCTCCGCATAAAAATTATTTCGTTTTACAAAATCTACTGTTGGCGCTATTTTACCTTTGGGATATTTTAATCGGTTTTCATCGTCGTACGTCCATTTACCGCCGATTGGTTTTGATTTATTTTCTACTAATATATTTCTGCTGATCCGTTGATGTTTATAAAAATCGGTTTGAAACAAACGCTTCTTTCCTGAAAAGTAGATATGAATTTCATCTGTTGTATTCAAAAAAAGTGTTGAAGCATTTTTATGAACTACTATATCGGAAGACATGCAAGCCCTTCTAATTCTTTGTTCCAGCCAGCAATCCGTTGTATCAATATATTCGAATGTATTAATATGTTGTGATTTAAGATAGGGAATCAATTTTCTTACGTCAGACAATTCATTGAATGACTCAATGTAAACCACTTCAACCTTGTTAGCTTTAAAATAGCTTTCATAAAATTTCATGCTTGCCCGGTGAAAAGCAATTTTCTGTTTGTGAAAATTATATTGTTTAAAAAACAGTTCTTCTTCAACCAGATAAATCGTTTTGCACTTTGAAACAAGTATATTTTGTTCAAACAACTGATGCGGAAAAATAATACCTATGCCCATTTTTTATTTATTGATTCTGCATTTATCGCTGCAATACTTTACCTCATCCCAAACCTTTTCCCATTTCTTTCGCCAGGTAAAAGCCCGTTGACAGGTGGAGCAAATCTTCGTCGGAAAATCTCTTTTTTTCTTTTGCTGCATTATTCAATTTTCTTCGCTGAAAGCAATCGTATATTTACGTAAGCATCTACTTTGTTAACGGCAATGCATCTGTTGTAGCGTACTGTAATCTATCTATCAAGTAGGTAGCGTAATATGCATCCAAGCCAGCACAGGCAAGTGTATTCGATTTATCCAAGGCTACAAAACCATCTGCGGATACAATTGATTTATCTATTTCAATCTGTTCGATACTACCGATGATCATAATCGTATTATTAATTGTAATATCTATTTTCTGTTGCAGTTTCATCAATACCTTTATATGGGCTTCTGCTACAAATGGAACATCAACAGCAGCATTATATACTTCTGTAAATCCGCAGGCATCAAACTCTGAAATTTCTTTACTGAATTTAGCTGAGGTCTTGTGCGCTTTTGAAAAATCAGTTGCTGAAACATAATTTATGGTGTAATAACCTGTCTCCAGAATATTATTCAGTGTGTCCCGCTTCACCACATCCGGCCTGCATATAAAACCCCATAGCGGCGGATTGGCACCTATATGAATCAAAGAATTGAAAATGGCAAGATTGCTGAAACCGTCTTTCGATTTGGTACCGATTAAAAATGCCTGCTTAATACCAGCCAGGGAATTTATGAAGGTAGCACGATATCGGTTTTCATATGCACTTAGTGTCTCTTTATCAATAATCATATTTTTTATATGTTAGTATGAGTTCTTTTTCTACTTTCTTCCAATATGCAAAAAAGGCAGGATGATACCCTGTTATTTTATCTGCAATAAGTTGAATCACCATTTAGCGCTTGCTGATCTTATTGATGGAAATACTTCTCTGACGGCTACACCTAAATCGGTCGATCTCCGGATTTCTTTTCTGCGCGTGCTTTTGACTCACTCCACTATGCACGCGTGCTCTCCATAAAATGAAGCTGCTGCGTTTCAATTCTCTTCGCATTAATACAATAATATCTGCTTCCGAAAGTCCGAACTGCGCTTCGATAGCCTCAAACGGAGTTCTGTCTTCCCAGGCCATTTCAATAATTCGGTTCACATCGTACTCTTCTGTCAATGGTAGATTCTGCTGATACATATTCTCAAGGGAAAGTGTATTTATTATAAAGACACTATTCCTGTTAAAACAACTGAGATGAAAGTTTGTTCGGAAGTTTTTCCTTTAGAAGTAAAAAAAATACTTCTTTAAACTATGTAATCAATCTACTGCAGAAGAAAAAAGATTGGTATGGATAGGGTGAATTATTTATTCAATTTTAAATCCGGCCTTCATTACAAAAACAGAGCTATCCTTTGCCATACCAGACGCTCCTAATAACGCATCAAACTTTATTATATCTCCGGTGCCAACAATCACATTTTGTACAATCAACGTATTGTATGCTATACTTTGAATTTTGAAATCATACATAGATGCAGGTAAAACACAATGATATTTCCCATGAATATCTGCCTGGCTTCCATACACCTTTCCGGTATTTTTTTCAATGAAACAAACAACCGCGCCTATTAAGGTATCAACCGTTACAGTATTTGCAGTACTATCTATTCCGAAAACTTCACCGGATATAGATGCAAGTGTTGTATCTGCAATAGCGACACGTTCCAACCGTAAAACTTCACTTTCAATTTTAGGCCTTGAAGCAAGGTAACTCATTCCACGTACATAAGTAGTTTTTCGCACACAGTTAGAAAGTGTGATTGATAAAACAAACGTAGATAGGAATATTATTCTTTTCATGTTATACGAATCACAATTACCTTTTTATAATATCCGTTTGAATCGAGTCTTGATGAAAACTTGTTGCAAACGTTACTATAAGTTCTTTATCTGATTGTTCAATATGCATTTTTTCATACTGAATAGGACCATTTCTGCTACCAAAAACACCAAGATCTTTTTCAAAGAACAACAGTTTGCGCTCTTTCACCTGATACCGGCAACATTCAGCCATAGGCCCTTGATAAGGAGTATACATTATGATGCCATCCTGTTCGTATTCTTTTGTATCCGGAATAAGTGGAAATAGTAGAATCAGAATCAATAAACCAATTATTCCACGCGTTACAAATGCAACAATCAATAAGAATGTTACGAGAGGATATATTAAAAAATAGAAACGATCATTTTCAGATGATTTTAGATAAAAAAAGAAAAGGATCGCTCCACTGATTACCGTTATCATTTCAACTATAAATTCTACATTTCCAGTGAGGCTATATATTGTAATAAATTTGAATACGGCGTTTACAATCGCAATTGTCAATGCAATAACGTGTGTGCGTAGAAGTGTTTGCTGAATTGTTGTTTTCATACTTACCCTTAGCTTAAAAAATTAATCCTCGATTGCTTCAATGCCCTGCTGCTTCAGACGTTCAAGATTATCTTTCATCGTCTTAAGTTGCTCTTCGGAATGTCCCTGCCATTCTTTAACTTCACCTGTTACCCGAAGCGCTTCCTTGGTACGGTATGATTTTGTTGGATTGCCGGGAAATTTTTTATCCGTCAAATTGGGATCATCTTCAATCAGACCGGTTGGCTCTACGATATAAATTCTTCCACGTCCTTCTCCTACTGCTAGCTCAGCACCCCAGGTAGCAGCATCCATCGTTGCAGTAAGATAAACATATACTGCCTTTTTATTCTGCCCGTAGTTTGAATTGAAACCAGCCGCAATTAAGTCTCCTTCTTTCAGATCGGCTTTTGTACCGTGATAGAATGTTTGAGTCAGGTCTATTGAATTGTTTTTTGTATCCATAGATAGCATTTAATCGTTCTTGTAAATATAATCAATTCTTCACCGAGGCCTGTAGGCTGTAATCCAAATTTTCCAATCAATCCAACAAATCCAAATTCAGACAAAAAAAGCCGCACTAAATAGCGCGGCTCTTTTTTATTGATTTTTATTATCAATTAGTTTGTTCGATTGAGAACAACACGTTTTATAACAGTTGCATTTTCATTTTGAATACGTAATGTATACAAGCCATTCGCTGCTACCGTTCCGTTTGCACACAAGCCATTCCAGTTCGCAGTAGCTAAAGGCTGATCAATCACCTGAACGATTTCTCCTGCTGCGTTGAAGATCTCAATTTTAGAATATGTAGTGTTTTTATCTAAATCAATCGTTAAACGATCATTGAACGGATTTGGATAAACAGACACTGCAGCATTTGCAGCAGCATTCGTTGTTGCTGTAGTAGTGTGCTCGACAATACCAATCGTGCCATCAATGGCAATTGCACTGGATGGCTGCAGGTTAAAAACTGCTTTGAATACAAATGGCTCTCCAATCTCTGCTGCATTAGGTGTATATGTACCTCTCCATTGTGTCCATTGAACGTTTGTTCCTGTTGATGCTACAGGTGTGTACGTCCAAGTCATAGTACCTGCAGACCCACCGATATACAATGTTGTAAAATCACTAAATGGAACTCCAAAAGCTCCTCCGTATGTTGCAATATAAAATGATACATCATAGATCTTATTTTCGATTGTACCACCCAAGTTTTTTTCTATTCCTAAACCATTAAAAACTGTTCCGCCACTTATGTTTCCATTAGCTGATGCAAGTACTTCCGTGCCAGCATGAGCCGTAAAGCCCAAACCAGTACCATCCGTCCAGTTGCCGTCGGATAATCCGCCAGCGTACGTATTTGTTCCCGTTGCTTTATCAAAGTCTCCTGAAAATGCCTGTATTGCTTCAATACCAATCGTACCGTCGAGTACAATTGCTCTACCTGCAGCTAGATTAAAAGTAGCTTTGAATACAAATGGCTGTCCGACATCACCTACACTTGGTGTGTATGTACCAGACCATTTTACCCAGGTACTTCCTGTTGGAGTTGGTGTTAAAGTCCATGTGGTTGTACCTCCTGATCCTCCGATATACAATGTTGTAAAATCCGTAATCAATACACCTGTACCACTACCATACGTAGCGATATAAAATGACACATTATAGGTTTTATTTTCGATTGTACCACCCAATGTTTTTTCTATACCCAAACCAGGAAAAGATCCGCTTGAATTCCCATTTGCAGATGCAAACACGTCTGATCCTGCATTCGCTGTAAGACCCACAACAGTTGGATTAACCCAGTTATTATCGTTCAATCCGCCCGCGTAAGTATTTGCTCCGTTTACTTTATCAAAATCAGTGTAAGGTGTTTGAGCTTGTGTGAATGCGCTAAAAGTAAGAAGGCACGCGATGCTAAGTAAATGTTTTTTCATGCTAAATATGGTTTGTATAAATATGATGAATGCGTTAACATCCTAAAAGTAAATATATAGAATATGTAAGATTGAAACAACCGGATATAATATGTTGAATATATTAAAGTGCCCCAGACTTTCATCATGATCTGTGCGCCATCATAGACTACAACCTAAGGTAAGTATTACATGCAATAGACCGAAAATTAACATTCACTTTATATATCTCAGTAATTACTCCAGCGGAGTAACATATCTGTAGAAATAAACCCAACATCAACTATTTACGCACGGAGCTCCGTATAGGAGCGCCTTGTAATGATTTCACTATGTCGTCCCGATGGGACTCGTGCATGTTTCGATTCGGGTTATTTTTTTTCTACAGATATTTTATCCCTAATGGGATTAAGAAAAGAGAACATCCCTTAAGTTGGTACATCTGGTATGCGACAAACCATAATAAGATCCGAAGCAATTTTATTTACCACTAAAAAAATCCAGCATGGTAGACAATGCTATTTCACTGTGCATTTTTTCTCCATTATCAAGTGATTCCTGCGCTATTGCTGAAGCTCTACTACGCATGTTTGTTTCATAAACAGCTATTGCATTGTGTATAGATTTGTGCGCATCGTTTGTTAAACATTCGCTTAATTCCAATGCATCCAGCATGGCCATATTCACACCTTCGCCTGCAAATGGCGGCATTACATGTGCTGCATCACCAAGCATGGTTACGTTGGGCAAGGCAGTCCAGGTCTGATCCAACGGCATACAATAAATAGGTCGTGGGATAAACGGAGTTTCCGCTTGTTCAAATAATTCATACCAAATAGTATTCCATTCTGAATAGTACTTTTTAAACCATTCCAATACCTGCACTTTATCAGAAAAGTTTAAGCCACTTGTTGCAGCCCAGTTATCATCTGTCTTAAAGCTTGTATAAAATCCGATTTCTCCATTGGCCTTTTGTCCCATCAGGATATTTTTTACATTTCCGAAAGCCATTATTTTTCCGCCACGAAGAATAGCAGAAATGTTTGGTATCGTTTTCCAAGCGTCATATACATTTCCTTCCAGCATGGTGATGCCTGAATAGAAGGGTTTAATATCTGTTATGTACGGTCGGATTTTTGAGTTTGCGCCATCGGCTGCTATAACAACATCTGCGTATACACTTGCTCTGTTTTTGAAATGCAATAACCAGCCTTCGCCTTGCTTCTCCATAGAAAGAAAATGACTATCCCATACAATGGTTTCGGCTTGCAAAGATTCGATCAATATCTTTCTCAATACGCCCCGATCTATTTCAGGACGAAAATGTTCGTCGCCAAAATTTTGAATTTGAGGATTTTCGTGATCATCTAAAAATATTTCCGCACGTTCATTTACAATGACTGTTTTGTCTGCGCCATCCATAAAATTATTTTTGAACACATCCAATAAGCCTGCTTTGCGTAAGGCTGCAAGGCCTGATTCTTCGTGCAGATCAAGTGGTGAACCTTGCACACGGGCATCTTTATTTGGATCCCGTTCATATACTTTTACATCCACGCCTTTCAGCTGTAAAAGTTTTGCCAGTGTTAATCCACCCGGACCACCACCAACGATCGCGATTTGTTTATTCTGTAACAACATAACTTTGAATTTATAGCTCAAAATTACTCTTTATCATATACCAGAAATTGTAAAAATCGGTCGTTTTTATTCTTAAACAATTCTTTGGGTGAAACGCCGGAAAGCTTTTTTATCTCTTTGATGAAATGGGATTGATCGGTAAAATTGAGCTGCGGGAAGAGCGTCCCATCTTTTATATGTGCCAAAGCAGCCTGAAAACGAAGAATGCTGCAATAGACTTTTAATGAAAGTCCGAATTGCTGATTGAAATACCGGTTGATCTGTCGCGGACTCCAGTTTATTTTTTCGGAAAGTTCTTTTACTGTTATTTCGCCATTGGTCGAAAAAATCAATTCGAATAAACTGCGTTTGCGCTCATCAATTTTTTTGGGTAAAAGTGAATGAATTTTCCTGGTGATGTTTTCGCAAAACGCATCAAAATCATCCATATCCTTTACACCAAAGTCCCAGAAATTATCGGGTAAATTTTTACCGGTATTTAATATCTCTGCAATGGAACAGTTAAAAATATATTCTATTGCAAGCGGATTAAAACTCACACCGAAAAATTCTATCACATCTACATTTGCACATTTCGGTTTGGTTTCCAATCCCAATAACGCAATGCGAAGCTGATGATCTGTGGTTCTTGAAAAGATCAGGTCAATTTTTCCATTTGGAATAATAACAGCTTCGTTGATGACAGACAGATTTTTCAAAGATGAAAAACAATACACAAAATCTGCAAGCGGCTTGTTGGGTTTAATGAATTTATATTGCAGGGTTTGGTTCATTGTTGTTCGTTTATTAATTTTATTCTAACGAAAAATATCGCAGCTATTCGTGATTTATAATCGAAGCTGTTCGTGATTTGTAATCGCGAACCCAGATAATTGAGATTTATAATCTCTTTTTTATATTTCCACTTTAAATACATCGGATTACAAATCCTTTTTATCTGGCTTCCGAATTGCAAATTCAATGTCGTTTAGTTAAGCTATAATTAGACATGAACAGTTCTCCTTTCTTACCCGTGATTATCTTTCTTTTTGATTCTTCCGTTCTTTTGCCTTGATGCAAAAGAACCAAAAAATCAAGGCTGATTTCAAATAAGCTAAAATTTTGGTTTATTCCGCGAACGCTACAAAACCGTCCTAAAAAAGGACTAGTTGTAGCGTTCAAAAAGCTCCATGAACCAAAATTTCTTAACGCAATTTGAAATGAGGCCGTCGGACATTACTAAATCACAACAATAATTTAAGTAGAAACTATTCTTTAACGTTAACTAAACGACATTGAATTACCAATTCGGAAGAGCTCCTATCCACCGCGGCGGATTATCTGCCATTTACAATACTTCCTGTTATTACACTATTGCTTTTCCAAAGCCAACCGTTTCTCTATATAGCTGCGGAGAAATATCGGAATGGTTTTTAAAAAACCGGCTAAAGTAATGTTCGTCCTCATAGCCCAATTCATACGCAATTTCTTTTACTGCTTTATTCGTCAAATACAATTCTCTTTTAGCCTCAATTATAATTCTTTCTGAAATTAAATCGGTAAGGGTTTTATTGAAATGCATCTTGGTGATTTTAGCCAAGGCTTTGACAGAAATATGTAACAGGTCTGCATAATCGCTAGCCGAGTGCTTGCTTTTGAAATGTATCTCAATATAATTTTTCAAATTTTGCAGGATGAACGGTTCTTCACCTTCATTGCGCGAGCCAGACATTTCCGTTTGCTGTTTCGATTTTAATCGAGATGCCGTAATTAAAAATATCTTTAAATAAGAAACCAGCAACTCGTATTGAGCCAAAGCAGGGTTTTGCATTTCAACTTTTATTTGTTCCAATAACATTTCAAAGTTATTACTCGTCTGTTCATCAATTGAAGCAAAAGGCGGATTGTAAATATTATTAAATAGTACACCGCTACAAGCTACTTCCTGATGATGCTTATGTATACAAAAAAAATCCGGATGAAAATTCAAAACGATACCTTCTATCGGTTCAGTAGTTTGAAACATAAAAGGCTGATAGGGCGAAAACGCAAATAAGGTATTTTGTGTAAAATTATATTCTGAAAAATCAGCGCGTACCATGCCGTTCCCCTTCTGTATCCATATCAATGAGTAATAATTCAATCGCTGAATATGATCAAAGTAGCTATTATCCGTAAATGAAAAAACTTTAAACGCTAAGTTTCCTGTTTGGGGATTGATTAATGTGTACGTATCTGAAAGCATTTCTAAATCGTTCGTGTTAAATAAATTTCCTATTCATTTGATCAATCGCCAAATCATTGATGCTGGCATATCTTTTTTGCATCAAACCATTTTCATCAAACTCCCAATTTTCATTTCCGTAAGCACGCCACCATTGTCCATGTACATCTTTATATTCGTATTCAAAACGAACGGCAATTCTGTTTTCACGAAAACCCCAAAGCTCCTTCTTAAGTTTATAATTTAACTCTTTTTGCCATTTAAGTTTTAAAAATGCCACAACTTCTTCGCGTCCATTGATAAAATCAGTTCTGTTGCGCCATTCTGTATCTATGCTATATGCTTTAGAGATCCTTTCCGGATCTTGACTGTTCCAGGCATCTTCTGCCAACTGTACTTTTTGCAAAGCCGTTTCCATATTGAAAGGTGGCAGTGGCAATCGTTGTTCAATCTGTTTCATTTTATGTATTGTTTAAAATGAGTGAACCAACGCATTTCGTTGGTTCACAAAAGTTAGATTTAAATTGCTGGTGCTACCGGAAAATCTACCGGAACCTTTGTAAGGTTATGCAAATAATTCATTGCTGTTTTATCGCTTACCTGAAGAATTAAGTCCACTAAATTTTCTTTGTTATAACCGACAGCAAAGAACGCATCTACATTTGCTTCACTTGCATTGCCTCTGTTTTTTGTAATGTCAGCTGCCAAGGAAATCAAGGCATTCAATTTGGCATCGGAAGATTTACCATGTCTGATTTCATTTAATTGCAGATCGGAAAAGCCGTTCATTTTGCCTAAAACCAAATGGGCGCTCTGACAATAGATACAACCGTTCACCTGACTTACAATCAAATTTACGGCTTCTTTTTCTTTGTTTGAAAGGGAGGTCTTCGCATTCTGATAGGCTAAAAAACGTTCTAAGCCATTAGCTGAATAGGCAATGGTAGCATATAGATTAGGAACGAAACCCAATGCTTTTGTCAAATTATCGAAAATGCTTTGATTAACGGGTGCTACTTCTTCTCTTGTTGGAACTATGAATGTTGTCATCTTTGTATGTGTTTAATTTGTTTGTCGTTATTGACAATACAAAGATGGGGCAACTTGTTTTTGTTTTAAATGGACGGATAACGCAAGTAGATGGACAATTTTTCCAGAGCGATGGTAGGGTGCATTTTTATGATGAATAGTATGCAGCTTTTTGTGATTTGCACTCAAAAAATCAGATGGTTAAAATTAATTAGCCCCATCGGGGCGATATATCTGTAGCAAGACCATCCAACTTGCACCATACGCGCGGAGCTCCGTCAGGAGCGACTAACAAAAATTTATAATAAGGCGTCCCGATGGGACTTGTGCGATTTTATATTTCTTATTTTTTAGCTACAGATATTTCATCCCTATGGGATTATTCTAAGAACATCATCTGTTTGGATAAAATTTACACCCTCACCCCAAAGATATACCCAACCAACGCGGACAAGCCCATTGCAATGGTGCCCCAGACAGTAATACGCAAAATAGCTTTTGCAATACTTGAACCTCCGGTTTTAGCGGCCATGGTTCCTAATATTATTAAAAAAACAATCGTGAATCCATAAAGCCAATATTCCATACCTTTTACAGGTGCGAAAAGAACGACAATAAGAGGCAGTACGCCTCCAGCTGTAAATGCGGCTCCGGATGCGATGGCAGCTTGTATTGGATTGGCCTGACTGATCTCATTTATACCCAACTCATCTCTCATGTGTGCTGCCAATGCATCCTTTTCTGTGAGCTCAATAGCTACCTGTCGAGCAGTTTCTTTTTTCAGTCCGCGCTTTTCATATATTTGAGTTAATATATTTAACTCCTCTTCCGGCATTTCCTGCAGCTCATGTTTTTCCCGTTCAATGTCTGCTTTTTCTGTATCTGTTTGTGAACTTACCGAAACATACTCTCCCGCAGCCATTGACAAGGCGCCTGCAACAAGCCCTGCCACAGTTGCCAGCATAATGGGCTCTCTTGTTAAACTTGCTGCTGCAACACCAACAGCTAAACTCGATACAGATAATATTCCATCGTTTGCACCCAATACTGCTGCGCGCAACCAATTGCTCCGATGAATGTAATGACTGTCTAAATAATTTTCTATGGTAACTGTTTTTTCTTCGCTGTGGGGTGTCGTTTCCATTGGTGTGGGGTGTTTGTTAATTAAATATAGGTAAAAATATTTTTAGTTGGTGAAGGTGGAATATTTAGCCAAAGACTACGGAATGATACACACCGGTCTGAAGACTGGCGTGAGGGATATAGTTTTTATAAATATGTTTCTTTAGCAGCCGGAACCAAAAATAGTAACGACAACTTTATATTTATTCATTTTTTCTATTAACTCTCTTATTTTGCTGTTGTCGTCTCCAACTTCAGCACCAAATGTTTTTTTATATTCGTATTTAAATGATTCAATTAAGTTGTCTAATTTTTTATTCCGTTCGAATATGAAAATATCGTAATCAAATTGTCCATCTTTCAATTGGATTTCCTGTATTGGGGTTTTCGTAAACCAACTTTTATCTTCTAGCTCTATCTTTGATTCTATTCCTTCCATATAAGAACCATTGAAGAGGTCATTTACTTTTAATGATTTAATTGAGTCGAGAGATATATAGGTCTGTGAAAAATAAATATAGATGCCTCCACAAGTGTATCTATCATCAAAACCAAATAGCACATTTTCTTCATTCAGAATATTTCCTTCAATGAATCTTTGCTTTAAATAAGAAAAACTGTTAACTGAATCCGGCTCGACATAACCTGAGAAGCTTACAAAAATTCTGGTTTCAGAACCGTTAACGGATGTAAGTGTGATTTCAAGTTCGGATTTGTCGTAATCTGCAAACGATTCTTGAGCTGTTACAAAAAATAAAAGATAGAATATAATGTGTATTGTGTTTTTAATTGACATGGATCGTTTTTTTTTACTTGATTTGAAAATTGAGATCTAACCTCGCCCAGGTTGAGTGCCAAAGTTTGTCCATACTGTATACAATTTTTCAACTTCATCTTTATTGAAATATTTCTCCCAAAGTTCGCAGTTTGTTATATAAGCCCAACACTCTCCAAATTTTAAATATTGAGACTGCGGAATTTTATTGGCTTTTAAACATTTATTCAAAATTTCAACTCGTTTTTTTTCATCCTGTTGAATAATAAAATCTATCTTTTCTATTTCAGCACTTGTAAAACGAGCTTTTATAGAATCAAAATCTTTAATTATAGACCAATCTTTTCTTGCGCCAATTCCAATATCAACTCTTCTAAATCTACTCTTATTAAGAGCAAAATTCAATTCATCATTTCTTTCAAATTCAATATTGTTTTTTTGTAGTTCAATCCAAAACAATTCCGTTTCAATGCCAATACTTTCTTGCCAATACGTTAAAATATTATTTGCTATAGATTTTAGTTGAGTAAATGTGAATGATTCTTTTTCAATTCTATCATTCCAATAATTTCCCAAATTCACAAAAGCTTCCTTAGTCTTATTATCAAAATGTTTTGAATCATTAACAAGTTTGTTCTGAATTGCAATTATCTTCAAAAGTTTACCCTTGTGTCCGTTTTTCGTATCCGCCATAAAAGTATTCATCAATTCAAAATTAGCTGATATTTCAATATCCACCCTTTTGTTTGAAAAAGCAATTGTCTGAATTGAGATTTATCGGATTGAATGGAAAATTGGATTAGAGTCCACTTTTTTAATCCTGTAAATCCACTAATCCAACGAATCCAAATTCAGACAAAAGTCAACCACAGCGCAGTTCTTTATTTACTTGATTTTCATTCTTCTTATTGCCGTTTGTGTTTGTATCATTGGAAAATACATCAGATGAACCGAACATGGATTCAATTGATAATTTCCTTTAAACAATACCTTCTGACGAATGGTAAATGTATATACACCAGCCGGCATTTTATCAAAATATAAAATCACTTTGTCGCGAAACTCCTCTCTGTGTATCAATAAACCCGGATTGGAAATCAACACATCTTCAAGTAAGCAGCCTGCCGCCAGTGGTATCTCAACCATTACATACGAACAGTTCTTAATTGTCTTCATCGTCACAACCTGTTCCACCACTGTTCCCGACTGTAACGATGAGATCATATTTCCATTTTCTTTAAATACATAATCTATACTTAAATCGGGATATGCCTTAGCAGTAGTGGGGATTTGTTTTTCGCTTCGTACTACATACAAACCTGCAGCATCTTTAATTTGCAATGTATGAGAAAGAGAGTCCTTAATGATTTTATTGAAAGGTAATTTATTTACTGCAACCTGATCGTATGTAATAACAGCAGAAGTTTTCTGTGTTGTGCTAAGTGTTGAAAATTCATTTATGAACAAAGCCTTTACATACGTTGGTGTATGTACCGATACGCTTCCGTGCTCTACCAATCCTACCCGGATACGGGATGCAATATCCGGATAATGTACATGCGCAATTCGATGCAGCAGAATCAGATACATCAATTCATCTTCATACCAGTCTGAATTCAATGTCTGTTGGTTTTTCAACGAAGCATTACCTAGTATTGTCTGATCAAGATACTGCTCTATCTCGTTACGCTTAATACTATCTCCTTGTAGCTGACGGATTCTTAATTTCAGAATCTCTTCTTTGTATGTTAATTGCTCAGGTGATTTAATAAGAATATTATCCATTGGCAGCTTAGATTCCTTCATAAGCCAATAAGTAAAGTAATCAACCTTGTTGGCAGCAGCACGCTCAATCAGACGCGCGCCTATATTTGTATAAAAACGATCCGGATTTAACTCCTGCTGCGTGTAATATACATTCAAGGCATAAAACACATACGCAGACATAGACATATTTGTATGCGCTCTACCCCACCATCCATAAAGATTTTCATCGTTTATGTTCGATTTCAATCTGGAATAAAAATTCTGCGGATATTTTCCATTATAACTTCCCGAAAGCTGTTTGCCAGCTACAGCGCCAATTAATTTACTTGCTATTTGTTCGTTACATAAATAGTTATAATCCATCAGATGCTGATATTGTATATGAACAATATCTTTCAAATCATTTGACAGATAGATTTTTGTTTCAATGATCGAGTCCGGCTTTTGAAGCGTTACAATTGTATCTCCTTTCAGAAATCCATAAGAACCCGTGTATGTTTCATTACCGGCTTCATACACCGGAATAATACGTTGTTCGCCATCAATCTGTTTGCCACCTGTGATCATAATCGATTTACAAAGAACAGTATCTTTCACTCCGGATATATAAAAGCTGTATGTATCGTCGTTTCGTATTGATTCATTCAAACGGACACCTTCTACACTATTCTGAACAACAAATGCCGTATCTGATTGTACGTGATACGCTGCACTGATGCTATCTCCGCGGATTGCAAAGCGCGGCACATACAACTGAATGTTATTTTTCAAATATGCCGTGTTTTCATAACGCCACACATTGGATTTTTTACCTTTATGAGCAATGATGTAATTATCCCAATGTGTCAAGGCATCTGTATAATGCGTAGTAAAGCTTGCATTGCCGTACGCGTCTGTTGAAAAAGACGGAACCCAATATGCACGATCATAAAAATCTGAACGTACCTGCACGGTTTTATTAACCGTATGACCGGATATAAAAGCGGTTGTATCTGCCGCTGAATAGTCCGCCACCTGAAATCCATTTTCTTCATTAAATGCCATACCCGTTGTTGTTGAATATGCTCCAGGATTAGCATCTGTCGGCTCATAACGATATCTCGGCGTGCGAACAGTTGTCTCATCGCCCCAGAAATTTGACGGACATAGCACTCTGCCTTGTCTTCTCGGCAACACAAAATTCAATCGCAGATTCACTTCCCACATTCCGTTATTCATATACGAATAATCTGTACCTGAAACGGATTTATTCCACAGTGCTTCTATACTTATACTTTCTATGTACTGTATATGATATTTCAGCGAAACACCGACAGGTATCGTTAGCGCTGTATTTCTAATAGATGCATCAAAAATCTGTTGTCCTGAAATGCCTGAACCTACTAACACGTTAAATGAATGACGGGAATATTTTAATACAGAACACCACGCCATGGCACTGATTTTACCATACGAATACTTATATGGCTGCGACGTAGACAAGGCTGTCTTTCCGTATTCAAATCGTAGTTCGCCGCGGAGATGATTCGTAAACTGACGGCCTGCCAATGCGCCAAACTGATAACCGGATTCCGACTCGGAAGGCCCTGTGTACAATGCATTCAGCCCGCCATATATTCCACAATACGAAAAGCTATTGCTTCTTCTCCTGTTCCTTCTTCTGTTTGAACTATATGAATAAGGCTTTTTGTAAAACATTGTAGACGTCGGATAATACACATCCGTTTGCGAATATAAACTTGTGGGTAAAATCCCTCTTGTATAATTTTTGCATGTATCCGGTATTACTGAAGTTATGTAGTAACCCGGCTTATCAATATTTATTTTTTGTTCTTTTAGTATATCTCCGTTTTTGTTATGCACCCGGATGATATACTCACCGGATTGAACACCGAATCTAAAATCTCTTCCGAATGTAGAAGAATCGTACAATACTGTATTTGTTTGATCCGTCAATCTGACTGTTACGTTTTGATCGAAAAAATTCTGTACATACAAGGCAGCATACTCATTTAATTTCTGTGGATACATTTCATCAGGAGCATACGTGCACGTTATAGGAGTCTTCCGGTATGCTTCATAATCCAATGTCTTCAGTTCATCTATTTTAATTTTACCTTCTTTGGATGAGAATGTTTTAAAACGAATGCGTTGAAAATACTCCCGAAGCTCTTTATTAAGCGCAGGATCTACTTTATGTATGGTATAGGTTGAATCTGAAATTACGTTAAAATCTGAGTCCGCATTTATAAAAGATGCATACCTGAAACAATTCGTATAATAATTATACTTTGTACGAACATAAAAATATCCGTTGCTTTTTATTTCGTATGAACAGCTATAAAACAGATCACGTTCTTTTGAAGTCAAATGCTTCGGTCGTGGCTCTGAACGATATGAACCTGCAGCAATCCGGTCTACGGGAATAAGGATATTGTTTTTAAAAGATGCATAAATCAATATACTGTCAATAAAAATACTTTCGTTTGCCAAACGTATTTCATAGGAATGATAACCGGGTGTTGAGTAAAAGGATTGTTTGGACTTATTTCCCACATCTTCCCAGTAGACCAGTTTTCCATCTTCAAGAATATAACCGGGACGTATGTATGTTTTATTTTTACAGATGTATAAAAAAGCTTCGGTTGATGCATCACCTTCTTTTGGAACAAGGAAATAATTTATGCTATCCTTATATAAAAATGCATGATAATCATTGTATAAAGACTTATTGACAGTTGTATCAAATGTGCCGGGCACAGACAGATAGTCATTCGTATAATTTGATATAAGATCATACTCATATTTTACGGGTACATTTTCGCGCGGAATGCCATTATGCGGCAAACGATTGTCAACTGCCAAAGCTGTCAGGTTTACATTGCGCAATGCTTTATCTTTCAAATCCGTTACATGCACCTTCACTTTATCACCTCCGCCTGGAACAATCGTATCCGGCATGCTCGCATAGATCATAAGGGATTTATAATCCGGACTGATCACCAAACGCGTTTGTATGTATTTTCCCTGAAATAAATAATCGCAATAGAAGTTTTGATTTTTATCCAAAGAAGTTATAAAGGTTATCTGCTGGCTACTTTGCTGACATACAATTTCCCCTTCTCTATCTTTTACGCGAACAGCAAGTAGATAAGGGTTTTCAATCTGAACATGAATTTTATTTTGCTGAATGGAATAATTAAAGTCCAATACCTCTTCAGCGTTTTGAGTATTGTTTATTTTGATATAAGAATCATTTATTATAAACGCAACAGGAAAATTCTGCTGTTCAAAATCGATCTGATATGGAAAGGTAACAGCTAGTGTATCTTTAACGTGTGAATTGTAATATATGGCAAAACCTTGTTGAGGAGTATTATCTACACCGTAAGGCTTAAACGTGCATAGATGTCCTTCTATATGTTCTCTCATTGTAACAGGCGTATATACATATCCAAACACTTTTTTCTTTTCTTCTACAATACCATTG
This sequence comes from Cytophaga aurantiaca DSM 3654, assembly GCF_000379725.1. GTDB lineage: Bacteria > Bacteroidota > Bacteroidia > Cytophagales > Cytophagaceae > Cytophaga > Cytophaga aurantiaca. The sequence continues at coordinate 29,675 of NZ_KB903629.1, forward strand.
TTCGTAGCTGTGAGTGTAAACGTTAAGGAATACTTCCCAAATGGCAGGTGTGCAAGTTTTCCTTTGTATATATATTCTTTTTTGCCTGTTGCTCTGATACTGTCTTTCAAAATTGTGTATGGCACATATCCATTCTTTAATGCTGCTAATTCAATATTCTTCGGTTCAAGTGTCAGATAGATCCAGCCATCCGGAACTGCATCGCCCTGAGCATTGGTGTATTGAATGTTGATTGTTACAGAATCCTGATGCTGCTTATTGAAACTTAATGATCCATCTAATAAAAAATCGTCCAGCTTGTAATCTTCAACTAAAAAATAATTATAATCAGAACTATGGTTACGAAAAAGATATACAGAATACCGCATACCAATCGGCAACGTATCCGGAAGCACAAAATACCCTGTATAACTTCCGTTTTTATCTCTAACAATTTTCTTTGAGTATACCGTTACATAATCGTAATTGATGTCTGTATATTGAATCTGCAAAAATCTCTTATTGTGAAATATGCAAGGTTTGTAAAAGCCTTTCATGAAAACCGTATCTCCAATATGATATTTAGGTTTGTCTGTCAACACAAACCCTTTATCACCCTTACGTTCATATATATCTTCCCGGTAATTCTTTTTACGCACAGACTCAGGAATTGCAGTCAACAGAAATTCATCTTTATATTCAACCGTAAGTTTCTTGCCATATACATATTCCGGGATTACATAATAATACCCATTGTGTTTCAGTTCTATCTTTTTCCCTTCAACATAAAACTGAACGTCCGTCAATTGTTTATCGGCAGCATTATGAACCTCTATGCCAATCTCACGTGGGGCTTTAACGATGTTGGTTGAAAACTGAAAACTTGCTATAAAAATTGTATGCGCATAATTATCCTTTGAGGATAACAGTATATATCCTCCTTTGTGATATTTTAAAGGTATTTCCTGGTTTATTTTTATACTATCCACAGGATTATGAAGAAATGCTGTTGTATAAACGCCTTTGTATTTTCCTGCATATAATTCCCACGCCTGCTCTTTAGTAACAGCATAGATATATTTATACGGTATGCTTGCAGCTGTTTTTTTGATTTGCTGCGCAAAGGAAATCTGAAAACACAAAAGAAAGGAAAATGGGAGTAAAAATCGGGGCATAGAATATTCTGTAATAATTCACTATAAATACAACTCAAAACTTAAAGGTAAGCAACCTGACCAGATTAAAGCGGTGATTTCAATATGTATTCTTTTGTTTTAAAAAGCAATTGAATTGGGATTTATCGGATTGATTGGAAAGTTTGGATTAGAGTCGACTTTTACCGGGCTGTTGGCCGTTGGCACAACAGCAGGTTGGGTGGTGGTTAGGTTAGAAGGTGTGATCGTCAGCAGTAATTAAATTGGATTGAAAAAAGTCGACTCTAATCCAACTTTTCCGATCAATCCAAAGAATCCAAATCAAAAAAAGAGTGACGCTTCTCAGCATCACTCTCTTCATATTTATTTCGAAGCACGATCATTACACCGTCATCAATTCTTTTTCTTTCGAAGCAATCAAGGTATCTAACTTCGCATTCGTATCGTTCGTCAATGCTTGTACAACTTCTTCCGCTTTTTTAACTTCGTCTTCAGAAGCACCTTCTTTCAACAATTTTTTCAACTCGTCGTTTGTTTCCTGACGGATCTTGCGGATACGTACTTTACCACTTTCGCCTTCCGCTTTTGTTTGCTTCACTAAATCTCTGCGACGCTCTTCTGTAAGTGGTGGCACATTGATACGAATTACATCGCCATCGTTCTGCGGGTTTAAACCCATATTCGCATCACGAATTACTTTTTCAATGGTTGTGATCATTGACTTTTCAAACGCTTTGATCGTTATAGAACGGGGCTCAGGAACCGTAATAGATGCAATCTGACCAAGTGGTGTAGATGCTCCATAATATTCAACCATTAACCCATCGAACATGTTTGGTGATGCTTTTCCTGCACGGATCTTAGATAACTCAAACTCTGTATGTTTGATCGCTTTCTGCATGTTATCCTTTGCATCGTCTAGATATAAATTAATTTCTTCCATGTTTGAAATTCCTTTTATAAATATATAATTCAGTTAATAAAGTCTCTCTACTTATAACGTAACCAAGGTACCTACGCTTTCGCCTTCAAGTACTTTCAATAAATTACCCGGTTTGTTCATATCAAAAATAATGATCGGCACTTCGTTTTCTTTACACAAGGTAAAGGCCGTCATGTCCATAATGTTCAATCCTTTCTCGTATGCTTCGTCAAAAGAAATCGTTGTGTAACGTGTTGCACTTGGATCTTTCTCCGGATCGGCAGTGTATACGCCATCTACACGTGTTCCTTTTAATACAACTTCCGCTTCAACTTCAATCGCACGCAAACTTGCTGCAGTATCTGTTGTAAAATATGGATTCCCTGTACCGGCACCAAACATTACGATACGGCCTTTTTCTAAGTGACGGATCGCACGTCTGCGGATGAAGGATTCACATACCTGTTCAATTTTAATACCCGACATCAATCGTGTATCCAAACCGATGTTTTCCAATGCACTTTGCAATGCCATGCAGTTGATCACGGTTGCAAGCATTCCCATGTAATCGCCTTGCACACGGTCAATACCCGTAGCAGCTGCTTCGATCCCTCTGTAAATATTTCCACCACCAACAACAATTGTAATCTCTACTCCTTTTTCCGCAATTGCTTGAATTTCTTTTGCATAACGGATAAGAACCTGGCTGTCTATACCATATTTCTGTTCGCCCATTAAGGCTTCACCACTCAACTTCAGGAGAATACGTTTATATTTCATAGTTTCTTATTTTTCGATTCGAGATCGGGCGTGCAAGCCAAGGCTCCAAACATGCCAAATCTTACAAATATATACCCATTTTCGCGAATAGGAAAATTGAAAAGGGCTTAAGAGAATCTATTTTCAAGAAAAATATCAACATAAAGGGGTTAAGATGCGGTTATGAATGTCGTTGCATAGCAATCCAGTGGTCTGACCACAAAAGATTTGTTTTTCTTTGTTGTTAATCGAAACAATTCGTCGGACCACAAAAAAGTGGTCTGACGAATGCTCATTAGCAAACGGTAGTCAGACGAAAGCTTGTTACCACTTGTCTCCTATTCAATAACTTTCCTTAAATCACTATCAAAAAACACTGCTGCCACTGCAAAATCACCCAAAAAATGTATCTTTATCTTGTAAATAAGCCATTTATTTCGTGCTGCGATCTTTGCACGACCATCACATACAGTTGATTTCAATTTCATGAATTTCTTAAGAAAACCCATTTTACTTCTTGCTGCTGTTGCTGCTTTTTATTCCTGCAAACAGCAAGCTACCCGTTCCGTAGAATCTAAACCAAAAACCATACAAACCAGCAGAGGTGCCTACAATCCAAGTACACCACTGTATTGGAATCTGATACACACAAAACTGGAAGTGTCTTTTGATTTTGCAAAACAACATCTGTTGGGTAAAGCTACAATCAGCTTAACACCACACTACTACTCTCAAAATACATTGACGTTGCAAGCAAAAGGCTTTGATGTGCATTCCATACATTATCTGCATGGTGCCGAAATAAAAACGTTCACCTACGATAAAAAAAATATTACCATTACGCTGAATAAAAATTATTCACGTCTGGATACGCTTGCATTAGTAATTGATTACACAGCAAAACCGAACGATCTTCCAAAGTCCGGTAGTGATGCGATCACGGAAGAAAAAGGCTTATACTTTATTGATCCGCTGGGAACGGATCCACACAGACCAACACAAATATGGACGCAAGGCGAAACACAGTCTGCATCGTGCTGGTTCCCTACGCTGGATTCGCCCAATCAACGCAGCACACAGGAAATGTACATTACCGTTGATAAAAAATATACGGTGATTTCAAACGGAGAATTGGTTTACAAAACGGAAGGTGCCAACAACCAGACGACCTGGTGTTGGGAAATGAAAAAAGCGCATGCTCCGTATTTATTTATGATGGCAGTTGGTGAGTTTGCCAAAGTAACCGACACCTGGAACGGCATGGAAGTGAGCTATTATGTTGAACCGGAATACGAAAAATATGCGCGCAATATTTTTGGTGAAACACCTGCCATGATCGAATTCTTTTCTACTAAACTGAATTATCCATATCCATGGCCAAAGTATTCGCAGATCGTTGTACGCGACTTTGTTTCGGGTGCAATGGAAAATACGTCTGCAAGTATTTTTATGGAAGCGTTACAAGTAGATGATCGCTTCTTAGTAGATGATAACTGGGAAAGCATTGTTTCGCATGAATTGTTTCACCATTGGTTTGGTGATCTGGTAACCTGCGAAAGCTGGTCGAACTTGCCGTTGAACGAATCGTTTGCAAACTTTTCTGAGATCGCCTGGTTCGAACACAAGTGGGGCTACGAGGCAGGATTAAAGCATGCTCAGGAAGATCTGGCAGGATATTTATCTGAAGCAGAAACAACGCAGAATCCATTGATCCGTTATCACTATACAGACATTGAAGAAATGTTTGACAGACATAGTTACAACAAAGGTGGTTTGGTTTTAAATCTTTTAAGAAATGCTGTTGGCGAAGAAGCCTTCTACAACTCACTGCATTTGTATCTTGTACGTAATGCGTATTCTCCGGTAGAAATAGATGAGCTGCGTATGGCCTTTGAAGATGTTACAGGCGAAGACATGCATTGGTTTTTTGATGCCTGGTTTATGAAACGCGGACATGCGCAATTGTTGGTTGAACATCATGCGGGTAAAAAGAATACTACAGAAATTATAATTGAACAAAAGCAGGATACGACAGAAGGCACGATCTATCGCATACCGGTACAAATTGATTACAGAAGGAAAACGGACACAACGCTGCACTCTAAGAGATACTGGATCAGCACATACAAAGATTCGATCACATTGCCGATTCCCGTTGACGAGTTATTATATCTGGTGGTTGACAGCAAACATGTGGTTGTTGGAACGGTCACACATAAAAAATCTGTAGAATTATTAACCAATCAATTCAAATACGGAACGGATTATCTGATCCGCCAAGAAGCGTTTGAGGCAATTGTACAAACAGACAATGCGAAAGACAATCCGTATGTACTGCACCCGGAAACACTGATAACATTGCAGCAAGCACTAAAGGACAAATCTCCTGAAGTGCGAACGGTTGCTGTAATGGAGTTTACCAAACATCCGATGCCAAACCTGGAAACGGTATTTGTTCCTAAGTTTGTAGACATGGCGAAAAACGAACCGAATGGCGAATTGCGTGCAACGGTTATTCAATTATTAACTTCCTTAGGTAACAACCCAGCATATCTGCCGATCTATAAAGAAGGTTTAAATGCTCCATCATACCACGTTTCAGGTGCTTGCCTGAATGCCTTGCTTCTTATGAACGATACAGCAACGATCGCACGGATTCCGGAATTTGAATCGCTGAGCAACTCCAGCATCATTGCTTCCCTGGCTGAGTTTTATACAAAAACAGGCGATCAGACACATTATCAATGGTTTGAAAATAAAATGAAACAAGCTTCGGATCAGGACGTATACAACCTCATGGTTGTATTTACCAAGTACGTTTTACAACTGGGAAATGAAGATAAAATGAAAGGAAGTGCTTTTTTAAAGAAGATCAGTGTAGAAAATTCACACGATGTGATTCGGAAAAATGCTAAAACCTACGCTCAGTATATCGACAAATCCATTAAATAATATAAACTAGACGACTATAATTAATTCCTGAAATGAAAAAAATACTCTACCCGATTGCTCTTTCAGCTTTCATACTTGTTTCATGCGATAAAAAACCAGACGTTGTTACAGATGGTATTGACAGCTCAGCTGTAGTGGTTGAAGATACTGCCATTCCGGATAAAGTGAAGCACATCGATAGCATCCCTCCGAATTCCGAGGTTGTAGATAGTCTTTTGAAAAAGCCGGTTACTACTCCTGCAAACAATCCATTCGGTTTAAAAGCTGGCGACAAATTATCAAGTGCGTTATCAAAAGATCCGCTTAAAAAACGTCTTCAAACAATCTTAGGAGATAAATATGAAGAGTATGTAAAATTCTTAGCCACAGCAAAACCATTGAAAAAAGATTCAGATGGTTTCTTATATACACAAGGTGCTTCCGCAAAAGGATCTAAAAACGAAGCATTCTTCCTGTATCATCACGAGAACGATGTATTGTTTCTTGGCTACCAGAAAGGCGAAGAGCGCATCATGCTGAACGATATGAAATCCCGTATGTTCGCTCCGCAATCCGTAGATACCTGGGTTGAACGTCCGATAGAATAGTTAGTGATCAGTAGACAGTAGTCAGTGGTCAGTATTGAATCGAGACAAAGTCTCTATTTTATTATTAACTCCTTAGAACGCTGCATTAACAACTCTAAGGAGAGCGTGATTCGTGGTCAGTTGCATTTATTAGTTAACATACTCTTTAATTAAACGACATTGGCACAAGAATATTCATATTTCAATTCCCGATTAGTATCTTTAAGATAATGATCGGGAATTTTTATTTCTGACACTTCGTTTTTAATTTTCTTTTTTAAATAGAATGAACGCACTCGATTATTTTAAAAAATATTTTACGCTGGCCTGCAAAATTGTTTTTGCACTGTCTCTTACAGCAGTAGCCATATGGAGCATTGTATTTTACAGAGGCAAACAACGGATCAATAAAGAGACGATTGCATTCGGAGAAACCATCACAAAAAATTCCGTTCATAAAATAGATTCGATTCTATTGAATATCCGCACGGCTGCCAATACACTAGCCGACAGCTTGAGTCACCGCAAGTATACAAAAGCAGAACTTGAAAAAGCGCTGAGTGACTTAGGGAACAGTCAGGCATATATTTTAGGTGTTACCGCTGCATATCTTCCCTATGAATTTTCACCGGATCAAAAATTATACGCTCCTTTTTACACCAGAAAAGAAGATAAGATCATTCAGACAAGCGACTTATACGATTATACAGACCGAACAGTATGGAACTACAGTGCCTGGGTTTATAACCCGATCGAAAACAACATCTTCTGGGCCGAGCCCGGATTCGGGCCTGCAGCGCAGTCTGTCGTAACAGAATACGGTGTTCCCTTTTACGATCCCAAAGATCCGAAAAAGAAAATCGGTGTGGTTGATATCACGTTCTCTCTACATGGTTTCAATAAAATGCTGAATACATTAAAATTAGGTAAAACAGGTTATGCAATACTTGTCTCAGACAAAGGACATGTACTCTCCCATCCGCGCGAAGATTATCTGTTGGCATTAAAATCCATGGATGTGGTTGCAAAAGAAACAGACGATGAAAATTATCGGGCAGCCGTTAAAAAATTATTAAACAAGGAAACAGGCTACGTGGAATACCTGAATCCACTGTTGAACAGGAAGTCGATCGTTTTTTATCAAACCATACCAACTACACAATGGTCGATCGCAATCAATATTATTAAAGATGAAATTGAACCGGACTTTGATTATACCTACAAGCAGGAAATTATTTTATCCTTATTCATTCTGCTTGCCATACTAAGCGGCAGTGTTGTATTCTTTAAACTCTTTCAAACAGACCGTCTGTGGGTTATCGCTGCTGAAATTTCTTTTCTCTTTATTCTTGAAATTGGTTTTATCTGGCATCTGCATCAGCAGCGACCAATGTTTGATTACGCTTCAGACGAAACAGTTATTTCCGATGTCAACTCGATCAACACCTTTGTAAATCAATCGAACGGAGAAACAGAAACGTTACATGAAGAGCCACCGATCTACATACCCACAGGTTTGTTCATCCGCAACATTGAATTCAAAGACGGCAGATTGATTGGACTGAATGGATCGCTTTGGCAAAAGCTTGATACGGTTTTACATAAAGGAATTGAACCCGGCGTAACATTTCCGGATCTTTCAACCGATGCAGAAGCCTACACCATGGACGTTGCCTATGACCGCATTGAAGATGGGCACCGCATTATTGGATGGAATTTCAGATTGAATATTTTAAATAAGGTAGATTATAAATTGTACCCCTTCGATCGAAAAGATCTGAAAATAAATTTACGTCACAGCACCGTTGGAAAAAACATCTTCCTCATTCCGGATGCAGACGCCTATGAATCGCTGATCCCATCTACCAATCCCGGCATCAATAAAGGCATTCCGATCGTAGGCTGGGATTTCCTTGGAAGTTATTTCAGCTACGAATACAAAAGTTTAAATACGAATTTTGGATTGCAGCATTTTCAACGCCAACGAAATATACCTGAGTTGAGCTTCAATGTTGTACTCAGCAGAAAAATCATCGGTGCATTGATCGCACACATTCTTCCGCTGTTCATTATTCAATTGATGCTGTTCGGTGTAATTATTATCTTCTCAAAAACAGATACTACCATATCGGGTTACAATACCTTTGGTGTGATCAACAGTTGTGCTGCCTTCTTCTTCGTTATCGTAATCTCGCATATCGATCTGCGTAACACCTTGGAAATTGAAATGGTGACTTATCTGGAGTATCTCTATTTCATTGTATACATCTATGTACTCATGGTGACGGTTAACGCGCTCTTCTTCTCTTCGACCAAGGATTATTTATTTGTAGATTATAAAAATAACTACCTGCCGAAGGTATTGTTCTGGCCGGTATTTATGTTTGCGTGTATCGTGGTGACGATTATATTATTCTATTAGTGATCAGTGGTCAGTTTGTATTTCGAAAAATACTTCCAGTAGTTAAATCGAGACCAAGTCTCTCTTTTATTGTAAGCTCCTTAGAGCGCTGCGCTAACTCTAAGGAGAGTGTGGTGCAGTGGGCAGTATAAAAATCCGTTACTCCTTGGGGCGATGCCCCAAGTTATAGTATGAAAGCCTTTCAGGCTTATCGTTTCACATTGAATGCACAGGCTGTAAAATATTAAGCCCACGGATAAATCCGTGGGCTATGCAAATTCTTCAACTATTTATACTCGTGCCAGGCTTTAACGAAGTGTGTCTGTTGTGTATTCTCAAGATGCTTTTATGAAGCATCAATTTTGAAATTGTTCTTTTAATAAAGCAACGATGTGATTTGCTTCTGCATCATCAACTCCAAGTGCGAAGGAGAATGTTTTTAATCCATAATCAAATTTTATTTTACCCGGCCCAAGTCCCCAGAATGCCCAACGGTTACTACCAAACCAGCTATCATTATTCAATTCTGTTCTTATATTCTTTACGGCAGTTGCTTGTAGTCGCCTTTTTCGGCCAATACCAAAAATCGACTCTTCAAATAAAACTTCTCCTTTTCTCAGATTGAATTTTTCTTTACCAAAATATCCCCAAGACAATACTGAAATAATACCCACCCCACCAATTGTCCAACCAATTAACCAAAATGTCATAAAGCCATTCATTTCACCTTGTTCAAATCCATACATAACAGTAGGATATGCACTTGTGAATCCAGCATACCACCCACCGAGCCAGGCAGTACCAAATATAAGTGCGAACCAATTTTTCTTTGAAGGAATAGAAATTCTGATTCCGTCAATTGTTTTTTCAATTTTCGCAGTTCCGTTATCTATCATATTTTAATCGTATTGATTTAGGTTTGATGATCAAAATTTCATTCTGCATCAGCATTATTCTACTGGCCATTGACCACTATTACTCGAACTCCAAAAAGAACGCCGACAAATGATCGATAATATCCGATGCGATCATGCCTGGTTTGGAGTGGATACGAGCTGCGGCGTCACCTGCATAACCGTGTGCAAATACGCCGATCTTTGCTGCTTCTTCCGGTGTGTAGCCCTGCGCTAACAAAGATGTGATGATACCTGTCAACACATCTCCGCTTCCGGCAGTTGCCATGCCTGAGTTACCGGTAGAGTTAAAGTGTACCGCGCCGGTTGGCATCACTACTGCGGTGTATGCACCTTTCAGCACAATAATCACTTGCATCTTTTTAGCAAGTTCAATGGCTTTGTGCAAACGCTCCCAGCTGTTCTGAAGTTTGATACCTGCCAAACGTTCCAGTTCTTTCGGATGCGGTGTTAAAATACTATTCGGCGGAATGTGTGTAGTCCAATGCGGATGTATTGCTAATATATTTAATGCGCTTGCATCAATTACCAAAGGATGTATAGAAGAGACAAGTAGTTCTTCCAGCACATCTGCGGTGTATGGATGTTCGCCTAATCCCACGCCAATGCCTACCGCACTGAATTCTTCTGTCTCCGGCAATTCCGTAACAACTTCCGTATTCGGATCTATGCTTAAGATTGCTTCGGGTATCAATGTCTGAACGATATCTACTCCGCTGCTTGGAATGTGTACGCAAAGCAAGCCGGCACCCGAACGCAGAATTGCTCTTGCAGCAAGTGTAGCAGCGCCCATCATGCCTTTGCTTCCTGCGATCAGCAATACTTTTCCAAATGTACCTTTGTGTGAAAACACCGGACGTTTGCGGATCATCGAATGCACAACAGCGGCATCCGTATAATAATATTCGCTGAGCAGATCTGCAGTTCCTTCAAGCTTCATGCTAATATCCACAACATGCCATGAACCCGTATAGGCTTCATGATCTGCCAGAAACAACATGAGCTTAGGCGCCTGAAAAGTTATGGTATGATCGGCAGTGATGATTGAACTGTGCTTTGCAGGATAATCGCTGTATAAACCGGATGGAACATCTACTGCATACACCACCGCATCACTTGCATTGATGCGATCAATAACTGTTGCATAGATTCCGGTAACTTCTCTATTCAATCCGGAACCCAGTAATGCATCAACGATCAGTACATGTTTGGGAATATTTGGAATGTCTTCTGCCTGCACGATGGACGCTACTGCTCCGAGCTGAGTCAATCGATCAAGATTTGCAGCACAATCGGGAGTTGGTGCTCCTGTTTTAAGAATGAATGATTTTACTTTGTAACCGCGATTGATCAGCAAACGTGCAATTGCTAAACCGTCTCCTCCATTATTGCCTCTTCCGCAAAACACCCACACTTCTTTTTGAAACGAGGTATGTTTTGTAAACCAAGCCACAAAAGCATTTGCGGCACGTTCCATTAATTCCAGTGAGGTAATACCTTCAACTTCCTGAGTATACAGGTCCAATTCGTGAATCTGAGCAGCGGTAAGAATTTTCATAACACTTGATATTATTTAGTTAAGACAATGCAAATTTTATGAATGGGTAAAATTTAGTTTTAAGTAATAGGTAATAAGTTTTAAGATTCTTTGTTTACAATTCGTCGGACCACAAAAAAGTGGTCTGACGAATGATGTTTATCATATCATCCGTCACATGAATGTGACGGCAATCAAAGCCGAGCAGTGCGAATATTGAGTACTACTCGGCTTTCATTGCCGTTGGCTTTAGCCAACGGTTAAATAATTCCACTAGAACATGTGAATTCAGAATTCATAATTCCTTTATCAAAACGTCATCGCAAAATAAACCCCTGCTGCACGGTTTGAGTACGTAGGCATTACAACCACATTTTTATTCCATTTGTATTGATGTGTCCAGTATGCAATGTGCGCGCTCAGCATACCAATGCCTGCGCCTACAAATACATCACTTGTGTAATGTCTGTTATTCATTACACGCAATACACCAACAGAGGTAGCAACGGTGTATGCTGCAATCGGATACCATACACTTCTGTGTCCGTATTCGCGCTGGATCATTACAGCCCCGAGGAAAGCCTGTGCGGTATGTCCCGATGGAAACGATTTGTCATTTGAACCATCCGGGCGCATAACATGTGTTCCATTTTTAAGTAAGGTTGTAGAAGCAAACATTATCACCTCAGCCTTTATTAAAATCGCTGTTCTGTTTTTTATATCTGTTTTAGCTTTTACACCAACCCAATCTAACCCGTAGATAAACGGTACGGAAGCAAACCGTAAATAATCGTCGGCACTTGTATGAAAATTGGGATAGTTGGAAACAACTTTATCTTTCACACTCAGATCGTTGAAACCTGTTTTATTCAATTTCATGTACATCCCAAATCCAATGAGTGCAACAGGCGCAATGGATTGTTTGAAATACTTCGAAACGGGCTGTCCTTTATATACTGTATCAACCTGTGCGGTAGCTTTTAATGCAATACACGTACAGATCAAAACCAATGGTATTATTCTTTTAATCATAGATGCTTTCAACAGTTGATACTACTATTTTTTTTCTTAATTCCCTATTAATTGACAAAATTCAAACAAACTAAAATACAATTTACTTCAGCTCTCTATTTCACATCATGACTCATAAATATATGAATGTAAGGACACTATAAACCTCTGTATAATTTGTAGATAACCCTTTTCCTATTTAATACTTAAATTGTCCTATTATACATATTTTTAATGTACAGAATACTGAATACGCACTTATGCAGATTGAATTAGCAAACTTTGAAAAAATATACACCCATTTTGTAGGTAACAAATCGGATGAAGAAGGAATCAATATTTCTAAGACGCCTCTGCAATTAAACGACGAATCGTTAAAAGAATTGCTGTTGAATTATTTCACCAATCCGTTTAAAAATAAAGAGTACAATCGTTTTCATCACGATGCGGATTTGAATTTAAATGAACTGTATACGTATTGTTCTGCTATTTTTTCAGACCCCGATTCGCTTTACATTCAAAGCATCAACATCGCCAAACATTTGTACGAACAGTCTAAACATCCTATGATCAAAGGCGGTGAGTTGTATGTCGTACACTTTGATGATTGCGTGATCGATGGGGAGAGCACGGATGCGATTGGTTTATTTAAATCAGAAACAAAAGAAACCTTCTTGAAAATATTTCCTCAGGGCGACGGCTACGAAGCGATCTCAGATAAAGGGATCGATATCCGTAAACTCGACAAAGGTTGTTTCATCATAAACAGTGAAAAAGAAAACGGTTACAAAGTTTGTGTGGTAGATCAAACAAACAAATCAAGCGATGCACAATACTGGAAAGATGATTTTTTAAAGATTGTCAGTCGCGACGATAGTTTCCATTATACACAAAACTACATGAGCATGTGTAAGAGTTTTGTGACGGATAAAATGCCGGAAGATTTTGAAGTATCGAAAACAGATCAGATAGATCTGCTAAACCGTTCTGCAAATTATTTTAAAAAGAATGAAACGTTCGACATGCAAACGTTCACCGACGATGTGATCCAGGATAAAGGTCTGATCGATTCTTTTAAAAGCTACAAAACAAAATTTCAGGAGGAAAGTGATCTGGCGATCGTAGATGAATTTGATATTTCTACTCCCGCTGTAAAAAAATATTCCAAGGTCTTTAAAAGTGTCTTAAAACTGGATCGTAATTTTCACATCTATATCCATGGCGACAAAGATCTGATAGAGAAAGGAAGAGACGATGCAAGTGGAATGAATTTTTATAAGATCTATTATAAGGAAGAAAGCTAGGGGCTAAATTCCCGTTTCTATCCGTAGAGTTAGCGCAGCTCTCTAGGGATAGAGGCGATTTGCATAATTACTTTTTCTCCATCAACTCTGCATTCATTACCTTCATTGCAAAGTATGGATTCGGGCTATCTTTCTTTTTAATAAAAATTACAAAGGGTTTATCAAAAATCATCTGTTTAGGAATTGGCTTTTCTACAGGAGTAGGTAAAACACATGTAGTATCACATGTTATGGTTGCCTCACTCTCTATGATAGCGCCATATTCATCAAATATAAAGGCCGTTTGCTGATATGTTTTTACAATTGCATGCGGCGTTGAACCCGATGTAAACGATTGCCCTTCTAATGAAGGATAGTTTGTTCCAATATTAAATTTTATTGCAGGAATAATTAAATGATCTCCGTTTTGAAATCCATATCTCCATAATTTTTCTTTTATATTTTTTTCTTTATCACCTTTTTTGATCCAGTTATTTGTACTAACTACTAAATCTGAAAATGTTCCTGAGATATTAATGCCTTTAGCCAAAATTATTTCACTACTTGTATCTGCAGGAAATAATTTTATAGCAAAATGATCATCATCCAGATAATATAGAATTTGAAAATAATCATGTAATTCATTATCCGGATAATTCAAGCCAAAAGATCTTACCTTACTTCTATTAAAATCTAAAGGCTCATCTTGAGTATGAAATGGAAGCACAAAAGGAAGTGCTTTTTTGAAATAGGCTGATACTTCAATTCCATCTATAAAACTCACTGTTGTTTCATATTCATCTTTATTTAATACGTTCTGAAATGTGTTGGATCGATTGATTAATTTAAAATCAAGCGAATTTTCAGGAGATATTTCAATAGGTGTTTTATAATAATTTTTGATCTCCTGCCATGCAAATAACATCGTAGGCGAATAAATACTATTCAATGAGTCTGAAAGTTTGTTTTCAAGCGTAAGAATAAATTCTGTAGACTTTACTTTCTTTAAAGGAATCTCCTTAGGAAATTCCTGACTAATCGGATTTTTTTTAGGACCTAAACTATCTATTGCTATTAGTTCTGGCTCTGTATTAGTCTGTTCAATTTTATTTTCACATGCACTAAAAACCGCGATCAAAAGTAACCCAAGTACTGATGTATTTATTTTCATAACACTATTACAATTATATCCTCTTCAAAAATTCTTCAAACAAACCTTGCCCTTCTTCCCAATACTCAAGCTTTGCAGCAGTACCTATATGTTCGCGTTCGCCTACAGAAATAAAATCTGCACCTAATATATCTGCCCATTTTTTTAATTCAGCAGACGAAATATACGGATCGTTTTCACTCGCAATCATAACAGATGTAAAAGGTAATTCAATTCTGGGCATCGGAGAAAATCCAATACATTCTTTTGGAAAATCTGCACGCTCAACATCGGGCATGGCAACTAAAAAAGCTCCAGAAACTCCTTGTAATGCATTTGCTTTTGCTGCATGCACAATAGTCGCACAACCCAGACTATGTCCGATCAACACAACAGGTTTACCTCCCGATTGTGCAATTGTTTCAATCAGTTGATCTACCCATATACTACGCACGGGATGATCCCAATCCTTCTGTTCTACCCGAATAATTTCCGGATACGCTTTTTCCCAATACGTTTGCCAATGACTTTCACCGGAACCGCCAAGGCCGGGCACATTGATGTAATTAAAACGATTATCCAGCATAGTGCAACTACTTTTCCCTTCAGTCAAATTTATACTTTTCATTGAATAGTTCTTATATACTATCCCAAAACATAAATTATAATGCCACATACAGAATGGAACGCATTTGATGTTCAAAATTAAAAAATAAGTCTAAATAGTTAGTATGCTTTCAATCAAGACACTTTGAGAGATTAATTTACCCGATTATTTTTTATTATGTAGTTATTGGCTCTCGTTTTACGATATTGCATACATACATTAAACTAGCTTCTTTATTCATTTTAATTTTATAACAAGTCTTTCATATGAATGAAGAAAGTTTAAGCCTTGCTAATAAAGCACTTGCATTCCAAATAGAAGAAAATCGAAAGCGGGCAACGGAATTAATCATCGCGAATAAAGAATTAATTTTTCAAAACGAAGAAAAAGAAAAACGTGCAGCTGAATTGGTCATCGCCAATAATGAACTTGCCTTTCAAAATACAGAAAAAGAAAAAAGAGCGGCTGAATTAATCATCGCAAATAAAGAACTGATTTTTCAAAATGAAGAGAAAGAAAAACGCGCAGCTGAATTAGTAATCGCCAATAAGGAACTTGCCTTTCAAAATATCGAAAAAGAAAACAGGGCAGCCGAACTTATCATTGCAAATAAAGAACTGGTTTTTCAAAATGGAGAGAAAGAAAAACGCGCAGCTGAATTGATAGCTGCCAATAAAGAATTGGAATCCTTTACATTTATATCCAGTCATGATCTGCAGGAACCCTTACGAAAAATGCGCATTTTTAGTAGCCGTATTTTAGAAAGTGAGTATCAGAATTTATCCGAATCCGGAAGAAATTATTTTGAACGGATGCAAAAATCGGCCCTGCACATGCAAATGCTCATCAATGATTTGCTTGCTTATTCCAGAACAACTATTGCTGAAAGAACTTTTGAACACGAAGATTTAAATAAAATTGTTGAAGAAGTTAAAGCAGTATATAAAGAGGAAATTGAATTAAAATCTGCTGTAATAGAATATAAAAATCTATTAAAAGTTGATGTTATCCCCTTTCAATTCAAACAATTATTGCAGAATCTAATAGCCAATGCACTAAAATTTTCAAAACCAGATGTAGCTCCGCATATTGTAATTTCTTCTACTATTTTCATTCCGAATAAAAAAACGCATGCGAATTTAATCGAAGGGAAAAAATATTCTCACATTTCAGTAAGCGATAATGGTATTGGGTTTGAACCTCATTATAAAAATAGAATCTTTGAAATATTTCAACGATTGAATGATAAACATTTATATAAAGGTACTGGTATAGGACTTACCATTGTAAAAAAAATAGTCGAAAATCACGGGGGTGTTATTACGGCAACCAGTGAATTGAATAAAGGAGCAACATTTGACATTTACATACCTGTTCGAGATACAATAACTACCTAATAGCTAAACTAATAAGCATAGTATATGTTATATTTTTCAATACTATGTTTTTGAGTATTCGTCAGAACTGAGTATCTTCATTCCACTTTACCCCAAAGATTTATTTAAGCCAGATTATCTGATGAAGAAAAAACAAATTGTACAGGAGTCACCTATTACGAATAGTCATGTACACATTTCATACCCTATATCCATTCTTATTGTAGTCGGAATATTTTTATACATTAAATCCTTAGGGTTTGGCTTAACGCAACTCGACGACAGTATTTTCATTAAAGATTTTAATGAGCTGTTTTCGGATATTAAAAATTTAGGCCATTTATTTTTCAGAGGTGTATTCTTTGAAAAAACCGATTCGTATTATCGTCCACTGTTGATGGTATCGTTCATGTTCAATAAACTTGTAACCGGAAATTTATACGGATACCACGTTACCAATTTATTTTTTCATTTAAGTTCCTGTGTATTGTTATACTTCTTCTTCCTTCAACTAAAACTGCGCAGTGATGTCAGTTTTTTGCTGACACTTTTATTTACGGTACATCCCGTATTGTCTCAAGCCGTTGTCTGGATCCCGGGACGAAATGATTCGATGCTTACTACATTTGCGCTGGCAAGTTTTTTATGTTTGCTGAAATACGTTGAAACAAAAAAATGGTACCAGCTGCTGCTTCATTTTGTATTTCTATCCATGGCATTATTTACGAAAGAGTCGGGTATTATATTGCCGGCACTTGCTTTTGGTTATTTATTTCTCCTTACCAAAACTGAACTGAAAACATATCTTTTATTTATCGCCGGCTGGATTGTGATCGGAGTTACGTGGTTGTATATGCGCAGCATTTCAATCGAACCATTGATCAAACCAACTGCTTCAGAATATAGTGAAGGCTTTATCAACAGATTACCATTGCTAATTCATTATTTAGGAAAATCTTTTTTACCATTCAATCTATCTGTATTCCCGATGCAGGCAGACACAACGATCTATCTGGGATTAGCAGCTATAGTACTTCTTGCTGTTGCGCTTTTTTTAAATAAAGAATCTGATAAAAAATTATTGTTGTTTGGTTTTGGATGGTTTGTATTGTTTTTACTTCCAGCTTTTTTTGTTCCGAAGGAAATCAATGAACAGGCCTTTGAACATCGCTTGTATCTTCCGATCATCGGCTTATTCATTGTATTAAGTCAAACAATTCCTTATTCAGAAAAATATATCGTCAATCAAAAAATAACTTTCTGGATCACCATTTTAATTGCAGCCGTTTTTGTTTTGATCAATTACGGACATCAGCAAAAATTTAAAAATGAAATAACGTTTTGGGAAAATGCTGCGATCGACAGCCCATCGTCCAGCTATGCGCACAAATTATTAGGTGTAAAGTATTTCAATAAAAGCAAATTTGAAGAGTCGAGAGTAGAAATTCAGAAAGCTTTAGAGATAGACTCTACAGAGCGTTATGCAAGTTTATATTATGCAAAATATCTGCAGACAAAAAATCCGAAAGATCCCAAAATAGAATATTACTTATTACGGGAAGAACAATACAATCCGGGATTTTTAGACAATCTGTTTGAATTGGCTAAAGTGAATTTTGAAAAAGGAGATAAAGTACTTGCTCAGAAATACCTGGAAGAATGCGTTCGTGTGTCTCCTACTTTCATGATGGCAAAAAACAATCTGCTTATTTTGCTTATGGAAACCGGCCAAAAACAGGCGGCACTTGACAAGATTGCTCAATGGAAAAAAGACAAAACAGGTGTTCCGAAAGAAATGGAACAACAAATAAATAAAATGCCGTAAGAATTTTTGATGTATCCTGATAAATGCCATCATTATGAAGATCTGTATGGATATAATGAAAAACATTCTTGACCCCATCGGGGGCATAAATAATTTCAGAATAATTTATACAGATTGACTTCCATAATTTCATAAAGACTCTTTAAATAATAATAGTATTTATAAAGGTACATCTAAATATTTTTAACCAAGATCTTATAAGGAACGGATCACTTTACATGGATTTCCTGCAGCAAAAACATTTGCCGGAATATCTTTGATAACAATACTGCCTGCGCCAATAGTAGTATTCTCGCCGATTGTAACTCCCTGGCAAACGATCACATTGCCTGCAAGCCATACATTATCTTTAATGGTAATCGGACTGGCAAGTTCCGGTCCTTTTATGCGTTCGGATGCAATGATTGGATGATAGGCTGCATACATACTCACATTCGGACCGATGAAAACATTGTTGCCCAATATAATTTCTGCACAATCCAATATCGTGCAATTGTAATTAATGAAAACATTATTGCCAAGTGTAATATGTTTGCCATAGTCGCAAAAAAATGGCGGCTGTATGTCAATATTTTCTCCCGTTGTACCAAGCAACGATTTTAAGATCAATCCGCGTTCCAATATCTGTTCATTTAAGGTTTGATTGTATTCCATGAACAAGGCTCTTGCTTTATTTCTCATACCGACTAAAACAGGATCATTCGCCATGTATAATTCTCCGGAAAGCATTTTTTGCAGCTCTGTTCTCATGATTTACTTTGTTGATATATTATACACCTTTCAACTATAATATACGAATCGTACAATTGAAAAAACCTTTTTGATTCCTATTTACTAAAAATCCTATATGGCATATAGAATAAATTGTAAAATTTTATTTTAGTGATTGCTTACCACCAATAATTTTATATTATACTCATAATCAATTATTAAAAATAAAAAAAACAGTCCCGATAGCTATCGGGACCATTTACTTAAACTACAAACAAATCTGTTGCATTGCTTTTAGAAACGTTGTCAAAATCTTTTCGGCGGAGTTGAGCAGCACGATTTCTGTCCATCTTTACCACCATGAACGTGTTCACATTGGTCGTCGTCTCCCCTACCTTTTCCGGCAAATCCGGGACCACGATGCCCCATAACATTCGCCAGTTTTTCTTTCAGAATTACTTTTTGCGAATCTGTGCAGATGGTATACATTTTATTAAAATGATCAAAGGTTTCCTTTTGAATGGTCATTTCCAATGAACCTATTTTTTGAATCGTCGCGTCTATTTCAACATCGGTTTTTCCTAAACTTTGCACCATAGATTTTTTAAGCACCTGCATGCTGTCAAAATTCACTTTCAGTTTTTCGAAATGTTCTTTACGCAAAGCCTCAAAATTTTTCTGCTGCTCTTCATTTAAATTTAATTCTCTGGATAAGAAATCTTCTCCTTGTCCATGATGCCCGCGACCATGTTTGCCTTCCGGATATCCTTTGTCGTGGCCGTGTCCGCCCCGATGACACATTTCTCCTCTATGACATTCCATGTGTTTATCTCTTCCACACATAGAACACCAGATAGCGCCGATGGTTGCAATATTGATCAATACCAATATAAGCACAGCCCACGCCCATTTATTTTTTAATAGCTCTTTCATAAAATTATTTGTTTAAGGTATAATAAGATGCTGTTTCAACAAAACCATATGCTTCTGCAAATTCAGTTTCTGAAGATATTTGTATTGTTGTATGTGAGTTCGCACTTACATCGTTTGATGTTGATTGGTTCAGCACATTCAAGGAAAGAATGTTGATGCATGTAAACGCCACCAAACATGCTGCAGCTGCGTATGCAAAAACAGTATAATCCTTTTTCTTTATAGGCTGCTGATTAAACCATTTATCCAGTACACGTCCCTCAAAGCCTTCAGGCAAAGGCTCACGACGTTTATACTCAACACTGTTCAATAAATTATCTAATGGATCCATAAGACAAAGTTGTTAAATATTCTCTTAATTGTTTTTTTGCTCTGCTCATTAAAGAGTCTACCGCCGAAGCGCTAATCTCCAACGTGGTGGCAATTTCTTTATAACTCATATCTTCAAATTGATACAATACAAATACTGTTTTTTGTCGTTCAGGCAATTTATCAATTGCGGAAAAAAGAATTTCTGCTTCTTCCTGTTGTTCCAATTGAATGCCCGGATGATTAACTTCAATTGCAACAATTTTCTCTTCCCCTTCTTCATTAAAGAAATTAGAAAAAACAGACAAACTTGCTTTTCGTTTTTTTGCACGAAGTGCATCCAGCGATTTATTAACGGTAATTCTATAGATCCAGGTTTTTAAACTGCACGAACCATCAAAGGATTCAATGCTCTGGAAGATCTTCATAAATACATCCTGTGCAACTTCTTCTGCTTCTTCTTTATTCTGAAGAATATTCAATGCAATGTTATATATGCGCGAAGCAAATACGCCAACGAATTCAGCATACGATTTTCGATCGCTGCTTTTTAATCCCGCAATATATTCTGCATCTATTTTCAATTTCCTGATCTCTATTTATGAGTTGTCTTTTTTACATATAATATAAAAGAACGGATGATTTTCATTAATCTCCAGTACCTCACAAAGTCCCATTTGACCAAATTCTTTCAGTATAGACTCATGATCGTAGAAATACATTTTTGCGCCTTCAAATAATTCATAACGATCTTCTTCAATAAATTTGCCCTTCCCATAGGTAGGAGCAGTTTTTGATATTGCAGTGAAAATCATATATCCATTCTTCTTTAACTGATTATAACAATCATGTATCAGTTTTTCTCTTTCGTTACTATCTAACAAATGAATCAACGCGTAACAAAAGATTCCATCATATTTGTACGGATCAAACGGCATCTCTGTAACA
The DNA here is from genome assembly GCF_000379725.1 of Cytophaga aurantiaca DSM 3654. Lineage (GTDB taxonomy): Bacteria > Bacteroidota > Bacteroidia > Cytophagales > Cytophagaceae > Cytophaga > Cytophaga aurantiaca. The sequence continues at coordinate 51,012 of NZ_KB903629.1, forward strand.
GAACCATGATATATAGGAATCTTTGCGCCATACTGTCTTTCAGCCATACCTATAGCAGTCTTTGAAATTTCAATTCCTGTTACAGCTATTCCATTATCTATAAATACTTTTGCATTCCTTCCATAACCAATTCCGGGAATAAGAATGTTTTTTACAGAATGTCTGACAAAAAAATCCATCGCAAGTATTGCGCAATTAGCAGGTTGAAAACCCCACATCTCCTTCTTCTCAATAAAATTCGCTTCCCAAAACTCTGTTGATACCATTATCTTATTTTTTGAATCCTTTAATTTGGTTCTAAATCTGGTTTATATCTATTAGACGTATAGAAATTCAAAAACCTTCGCTGAAAATTACCTTTTTTCGAAAATAATTTAAAAGTTAAATATACCCTGATAGATCCTATTTGTTTTTACTCTCACCAATCCACTCCTCAACTCGCTGTTGTGGTTGGGTTAAATAATATAAACCCCATTTACGAAAAAAGGTCGTCACGCTAAATAACGTAACGACCTTCCTATTTTATAAACTGAAGTTACTTATCAATTCCATCCGCCGCCAAGTGCCCGGTATATATTTACTACCGCAGTAAATTGTTTTTTCTTGATCTCGATCAACTGAAGTTTTGATTGAAGCGTTGCCGAACGTGTAACAATTACTTCCAGATAAGTTGCACGGCCTGTCAGGAACAATTCAGATGCTGTTTCAATTGAGGTAGTCAGTACTTTTACTTCCTGATCTTTTAAATCATAGATCTGACTTAAATTATTAATGTACACCATCTGATTGTAGACTTCAACATAGCCATTCAGAATATGTTTTTGATATTGATACATCGCCTCTACCTGTTCTGCTTTAGCCGTTCTGAATTGTGCTTTGATCGCGCTCTGATTGATCAATGGTGTAACCAATCCACCAAATGCGTTGTATGCAAGTGATGTCGGAGAAAAAATATAATTCGAATTAAATGAATTTAACCCAAGTGTTGCGGTAATACTGAACGCCGGATAGAAGGCTGCCTTAGCCGAAAGTACATTGGCTTTACTTGCTTTCAACTCCAGTTCTGCTTTTTTAATATCCGGTCTGTTGCTTAACAATTGAGAAGGTATACCCACCTGAACCTGTGTAGGCAAATCATTTGTGAAGCTTGTTGTATCAATTGCTATGGGCTGCGGATATCTCCCTAATAAATAATTCAAATGATTTTCAGACTGAACAATTTTTTGACTCAATTCCAATCTCAATATTTTAGACTGTAACAATTGTGCCTGAAATTGATTTACTGCCAATTCATTTGCCCGGCCTGCTTGCTTTTGTACAATAACAAGTTCAAGCTGATCCTGCTGCAGCTCGATCGTTTCATCTATGATCTGTATCTCACTATCCAATGCAAGTAATTCATAATAGGTTGTAGCTACTTCTGTAATCAGATTTGTAACAACCCAATTCTTACCTTCAACACTTGCCAGGTAATGCGCTGTTGCCGCTTTGCGTTTGTTTCTGAGTTTTCCCCAAACATCTACTTCCCATGAACTTTGTAATCCTAAATAATATTCAGGAACAACACCATCTGGTACTTTTTGATCGGAAGTAATATTCTGCGATAAGTTGGTATCAAAATTACCAACGCCGGTCATGGTATGGTCTCCGAACTTTTCACCACCAACTGTAACTGCAGCATTCACCTTTGGTGCGGATAAACCTTTTGCATATTTAACCTGCGCACGCGAAGCATTTATTTTTTGGTACGCGATCAATACATCTAAATTATTAACCAAGGCTGTATCAATCAAGCTTACCAATACCGGATCGGTAAAATATTGCTTCCAGTTTATTTTAGCAATATTCGTTGAGTCGGTATTATTAATATATGTTTTAGGTAAGGCCTTTAAAGATACTTCCGGGCTTGACTTTGGTGCTGCACAATGCACAAACAGTAATGCAGCCAGTCCCCAATAAATGCTTTTATATTTTTTAAAATACTGTATCATCTGCTTTTAGATATGTTTCTTCTTTGCTGCTTTCTTCGCAGTTATTTTCAATTGAATGTTTGCAAAAAACACGTACAAGCCCGGTATCACGATCAAGCCTAAGATGGTTCCGATAAACATACCTCCTGCACCTGCAGTACCAATGGTTCTGTTACCAATTGCACCTGCACCCGATGCGATCATCAATGGAATAAGTCCAGCTACAAATGCAAACGATGTCATTAAGATCGGTCTGAATCGTGCGACCGCTCCTTCAACCGCTGCCTGCAATGGAGTCAGTCCTTCATCCTGACGCTGCAATGCAAACTCAATAATCAGGATCGCATTCTTACCTAGTAAACCAATCAGCATCACCAATGCCACCTGTGCATAAATGTTGTTCTGAAGATCCAGTATAAATAATAACAGATACGCACCGAATATACCTGTTGGTAAAGAAAAGATCACAGCAAGGGGTAAGACAAAACTTTCGTATTGTGCAGAGAGAATTAAATACACAAAGATCAAACAAATCATAAATATGATTGTAACCTGACTTCCGGATTCAACTTCGTCGCGTGTCATGCCCGACCATTCGAACGTATAGCCTTTAGGCAAAGAAATTGCTGCTGTTCGTTTGATCGCTTCAATTGCGTCACCGCTGCTGTAGCCCTTTGCAGGCTCTCCGTTGATCATGGCAGCTGTAAACATGTTGTGTCTTGTCAACTGCTCCGGACCATAAATCCGTTCGATCGTAACAAATGCAGAATACGGAACCATTTCTCCTGATTTATTCTTCACATATAATTTTAAGATATCTTGTGGCTCCGCTCTGAATTTTGGTAGCGCCTGCACCATTACTTTATACATCTGTCCGAAGCGGATAAAATTAGTTGCGTAGTAACTACCGATTAATGCCTGCAAATTATCCATGGCATTGTTTACCGTTACTCCTTTTTGTGCTGCTTTATCATAATCTACATTCACCAGATATTGCGGAAAGCTTGCATCAAAACTTGTAAATGCTTCTTCAATTTCGTCCTGCTTGTTCAGATCAAACAAAAACTTTTTTGTGACTTCCTGCAACTTCTGCAGATCGCCTGTACCCGAGCGATCCTGAATACGGAATTCAAATCCGCTGGCATTCCCATAACCAGGCACTGCAGGCGGCGGAAAGAATTGAATGGATGCATCGTTCAGATCTTTTGTATCTTTTTCAAGTGAATCGATGATTTGATCCACAGATGATTTACGCGATTCCCATGGTTTAAGATTGATCATTGCCATACCAAAAGTTGCACCTGATCCGTCGGTCATGATGTTAAATCCCGCCATAGTCGATACCGATTCAATGGCATCGTATTTTTTCGCAACACGTTGGATGTTATCAACCACATTTTCGGTACGCTCCAGTGTAGCACCTGAAGGCGTTGTAATACTCGCATAAATGGTTCCTTGATCTTCCGTAGGAATAAAGCCTGTAGGCAATAAGGATCCCAGACCTTTGATTCCGAAAATGAAAAACAACAACAAACCAAACGTGATTACTTTTCTGTTTACAACAAACTTTAATAAATGACTGTATTTAAATGTCATGTTATTAAATCCTTTATTGAATATATAAAAGAATTTATCCAGCCATGTTTTTACTTTTTTATGACCGTGATGATTTTTCAAAAGCAACGCACACAAGGCCGGTGTAAGCGTCAATGCGTTCACACCGGAGATCACAATTGCAATTGCCATGGTAATGGAGAACTGTCGGTAGAATACGCCCACAGGTCCGGTCATGAATGCTACGGGGATAAACACAGCAGACATTACTAACGTAATTGCAATGATGGCACCGCTAATTTCTTTCATGGATGCATGAATGGCTTCGAGCGGTTCCATGTGATCTTTCTCCATTTTTACGTGCACCGCTTCCACAACAACAATGGCATCATCTACCACAATACCGATCGCAAGTACCAATGCAAACAGCGTTAACAGGTTTACCGAGAAATCCAGCATATCCATAAAAAAGAAGGTACCAATTAAAGATACCGGAACGGCGATGATCGGAATAATGGTTGATCTGAAATCCTGTAAGAACATAAACACAACTAAAGCAACCAATATAAATGCTTCAATCAATGTTTTAATTACTTCGTGAATGGATGCATCTAAAAAGCGCGACACATCATAGCTGATGGTGTAATCCATACCTGCAGGAAAGGTCGTGCCCTTCAGGTCTGCCATTTTTGTTTTAATGTTTTCAATTACTTCGCTGGCGTTCGACCCGGGACGTTGTTTCAGAATGATCGCAGCAGAGGGTCTGCCATTTTCTTTTGACAATACATCGTAATCCAATGAACCGAATTCAATTTCTGCAATGTCTTTTAAACGCAGGATCTGTCCGGTTGAATTGGCACGGATCGGAATGTTCTCGTATTGTTCTTTACGTGTGAACTTACCCGAGTATCTCAATACATACTGAAGCGACTGATGTTTGCGTCCGGAGCTTTCACCGATCTTACCCGGTGCAGCTTCAATGTTTTCGGCACGCAATGCATTCACTACATCTTCTGCAGACACATCGTATACGGTCATACGATCCGGTTTTAACCACACACGCATTGAGTATTCTCTTTGTCCCATGATGTCGGCAAAACCAACTCCATTGATACGCTTCAATTCAGCCAACACATTGATGTCGGCGAAATTGTAGAGAAATTTTTCATCTGCAGTAGTATCCGAGCTGAGTATGTTAATATACATCAACATACTGTTCACTTCTTTTTCAATAATGATACCCGACTTAATAACCTCTTCGGGCATTTCATCCAATACTGCAGTTACACGGTTCTGCACGTTTACCGATGCAAGATCGGGATTGACACCTGCCTGAAAATAGATCTGAATAATACTTGTACCATCGTTACCTGACACGGAAGTCATATACGACATGCCGGATACGCCGTTAATAGCACGTTCCAGAGGAGTTACTACCGCCTTGGCACATACTTCTGCATTAGCACCTGTATACTTTGTTGTTACTGCAACTACGGGCGGAGCAATATCGGGGTATTGCGTAACGGGTATCTTCAATAAAGATAATACCCCTAAAAAAACAATGATCAACGATATTACGATCGATAATACTGGCCTATCTATAAATTTACTAAACATACAATAACGTTAAAGGATGACTATTACAATTTTGAATCAACACAGATAAAAGGGTTGTCTGTATTAAAATTGTGATATGATCGTTTTGAGAGAAACAAACTCCGGAGATACCTCCATTCCTTCCTTTACATCCTGTATGCCTTCGTAAATAAATTTATCATTCGGTGAAATACCTGAAGCAATAATATACAAATGCGGAATACGCAATTGCGGAACTACACTGCGCGCCGTAACGATGTTGTGTTTATCCACTACATACACAAACATACGATCCTGAATTTCGAATGCACACTTTTGCGGAATGATCAATGCACTTTTTACAGTGCGCGTCAATCGTACCTTACCGGTTGAGCCATGCTTAAGTAGTTTATCCGGATTTTCAAAACGTGCACGGAACGCAATACTACCTGTAGCATTATCAAATTCGCCTTCGATCGTTTCGATCTGTCCAAGGTATTTATGTTCTTCGTTGTTTGCCAGAATCAGTTTTACAGATTTGCTGTACGAACCACTCACATCGGATTTGAAATCCAGGTATTCTTTTTCTGAAACGTTGAAGTATGCATATACTTCACTGTTATCAGACAAGGTAGTAAGCAACGTCCCTTCATCGATCAAGCTACCCACCTTATTTGGTATACGATCCAGAATGCCGTCAAAAGGTGCACGCACTTCTGTGAACGACAATTTCAACTGTGCGCTCACTTCGTGTGAACGTGCTTCTTCAATATTTGCATTTAATGCATCCAGCTTGGCATGTGCCATATCCAATTCGGTTTTGGATACAACATTTTTATCAACCAGCACTTTCACATTCTGAACATTCAGTTCCGCTGATTTTGCTTCTGCAATTGCGTTTTTTAAATTCGCTTTTGCTTTTAATAAATCCTCTTTGTATTCCTGACTGCTGATGCGAAATAATACCTGGCCTTTTTTTACCGGCATACCTTCATCTACTAAAATTGCATCCAGATAGCCTTTAACACGAGAACGTATATCAACATTTTTTATAGAATGTATGTCGGCTACATAATCTATAAAATATGTTGTGTCTATTAAAATTGGTCTTGTTACAGAGTACTTGTCTGCTCGTATTGTTCCTTTTTCCAGTGAACATCCAAATGCCATGCATAGCAAAGCAATGCACGCAGATACCGTTAATTTTCTCATAAATAATAAATTTAACACTCAAGCCTTTTGCCTTAAGTGTGCAATAACAAACATTTCATTTCAAAAGAAGTAAATCGACGGTTAAGCGATTAAACTTCATTACTCAATTTTCAGATCGAGTAATAAATCGTTTGGTTAGCAATTCGGAGGAGGTGAGAAAATATCTAAAAATTCAACTTTAATAACAGTACCGGAATATGTAAAATACACATTCAAAAAAAGACTTGATAGATTTTTAAAGCCATAAGAATATGGTACTATTTCTATAGAAGGAAGAATATCCAGTTCAACTTCTACTTCTTTTTCCAAATCAAAATTTTCGATCAACACAGCTGACTGTACCGGCAACGTATGACCTTTTGTATCAATAAACGAACGATTGTGCTGTGTATGAACAGCAGATTGGGTAAGGCTTGTGTTTGGAGATTTAACAAAATTATCCAAATGGAATCCGTTCATGCCCATTAAAAAAAATGAGCACGTTACCACTAATAAAAGATATGTACTAAAGGGACGTAGCATAATTTTATACAACCCAATCTAATGACTTTCTTCAATAAATCCAATACGAAATAGGTTTAGCAGGTTTAAATAGCGACAGAAAATCAAAAAATACAAGTATTAGAGGCTTCAAAACACCTCAAATAATACAATATAGAAATGGATAAATTATATATTTTCAATAAAAATGCTCAAAAACAGATTTTCTACAGAATTAACCTAAACTTGAAAAAATTATGTGTGAGATGTAATAATTCTTCTCCTTTATTACTGAATTCAAACGAAAATTCAAAAAGTTTAATCCTTACGGTTTTAAATACTTCTTACTTACTTCCAGCTTTTCCTCCCTAAGACAAATCATACACATTATGTAGTATTGGCAGAATTTAGAATATACCAGTATCTTGTTACCTACATCAATACATTAAAGAAATATTAAAATGAATTCAGACCTGACAGAAGAGAACGTAATTTCGGAAGATTATAGATTTGAAATTGATGCGGATCTCGTTGAAAAATTTACCGGTTCTATTAAAATTTTTATGGCAGACAAAAGAACCATCCGAAAAATTTCTAACAGGCTACTTATTTTGGGTAGTATCTTTTTAATTTTTAGTATACCTGCAAGCATATCTTTAATCCGCGGCTTTCATTTGAATATTTCTTCTGTACTTGGTCTGCTGGGGCTATTTGGGGTTTATTTGGGTTTTTATTTGCGAATAAATGCTACGCGGTTCCCATTGATCATTGTATATGAAGATAAAATATTATTTAAGAAGAAGTCCTCAGCATCCGGAGCATTCAGAATATTTAATGCTCTATACTTATATAACTCAAACAAATTTGAGTCCATACAAAAAAAAGAAATTAAAAATATTTTAAAGCTAAAATCGATCTTATCAACGGATATTTATTTTGAATTACATTCGAACAACTCAACCATTCAGCCGCTGTTAAATATAGAGAAAGAATACAGAGATCATATTTTCTTATACTTGCAAGAGTATATGAACAACAAATCTTAATATTAGACGTCCGTCTTAGTAAGCAATTCAATCTTCTTCGTGATACATGACCTTGTGTTCGTCCAAAAATGCTTTAATGCTTTGCACATGCACACACTGACCCAAATGTATAAACGAATAATCCGTCACCTTTTTTGCTTTGTTATTTATCAGGATCTCTGTATCAATCAGATCGAAACCCAGATGCAGATGTTTGGTGGAAGATTGCATGCCACACACCACACCGGCTCTGTTAAAGAGCGGCCCACCGCTTTGACCTTTTAATCCGGGTGTACTCAGTTCAATCCCTACAATGCCTGAGGGATCGGCTAAGAAACGTGTAACCATACCGTCTATCGGAAAGCGCGGCGAATGCATGATGCCTTCTGCTGTCCATTCTATATCATCTGCGGCTTCATTAAATCTGAAATTCGTAAACTCCGGAAAAGGAAAACCCAAACGACAAAGCGCTTGGCCTTGTTTAACATCTGCAGGATTTTTTTTGAACACAGCTACATCTGAATACATTACTTTTGTAAAGTCGTTCAATTTTAAAATTGCCAGATCAAGTGTCGGATGCAGGTGCACGGTAAAGCCCGACATCTGATCTACCGCATCCACAAAGGTGATCTTTATTTGCACAATGGATTCCGGAGTATATTTATATTTGAGCTCCAGTCCTTTCAGATTGCTTTTATATTTTGCATCCTTTGGAAGCCGATCGCGTTCGGCTTTGAATGCTGCATAATTCTGATTGATGCTCTCAGAAGCAAGCAGCAAATCAACAACATGTTTGCAGGTCAACGCATAGCCTTGTTCGTTTACAAAAAACATCGTTGCAGCGCCTGGAATGATCTGCTTGCCGCCATAGGTACGCATGATGGTATGGATGGGGCGTGTGTAATTTGAAATTTTTTCGATTGCTTCAACAAACATAATTTTAATGATTAGTTAGTTCTATTTATAGACAAGTAATTAGTTAGTTAACCCATCCCGTAGGGATGAAATATCTGTAGTAACAAAGACAAAAATATACAATGTACAAGTCCCATAGGGACGATATATTTAAGATGTTTCTGCTTGTCGCTCCTTGACGGAGCTCCGTGCGTATATTATTTATTGAATTCTATTTCTACAGATATATCGCCCCGATGGGGCTTGCTAACCTAAGTACTTAAGCCAGCTGCTTCCGTATTCTTTCCAATAATTTTTTACTTGCTCTAATCCCTTCGTCTTCGCTCAAACGATCTCCTTCATATTCAATACCGATATATCCTCTATACGGCGAAGCTTTCACTAGAGACAACATGCGTGTAAAATCGCTGTTGCTCTCTTCGCCTGCTTCAGTAAAATCAAAGGTCTTCGCACTTACACCTTTTGCATACGGCAGCAATTCTTCTACTCCTTTGTATTTGTCATACCAATCTACACACGGCGACTCCCATAGATCTCCTTTTTCTCTGCGCACACAGAAGTTTGCAAAATCCACCATCGTTCTGCAATTCTTATGATTCACTTCCTGAATGACTTTCGCCAGCATGCCTGCATTGGAAGACCAGGTGCCGTGGTTCTCCGCAAGAATGGTCATATCCATCTTTGCTGCAAATTCAGTCAACTTGGTTAAACTTTTTACAGAAGCATCATGCCACTCTTCTGCGGTAGCATCACCGTGCAGGTTTACACGGATGGCGTGACCACCAAGATGCTTAGAAGCTTCAACCCACTTATAATGATTTTCGACAGCCTGTTCTCTTTCTGTATTATTTTTATCACCCAGCAATCCTTCCTGATCCACCATGATCAATACGCTTCTTACGCCGTTATCAGAGCAACGCTGCTTCAATTGATTCAGATACGAAATATCTTTGGCTTTATCTTTGAAAAATTGATTCACGTATTCAACCGCATCAATATCGTATGTTGTTTTAGCGATAACGGGAAAATCAAGATTGGTTATTTTTCCACTGAATAAATCTTTGTGCAAGGACCATTCTGCCAGCGATATTTTAAAATCGAATTTCTTTTGTTCTTCTGCAAATACAGAAAGCGAAGGAAGAAGTGTAAAACCAGCGGCAGCAAGAGATGCCTGTTTAATAAAAGCACGGCGTGTGTTATTTTCCATTTAGAAAAGTATAATAAAATAGAGATAAAACCTATCTCTTCCGTATGAAATTAGAACCTGAATTAGTTATCGTTTAAAATATAAGGTGGCGCAATATTGAGATTGATTTGTACGGACTCCTGAAAATGAAAACCCATAATTAAATGCAATTGTAAAAACACCCACACTCTTTGTTATGTCCACAAAACCTCCTAAGGATACCTGTTTGAATGAGTTAGCCATTACCAATGCACCCATTTTTTTTTGATACGATATTTTATTATCAATGGAAAAAAGTAGGGTATCTGCATTTACTAAAACTTTCGTTCCAAGCTCCCATTCAACAAAGGGGCTTACATCCATCTGTCTGCTTAAGATCGTTTCTACATACCGATTCAAATGAAATTCGTAATTGATTGGAGTAAGTTTTGCACCTGGTATTTGATTGAGTCCAATACCCAGATGCCATTTTTTATATTGCAGACTTGATGCTAACGATGCATCCCAATTCCATGCACTCCCTCCGGCAGATACAGCACTTGCGCCGAAAGCAATATTCACAGCACCAACCTGAGCGGCAGAAGTCCATGTTAAATCATCGTTAATATGAATAGTATATCCATATACAAAATACATTTTCGACTTTGAATATAAAGATGTTTCCTGTTCAGAATATATTTTCAATCCAATGATATGCCCTTGCTTCGATTTAACAATTCCATCTACATAAATATTACGGATATCTGAAAAAATGCCTATTTTATTCTGATATTGAACCGTAACCAAACTTTTATTCAAGTCGTAAGACGAAGCTAGAAACTGACCTTTATTCGGTAAAAAATGATAGGGTTGCGGATTTAAAATAAAGTTATTCAAACTGTTTTGAGCGAATACACCTTCTGAAGCTATGTAAATAGCATACAAAAGCAATATTTTGGCAAAACTTCGAATAAATTTTAAATTATTGTTCACCTATTAAATATAAAATAGTCTACAATTTAAAGAGAAATACAATTAAAGAGCAATCAATCATATCGTATTTAAATAATGGCCAGGAAAGTAAGGCCATTGATTTGCTGTACAAAAAGGTATTGCCTTCTATTACGCAGTATATTCGAAAGAACAGTGGCAATAAGGAACAAGCGGAAGATATATTCCACGATGCCATTATTAAACTGATCGTTAAAATTCGAAATGCGGAATTACCTGATGAAACGGATATTTATGCATATATGTTTACCATGGCGAAAAATATGTGGATCATAAAGGCAAAACGAGATCAAAAAGTACAGTATACGGACGAATTAACGGATTCTTCCTTATATAAAGGAGTTAATGAAGATTCAAATTCAGATCAGAATGAAAAGACGATAGCAATGGAATCGGTTTTGGTGAGTATTGGCGAAAAATGCAAAGAATTGCTCACGTTAACCTATTACATGAATTATTCGCTTAAAGAAGCAGCCGAAAAATTGGGTATATCCAATGAAGAAGTTGCGAAAACAAATCAGTATAGATGCAAAAAAAAGATGTTTGAAGTTATTAAAAACAATCCTGCATTTAAAGAATTAATGATGAACTAATGAATTCCGAAGAAATACGATATCAGCAAATTGAAGATTATTTAAAGGGAAGACTTTCGGAATCCGAACAGATTTCCTTTGAAGAACAAATCTCTACAGACAAGCAATTGGCTCAAGAAGTTGCTGTTCAAAAAGTAGCGTTGCAATCTCTTGAAATGGCTTACATCCAATCGATGAGTGATTTGGTACGTAACCGTGTACAAAAAAACAACACAGCTAAAAAATATTGGTTTGGTGGCGGGGCTATTTTACTTACATCTATACTCATTGGTGGCGCATATCTGATTACACAAATAAATAAAGATGTGCCTGCTCCTGAAAAAGAATCCATACAAATTCAAAAAACAAATACCCAGCATACATCTTCAGTAAATTACGATTCAGAAATTAAAAATTCGTCTGAAGAAAATAACAGATCACTGCCGCAGGAAAAAATAACAGCTGCGCCAAATGGAGTTGTATCTGTTGAAAAAACCAGCACATCGTTGTCTGACACATCGCTTGTTAATAAAGGGAAAATAAATGAGTCGATGTATAGATCATCTTCTCAGAAAACGATTCCGCCTGTTGAGACAATAACGATCGAACCTGCAAAGCCGTCTTCTACGAATGCTTGCTCGGAAACAGCCCCTGAAGTTTCGGTACGTGTTACACCAACCAGTCTGGATGAAAACACGGGAACACTACTCATTGCTGCGCCAGCCAATTGGTTGGTGTATGTAAAAGGCGCAAATACTACCTATGAAAAAACACTTCAATTCAGTAGCTTAGCTGAAGGCACCTATATCGTATTTGTTAAAAATGAATCAAACTGCATCTATCAAATCGGAAGCTATGCAGTAACAAATACAAACTGCGTGTTTGAAAAAAATTATGTATTCAATAAACAGTTTGATAAAGAGTGGAGCATACCTGCTCAAAATTCTTCTACCTATCGTGTAAGCATTTTAAATAAAGCCGGCATTGAGGTATATAGTGAAAACGTGGCGGCTCATAGCACTGCCAACTGGAATGGATTAAATAAAAATGGTTCTGATGTGGCGATCGGGTTACATAAAGTAATTGTAACGTATTCAGACAATAAAACATGTATATACAATGTTGTGGTTTCAGAATAACATATCGAAAATTATTTTCATAGCAGCGGGGGTGTTGTTACAGGCATTTAACAGTCATGCACAATTAATAGTTGTGCAGGATCCTGCATTTAGAAATGCTTTGTGTACTTTTTCTCCATCAAGTATGAACGCAAATTGCCACAAACTTGATACGGTAAAGGCATTAATAGCATCGGGGAATATTGTTTTAAATGGAATGGGAATTTCGAATGCAGATGAAATTATTTATTTTAAAAATGCCGATACGATACGATTGGCTAATAACAATTTAACCAGCTTCCCGATTAACATTACGCGATTCAGACATTTAAACAGACTAAGTCTGGCAAACAATCAATTGGTAAATGCTCCGGATATTCACTATACAAATGCACTCTCCGGAGATACGGCTATAAAATTTGTATACCTTTTAAATAATAAAATATCTTACCTACCACCTAGCTGGAATGCCTACAATTCCATGACACAGGTTATTGATCTAAGAAATAATGAACTGAAAAAAATTCCAACATTTATTAATTATCCGGAAATACGTCGATTGGATTTGCGGGATAACCATTTGACGTTTGAATATTTAGTACCCATCATGCAAAATCCAAGATGGTCCACAAGTAATATCTCTTTATTTCCTCAAAAAAACTTTCCTGTTGAACTTGATACATTTGTTAAAATAGGTGATGTACTCCATGTAACTATTTCTACAGGCTTAGCTTCAAATGAATACACCTTATTGCTTGACAATACTGTCAAGGAAACAAATAGAACTGGCGATTTCTACATTGCAATAAATACAGCAGCAGATACAGGAAAATATTCGTTCAAAATAAGAAACGATAATTTTCCAGGAACTTCAGATTTTTTAAGTTCTGAGATAAAAAATATTCATCTGCAACCAATCAATGAAAAACATAAAGAAGTAATTATTTTTTCTCCGAATGGTGATGGGAACGGAGATGTAGTATTTGTTGATGGTATTGGCTCAGCCAAAATAGTCAATAAAAATGGCGTAGAAATACAAAGCATTAGCTTGCCGTATATTTGGGATGGAACAGATAAAAATGGAAAAATATTAACACCAGGTCTTTACTACATACAAAAAAGTGATGGTTCCGTATTAAAAGCGCTTTTAATAAATTGATTTTTTAAAATCATTTCTTTTAAAAAAAGATCCTCGCTGGTTATGTAGCGAGGATCTTTTTCTTTATATCCCAATTGATTTATTCATTTATATTGTTTCACTTTTTTTATAATAATTTGTTCACTTTTCATTTTTAAAATAATCTTAAGGTTAGAATCTAATGATATGATTAGATCATTCATACATATTCATTTAAATAAAAAGGGAATGAAAGCATCAATTAACCGTAGTAAAATTATCTTTTTAGGTATCATTTTCGGATCCATTGCATTGTTGTCACCTGCCTTTGGACAAGCGTTCAAACATCCGGGAATATTAAACAACCAATCCGAACTGGATTTTATAAAAGAAAAATCAAAGAGTGGTATACAACCCTGGAAGAAAGCATATGATGTTTTAAAAGCCAGTCCATTTGCATCGTTAAATTACATATCAAAGCCATTGGCTACAATGGATTGCTGGTCGTACAACAAAGATAAAAATGGCAATTATGTACCTCAATGCAAAACATTTGTTGAAGATGGAATGGCAGCTTATTCATGCGCATTGATGTGGTACATTACAGAAGACAAAAGATATGCTGATAAATCCATACAGATTTTAAATGGCTGGTCAAATGTATATGTAAGTAATACCGGATCGAACGCACGTTTAAATGTTTCGTGGGCAGCGCCCTGGTTTATTAATGCGGCAGAAATTTTGAGACATGGAAATGCTGGCGGCGCTTCAGGCTGGAGTCAATCCGACATTACGAAATTCAATGGCATGCTTGCAAAATTTTTGCCCTATGTTAAAGATGAAAACATGGCAGGAAATAACTGGATACAATCTGCAATAGAAGCACATTTTGCTATTGCAATTTTTACCGATAACAGAGCGGAATTTAACAATGCCGTAGGGCGTTGGAAAACAAGAGTAAAAACATATATCTATCAAAAATCAGATGGTGCTACTCCCCTTACCTATCCCTCAGGTCATGTAGATATTAATTCTTCAAAATGGAATGGAACCAGAACGTTTATTGATGGATTGTGTATGGAAACGTGCAGAGATCTTGGTCACTTAAAATTAGGGATCAACTCTATGATGTATGCTGCGCAGTCTGCATATGAGCAAGGAATAGATCTGTTCTCACTGGAACAAAAAAGATTGAGTGATTTCTTTGAATTACACGGCAGCTGGATGACCGGAGCTAAAGCTGTCCCTTCAAATATCAATGGAGGCTTAGTTATTGCTAGTCCGAATACTCCCGGAATTAAACCGCCCAATGGCGGTGGCGGTGCAGCCTTTGAAATTGCTTACAACCATTTACACAGTAGATTAAATAAAAATCTTCCATACACCTTGCAAATGATCAATGCTCACAGACCTGCAAGTGCAGGACAATGGGTGTTCAAATGGGAAACATTAACACATGGTGATCTGCCATTTAATTTAACTACAACACCTCCCAATCAAGCGCCAACCGTAAATGTTACTTCTCCGCAAAGCACAGGTACGAATTATGCTTCCGCTGCAATTACACTGAATGCAACAGCAAGCGATGATAAAGGAGTAACAAAAGTTGAATTCTACAACGGCCCTACTTTGTTGAATTCAGATGCAACGGCACCTTATGCATTCACCTGGACAAACGTTGGAGCCGGAACATATAACATCACCGCAAAAGCGTATGATGCAGATAATGCATCTAAAACATCTGCTACGATTACAATTTCTGTTATTGCAAAACAAGTTGTTGATTATACACCACCACAAGGATTTACACTTGCAGCAAATGAAAACACAATGATACCTATTACAGATAAGGTAAATATCGCTTATGGGGTAAATGGTACATTTGTTTACTTATACAATCAAACATCATCTGTAGGCTGTACCAATGAAGCGTTTGGCTCAGACCCTGCCAATGGAATTGCAAAAAAATGTTTTGTGCAAAAAGTAATAGCACCTCCTGCAGTTAACTATGCTCCGCCAGCTGGCTACACAGTAACTGCAAATGAATGGGGAACAGTTATCGTTACCGGAAAAATGAATATCGCTTATGGAGCAAACGGAACATTCACGTACTTATATAATCAGACATCTAATATTGCCTGTACTAACGATGCATTTAATAATGATCCGGTCAATGGAGTTTCTAAAAAATGTTATGTGCAACAAGTTCCCGATGTTCCTGTTATAACAAATCCAAGTACAATAGGTGTTAATGGGCCGACTTGTGTTGAACCCGGAAAAACGTATACATATACGGTAAAACCGGATGCTTACACCTTACGATCAGCAAACTGGTGGTCGAATACCGGTGCAATCATTACAATGAATCCGGCAAACGAAAGTATAATGACAATCACAATACCTTCAAATACTGCAGGATTGAATTTAAAAATATCATCGGGTGTAAACATTACTGTTGACCCTTGGTACAAAGAATATTCCATGCAGGTAAAAGTAGGCGGATGTACCGGAAGCACGCCGCAACTAAGAGCAGCTGCCAGCCCACAGCCATTTAATGCAAACACAACGCTGTCATTGGAAGACAATGAAAAAATAAACAGCATTGTAGTACTTGATATGAATGGAGTTGAAGTATATAAAGCAGCAAATATTGATGCAGCAACATTTGAATTAGGCGATAATCTTGCCGTAGGAATGTACATCGCTCATATTCATTCGAACAAAGGTGTTTCTGTTATTAAGCTTGTAAAAAATCAATAGCATTTTTTGTAATATATAGTCGAGGACGCTCAGTATAGAAATATACTGAGCGTTTTTTTGAAACGCGTTAAAAAAATATTTCTATAAAATTGTTCACCTAAGACAAAATCAATAGTCTAGTACCAAACAATAAAATTTTAATTCTTAGAGATCTATTTATTTTTCTTACATATGACAAATGCTATTTTAATTGATCGTGGAATAAAACACGAAAATTTTGTTTCATTACTATTACACCTAGATTTATTAAGATATTTTGAATACCAAGGTATATATGAACTTTGCGATATTAAATCCAAAGAAATTTATTATAACGTTTTCCTAAAAGAAACATCTAAATATCCTTTTGGAATTCAACATTCAAACATTGAATTTATAGGTTATCTATCTCCAATCAATTTACAGGATCTACCTATCCGTGGTAAATCAGTGATTTTAAACATAACATTGAAGGGATGGTGGGATAAAACAAATAAGCAGCATTTAATTATAAGTAAGTATCCTTTTTTTACAGATGACCTAGTCTTCACCAAAAGATTATTTGAAAAATTCAAAATCAATAAATAATATTCCTAATCATTTTTTATTACAGATTTTTTTATTTTACCTATAGCCCTTATTCCTTATAGAGTAAGGGCTATTTTAATTTTACACAAATAGCAAATACAAACAATAGATTGATTTTTCATTCTCTTTTTAAAAAATTATTTTCCAATGAAAAAACGTTGTACGTGTGTGTTTTTTCGAAACTGTTAACAAAACAGTTTTACTTATTTCTAAGCTCCAAAATGAGATATATTACGAATTAATAAAACAGATGGAATAGATATTTTAAGAGTAATGAAATATTAAAAAAATATTTAAAAAAAATGTTCACCTTGGCTTTGGTATTTAATCTAGTACATATAACAACATATTTACTCATATGACTACATTTATACGCTCGATGATTTTCACGAAAGAAGCTCTCTTTTTCAGTATATTATGGTTATTGATGTTTTGGTCGGCCATTTCATTATCACATATTAACTAATGAATCAAAAATAGTTAAGCGCCGATTCTTTTAAATAGCTCTATAATTCGGTATTGAAAGAATAAGGATTGCTTATAAAATAACCAATCAATTTTTGGTTTTATGTTGAAGTTTATAGCACCCGATGCATTTGTGTTGGGTGTTGTAATTTTTTTGATCGGATTTTAATCAAAGATCTGAATTGCTACAACATATTGTATAAATAAATGCGTTTAAAATGTTCACTTTGATAAAACAGCCTAGTCTATAAGTTTAATGAACGCTTGATGATTCATAAATCATTTAGAGTAGATAAACTTAACCAGATCTATGCAAACTATTATTACAAAAATTTCAAAAACACTAATTCCATTTATTTTTAGTGTATCACTAATTATTACTGTACAAGCACAATCATTTGTACATCCAGGCATTTTAAATAATCAGGCAGAATTGGATTTTGTAAAAGCAAAAATTCAGGCAAATCAGCAACCATGGGTACAAGCTTTTAATCAATTAAAAAATTCGAATTACGCTTCTCTAACATATACAGCGAATCCATACATAACGGTTTCTTGCGGATCTGGTAACAAGCCAAATATTGGATGCTCACAAATTGTCGATGATGGAATGGCAGCATATTCACTTGCTCTTATGTGGTCGTACACGGGAGATATACGTTATGCTACTAAATCAATTTCTATTATAAATGCATGGTCAACCACGTTCCAAAATATTACGACAGAATCGAATCAACGATTGGTGGTATCATGGGCAGCACCATGGTACGTGAATGCCGCTGAAATACTCAGATACAGCAACTCTGGCTGGACAAATACACATTTGACGAATTTCAATGGATTCTTAGCCAAAATGCTTCCATACATAAAAGATGATACCATGCCCGGCAACAACTGGGTACAATCTGCGATTGAAGCACACTTAGCCATTTCAATTTTCACGGATAACAGAACAGAATTTAATATAGCTGTTTCAAGATGGAAGACACGCGTAAAGACATATATATACCAGACAACAGATGGCGCCACACCTTTAGACTATCCAACAGGAAATGTAAATATTAATTCTTCTAAATGGAATGGTACAAGAGTATTTGTAAATGGATTGTGTATGGAAACGTGCAGAGATCTGGGGCACCTTAAATTAGGTGTCAATTCAATGATGTATGCCGCTCAGTCTGCCTATGAACAGGGAGTAGATTTATTTACACTAGAACAAAAACGGTTATCTGATTTTTTTGAATTGCATGGCAGCTGGATGACTGGCTCTGTAGCTGTGCCTTCAAATATCAATGGAGGATATGTAATAGCTGGAGCAAGCGATGTTGTAGGTATAAAACCTCCAACTGGAGGCGGCGGCGCAGCCTTCGAAATTGCGTACAATCATTTACATACCCGATTAAATAAGAACCTTCCTTACACCCTTCAAATGATCAATTCTCATCGCCCAGCCGGTGCAGGACACTGGGTATTTAAATGGGAAACATTAACACATGGGAATTTGCCTTTTAATTTAACTATACCAACAAACAATGCGCCAACCGTCAGTATCTCTTCGCCACAAACCACGACATCAAACTGTACTCCTGCATCAATCATGCTTAATGCCAATGCAGCAGATGATCATGGTGTTCAAAAAGTAGAGTTTTACAATGGCACTACACTTTTGAATACAGATGCCAGTGCACCTTATAGCTACAACTGGAATAACGTAACCACAGGCACATATTCAATAACTGCAAAAGCGTATGATGCTTCCGGATTAAATACTACATCAAACAGCATTGCAATTACAATCAATGCATTGCCCGTTATTATTCATCATATAAATATTAATGGAACATGGAATACTACAGCCGACATAACAGCTTGTGAAGAAACTTCCGTTACATTAGGACCATGGCCGGCTGTGGCTAATGGCTGGAGTTGGTCAGGTCCAAATGGTTTTACTTCAACACAACGTGATCCAACATTATCAAATATACAATTGAACCAAGCCGGAACATATATAGCTACTTATAAGGATGCGAATGGATGTACTGCTATGAGTAATGCTACAATTCAAGTCAATGCACTTCCAATATCAACCATCACATCTCCAGCTAATTCTTTCTGCGCAGGCGGATCAGTTGTGTTAACAGCAAGTGCAGGTACCTCCTACAAATGGTTCAATGGAACAACACAGGTTGGAACCGCTGCAACGTATACCGCAACTGCTGCGGGATCATACACCGTTGAAGTAACAAATAGTGCAGGCTGTAAAGCTACATCTGCTGCAAAAGTAATTACTGTAAATGCGTTGCCGACTGCAACCATCACATCTCCTGTTAACTCTTTCTGCGCAGGCGGATCAGTTGTGTTAACAGCAAGTACAGGTACTTCACACAAATGGTTCAACGGAACAACACAGGTCGGAACCGCTGCAACGTATACCGCAACTGCTGCGGGATCATACACCGTTGAAGTAACAAATAGTGCAGGATGTAAAGCTACATCTGCTGCAAAGGACATTGCCGTAAATCCCTTACCTGCTATTATACATAAAGTGAAAGTAGACGCCGTCTGGACAACTGCAAATAATGCCAATGTATGTAGCGGTTCAACAGTTACATTAGGTCCATGGCCTGCTTTACCAAATGGATGGTCGTGGTCGGGACCAAATGGATTTAATGCAATAGTCAGAGATCCGGTTTTTACTAATATCACTTCAAGTCAATCCGGTATCTATACAGCAACCTATACAGATCCTAATGGTTGTTCAGCAACAAGTACATTTAATTTACAAGTTAGTACTGCTCCTACTGCTACCATCACATCTCCTGTTAACTCTTTTTGTACAGGCGGATCAGTTGTGTTAACAGCAAGTGCAGGCACATCCTACAAATGGTTTAACGGAACAACACAGGTTGGAACCGCTGCAACCTATACCGCAACTGCTGCCGGTTCATATACTGTGGAAGTAACAAATAATACAGGCTGCAAAAATACGTCTGCTGCAAAAGTTATTACCGTTACTGCTGCCGTAATCTGGTATGCAGACACTGACAACGATGGCAAGGGCGATCCTACATTAACAATTTCTGCATGTACACAACCTGCAGGTTATGTTTCTATTGCCGGAGATAACTGTCCGGCTGATGCAAATAAAATTGAACCCGGAATCTGTGGTTGTTCAGCCCCCGAAAATACCTGCACCAACCAACCGCAAACGATCACCTTCACGCCTTTTAACGGTAACAAAATTGCTGGAGATCCAGATTTTACTCTGACGGCATCCTCTACTTCCGGATTAGCTGTTACCTTTATCAGCAGTAATTCCAATGTTGCTATCATTGTTGGCAACACCGTAAAAATTGTCGGAGTCGGCACAACTACTATCACTGCAAATCAAAGCGGAAACACGATCTACGCTCCTGCTTTTGCAACGCAAACACTTGTTGTTTCTAATCCCGTTCAGCAAGGCATATTACAGGTGTTCGATGGCAACATACAAGTATCTGACAACACAACTGCAGTATCTATCGGCAATGCTCCAATAAATACGCCTTCTGCATCTAAAACCATTACACTAAAAAATAGCGGAACGGGAAGCATTACGATTATGAGTGTCGTTGGATCTAATGGTTTTAGTGCTACGCAAATTTTCCCTGCCGGACCTACTGCAACGAACTGCACCTACATCAGGTACAATAACAATATTGAGTAATGGAAATCCCCAAACATTCTCATTACATGTTTTTGTGGAAGTTAGTGCAACTACTGATATCTCGGGTAGTTTATCCGCTTCACAAATTGACCTGTTCCCAAACCCCGCTACAAATAATGTGTATCTCGATTTCCATGGAGTTTTTGATGATATACAAATTGACATCTATACAATAGAAGGAAAATTTGTTCAGCAACATGAATTAGGGACTGCTGCTAATACCGAAAAAAGCTTTTCGATCAATGAATTGCCGGCAGGTATCTACTTCATGGAAATAAAAACCAAACAAGGAAAAATTATTAAACGAATGATTAAGCAGTAACCAAATGAAAATCTTTAATAAGAATGTATTGCTGCTTTGACATTTAAAATATGATCATATATTCTGAATAATATATAATAGTTTGTATACACTTTACATATGTGGATTAGTATTATCATATCACCACAAAATTACTCTTTATAAAGACAGATCTACCTCCATTGCAATACTACAATCCAGTATTTTTGAATGATAAAAAACAATTTCAAAACATTGAATAGTTCTGACTGGTGTATAAGTCAAAACACATTTTATGGATGTTCACCTTTCATAAAATGATGAGTCTATCTGCTAATTAGATTGTAATAAAACCGAACATGAAAGATTTTAAAACCTTAGCCATTTCAATTCCCTTTCCTAAAACACGGATTTCAACTGCCGAATGGCTTTTATTTTACTCTATTTATTTATCTGTAATTGCCCTTTTATGGATCAATTCTGAATATTCTCCTTTCAATTCAAGGAATAAATTTGATTATAATTCAAAAGAAGTCCTTATGTGCACTGTTTCTTCCAGTGTACAAGGTTCCATTCAATCTGTTGCGCATAGCGGCCCGGCAGTTGTTATGCCTCGAGGAAGTAATATTGCTGGATTGAAACGCTGGTCTGATCCTACAAGCTGGGTGGGGAATAAAAAACCTGCTTTTGGAGATGATGTAACGATTCCGGCAAATTCAGTAATCATTTTAGATGAAAATATATCTATTAAGTCGCTCCGCATACAGGGGAAATTAATTGCCGATCTTACAAAAGACCTCGCAGTGGATGTTGAATATATAACCGTAACCGGAGCTGGTGCATATTTTGAATGGGGAACGACAACTCAGCCATATAATAAAAAAGGTGTGATAACCCTTGTAGGAAGTGATCCATCTGTGAAAATACCTGGAACAGTTATCGAGTCTAAAGGGATTCTTGTGGAAGGCCCTTCTGTACTGGATATGCACGGTAAAATAAAAACATCCTGGACAAATTTAGAAGGAAGTGTAACTGCAGGAGCAACGAAGATTACGATCGCAACCAATACAAATAATTGGGAAATTGGAGATGAAATCTTGATCGCATCCTCACGCTTAAGCTGGAATGAAGCCGAACAGCGCACAATCGTTGATATCAGTGCCGATAAAAAAACATTGACATTAAACGTAGCCTTAACATATCCTCATAGCGGCGAATCTAAAACCTATACACGCAGCACCGATGGAAAAACATGGGTTGGAGACATGCGTGCAGAAGTAGGATTGCTATCAAAAAGTATCAAGATACAGGGAGATGCAAGTTCAGAAACGAATCAGTTCGGTGGACATATTATGGTTCACATGAATGGGCAAGCCTATGTTGAAAATGTTGAACTGTTCCGCATGGGACAAAAAAGTATTTTAGGGAGATATCCCTTCCACTGGCATCTTCTTCAGGAAAAAGGTGCCGGACAATATTTTAAAAATAACAGTGTACACAGATCTTATAATAGAGCTATTACAATTCATGGTACAGAATCAACGCTTGTTGAAAATAATTTTTGTTACGATCACATAGGACATGGAATTTTTTTAGAGGATGGCAGTGAACGATTCAATACCATTAGAAAAAATGTTGTATTACTCACAAAAAGACCGCTACCTGGCGAAGAGATTATTCCTTCGGACAATGAAGCAAATGAAGTTCAGAATAGAACTCCATCCAGTTTCTGGATCACAAATCCCAATAATATTTTTGAAGACAACGTTGCAGGTGGAACACAAGGTACCGGTTTCTGGTTTGCAATGCCGCAAAAACCTATGGGACTTTCTGCAGGCGTGATTCGCTTTGCAGGCATGGAGCCATATAAAGAGCCGTTGGGTTTATTTAAAGGAAACAAGGCGCATAGCTGTGCAAGTGGCTTTGATATTTTTGATCAGCTTACTCCTGCTCATGCACTTGCAAAAAATGGTGCCTGGGAACGAACTGATTTTCGTTATATGGATAATTGTACCTGGTATGCATGTGATCTGGCTGTGTATGGTGGTATTGGCGGAGGAAGAGCAAAGACAGAAAATGTCGTTTTTCGAAACAATATTTTCATGGATAACAGAACATCTGTGATGCATGCAAACTATTCCATGATCAGTCAATCTGTTTTTGTTGCGAACTCCGGAGAAAATGTATTTACTGGAGATCGCATGCTGAACAGGGGTTACGATGGTTCTTGTACCATCAAAGATTGTCATATGGTAGGATGGCAGGCAAGCAATGCAAATTATGTGCAGAACACCGGAGGAGCTATGAAGCATGTAAATTACCGTGTTTCAGGAATGACGATGGATCATCCGGGTCCTCCGCGAATGTCTTTCCCGGATTATTCTAAAATCCCTAAAGGAGGTGTCGGCGCAAACGATGCCGAACATCCGAGATTCTGGAGTTATATACATTGGGATAAAGATGGAACCCTTGGAGGCAAAACAAATACCTCTATCATCACAAACCATCCGCTCTGCAGAGATGGTTCAGAAATACGGTTTGCAAATTGGACAAACCTTTACAGAACAGACAGACGATTTGCTTACATGCTTATTGATGCACCCGGTGATCCTAAGATGACAATGGTACGTACAAAAGCAGGTACACCTAAGGCGGGTCAATATTACATCAATGGCGATGCGCCGGATGGGTACTATGGCACCTTTATTCATTTTCCTGTGATGGTAAATGATGGTTTTTTATATACCCTTCAATTTGAAAGTTTGGGTACCGGAAAAACAATGAACATACATATGATGGATGATTATGTACCCGGCGATCAGGTACTATATTTAATCAAAGATTTTGGAAGATTACCAGGAATAACAATTTCAAATGCTACGAGATACAATACACTTAATGAAGTGAAGGCAGCCGGACAGTCTGGATATGCTGTAGTAAATAATGATGTGTATCTTAAAATGGTTTCCGTTGCTTCTAATCCGGATATTGTTTGCAAGCTAAACTGGACAAGCGACATAACGCTTCCTATGTTGGATACAGATGCCGATGGTATCTCCGACTATCAGGAATCAGTTAATGGAACAGATCCAATACCGAATGATCCGATTCAATTAAATCCTGTACTTACTGTTCCTGTAATTCAAACGGTATGGGAATTTCCTGTTGCAGGAAATTCTGAAGGGTGGACAAAAGCTAATAATCTAACCGGAAATGTAATCGCTGGCAGTCAGCAATTACAAGTTACCGGTACTGACCCGCAATATGTATCAGCTGCAAATCTGCTCGTACCTGCTTCAACATATCCATATCTTCGATTCAGAATTAAATCCAGCAATGCTGGTACCCTTCAGCTGTATTGGTCTACAGATGGAGCCAGCGGAATGTCTGCATCAAAAGTAACTGTGTTGCCTATCCAATCTAGTAGCGGCTTCACGGAATATTATGTAGACATGTCTGCATCACCGGAATGGAAAGGAAATATTTATCAGCTAAGAGTTGATCCTGAAATTGGCACAGGGCAAAATATAGAAATAGATCGTATCTCTTTTGAAACAACTGCTCCTACTTGCTCTGCAACCATTTCCTCTCCTGCAACATCTTTCTGTACCGGTGGAAACATACTATTAACGGCAAATTCAGGAACATTCTATAAATGGATGAACGGAACAACGCAGGTTGGTACAGCGCAAACATATACTGCAACTGCTGCCGGTTCATATACCGTAGAAGTAACAAATGCAAATGGCTGTAAAACAACTTCAGTTGCAAAAGTTATTACTGTAAATGCACTGCATACTGCAACCATAACATCTCCTGTGAACTCTTTCTGCGCGGGCGGATCTGTCATATTAACTGCTAGTTCAGGTACATCCTACAAATGGTTCAACGGAACAACACAGGTTGGAACAACTGCAACCTATACCGCAACTGCTGCGGGATCATACACGGTTGAAGTAACAAATAGTTCTGGCTGCAAAGCTACATCTGCTGCAAAAGTAATGACAGTAAATGCATTGCCGACTGCAACCATCACATCTCCTGTCAACTCTTTCTGTACAGGCGGTTCTGTTGTGTTAACAGCAAGTGCAGGCACATCCTACAAATGGTTCAACGGAACAACACAGGTTGGAACAGCTGCAACCTATACCGCAACTGCTGCGGGATCATACACCGTTGAAGTAACAAATAGTGTAGGTTGTAAAGCTACATCTGTTGCAAAAGTAATTACTGTAAATGCATTGCCTGTTGCAACCATCACATCTCCTGTTAACTCTTTCTGTACAGGCGGATCAGTTGTGTTAACAGCAAGTGCAGGCACATCCTACAAATGGTTCAATGGAACAACACAGGTAGGAACCGCTGCAACCTACACAGCAACTGCTGCCGGTTCATACACCGTTGAAGTAACAAACGCTGCGGGTTGCAAAGCTACATCTGTTGCAAAAGTTATTACTGTAGATGCATTGCCTGTTGCAACCATCACCTCTCCTGTTAACTCTTTCTGTACCGGAGGAAACGTTGTGCTTACAGCAAGTACCGGTACTTCTTACAAATGGTTCAACGGAACAACACAGGTTGGAACCGCTGCAACTTATACCGCAACTGCTGCTGGTTCATACACCGTTGAAGTAACAAACGCGGCGGGTTGTAAAGCAACATCGGCAACCAAAGTAATTACAGTAAATGCATTGCCTGTTGCAACAATAACCTCTCCTGTCAACTCTTTCTGTACAGGCGGCTCTGTTGTGTTAACAGCAAGTGCAGGCACATCCTACAAATGGTTCAATGGAACAACACAGGTCGGAACCGCTGCAACGTATACCGCAACTACTGCCGGTTCATATACTGTGGAAGTAACAAATAGTGCTGGTTGCAAAGCTACATCTGTTGCAAAAGTTATTACTGTAGATGCATTGCCTGTTGCAACCATCACATCTCCTGTCAACTCTTTCTGTACCGGCGGATCAGTTGTGTTAACAGCAAGTGCAGGCACATCCTACAAATGGTTTAACGGAACAACACAGGTTGGAACCGCTGCAAGCTATACCGCAACTGCTGCCGGTTCATATACTGTGGAAGTAACAAATAGTACAGGCTGCAAAAATACGTCTGCTGCAAAAGTTATTACCGTTACTGCTGCCGTAATCTGGTATGCAGACACTGACAACGATGGCAAGGGCGATCCTACATTAACAATTTCTGCATGTACACAACCTACGGGTTATGTATCTATTGCCGGAGATAACTGTCCGGCTGATGCAAATAAAATTGAACCCGGAATCTGTGGTTGTTCAGCAACGGAAAATTCGTGTACGAATCAGTCGCAAACAATCACCTTCACACCTTTTAACGGTAACAAAATTGCTGGAGATCCAGATTTTACTCTGACGGCATCCTCTACTTCCGGATTAGCTGTTACCTTTACAAGTAGTAATTCTAATGTTGCCATCATTGTTGGCAACACCGTAAAAATTATCGGAGTCGGTACAACTACTATCACTGCTGTTCAAAACGGAAATACATTCTTTGCTCCTGCATCGGCATTACAAACGCTCGTTGTTTCCAATCCCGTTCAGCAAGGCATATTACAGGTGTTCGATGGCAACATACAAGTATCTGACAACACAACTGCAGTATCTATCGGCAATGCTCCTATAAATACGCCTTCTGCATCTAAAACCATTACGCTGAAAAATAGCGGAACTGGAAGCATTACGATTATGAGTGTCGTTGGATCTAATGGTTTTAGTGCTACGCAAATTTTCCCTGCCGGACCGATTGCTCCAAACCAGACAGCAACAATAAATATTACCGGAACACCTGCTGATGCAACAGCACCTACAACAGGTACAATAACAATATTGAGTAATGGCAATCCGCAAACATTCTCATTAAATGTTTTTGTGGAAGTTAGTGCAACTACTGCTATCTCGGGTAGTTTATCCGCTTCACAAATTGACCTGTTCCCAAACCCCGCTACAAATAATGTGTATCTCGATTTCCATGGAGTTTTTGATGATATACAAATTGACATCTATACAATAGAAGGAAAATTTGTTCAGCAACATGAATTAGGGACTGCTGCAAATACCGAAAAAAGCTTTTCGATCAATGAATTGCCGGCAGGTATCTACTTCATGGAAATAAAAACCAAACAAGGAAAATTTATTAAACGAATGATTAAGCAGTAAAAGCAGGCTGCCATAATAAAAGCTGGTATTGAAGAGATGCCAGCTTTTATTATGAATGTCAAAAATTAGTTTACGATTTCATTGAATCGAGTAAAATTACATAACAGGACATTACCTTTCATTATTTTTTAAATCAAATTTAATCTGGATTTTTTGTTCACTTTTCTGTAGGCTGGTAATCTATTATACATTCACTCATGGTGAATGTATAATAGATCACAAACCGACATAACTCATGTATCTAAAAAAAATAATGCAGGCTCTATTTAGCTTGTTTATTTCTGCACTATGCCTTACTGCAATTATTTTTAATACAAATGCACAGGTAATGATTCAACCCTCTGGCTTCGCTGTAGCTGGCGCAGAATTTGGAAATCCCGGATTTTACCCTACGGCTTCTGAAATGGATTACTACCAAAGCACGGGATTAAAATTAATTCGATTTCCAATTTCATGGGAAAATTTCCAACCTGCCTTAGGCGGTACGTTAGATCCAAATCAATTAACAAAACTAAAAACTGTTGTTGCCCAGGCAAAAGCCCGCAATTTATTTATTCTAATTGATCTTCATAATTATTGCAGAAGAACAATAAATGTTAATGGTAAAAATGAGCTTGTACCAATTGGCACTTCTTCTTCAACAGGTATTCCTGTAAAGCTGAATCACCTTACAGATTTTTGGAAACGTATGGCAACAGAATTTAAAAACGAAACAAATATCTGGGCATATGGATTAATGAATGAACCGCACAATATGGATGAAACTCCAATTTCATGGTTTACAATGGCGCAGGCATGTATCACTGAAATCAGAAAAATTGATGCAAGCACAATGATATCTGTAGCCGGTGATCAGTGGAGTACAGCGACTGGTTGGCCGGGAGTCAGCGATAATTTAAAAAATTTAGTTGATCCTTCTAAAAATTTAATCTATGAAGCGCATTGCTACTTTGATGATGGAAGCAGTCAAACATACAGTTCAGCACAATCCCAGGTCTACAAAAAAAATCCGAACAGAGGTATTGAACGTGTCAAACCTTTTGTTGAATGGTTGCATGCAAATAACCTTAGAGGATTCGTTGGAGAATTCGGTGTACCTAATGATCCGGACTGGTTAATTGTTCTTGAGAACTTTATGAAATATCTATCTGACAATTGTGTCAGCGGAACCTATTGGGCTGCAGGTGGCGCCTGGGGAAAAGATTATGACATTCTGCTGGAACCAAATAATGGTGTAGAAAAGCCGCAGATGGCTATTTTGAAAAAATACAAATACCCATCAGGTTGTCCTTCCACAACTCCTGTAGGACCTCCGGGATATACATATATTACAGATGAATTTAATACTGTCCCTATAACAAATCCAGTTGATGTAGCATATGGCGCAAATGGATCCTATGTATATCTATACAATCAAACATCAACGATCGGGTGTAATACAACTACATTCAATCAAGGAGATCCGGCAACGGGAACTACAAAACACTGTTGGGTAAGAGAAGCAAAAACTCCATATACAGGAACTCCTATTACAATTTCAGGAATCATCGAAGCTGAAAACTATGATAAAGGTGGAGAAGACAGAGCATATCATGATACAGAAGCGGCGAACCTTGGTGCAACATATAGAACAGACGGTGTTGATGTAGGAGCAATTCCTGCAGGCGGAAGTTTTGTAGGATGGACTGCAACCGGTGAATGGCTGGAGTATTCTGTCAACGTTACTAAAACGGCTTTATATGATTTTAAATTTTTAACATCTTCAATTGGCGGTGGAGGTATACTAAGCTTAACTGTGGATGGCAATCCTTTACTTTCAAACATCAGCGTACCTTCAACTGGTGACTGGAACACCTATACCTCCTTCTCAAAAACAGCAGCCTTAAATCAGGGAACACATCTGATCAGATTGCTCATCACCAACCTAGGATTCAATATTGATAAAATCATTGTGACAGAATCAACATGCAGCGCTGCAATCACTTCTCCTGTTAACTCTTTCTGTACCGGAGGAAATGTTTTGCTAACAGCAAGTACCGGTGCTTCTTACAAATGGTTCAACGGAACAACACAGGTTGGAACAGCTGCAACATACACCGCTACTACTGCAGGCTCATACACCGTTGAAGTAACAAATGCAAGCGGATGCAAAGCTACCTCTGCTGTAAAAGTAATTACCGTAAATCCATTGCCGGTGATTGAGCATCACATAAACATTGATGGCACCTGGACTGCTGTTTCTCAAGCAGCGGTTTGCGAAGGATCAACCGTAACATTCGGTCCATGGCCTGCAGTATCAGCCGGATGGAGCTGGACAGGTCCGAATGCACTTACTTCAACCTTCCGTGAACTTGTATTGACAACTATTCAGACCAATCAGTCAGGAAGCTATACTGCTACCTATACCGATCCGAATGGATGTAAAGCAAGCAGCAATGTAACCATACAGGTCTCTGCCAAACCAATCGCAATCATCACCTCTCCTGCCAACTCTTTCTGTGCGGGTGAGTCAGTTGTGTTAACTGCAAGTGCAGGTACATCTTATAAATGGTTCAACGGAACAGCCCAGGTGGGAACGGCTGCAACATATACCGCTACTACTGCAGGTTCATACACTGTGGAAGTAACAAATACTGCAGGATGCAAATCTACTTCTGCTGCAAAAACCATTTCTGTTACTGCACTTCCTTCAGCTACCATCACTTCATCCACAACGAGTTTGTGCCAAGGTGAAAGTGTGGTACTGAGTGCAAGTACAGGAACTTCTTACAAATGGTTCAACGGAACAGTCCAGGTGGGTACAGCTGCAACATATACAGCAACAGCTGCCGGATCATATACCGTGGAAGTAACAAATACTGCAGGATGCAAATCTACTTCTGCTGCGAAAATCATTTCTGTAACGCCTTCTACCCTTTGGTATGCTGATATTGACAACGATGGGAAAGGTGATCCTTCCGCAACACGTTCTTCCTGCACAAAACCTGCAGGCTATGTTGCCGTTGCCGGCGATGCTTGTCCCACCGATGCAAACAAAACTGTACCCGGAAACTGCGGATGCAACAAAACCGAAAACAGCTGTCTGGATTGCGCGGGAATACCAAACGGCACTGCAGCAATGGATGCATGCATGATCTGTTCCGGAGGAACAACGGGAATTACACCTGTTACCAATGCAAATCAATGTGGCATAACTACAGGAAATAAAAATACCAATAACATACAAGGCATTCAAGTCTCACCAAATCCGTTCTCCGAACAACTTGAACTTATACTACCTGTCGATGCGCATATTCA
>NZ_KB903630.1:0-9984 GCF_000379725.1 Cytophaga aurantiaca DSM 3654
AACGTTTGTGGTTGCATTTGTTGTAGGTCTTGAAAGCGCCAAGATTTCCTTAACACCGAACCCGCACAACCTTTTAAATTTAATTATTTCGTGCGGACTTGAAAGCACCGCTATTAATATTATCAAAGAAGTCTACAATAAATGCTACTTATTGTTAGCTGGTGTTTATTCAATTATTCCTTGTGGCATTTTTGCATTTGGAGGATTAGTTCCTTTAATTGATTTTAAGAAGGATACTAGATATCCAACTTCATTCGGAGTAAGTTCATATCGCCAACCAATCATCCCCTTATCTGGCACACCATTTATTATTGTATTCGCAATATTTTCATTACTACTACCATGTAACCAATAATTATCGGTTAAATTTGGACCAACACCGCCTTCGCCTTGTCTTCCATGACAAGCTGTGCAATTTATACTGAAAACCTGTTGTCCTTTTTTTGAACTATGTTTTTCATTTATTGATTGATTAATTAGAAATTCTGAACGTGCCCATAAGCTGTCATCGAGTTTATTTTGAATTAAAGTTTCCTCGTGCTGTTTTATTCTAATTAATTTTAATTCTTCACTTTCTTGAATATTATCTAAATATGAAATTAATGCTATAATTTCTGAATTTTCCTTTACCTCTATACCATTTGAATTCAATTCAGCATTAATCAATTTTGATTCTGCAAGTTCTTTATCCCATTCTTCAAGAGAAATTTCATGAATGATTTTATCTATAGAATCCTTATTAAAAATCTTATATGATAGAATGGAAAATGAAGGCATTTTTGAGTTTACAACAACAATAGTAGGATCCACCAAATGCCAATAATGCCAACTCTTTGGGTATTTATTAGCTAATCCATCCAAGCTTATTATTTTAGGGTCTTTTGTTTGATTTAATGAATGACAATTAAAACATTTTTCTCGATTATAAACATACTGTCCATATAGAGTCAAATAACTCTTTGTTGTATCAACAGAAGTTAATGTAATTCGTCTATCAATTTGACTACTTGTAAAGGAATTGAATGCTATAATTAAAAACATTAAAACTATAAATAGTATTAGATTTAATTTCATAAGTGTGATGTTACTTAAAATAGCAGCTAACTAGTAAATACACGCACCTACTTGCATGTATATTTCATTTGTCGGGATAAGATACAGAGAGTTTTTTAGATAGACAAGTCATCTAATGGACTCTTAATCTGACTAATATGTTTCGTGCTAACATAGGTGTAAATCTCAGTCGTTTTAGAACTTGAATGTCCTAACAATTGCTGTATGTAACGCAAATCTGTACCCGCTTCCAGTAAGTGTGTTGCAAACGAATGACGCAACCAATGAAGGGTAGGAGATTGCTTTAAGCCAGCTCTCTTGGCTGCATCTTTTAATACTGCTCGCATGGAACTCTGAGAATATTGATCTCCATATTGGCCTTCAAATAAATAGGTGGTTGGTTTGTACTCTTTATAATATTTCCTAAGCAGTTCGGTAAGTTTATCAGACAACATCACTGTACGGTCTTTGAAACCCTTACCCTTACGGATGAAAATTACTTTACGCTTACTATCAATATCCTTTATTTTTAAATCAATAATTTCGCCTGCACGTAAGCCTGCACTATACAGCATTACCAATATGGTTTTATGTTTGAGATTGTGGCAATGATTGATTATTTTCTCAACATCTTCTTTTGATAAAACTTTTGGTAAAGTATGTTCTTTTTGAGGACGTTGAATTTCTGTTTTATACTGAGGTAATTTTAAAACGGTTCTATAATAATATAGTACTGCATTAATCATAATATGTGTGGCACTGGTACTGTAGTTGTTGGCTGTTGAAATTTGCAATACAATGTTGTTAACTTCAGTGGTTGAAATTTCTGCCAATTGTTTGCCCTGGCTTTGCACAACATATACAAACAGGCAAAAACTATGGTAATAATGATGAATGGTATTCTTACTGTAATTAGCAGCTTTCATGCTTTTTAAATAGGTTTCTGGTATAGCAAGTTGTACTGCGTGATTTTGTGACCAGAACATGGATTCTAACAGCAAACTTTGCAGTGTTATATGTTGGTGAATGGCTACAAAGATATTTCCTTTAATAGCTTCAAGAAGTTTTTTTAACAAAGGTTCTTTACGTTCAAAATAAAAGGCACAAAGTTTTTTGCTGTATTGAATAAATGGAATAGGGAGGAGGTATTTTTTTGCATCCAATACGGTTTCAGTACTTAGCAGAAACACTGTCTGGTTTTCTATTTCCGCAAGTTTTAACTGCATACGAATTCCTGGGCTTAGCTTTGGTATTTCAAAGCGTTTGATTTGTACACCAGGATTTACAACTCCTTTCCGAATCACTTCTTTTTGCAAACCAGCCCGGTTAAATACGATTCGTCCTTTTGCAGCAATTTCAATCAATTCCAAGTAGCCATCGTCTGCTGGAAGGGTTAATTGTCCGGTAGTTTTAATGGTTTGTATAAATTGAAATTTCTTTAACCAATGATATACTGTAGGGTGTTTTTTGAACGACAAACGATACAGTGTTTGTGCTTCTAGTGTATATGTGTGAATATAAATTGGTATAGGTTCCATGTGTTGAAATTAAGAGATGGATTTGAGCTAAGCGTTTTATAAACGTTTATATACGTTTGTAAACGTTTATAAAACGGATATATACGTATATTGAAACACATTTTTATTCGCAGCTATGGATAAGAAAAACTGTTTGCATTGCAGTACTACATTTATGGGTAGGACTGATAAACGATTCTGTACCGATCAGTGTAGGGCATCGTATCATAATAATTCCCGTTCTAAAGAAGAACGACTCATTGGAAATGTCAATAAAGTTCTACGAAAGAATAGACGTATTTTACGGTCTATTAATCCTACAGGTATGTCTGTGGTTCGAAAGGAAGTACTTACCGAATTGGGCTTTAATTTCAATTATTTTACGTCCTTGTATAATACCAAAGAAGGCAATCAATATCAGTTTTGTTATGATATGGGGGTACTGCAATTGGATGATGCAAAAGTGCGGATTGTAGAGTATCAATCGTATATGAAAAAGTAAGATGTATTGAGTACAGAGTACTTAGTACTTCGATCTAGTCTAGCACATTGTAACTAGCAACAAAAATAAACCGCAAAGGGCGCAAAGTTTTTTCGCAAAGATCGCAAAAGGTGAATTTGTGAACTACTCTTGAAATTTTTACGTCTTATACACCTTACTCAGTGCTCAATTTAACATCATAGAGCAGTTGGTAGTTATCTTAAATAGCCCAACCACAGCAAAAAAAGTTTGCAAAAGGAAGCTATACGATTGACTCTATTTGTAGCTTATTACTCCGTATTTTTTACTTCCCTTATCTAGAAACTAGAAACTAGTACCTTGAAACTACCTTAAAACTGTTACTTTTTTTATTTTAAATTGTACTACTTAAGGATTACTTTTTCCTTAAATTTAAGTAGTAATGATAATGTGCTTATTTTCAATATACTTACTTCGATCACTTAAGATGCTATGAAAAACCAGAGATACTTCATTATTTCGGTCATTTTTATACTATGTATGCTTTTGTTTCTTACAAAAGCAAGAGCGCAGTATGCCAAAGGTTGTGATATTGGTTGGTTGACACAGATGGAGGCAAGTGGGAAAAAGTTTTATGATAAGAACGGTGTTCAAAAAGACTTATTAGATATTTTAAAATCGTATGACATCAATTCAATACGATTACGTGTTTGGGTGAATCCTGCGAATGGGTATTGCAATAAAACCGATGTGATCAATCAGGCAGTACGCTGTAAAAACAAAGGTTTCCGGATTCTGATCGATTTTCATTACAGTGATTCATGGGCAGACCCCGGACAGCAAACCAAACCAGCAGCCTGGACATCTTATAACTTTACGCAATTAAAACAAGCTGTTGCTACGCACACAAACGATGTTTTAACGGGCTTGAAATCTGCAGGTGTGTATCCGGAATGGGTGCAGGTTGGGAATGAAACAAACAATGGCATGCTTTGGGAAGATGGAAAAGCTTCTGTAAGCATGAATAATTTTGCTCAGCTTATTACCAGTGGATATGATGCGGTTAAAGCTGTGTTTCCTGCTACGAAAGTAATTGTTCATCTATCCAATGGATATGACAATGCGCTATTTCGATGGATGTTCGACGGGTTGAAAAACAATTCAGCGAAGTGGGATGTGATAGGTATGTCGCTTTATCCTGAACAAGGCGTTGCAGGTCAGACGTGGCAAACGCTCGATCCGCAATGCCTGACGAATATGAACGATATGGCCAATCGTTATGGGAAGGAAGTTGTTCTTTCTGAAGTAGGCATTTCCTGGTCGGATGCGAATGCAGCATACAGTTTTATTGCAGACATCATGGCAAAAAATAAATCTGTTGCAGGTGGAAAGGGGATCGGTATATTTTATTGGGAACCCGCGTGCTATAACGGATGGCAGGGATATCAAAAAGGAGCATTTGATAATACCGGCAAACCGACACATGCCATGGATGCTTTTTTAGAAGGAGCGAGCACAGCCAATCTGGAACCATTAGTTTCTATTACGTCTCCTTCAACTAACGCCATCTTTTCAACAGCATCCACGATAACCATTGATGTTACTGCTTCCGACCCTGATGGAAGTATCTCAAAAGTAGAATTATATGCGAATGGTGGAACACGCTTAGGCAGTGATGTCAGCAGTCCGTATTCGTTTACCTGGAGCGGAGCTGCAGCCGGGAGTTATGTGTTAACCGCAATCGCATATGACAACAGCGGACAGATCAAAATATCTTCCGGAGTAACAGTAAGCTTGATTACAGGCTGTGTTCCGCCTGCTGCGCCGACAGTGACTTCTCCTGTTACCTATTGTCAGGGAGCAACGGCTTCTGCACTTACAGCCAATGGTACTTCATTGAAATGGTATACGGCTGCAACAGCGGGCACAGGTTCTTCTACAGCACCAATCCCTTCGACTACCTCAGCAGGCACCCAGAATCAGTATGTATCACAAACAGTGAATGGATGTGAGAGTAGCAGAGCAACGATTGTAGTAACGGTTAATGCAATCCCTGCTGCGCCAACAGTAACTTCTCCTGTAACGTATTGTCAGGGAGCAACGGCTTCTGCACTTACAGCCAATGGTACTTCATTGAAATGGTATCCGGCTGCAACAACGGGCACAGGTTCTTCAACGGCACCAATGCCTTCAACAACATCTGCAGGGACAACAAACTATTATGTATCTCAAACCGTGAATGGATGTGAGAGCAGCCGGACACTGATTGCAGTAAACGTTAATGCAATTCCTGCTGCGCCGACAGTGACTTCTCCTGTAACGTATTGTCAGGGAGCAACCGCTTCTGCACTTACAGCGAATGGTGCGTTATTGAAATGGTATCCAGCTCTAACAACGGGCACAGGTTCTTCAACCGCACCAATCCCTTCGACTACCTCAGCAGGCACCCAGAATCAGTACGTATCACAAACAGTGAATGGATGTGAGAGCAGCCGGGCAATGATTGTTGTAAACGTTAATGCAATCCCTGCTGCTCCGATAGTGACTTCTCCTGTTACCTATTGTCAGGGAGCAACGGCTTCTGTACTTACCGCGAATGGTACTGCATTGAAATGGTATACGGCTGTAACAACGGGCACAGGTTCTTCAACGGCACCAATGCCTTCAACAACATCTGCAGGGACAACAAACTATTATGTATCGCAAACAGTGAATGGGTGTGAGACTAGTAGGGCAATGATTGTTTTAAACGTTAATGCAATCCCTGCTGCGCCAACAGTAACTTCTCCTGTAACGTATTGTCAGGGAACAACGGCTTCTGCACTTACAGCGAATGGTGCGTTATTGAAATGGTATCCTGCTCTAACAACGGGCACAGGTTCTGCAACGGCACCAATGCCTTCGACTACCTCAGCAGGCACCCAGAATCAGTATGTATCACAAACAGTGAATGGATGTGAGAGCAGCCGGACACTGATTGCAGTAACCGTAGATGCAAAGCCAAGCGCCGCAAGCGTAGGGGCAAATCAAAATATNACATCTTCATCTACAACTCTTGTTGCTAACACTCCTGTAACCGGTGTAGGTACGTGGTCACGAATCAGCGGAACCGGAACGATCTCAGATATTCATAATCCAGCTGCTCAGGTTAACGGATTGAGTTCGGGAAGTAATGCCTTCAGATGGACAATCAGCAATGGCTCTTGTCCGGTTAGTTCAAGNGATCTATTCATTGTTGTTGGTAATGCTCCCGTTACGCAGATCATTAGTGGTCCGGATAGCATAGGGGTTGGATCATCAGTAACTTTTTCGATACCAGCACATGTAGGTTCTTCTTATAGCTGGACGATACCCAATGGTGCCACCATTCAAAGCGGACAAAATTCAAATAGCATTCAGGTGGTTTTTGGTAGCAATGCCGTTACTGGAATAATTTCGGTTATAGAAACCAATGCATATGGTTCGGCGACATCGCAAAAAAATGTTTGGTCGGGACCTGCACCAACCATTCTTGATATAGCTGGTCCTGTTGATGTAACAGAAGGAGCAAGCACCTACATATTTTCTGTGTCCGCAATTCCAAAGACGAATTATAATTGGGTTGTGCCACAGGGTGCACTGATTCTAAGCGGACAAGGAAGCAATACAATTACGGTTGCATTTCCTCCNGGAGCTAACAGCGGAGTGCTTGGTGTTACTGCGGCCAATGCCTTTGGAAGTTCTGTTCGTTCTATTCCTGTTACAGTTTTTACGATAACCACTAATACTTCATCTATGACAAAGTACACACATGTTACTGTTGCTCCCAATCCATTTGTTGATGAAACACGCATTGATTTTCATTACAAAAAGAATGCAGGTTCTGCGATGTTAAAAGTAATGAATATGCAAGGCGAGATCGTTTATGAGTCTACCGAATTTGATATCAATGAAACCATCAGTATAGGGAAGGAATTGAAAAGTGGTATTTATATTGTTGTGGTTATATATGAAAACGAAAGTTACGTTCGAACTATAGTAAAGAATCAATAGAGAAAAACCGTAAAGAACGAAATAGAATATGGATCCTGCCTATGGTGTTCTGTGTGCCACAGACCAACAAAGGCGGGGTGGAGCAGTAGGTTGTTGGTGCCCCTGCGATACTTTCACCCGTTTATATATATGCGTGAGAAGAAACATCAACAACGGCTAAAAAAGTATGATCCTCGACACCTATAGCTTATATCACAGCATTTTTTTCTTTGTCTAATAGTACCCTTGACTAATTATTGCACTTCAAAAATAATGCTCTTCATTTTAATGATGACTTTTTTAGCTGAATACGTAGCCTATAAGATTTAAAAAGTTGGAATGAAAAAAAAACACTTACCCTCTAGCCCGAGCGAACAGATTATTAAAGAATAGATATGAATAATGGCTGGGTATATGATATAGTTACCAGGCTTCCTTTTGTACACCGCTCTTTTTCTATCTATTTGAGCAAAAGGTAAAGATGGTTTTTTGTTATATTTTAATTTACCTGAAACGCATGAAAAAAATAAATTCATACATAAAGATATTCATACTTCTCATTCTGGCAGGCTTAAGCAGGAATATCCTTGCTCAGGTTTCAACCAATCAATTTAAGGGCGTTAACTGGGCAGATTCCAGAGATAACTTTCAGACGGGTGTCATCTATGTTTCTGGTTTATCCTCAACAGATACCTATAGTTCTGCCTCAATAGTGGCAGAAAGGGTAGTGGGACAATTTGTTTCAAAACTTGGTTCAAACAGTGTACGATTACCGATTAACGAAGCTACTGTTTCGAACTACTGGAATACGTATACCGGAGCAATCGATGTAGCGCTTACCAAAGGAAAGGTGATTATATGCTATTGGTCTCAAAGCAGCGGTGCCGATCCTGTTAATATTACAGCCTTTTGGGCTATGTGGACAAAGGTAGTAGCCAAATATGGAAGCAATCCTAATTGTTATTTTGAGGTATTTAATGAACCCAGCAATTATACTAAAACGGAGCTGTTGAATTTGTATGATACCTGGCTGAAGAATTATCCTGGTGTTCCACAAAACCATATTGTGCTGGATGGAACAGGGCTGGCCATGAATGTACCAGACGTGGGATCCGATCCGAGGTTCAGCAATTGTTTACTTGCCGTACATGACTATTCCTTTTTCGCATCATTTACTACTGAGCAACAATGGAGAAATCATTTAAAAGGATTTGTAGGAGCATATGCGAACAGAACAATTATGACAGAATTTGGCGCTCCCATGAAACCCGGATCCAAAAATGGCATTAACTATGGTGTTCAGGATTACAACAGCACTATGAACGAAAACAACTTCGTAGCCTATCTACGTGGCATGACCGGTCAACTGCATGATTGGAATATGGGAAGTTTCTGCTGGCCGGGACTTCGGGACAATGATTGGTACAGCCTCACCACAAAAACAGGTTCTGGTGCCAATATCACACTCACCCTTAACAATCAATCTGGTTTGGACAGGGTACATTATGCATGGGGAGAAGGAAGTGTTCCGCAAGGTCCTTACAATGGAACAGCAAGCCTTATACCTGGAACTATTCAGCTGGAAAATTATGATCTAGGCGGAAATGGCTATGCGTACAATGACATAACAGCAGGAAACACGGGTGGTGCTTCCTTCCGAACGGATGAAGATGTAGACATTCAAATCTGCACAGATGCTGGAGGAGGCTATGATATTGGTTATGCCACTTCAGGAGAATGGCTCGAATACACAGTGAATGTGCAGAAAGCTGCCAGTTATGATATGTCCCTGAGGGTGGCCTGTAACGGTACCGGAAGAACCATTGCAGTTTCAATAGATGGCATAACACTTCCTAATGCAGGCAACATCGCCATTCCAAATACTGCAGGCTGGCAAATCTGGCAAACAGTGACAATACCCAATATTCCGTTAAAAGCTGGACTGCAGGTAATGCGTGTGACTATCGGAGCAACAGATAATGTAAACCTGAACTATGTACAGTTTGCAGAACATGTAACAGGCTGTGTTCCGCCTGCTGCGCCAACAGTGACTTCTCCTGTAATGTATTGTCAGGGAGCAACGGCATCTGCACTTACCGCTAATGGTACTTCATTGAAATGGTATACGGCTGCCACAACAGGGACAGGTTCTTCAACCGCACCAATGCCTTCAACAACATCTGCAGGGACAACAAACTATTATGTATCTCAAACCGTGAATGGATGTGAGAGTAGTAGAACACTGATTGCAGTAACCGTAAACGCATTGCCTGCTGCACCAACAGTAACTTCTCCTGTTACCTATTGTCAGGGAGCAACGACATCTGCACTTACCGCGAATGGTGCGTTATTGAAATGGTATCCTGCTCTAACAACGGGAACTGGTTCTTCAACGGCACCAATGCCTTCAACAACATCTGCAGGGACAACAAACTATTATGTGTCGCAAACCGTGAATGGGTGTGAAAGTAGTAGAACACTGATTGCAGTAACAGTAAACGCATTGCCTGCAGCTCCAACAGTAACTTCTCCTGTAACGTATTGTCAGGGCGCAACTGCAGGTGCACTTACAGCTAATGGTGCGTCATTGAAATGGTATCCAGCTCTAACAACGGGCACAGGTTCTTCAACCGCACCAATCCCTTTGACTACCTCAGCAGGTACCCAGAATCAGTATGTATCGCAAACCGTGAATGGGTGTGAGAGTAGTAGGGCAATGATTGTTTTAAACGTTAATGCAATCCCTGCTGCGCCGACAGTGACTTCTCCTGTAACGTATTGTCAGGGAGCAACCGCTTCTGCACTTACTGCTAATGGTACTGCATTGAAATGGTATACGGCTGCAACAACGGGCACAGGTTCTGCAACGGCACCAATGCCTTCGACTACCTCAGCAGGTACCCAGAATCAGTATGTGTCTCAAACCGTGAATGGATGTGAGAG
>NZ_KB903630.1:11044-76841 GCF_000379725.1 Cytophaga aurantiaca DSM 3654
GTTGCTCCCAATCCATTTGTTGATGAAACACGCATTGATTTTCATTACAAAAAGAATGCAGGTTCTGCGATGTTAAAAGTAATGAATATGCAAGGTGAGATCGTTTATGAGTCTACCGAATTTGACATTAATGAAACAATCAGTATAGGGAAGGAATTGAAAAGTGGTATTTATATTGTTGTGGTTATATATGAAAACGAAAGTTACGTTCGAACGATAGTAAAGAATCAATAGAGATAAACCATAACGTGTGCAAATTTTTTTCACAAAGAACGCAATAGAATATGGATACCACCTTTGGTGTTCTGTGTACCACAGACCATAGTGGCGGGGTGGAGCAGTAGGTTGTTGGTGCCACTGCGATACTTTCACTCTATAGGTTTAGATATGATTTTTACGAAAAATATCTTTGAAAGCATTGAAGTGTGCTATTATAGAGAATAGTAATAGAATACAGCCGGCAATTGTAAGGAGAGATGAAATATTTGTAATGGTATGGGTAATTATGTTTTCGTAGAAATAATCCATGAACATATAGCCTTCAGTATTTTTAGCGAAAAATAATCTGTCTAATGAATTGCCAAGCCATCCCAATAAAATCAACGTTGATGAGATCATAAAAATAGGTAGCGAGTTTTTTCTTAAGATCAGTATAAATAGAATAAGAGTAAAACCTTTGAAAATCCAGATACCAATTTTAAATACATTAAAACCAGCCATTCCCATGTTGTCAACGTGCGTTAGCATTAATTTGTCTCCAAGAAGCTCTATCATTTGTCCATATTCGAGATGAGTTCTAACCTGAAATTTGATTAATAAATCAATAGCTACAAGTAAAGCTATTGGAAGAATTATTTTTAAGATTTGAATTGTTCTTTTGTTCATGTAATTTATTATAAATTTTGTTTCAACGTATCAAACAATTCGTTTTCGATTCTGAATTTCACTTTTTCTATTTGAGCAAAAGGAGTAAGTCCTGCAACATTTCCTGCAAAGACAATATCCGATTTTTCTAATTCGGTAATGTTATAAAAGCCAGTTTTAAATTCAATGTTGTTAACGGCACAGTATTGTTGGATCTGTTTACGCATAACCCCATCAATACAACCTGTTTCAATGCCTGGTGTATAGATCGTATTGTTTTTGATCCAGAAGATGTTTGCCTGTAAGCATTCGCTCACATTGCCATCGATATCTGTAATGATGATGTCGTTTGCTTTTCTGCGCTTCATCTCAAGTCCGGCCAGTACGTATCTTCCAGAGCTGAGTAATTTAAACATAGAGCCTTTATGGTAGTGATTGCGCACATCGTCTGAAAAAACCACATAGGCTTTACTTGAATGTATCCCAGGTACATATTCTTTTACAAGAACAGTAAGAATGCCATTGGTAGATTCCGGTGCGTATAATCCGCCCCAGTTTCTATGCACGATTAATTTGATACGTACGTTTGGTCCATA
Source organism: Cytophaga aurantiaca DSM 3654 (assembly GCF_000379725.1). Classification (GTDB taxonomy): domain Bacteria; phylum Bacteroidota; class Bacteroidia; order Cytophagales; family Cytophagaceae; genus Cytophaga; species Cytophaga aurantiaca. Next base: position 12,505 of record NZ_KB903630.1, read on the forward strand.
TTCATTCCTCTTTATGAGTTCATGAATGATGTACTTCAATTCTGTTTCGCTGCTGCATACTTCGTTGCTAAGCTCCAGGCATTCCATGGATTTTTGCAATCGGGCAAAGTGATCTGAAAAATATTGAATGGTATTGTTTTTACCGAGCATTGTTTCGAAGATGCCATCACCATATTGGAATGCTCTGTTATCTACAGAGAAAAGAGCTTCGCTATCTGAAACGAATTGATCGTTGGAATATATAATCATACGTGTAAAATTATCATTGTAAAGATACAAGCATTTTATTGAAGTGAAAGGATGTTGTTTAGATTGAATGTCGTGACATATTCGATCTTTTCTAAGACCTCATCCCCAGCCCTTCTCCTAAAAGGAGAAGGGAGGTTTCTCTGTAGTGTATATTGGTGAAAATTAGTGAAATATTTACTACTAATAATGTTTGTTTCGTTTAGTCAATTCTTTTATTGATTTAAGTTAATACTTACTAAGAGAGAACTTTTTGTTTGCCCTTCCTTTTTTACCCGAATGATAAACAATACAATTCCATAAACGATCAGTGCTTCACCTGCCCAGAAGATCCACCAGTTATAGGCTTGGGGTATATAACTGGTCATGTCTTTCAATAACGCTTCTTTGCTTGAGACGGTCCACATTTGTGATAGATCATGCGTTTGAACATAATCCCATATAAAAGATCCGATGATGATCATGCAGCCCAGAATTTGCAACGAGAATTCTTTTTGTTTGAATGTTACTTTGAAGCCGTTCTCCTGAAGATAGATGATAGCGGCAGTAAGTACGATCATGGTTAGAGAAACGATGCATGGTGCGAGTATCGGTCCGACCCAAGGAACAGGAATTAAGAAAAGGATGTCCCAGGTAAACACGGATGCAGGCCAGTCTAATAAGACTTTCAAAAAGATATAATAGAAAATATCCCAGATGGCGAAGGCATAAATAAAGAATGCAAAACGCTGCATCTTATTTTTACCTGCCAGGATACCAATACCTGCTAACATAATAATAGTTGCAGCTTCGCGTAAGAATTCTGTAAGAGCAATTCTTGGTGCAATCGGCATCAACGGAAAATCAAACCCTTCCGGATAATATAATTCGCGCAGGTCTACAACCACAGCAGTTTCCATAAATCCCATTGCAATGCTAAAGAACGTGAGCCAGAAGAGTGTTTTAGTGAGTGTGTTCATTTTTGATAATTATGAATTATGAATTATGAATTATGAATTATGAATTATGAATTATGAATTATGAATTATGAATTATGAATTCGTTTCATTTAGTGAAGCAATTTAATTATACATAAAGAGTTGCGAAGAGAAGCACTCCCTTCTCCTTGAGGAGAAGGGTTGGGGATGAGGAGTTGCAATTATGCATACTTTTCAAGCAATCGTATTTTTTTATGACAGATGTAAAGAGGGATTAATCCGAATACTCCGAAGGAACAATCGATCAGTTGCCAGAAAAAGGGAATGCCTCTGATCGGTCCGCAGATAAAGGCGAGGGGGAATACCATCAAACAGGTAATCATTCCAAATTCAATTACCCATATATTTTTCACCGGATCTTTTAGCGGTCCGATGAAGGCCACTGCAATAACCAAATGTGCAAATGCAAGCCAGTCGGTTCCATAGCTTAAATAAGGATATGTTTTATTTGTAATCGCTACAGCCTCATAAATTGTAGTGAGCCACGACTGCATGGTTAATGGTAAAAAAGATTTTATGTGAACTAATGCAGCCAATTCTGTTTCGATGGGGAAGGCCGTGATGCCACTTAGTATCAGAAGAACTATAAATACAATGAGTAACGTGCGGATTTCTTTTGTTATTTTTTGTTTTGTTAATGTGTTCATAATAATTTGTGTTAATGAAGTTAAAAATTCCAATCACCGAATATGAAGCAACCCAACATAAAAGCGGGTAGTAGCAGTAACAGGAATAATAATTTGTTAATAATTAATAATATTGCCAGCCAGGCATTTATTACTTGTATTTTAAAGAAATAATACCAACTGTAACTAAGTAGAATAGGCTGTAAAAGAAGGTTTGCCATTCCCTGATATATCCAGATTGTAAAGAGTTTATCAATATGACTGTAAAAAATTCCTATCGGTATAATCATGTATAGCAGTATATGCAAAAGAATACTACCGATTAGGAGTTTAATAAGAACTTTCATATTTGCGTTTTGTCTACCTAATTAGTATTGTAAAGTACTTTGTAGTTCAAAGTAAATACAAAATTAGTTGAACTGCAAGGAAATTTCAGAAAATATTATGAAGATGAGGGGGGACTCTATTTTTTACTCACAAACCAAACTCCTGTAATAATAAACAGCGTACCGATAGCTTGTCGGATTGTGAAAGGTTCGTTCAGGAAATAATTTGCCAGAGCGATAGTGAATACAGGGCCTAAGGTTGCAATGATGGAAGACTTATCCGTGCCGATAAGTTTAATCGATTGCGCTAGAGTAAGCGAAGGGATAACGGTTGCAATAATCGCCATGGCAAATCCGATCCATAAAACCGGAGTTGAAGCCGTTGAAAAATCGGGTATTCCATTTACTGCTCCTTGATGTATCATTACAGAGATACATGATACAATCATAGCATAGGCAGTATAGCGTTGCGAACCGATGATGGGAATTAATTTTCCGCTACCGACAATGTAGAATGCATACGTTACTGCGCAGGCAAATACTAAAATACTTCCTTTAATTAAATTTTCTGTATTGGATTCTGTATTGCCTAAATAAATAAAGAAGATACCGATGTAAGTAAGTATCAAGGCGAAATAATCCTTGCGCTGCAATTTACTGCCAAATAAGATGGTATTAAGAACAACAATTAAGGTTGGGTATATGAATAATATAAGTCGCTCTAAAGAAGCAGAGATATAGGTTAATCCGGTAAAATCGAATAGGCTTGAAACGTAATAACCAATAAAACCCAAAAATATAATCCATCCCCATTGTGTTTTAGATATAGGAGTTGATGCCTGTTTGGAATAATACCATGCGAGGAAAATATAGATCGGAAAGGAGAAGAAATATCGAAGGAATAAAATGAAAACAGTATCTGCGCCATACATGTAGGCGTATTTAACCATGATTGCTTTCGTAGAAAAGCATGCAGCGCTGCAAATACCTAAAAAGACTCCTAAATATTGTTTTTGTATTGAATTTGGTTCTGCAGTCATTTATAGGTTTAACTTTTATGATGTATATTTACATAATCTTTAAACAAACATAATACGAATACTGATGCAGAAAAAGGTAGACGCAACAAAAATTGCAATAATAGGTGGAGGGAGTTGGGCAACCGCGCTTGTTAAAATACTTTCAGAAAACGATGTACGTATAAATTGGTGGTTAAAAAATAAAAAAGATGTCGATCATATTTTAGAGTTTGGTAAAAACCCAACCTATCTGAGTGATGTGGCGATTAATACAAAGAAGGTAAAGCCAACAACCAACGTATTAAAAGCATTAGAAGATGTGTCGGTTGTTATTTTTGTAGTTCCTGCAGCCTTTATTGGTGATGTATTGGCAACGATTCCTCCTGCAGCTTTAAAAGGGAAAATTATTGTCTCTGCTATCAAGGGGATGATTCCTCTGGAAAATATTTTGGTTACAGATCTATTGCAAAAGAATCATGAAATTCCGTCTCAAAAAATCTGTGTGATTGCAGGACCTTGTCATGCAGAAGAAGTTGCCTTAGAAAAACGTTCATACTTATCTATAGCAGGAGAGGATTTATCTGTTGCTTCAGTGGTTGCAAATTTACTGCAATGCCGATTTGTTAAGGCCACAGTTGTTGAAGATCTGTATGGTGTTGAGTATTGTGCGGTAATGAAGAACATCATTGCAATTGCATGCGGTATAGCACGTGGATTGAATTACGGAGATAATTTTCAGGCGGTATTGGTTTCCAATGCCATGCTTGAAATAGAATTGTTTGTGGATGCCGTTGTTAAGAAAGAACGCAACTGGAATGCGTCTGCGTATCTGGGTGATCTGTTGGTTACTTGTTATTCTCCATACAGTAGAAACCGTACACTAGGTAATATGGTGGGCAGAGGATATTCGGTTAAAGCAGCGCAAGTGGAAATGAATATGGTCGCTGAAGGCTATTATGCCGTGAAGTGTGTATATGAAATCAATAAAAAATTGAATGTGCAAATGCCGATAACTAAGGCAGTGTATAATATACTTTATGAAAAAATTTCTCCTTCAGTTGAATTAAGAATTCTTGAAGATTCGATGTGTTAAATTAAATGCCAAAATAAAGATACTTACTTTGATTCTCTCCCGGCTGTTGGTTTCCTTGATCTAAGCTTGGATTAAATATTTTTTCAAGTTCGTTAACCAATTTAGAAACGGGGAGGCCCATTACATTATAAAAATCTCCTTGTATTTTTTGAATGCCAACCATACCAATCCATTCCTGAATGCCATAAGAACCGGCTTTATCAAATGGCTTATAGTGTTCGATATAATAGTTGATATAGTCTTCGCTCAGAGGTTTGAAAAAAACTTCTGTGATGTCGTAGAAGGAGCGCTCCTGACCTTTATAACAAATTGTAACACCTGTTATAACTTCGTGCATGTTGTTAGACAACTTCAAGAGCATCTGTTTCGCTTCTTCGGGTGAAGCAGGTTTGTTCAATACATCTCTTCGTTGTACAACAATGGTATCTGCTGCAATAATCAAGCTGTCCGGGAAATCAGACTTTATTGAATGCGCTTTAATTTTTGAAAGGTAGAGTGGGATTTCTGTGCGTTGAAGATAGACGGGAAAGTTTTCTTCAACTTCTTTAGTAAGGATGCGGAATGTAATTCCCGCATCCTCTAAAAGTTGTTTTCTTCTGGGAGAACCAGAAGCTAAAATAACATCAATTTCTTTGAGTGAATCTATAAACACTATTTCTTACAGATATCTTTTTGCAAAGTGATTGATTCATTATCTCCAAGTGCTACTGCTTTAGCTAAATCAGCACATGCACCATCTTTATCTTTGATCTCATTTTTTAAAATCCCACGATATTTATATGCTTCAGCATCATTCGCATCAAGTGATAATGCTTTGTTGAAATCATCCATTGCTTCTTTATCCTTTTTGATATTCATATAGAAGTAACCACGGTTGGTGTAGCCTGCAGCTTCATTAGGGAATTTGGCAACTGCTTTATTGAATTCTTCTGTTGCAGCTACTTTGTCTCCCATGAAATAAAGCGTATTTGCTTTTTGGTAATAGGCTTCTTCAAAATTTGGCTTTAACGAGATACATTTATTGTAATCTTTTATAGCTTCTTCGTATTCACCTTCCTGACGTTTTACATATGCTCTGTTGAAGTATGCTGTATGATCGTTCGGATCTAATTGTATAGCTTTGTTGAAATCTTTAATGGCATCTGGGTATTTCTCTAAATGACTTTCAGAGAAACCTCTATAGAAATATGCATATGTAAAGTTCGGATACAATTGTATCGCTTTGGTGTAATCAGCGATTGCTGCTTCGTGTTTTCCGAATTCTGCTTTAGATAAACCTCTTCCGTAATATGCCTGAAAATTATCCGGTTGAAGAGCAATCACTTTAGAATAATCCTTTATAGATTCTTCATAGCGGCTTAATAAAAACAATTCATGGGCTCTGTTCTGATATGCTTCAGAATAAGATGAATCGTATTTGATTGCACTTGTATAATCTGCCAGTGCTTCATCTCTTGAACCTTCTTTGCTTTCAGAAATACCTCTTTTAGAAAATGCAGCTGCATAGTTTGGTTTGATGTCAATCGCCTTTGTAAATGCAGTGATTGCAGCAGCATGATCACCTAATTCCGCTTTACATAAGCCTATGTAGTAATACGCTTCATAGCTTTTAGGATCTTCATTTGCTGCTTGTTTGAATTTATTACTTGCATTGATAAAATCTCCTTTTTTAAATAAGGTCAATGCTTCGTTGAATGTAGCATGCGTATCAACATTAGCAAATAAGGTATATTCAAATTCAATGTAATCGTTGTTATCGCCGCCGTTCTGTTTTGATTTACCATCATCTTTTATAAACGTGATCTTGATCAACGCAAAACTTTTAGTTTCTCTTACTTTTGCGATAAAAACATCTCCGATGTTAACATTTTCGATGCTTGAACTATATTTGCCTGCATTAAAGGCAGATTCAAGTCCGGCGTAAGTTAATGGGGGAAGTTTACCTGTTTCTACTTTGATAAAATGAGTAGAATTGTATGATTTGAATGTTTTTTTAAATGCGGGAAGATCTATTGAATCAGTAATGTTTACCAGATCTTTGTGATCCGCTTTAGCAGTGATAAACTGCTGCTTGTTTTCAATTAGATCCCAGGATGCCGCATTTGGGCCTTGCATGTTAAATATCTTGCCTTTAATTAAGGTTTGGGCTGTTGTTGAAAAAGCAAACAACAAGAATCCATAAAATAGCAGTGATTTTTTCATATTATTGAATATATTCCTTTTGTACAAAAAAAGATATGTGAGAATTTTGAGCCAATGTATTGATTTATTCTCAAAATACCACATTTAACGGATAAGTTGTGTATTTTAATTTAGGATTTTAAGCAGTTGTACAACTTCTTAAATAGGCTTCTGTCTTACGTTAAACACACTTTTTTATCTACATTTCTTTAAGTTTAACTCAAAAAGTATTAGCTTTGTGGGATTTGATAAATGTGAATGATTTATCAAAATCTTATTATTAGCATAATTTAACTATTTAAATTTATACGACTTTGGATCTGTTTGAGAAATTACAGCACGACAGAGGGCCCCTAGGGAAGCACTCAAATATCGCTCACGGCTATTTTGCATTTCCTAAACTTGAAGGTGATATTGCTCCTCACATGAAGTTTAGAGGTAAAGATGTATTGAACTGGAGTTTGAATAACTACATCGGTTTAGCTAATCACCCTGAAGTTCGTAAGGCAGATGCTCAAGGTTCGGCAGATTATGGTTTGGCTTATCCAATGGGTGCTCGTATGATGTCTGGTAATTCAAATCTGATTGAAGAATTTGAAGCTCAGTTGTCAAGTTTCATGGGTAAAGAAGATGCAATGGTTTTAAACTTCGGTTACCAGGGGATCATGTCTATCATTGATGCTTTATTAGATCGTCACGATATTGTAATTTACGATTCAGAATCTCATGCATGTATCATTGATGGTATGCGTATGCATATCGGTAAGCGTTTAGTTTTCCCGCACAACGATATCGATAACTTAAAAAGTCAATTAGAGCGTGCAAATAAAATGATCGATCCTACTAAAGGTTCGATCCTAGTTATTACTGAAGGTGTATTCGGTATGGCTGGTGATATGGGTAGATTGAAGGAAATTGTTGAATTGAAAAAACACTATTCTTTCCGTTTATTAATTGACGATGCACATGGTTTTGGTACAATGGGTAAAACAGGGGCAGGTGCAGCTGAAGAACAAGGTGTACAGGATGAAGTAGATATATACTTCTCTACATTTGCAAAATCAATGGCTAGCATTGGAGCATTTGTTGCATCAAAAGAAAACATCATTGAATATTTAAGATACAATACACGTTCTCAGATTTTCGCTAAAACATTGCCTATGGCATTGGTAGTTGGAAATATGAAACGTTTAGAATTACTTCGTTCTCAGCCTCAGTTAAGAGAAAATCTTTGGAATGTGGTTCGCGCATTGCAAAAAGGTTTAAAAGATAAAGGCTTTAATATTGGCAAAACTGAATCACCTGTTACTCCGGTATATTTAAGTGGCACAGAATCTGAAGCTGCCCAAATGATCATCGATTTGAGAGAAAATTACGGTATCTTCTGTTCAATAGTTATATATCCTGTTGTTCCTAAGGGAGTTATGATGCTTCGCTTAATCCCAACAGCTGAACATACACTTGCCGATGTAGAAAGAACGATTAGTGCATTTGCAGAAGTTGCTGAAAAATTGAAGCAAGGAGTATACAGCAAAAGCTTAACGAATATTTCTATTTAAAAGAAAAAATATAAATTTATTGGCCCAGAATTGGTCATTTAAAGAATAAATTCGTATTTTCAATTATCAAAACGATTAGTAAACTCAAAATTTTTGGATACAATGAACAGATTTGAACAACTTAAAGACCTTGTCTCTTCTTTGGAAGCTGACTTTGTTAAATTTTATGACAAGCAGAATAGTGCCGCAGGTACTAGAGTAAGAAAAGGCATGCAAGATTTAAAAAACATTGCACAAGACATCAGAAAAGAAGTTCAGGATGCTAAAAATGCGGGCGAATAATTTATAACACTGCTCTGTCTTAAAATAAAAAAGCCTTCCCGCTAATTGCGAGAAGGCTTTTTTATTTGCCTGCCGTACAAGCTGATTTATGCTTTTATTTTTTTATGTGCCTCAGCAATTCTGTTTTTTAGATTATCAGAAGCTTTTACCAATGGTAAACGTACTTCGTTTGTACAAATCCCTAAGTGCTCTAACAGGCTTTTAACTCCAACAGGATTGCCTTCTTCATACATAAGCGGATTTATTTCTGTAAACGTCATTAACGTCTCTGTTGCTTGCTGAAAACGGGATTGTAAGGCTGCTTTGATCATTTCAGAGAATTTACCCGGGTATGGATTGGACAATACTGAAATAGCACCTACAGCTCCGATTGCAATGGTTGGAACGGCAAGTAGATCATCACCCGAAATAACCAAAAAGTTATCCGGCGTATTTTTTATGATTTCTAATGCCTGAACAATATCTCCACTTGCTTCTTTTACACCAAAGATGTTTGGTATTTCACTCAAGCGGATAGATGTATTCGCAGACATGTTAATGCCTGTTCTTCCAGGTACATTGTATGCCAATACCGGAACAGGTGTTTTGGCAGCTATTGCTCTGTAGTGTTCAACAACGCCTGCCTGAGAAGGTTTGTTGTAGTATGGACAAACAGAAAGCAAAGAATCAATGCCTTTGAAGTTTGCTGCACCTATGCGTTGTAAAACTTCAGCAGTATCGTTTCCGCCGATGCCATACATAAAAGGTAAACGACCTTTATTTACATCTAAGGCTACTTCAAGGAGTTTCGCCTTTTCTTCTTTTGTTGTTGTCGCAGATTCTGCTGTAGTTCCATTTACAACTAAATAGTCCACACCAGAAGAAATATTGAATTCAATCAAATTTTTGAAAGCGTCGTAATCAACCGAATGATCTTTTTTAAACGGAGTAATTAGAGCTGTACCAGTACCGTAAAACGTATGCACGATTGTAGTTTTTATTTAATACGCAAAATTGGCAAATTATCAGAACATTAAGAAAATACAGGCACTGTATTTTTCTATTTGTGTAAAACAATCATGCATTTAGCAGAGTTTCAAATTCGGCTTCAGAAATGATTTTTATATTAAGTTTTTGAGCTTTTTCAAGCTTTGCAGGTCCCATGTTGTCTCCGGCAACCAAATAGTCCAGTTTTCCGGTAATGCCAGAGCTGATCTTACCTCCATTTTTGATGATAATTTCTTTCAGTTCATCCCGTTCGTACTTTTCAAATACACCGGAAATGACGAAGCTTTTGCCTGAAAAAATATCGGACTCTTGTTTAATGATTTCGCCTTCACTAAGTTCCAGCTTTACACCGGATTCTTTAAGTTTATTGATCAATTGAATATTGTCTTCAATCGAAAACCATTCTCGAATACTTTGTGCAATTTTGATCCCGATTTCGGGAGCCTGAAGCAACGCTTCTTCAGAAGCATGTTGCAGACTTTCTATGTTTTTAAAATGTACGGCTAATTTTTCAGCAACCGTTGCACCTACATAGCGAATGCCTATTGCAAACAACACACTTTTGAAAGGTGTTTGCTTAGAAGCTTCTATTCCATTTAATACATTGGTAACAGATTTTTCTCCGAACCGATCCAGATTTATTAACTGATCATAGGTAAGAGTATACAAGTCGGCTACGTTTTTGATCAATTCTTTTTTGTAAAGCAATTCAATGGTCTCGGATCCGATGCCATCGATATTCATAGCTTTGCGTTGAATGAAGTGCTCTATCTTTCCGGTAATTTGTGGAGCGCAGCCCTTGTCATTCGGGCAATACCATGCAGCTTCTCCTTCAATACGAATTAAATGACTACTGCAAATAGGACAATTTTTTAAGAATTCAATTGTCTTACTGTTTGGAATTCTTTTTGAAAGATCTACGCGCGTTATCTTAGGAATAATTTCACCACCTTTTTCTACAAATACGGTATCGCCTTCATGTAAATCGAGTCGTTCTATTTCATTTGCATTGTGCAGCGTAGCTCTTTTAACGGTTGTGCCTGCAAGATGCACAGGTTTAAGATTGGCAACAGGCGTAACTGCTCCGGTGCGTCCAACCTGATATTCAACAGAAATAATAGGAGTAGAAGCTTCTTCCGCTTTGAATTTATATGCGATTGCCCAGCGTGGACTTTTGGCTGTCATACCCAGCTCAGCTTGAAGATGCAGGTCGTTTACTTTTATAACAATACCATCGGTAGCTAGTGGAAGATTGAAACGTGCTTCGCTCCAATGATTGATGTACTCAATGATTTCGTCTACAGAAGAACATACCTTATAGGAGTCAGAAACTCTGAAGCCCCATTCTTTTAATTGTTTGAGTGCCGCTGAATGCGTTGGTTGTGTAGTCGAATCTTGTAATAGAGAATAGATAAAACAATCCAGTGATCTTTTTGCTACAACGCCGGAGTCCTGCATTTTAACGGTGCCGCTAGCAGCATTTCTTGGATTAGCTAAAGGTGCTTCACCAATATCTTCACGTTCCTGATTGATGCGTTCAAACATCTCATACGGAAGATATACTTCACCGCGCACTTCAAATTCTGCAGGAATATTGTCCGTTTGAATTTTTAAGGGAATGCTCTTTATCGTTTTAATGTTGTGTGTTACGTCATCGCCTCTAACGCCATCGCCTCTGGTTACTGCATGAGAAAGGATACCGTTCATGTAGGTTAAACTCATAGCAACGCCATCGAATTTCATTTCGCATACATACTCAACAGCGCCAACAGATTTTTTTACTCGTTCATCAAATTCTCTTATTTCGCTTTCTGAATAGGTATTAGAAAGTGAAAGCATTGGGTATTTATGTGTGACGGAAGCAAACTCTTTTGTTATGGTGCCGCCAACACGTTGAGAAGGAGAGTCGGTTGTCAGGTATTCCGGGAATTGTTTTTCTAACGCAATTAATTCTGCTAAAAGTGTATCAAACTCAAAATCTGATATTTCAGAAGTGTCTTTTTGATAGTATAAATTGTTATGATAGTGAAGAATTTTACTTAATTCCTGAATCCGTAACAATGCCTCATTTTTATTCATATTGAAATATTTTCAACAATTTACCTATTTTATATTAAATCAAATAACTCTTAAATGGTTAGATTTGTAAAGATTTAGTACTCGTGTTCGAATTTCTTTAGAATGAAAAAAATCAGGTTAATTGCTTTAACAAGTGTCATGTACTTTTTTGTGTATACGATTCAGATAGTGATCGTACATAGGTTTGTTAATCCAGTTGTTACGCCGCTTATGATCTGGCGTGTTGCTCAAGGTGTTTTCGGAGCAGACCACTCGTTGGTTATACATAAGACCTGGAAACCGATAGAAAAAATTTCACCCAATATGGTGTATGCGGTTATGGCCTCCGAAGATCAGCGGTTTCTGCAGCACAATGGATTTGAGTGGGACGCCATTAAAAAAGCAATGGCCTACAATAAAAAGCATAAAGGTAAAAAGATGAAAGGTGCTTCTACTATCAGTCAGCAGACCGCTAAAAATGTTTTTTTATTTCCATCACGCACCTGGATCCGGAAAGGTGCTGAAATGTATTTCACATTTCTCATAGAAGTCATCTGGTCGAAAGAACGGATCATGGAAGTGTATTTAAATATCATTGAATTAGGAGATGGCATCTATGGGGTTGAAGCAGCATCTGAAATTTATTTTAAAACTACTGCACTAAAACTTTCCAAGAAGCGTGCTGCATCACTTGCAGCGATATTGCCCTTGCCATTAGAGTGGTCGCCAACAAAACCGGGAAGGTATACAGCAAATCGTATCATCAAGATCGAGGCGCAAATGAATTCGGTTGAACAACCTTCCTGGCTGCTGAAATCAAAGTAAACCTTTAGAAAAATGTTCTAGTACTTTCCCTGAAAGAATGTTTGCTTCAATTTTTTCAAGAATGGCTTCTTTCGATTCTAATTCAAAGCCAGAAAGTGTCATGCCTGTATAATAGATGATCTGATAGAAGGCTTGATTCTTTTTTCCATGTAATGCATCCATTCCTTCGCGTGCAGCATCTTCTGCATGAACAGATTTACTTGGAAGTTGTATATGTTCTCCTTGAATAAAATCCGACGGATTGATTTGCTGATCTATGATTGTATTCTTTGAAAGAATTACTTGTATTGTTTCTCGTGTTAAAGGCGCACAGGAAGAACCTTCGAGCCCTTTAATAACCATTGCCGCAGCTACTTTTTGCTGGGCTTTAAGTTGTTCAGCAACTTCAGTACGGTAATGTGCATGCGTAAATCCGGTTAACAAATGATTGCCATGTTGCGCGCGGATTGGCTGCATCATTTTTTCAAACGTTGCTAAGAACGGACGTTTAACCATTTCCTTACGAATGGTTTTTAAATTGAATAACAAGGGATGAAAGACAGACTGGTCGATGTATCCCCATCCAATAGAAGGATCGCTGAGCTGACTTGAAATCTGTTCACCTGATTTGTGTGTATTTGCATTGCATACATCCAATACTTTTTTACTCGTTACGCCATATTTGGGTGCAACTTCGTCTGTACCATGAACAATGCATGGATAGCCACATGAAGCGATTGCTGCTGCATAGAAAGGAGCAAGATTATGAAAACGATTGAAGCCATCATAATTGTCACTTATGTCAATAAGCAACGGTAATTGTGTTTCAATTCGTTTTGTATGCTTCCATAACACATCAAAGAAGGCTTTGTTTTCATCAAAACTTTCACGCTTCAGTCGTTGCGCTTCCAGGAATGCTCCTTTTTGAAAATCAGGGATCGCAGCATCTGTAAGCAATTGAGTCATTGCATCAAAAGCCTCTTCGTACGTAAGGTCTTTTAATGCAAGCGTATCGCACAGGTACTGTTCAAAAGAAGTTGTTGCATACGATCTGTTCATCATAAAATGCAAACTCTTTGGGAGTATATCAGTATAGGAAGCATGCAATTGCTTTAACCACAGCGCTTCGCTTTCGGTCGCAGGCAGCATTAATAAAGCTGTTAACAGCGTTGCCCGGGTAGTAAGGCTATAGGACGCATTCGTGAAGGCAATCTCAACCTCTTCAAGCTCTGTTATCAGTAAACTTTTACTTCCTTCGGGGCCTATTCCTTTTTTCTTAAGAAGTTCTTCAATCCGATTTAGTGGCATTGCTGTGTAGCTGATTTTGATTTCCTATAAAATTAGGTATTTTTACGTAAATAGTAATCATGGAGCTCGGTAATATAAAAGACGTAGAAGTACAAAAGCATTCCTCAGGAAGATTAACAAAACTATATATTGTTGCGTTATCTGCTGTTGCATTACTGACTATTGCCGGACAATTGTTGATTCAACGTGCCATTACCAATCAGCTGAGTGATTCCTATGTAGTAAACATGGCTGGGCGGCAACGCTATACCAGTCAAGAGATCTGCAAGTTGTGTTTATTGATCCAGGGTAATGTTCCGCATAATTCGTATCCGGATATAGGAATCAAGCTTGACTCTTTATTAGATCAATGGAAAGAAAGACATATAGGTTTATTAGAAGGTAATGAAAGACTGAAGCTTCCTGCAACGGAAAGCAAGGTTGTAAAGGAAATGTTCGGAGTTCTTGATCCCTATTTTTATAAGGTATATGAAAACGCTTCTGTCATTGCTACCGAGTCTAAACATACGCCTCGTGATGCTGCGAAAATAGAAGCTGCATTAAGAGGATTAGTTGATAATGAGAAAATATTTTTAGAGCACATGAACGAAATCGTATATCAATACGATCATGAGGCGCGAGCTAAAGTGTTGTTTTTGAAAAATGTTGAATGGGTATTGTTTGTTCTGACAATTTTAATTTTGCTGGCAGAAGGGCTTTTTATCTTTCGACCTGTTTCTAAAAAGATAAAGTCTGTCATTTCAGAATTGATCGATTCCGAACAGAAAGCTTTGGCTTTGACACATAAAATTAAAATTGCGAATAACTCGTTGAATAAGTCATTAAAAGATATTAAAGGAATAAATTTTGCACTGGAGCTTGCAACCATTATGATCCGTACAGATCGGTTTGGCGTGATCACGTATGCCAATGATAAATTCTGTGAGATCCTTAAATATGATAAAGAAGAATTGATCGGTCAGCGATTGGATATATTAAGCAGTCATTATCATACGCAGCAATTCTTTGATGTGTTATGGGAAACAATTTCAAGCGGACAGGTATGGAACGATGAGATCAGAAACAAAGCGAAAGATGGATCTTATGTATGGCTGGATACGACAATCATACCGGTGTTGAACGATGAACATGTGCCCAATCAATACATTGCTATTTATACAGATCTTTCAGAAAAGTTCAGACACAGTGTGAATGAACATAAGATCAGAACTTCGTCTGTATTGGAAGGACAGGAAAGAGAGCGACGAAAAATTGCACGCGAACTTCACGATGGATTAGGGCAGATGTTAACGGCATTGAAATTCAATATTCAAGGAATAAAACCTGCATCAAGTCCGGAAGAACAAGAATATGTTGATGGAATAAAAAACTTACTTCAGGAAACCATACTGGAAGTACGAAGGATATCTTTTGATTTAATGCCAAGCGTATTAAGCGATTTTGGATTAGGGGCAGCATTGTTGCATTTAAGTGAACGCTATTCTGTGAATGGTTCAAATAATGTTTCGATTGAATTTGTTGGGGTGAAGGATATTGGAAGGTTTGAAAAAAATATAGAAATTAACACCTATCGGATTATTCAGGAAGCATTAAACAATGCCATTAAGTATGCTGATGCCACAAATATTGTTTTGGATCTTCAGTTTGAGGCAGGCCGGATTCGATTTTCTGTAGAGGATAATGGAAAAGGATTTACGCCTCAGGATAAAAGAAAGACGGATGGAAGCGGCAGAGGGATGACGAATATTCGCGAAAGAGTAAGTTTATTAAATGGAAATCTTATATTTAATAGTATAATTGAAGAGGGAACTACTATAACCGTAGAAATTCCTGCAATAATAATTTAGTATCATGGAGAAAATTAATATTTTATTAGTAGATGACCATACGATTGTACGGGATGGGATTAAGGCTACTTTGAAAGACCAAACAAATTTTGTTATTGTTGGTGAAGCAGTAAATGGTGTTGAAGCGATTGAGTCTGTAAAGCAATTGAATCCTGATGTAGTTATTATGGACATCACAATGCCTGAAATGAATGGTATTGATGCAGCCATGACGATCTCTAAAAAGTATCCGCATTCTAAGGTGTTGATTCTGTCGATGCATGATAATGAAACTTATATTTTGAAGTCTGTTGAAGCGGGTGCTTACGGGTATCTATTGAAAGACGTTGATAAGCTTGAGTTTGTTAAGGCAATCAATGCTGTTTATAACGGTGAAAAATATTTCAATACTGCGATATCAAGTTTGTTGGTTGCGGGTTATCTGAATAAGGTGAAGCAGAATGATTTTCAACAGACAAGCGGCGGTACCAACGATGATTATGAACTGACGAAAAGAGAAAAAGGTATTTTGAAAATGATCACAGTTGGAAAAAACAATCGTGAGATCGCAGATGGTTTAGGTATCAGTATCCGAACAATTGAAACACATCGTGCAAATATTATGAAAAAATTAAAAGTAAAAAATGCGGTAGAACTTGTTCGTGTTGCCTTAGACGATAACATCGTTTAGTTCTTACGTATTGATTTTAACAGGTTAAAAGAGTCCCGACCCCGATAACTATCGGGGTCGGGACTCTTTTTTGTTTGGGTTATTTTTTGAAGTATTTCAATAATAGTATAGACTTAGAATAAAGGTTTTTTGAGCTGGATTTTCCTCGTTTTTCATATTTTTTGAGTTTTATGGGTGAAAAATGAAGGGCCTTTTCCTATTTGTATATGTTTTTTAGTTAAAAGTACTTATAAATTATACGTATTATTCTTAATTTTTATTCTTTTATCATACGTAAAAGTACCTAAAAATTGTATTTAGCGAATATACTGCGGTGTTTTATAAAGAACTTTTTGTTATACGTACAAATATTAAGTATAAATACGTACAAGTGATACGTATTTTATTTACTATTGTGACGTGGATGTATTGAACGTCCCCGAAAAGAAAACGAAACACCTAATCGAAACACATTTATGATGAAGAGAAGTAATACAGTTGCAAGAGTGATGTTGGCGCTGACAGCGTTTTTTTTCACTTCGAGTTTGTTTGCTCAATTTACATTGACGGGTCAGTATAGAACGCGTACAGAATTAAGAGCAGGACAGGGAACATTACCACAGGCAGGTTATGAACCAACTTTATTTACCAATAGCAGATTGAGATTGAATGTAGGCTTGACTGCAGATCGATTTAAATTTTTTGCTTCTATACAAGACATCCGTACATGGGGACAAGATGCATCTACCATATCAAACCTTGATGGGAGCAGATTGTTTATGCACGAAGCCTGGGGCGAAGTACAAATCAATGATTCAACGTTTCTTAAAAAGGTCGATTTTTTAGGATTTAAAGTTGGTCGTCAGGAAATCATGTATGATGATTCTAAATTATTGGGAAACCTGGATTGGTTGCAACAAGGAAGAAGTCATGATGCAATTGTTTTAAAATTCGCTGAAAAAGCATGGAGAGCAGATGCAGGTTTTGCATTCAATCAATCGAGAGAATATAAAAATACAGGTACCGTATATACGGGCGTTCCTGCTGCACAATTAGGTCCGGATGGTTTACCAATCCAAGCTGCAGCAGGCACCAATGGAATTGGTGTTATGTACAAAGCAATGCAGTATTTGTATGTAAGCAAAGAGTTCGGTTTTACTAAGATCACCGGTTTATACTTCAATGAAAATTTTCAAAAAAGAAATGGTGCAAATACAGCTTATATACCAGGAACAAACAATAGAACAACTGTTGGGTTGAGTGTGTATGGAACATTGTTCCGCAAACATAAAATCGACGGACAGGCATTCTATCAAGGCAACGAAGATAAAAACGGAAAAACTATGGATGGGTATATGTTTAGCTTATCTACACAATTTGCGGTAGGCAGAAAATTAATGACTGGCCCTGGAGCTGATTTCTTATCAGGTAACAACACAATGGATTCTACATCGAAAGTAAACAGAAGTTTTGATCCACTGTACGGTACACCGCATAAATTCTGGGGTTTTATGGATTACTTCTACGTTGCAGATCCATACGGTCTACAAGCTGCAAATGGTTCAGCAAACAGATTGTCTCCGGGTTTGATCGATCTTTACTGGAAATCAAAATACAGATTGCGTGATAACTTAATTCTGACATTAGACATTCATGAATTCTTTGCAGGTAATCAAGTAGCCAATATTGCTACAGCCGCAGATAAATCTGATAAAATGAATACACGCTTGGGTACAGAAATTGATTTTGTATTGAACTACAACTTAACGAAAGCTGTAGGATTTGAATTCGGCTATTCAGCAATGTTTGGAACTGAAACATTGTCTGCATTGAAGTTGCCTGTAAACACTGCAACGAAAGGTAAGTATCTGACAGGACAGTGGGCATATGTTATGATCAACATCCGTCCGGACTTTACAAATATGCTCAATACAGGCATGAAGGATATGAAGAAAAGTATTGATGAGTTGAATAAAAAAGTAGCAGCACTTGAAGCACCTTCACAATTTTAATTACTAATTAAAACATTAAAAGTTTAAAAATATGAGAGTATCTAAAACAGTTAAGAATACAATTTTGGGTTTGGGTTTAGCGGGTTCGTTATTTGTGTTTCCGTCCGCAAAATCAATTCACCAACAATCGGAAGTTATAAAGTTGGGTTTCATTCCTCTAACAGATTGTTCTCCCGTAGTAATGGCAAAAGAGTACGGCTATTACAAAAAGTATGGAGTAAATGTTGAATTGAGTAAAGAAGCTTCGTGGGCAAACGTTCGTGATAAAATATTAACAGGCGAACTTCAGGGTGCACACTGTTTAGCAAGTATGCCATTTTCTGTATACACTGGTGTTGGCGGTAAGGCTGGTTCTGAAATGAAAGTTGCTATGATCATCAATACAAACGGACAGGCGATCACACTCTCCAATGAATTTTGTGGTAAAGTTGGTTACAAACAAACCGGAAAAGTTAAAGGTGTTGTTGATGCACGTAAAGCTGCTGGAAAAGAGTTGACATTTGCCATGACGTTTCCGGGTGGTACACACGATCTATGGTTGAGAAACTGGTTGGTGAATTCAGGTGTGGATCAAAAAAGTGTAAAGATCATTACCATACCACCTCCGCAAATGGTTGCGAACATGAAAGTAGGGAACATGGATGGTTTCAGTGTAGGTGAGCCATGGAACGGTGTTGCTGTAAAACAAGGCGTTGGTTTTACACACATTGCAAGTCAGGATATCTGGAAGCATCATCCTGAAAAAGCATTGGTAGTGAACAAAGCATTTTCTGAAAGCAGAAGAGATGATTTGAAAAAAGTAATGAAAGCGGTGTTGGACGCATGCAAAATTTTGGATGTAATG
Organism: Cytophaga aurantiaca DSM 3654; assembly: GCF_000379725.1. GTDB lineage: Bacteria > Bacteroidota > Bacteroidia > Cytophagales > Cytophagaceae > Cytophaga > Cytophaga aurantiaca. Next base: position 31,323 of record NZ_KB903630.1, read on the forward strand.
GCGAACAGAAAACAAGCAGCGCCGATTGTTGGCGGACCTAATTACATCAATGCTCCATCAGATGTTATTGATAACCGTTTAGCAGGTATCTATGATTTAGGTTGCAATCAAGGTCAGGTTACGTATGCTGATGATTATATGTTGTTCCATAAAAAAGGTGCTGTAAACTTTCCTCGTAAGGCACATGCTATGTGGTTTATGGCACAATATGTTCGTTTTGGATATTTAGAAACTGCTCCTGATTACAGCGCGATTGCTGATAAATTATTGATGCAGGATTTATACAAAGAAGTTGCCGGTGAAATGGGAATTGCAATCCCAGCAGATGACATGAAACCATTCGCTCTAACGATTGAGCCGGGTGCGTTATTTGATCCTACGAATATTGCAGCCTATTTAAAAGTTTGCAAAAAATAAATAACAACTTGATTAATCTCGTGTATACTATGAAAACGATGATACTTAAAAAGTTTATACCTGGGTTAACAGTAACTGGATCTGATGCTTCTCAAGAAGCATCAGGTACCGCTGCTGTTCTGTTTAAGAAAATTTGGAATCAACTTCAACCAGTATTGCTGGCGTTTGTTGGTATTGGAATGTTTTTGCTTTTCTGGGAAGGAATCAGTGTGTTTCTAAAACGCGAAATGCCCGGACCTGCATCTACACTTTCTGTTTTATTCAGTATGTTGGTAAATCCCTTTTACGACTACGGACCTAATGATAAAGGTATAGGATTACAGTTATGGTATTCAATGATTCGTGTAGCAATGGGTTTTGGCTTAGCTACGATATTTGCCATTCCGATTGGAATGTTGTTAGGTGCAAGTAAATTGTTTTATAAAATGTTTGATCCGATCGTTCAGATATTAAAACCGGTTTCACCGCTTGCATGGTTCCCGATTGGCTTGGTGGCATTTCAGAATTCAGCTTCTGCAACAACGTTTATCATCTTCGTTACTTCGTTGTGGCCAACACTTATTAATACGGCAGTAGGCGTTGCTTCTATTCCGGATGATTTTAAAAACGTAAGTAAAGCATTTGGTTTCTCGAGAACCAAATATGTAATGAAGATTATGATCCCGTATGCATTGCCTCATATCATTACAGGATTACGTTTGAGTATTGGTGTAGCATGGCTTGTAATTGTAGCCGGTGAAATGTTGTCTGGCGGTACAGGTATTGGTTTCTTTGTATGGGATAGCTGGAATGCATTAAGTCTTGAAAAAGTAATTTCGGCAATTATTATTATAGGGGTTGTGGGTTTAATTCTGGACCGTCTTTTCTTATCACTTGGTAAATTGGTTACGTACAAATAAATTATTCGACTTATGGAAAATGCAACTGATAAATTAGATATAAATAATACAAAGGTATATCATTCTGCTCTTGGAATTCAGATCAGAGATATGACGATCTCTTTCCCAACTCCTGCAGGAACTTATGTAGCAGTTAAGAATGTAAACCTGAATATTAAAAAAGGGGAGATCGTTTCAGTGATCGGACATTCAGGTTGTGGTAAGTCCACAATACTGAATGCAATTGCAGGAATGGTAAAACCAAGCAAAGGAGAAGTTGTTGTAAATTATAAAACCATTTCTGCACCGGGACCGGATAGAGGAATTGTGTTTCAGAATTATTCATTGCTGCCTTGGTTAACAGTTCAGAAGAATATTTATGAAGCGGTTGACTCTGTGTTTTCATCTAAATCAAAAACTGAAAAAAATGAAATAGTAGATTACTATTTGCATAAAGTAGGTTTGTATGTGCATAAAAATAAATTGCCTCAACAGATCTCCGGCGGGATGAAACAGCGTACAGCTATTGCACGTGCGTTCTCTATCAATCCGAGTATATTATTATTGGATGAACCATTCGGAGCATTGGATGCATTGACTAAGACTTCTTTGCATGAAGAGTTAACGCAGCTTTGGGCATCGGATGAACATAAAAAAACAATTCTAATGGTTACACACGATATTGAAGAAGCTATTTATCTGTCTGATAAAATTGTTGTAATGACCAACGGTCCGGCTGCTACAATAGGTGATGTAATTGAAGTGAACATCCCGAGACCTCGAGAGAAAAAATCATTTGTTGCAAGTCCTGAATATAAGGCAATACGAGACAAGCTGCTATATCTGTTAATGGACGCATACGCGGCCGCTTAATAGTGTTGTAGTTCGTAAAAGGGGGAGGGAGTATCTGTGATGCTCCCTCTTTTATTTTATAGGGTTGAAATGTTATTTTTTAATCCAATTCCACTTTTAAGTTTTTTATGAATAATTAAAATTCAGACTCTCGTCAGAATCTTTCTCCATATTTAATCTATTCAATAGTATTATCTAATGAATACATAACATCTTTTAAAATATTTTGAAATGGAAAAAGACATAAACAACCTGCTGAAATCCGAAGCTGAAAAATTAACTAAACTTCAGCAAATTGTTCAGCAGGCAATTGATGAAGAAAAACTGATCGTAGAAAATCTGTTGCATCAACCCGATGAGGTATTGAGTTGGGGGCAACGTGTATCAGATGGAGTTGCAAGCTTTGGCGGTAGCTGGAAATTCATCATATCCTTTAGTATTCTTCTCACCGGTTGGATCTTATTTAATACACTTGCTCCGAATAGAGATGATTTCGATCCCTATCCATTTATTCTGATGAATCTTGTACTCTCCACTGTAGCGGCTTTTCAAGCACCTATTATTATGATGAGTCAAAATAGAAAGGAAGAGAAAGACAGAAAGCGAACAGAAAATAATCATTTGATCAATCTCAAAGCCGAATTGGAAGTTCGCAGTTTGCATCAGAAAATAGATCTGCTTCTGGAAGAACAAATTCAGATTTTATTTGAAGTGCAGGCAGAGCAATTGGGAATTCTGAAAAATATTGAATCGAAGCTGGAAAATAAATAATGAACGAGAAAAGACTTTTTACTTATATGAATGAAGTAATAGATATGCTTTTGTGCGTTCTATTGCATTTTCCCTGATGTTGATATAGAATAAACTATAGTCGCATAAATGATAGCTTTTGCCCAGGCGTGTATAGCCACTCGGTTTTACTTTATGTACCCAGAGAATTCCGTTATTGATTTTTGCATCTGAAACATGCAGATCAATACGGTTTAGTTGTTTAGGTGCTCCACCTAAGTTGTATGCAGAAGGTATGTAGCTTGTATCTGTTTTCCATGACAATGGATTTACACAGTTACCACCATTAAAATATTCATTTGTTTTTAATCTGGTACCGTAGGTAAATGTATTCCATGAAATAAAACAATTTACAGAAGAAGCATTTTTTGCAATCGGAATATTTTTAAATGTAGTATCTGCTATCGGCATTCCAATTAGATAAGCAGCTACCAGTTGTTTCTGAATATCTTTTCCATCGATTTCTTCTTTTAACAGACGCGTTAGATGATTGGACCCTTGACTATGTCCTGCAATAATAAATGGCCGTCCTTTGTTCCAGTGTTTCATATAATAATCAAAGGCTGCTTTGACATCCGAGTAGGCAAGATCAAGAGCTAAAGGACCGCTTTTTTTATTGATAAAAGATTTCAGAATGGCTTGTCTGTATAATGGTGCATATACTTTTGCACACGCATTGTATACGCTTGCCTGAGATTCTATTAAGTGGCCGATCCGGAAAAGTACATGTTGGTTGTCGTATCTGGCGTTCCATTTTGTTCCGAATACATATGCTGTGGGATATACATAAAAAACATCTACTTGTGCGCTATCCTGTTTGTCTGCACTTGAACAGTTTTGTGGGGTGCAATCTGCAGCATCAAATCTCCATGGTAATGCAGCCCAACTATTTTCATCTGAATAATCCGGCGCAACAGGATGTTTGGCGTGCTCAAACTTTTTACTTGGCAAACAGCTTTGAAGGTTGAGAAGCAAAAGGAAGAAAAATAACAGACGGTTGATTATGCGGGGATTCATACCAATAATTTACTCAATATTCAGATATATATTTCCTGTAAATCAGCTTTTAAGTCGGTTTTTAGCTGGTTTTTCAATAAAGTATCATTTTTACGTAAAATAAATAGGTATAATTACTTAGTTATTACGTAAAGTTGCTTATATTTGTACGTAAGTATTGATAACCCTTTTACTCGTACCCTTATGAACTCGTTAAAAGCAACTAAAATTAACTTATTTAGTTTTAAAACACCGAATATGAAAGCGTTCCACTTAACATGGATGGCTTTTTTCTTATGTTTTTTTGGCTGGTTTGGTATTGCACCGCTTATGGTTATTGTTCGTGAAGAACTTCATTTAACCAAAGGAGAGATTGGTAATATCATGATTGCGTCGGTATCGATTACCATATTTGCACGCTTGCTGATCGGATATTTATGTGATCGCATCGGGCCGCGCATCATGTATTCAGCCTTGTTGATCATCGGTGCATTTCCGGTTATGTTTATCGGTTTAAGTAACGATTATACTTCGTTCTTATTATTCAGATTGGTAATCGGTGTGATCGGTGCATCTTTTGTAATTACACAATTTCATACTTCATCTATGTTTGCTCCAAATGTAATTGGTACAGCAAATGCAGTAACTGCGGGCTGGGGAAATTTAGGCGGCGGAGTTACACAGCTTGTAATGCCTTTGATCTTTGCAGGTTTTGTTGCCTTAGGTTTTACAAACAGTGAATCATGGAGATTGGCGATGGTTGTTCCCGGTGTAGCATTGTTTATTATGGGGATCATTTATTTTTTGTATACAACAGATACTCCGGAAGGAAATCTTGCTGATCTGAAAAAGAAAGATCCGACGTTCACATTAAAGAAAAAACAATCACAGGTATCTTTTGCAACTGTATTAAAAGATTATCGTGTATGGGTGTTGGCATTTTGTTACGGAGCATGTTTTGGTATTGAAATTACGATCGATAACATTGCAGCGTTGTACTTTAAAGATAAATTCAATTTGTCGTTAGCGGCTGCAGGTTTGATTGCTGCATCGTTTGGTATGATGAATATTTTTGCCCGCGCATTAGGTGGTATGTTAAGTGATAAAGTAAGTATTACAAAAGGTTTAAACGGCAGAGTGCTAGTATTGGGCAGTTGTATTCTGTTAGAAGCTATCGGTATTTTGATATTTGCAAACATGGAAGTTCTTGTATTTTCAGTTATCTCCATGATCTGTTTTGCATTGTTTGTTAAAATGTCAAATGGTGCAACGTATGCCGTTGTTCCGTTCATCAATAAAAATGCGGTAGGAAGTGTAGCAGGTATTGTAGGTGCAGGTGGTAATCTCGGTGCTGTGTTGATGGGCTTCTTATTTAAAAGTGAAGATTTAACATACAACGATGCATTTAAGATCATTGGATATTGTATATTAGGAATAGCTGCGCTAGCCTTTACCATTCGATTTGTTACCTCAACAGCATCGGTATCTTCTAAATCTGAAATAGTGATTGAAGAAGTTGTAGCATAGCAAATGAATTTTATTCGATTACACCCTTTTAAACGAATACAATCATGGCTGCTTCAAATAAAACATATACATCTACGTGTTCTTATTGCGGCGTAGGCTGCGGCGTTAAGATACACAAATCTGTATCCGGCTCTCTTCAGATCGAAGGGGATGAATCACATCCTGCCAATAAAGGCATGTTGTGTTCAAAAGGAATGAATCTGCATTATGCTGCGATGGATCAATCCGATCGGTTGCTGTATCCGGAGATGCGAGGCAATCGCAGTATGCCTTTGCAGCGTGTTACATGGGACACAGCATTAGATAGAGCAGCAGCGGTGTTTAAATCATTGATCTCAACATATGGACCCGACTCAGTTGGGTATTATGTTTCCGGTCAATGCTTAACAGAAGAATATTATATCGCTAATAAAATCACGAAAGGTTTTATTGGGACAAATAATATAGATACTAATTCCAGATTGTGCATGAGTTCGGCGGTGGCGGGATACAAGCTAGCCTTAGGCGAAGATTCTGTTCCGCTGAGCTATGACGATATTGAATTGGCAGATTGTTTTTTTATTGCCGGTGCAAATCCTGCCTGGTGTCATCCGATCTTATTCAGAAGATTAGAAAATCACAAAGCGGCAAATCCGGATATTAAAATAATTGTTGTAGATCCGCGCAAGACTCAATCCTGTTCGCTTGCAGACATTCATTTACAGATACAACCAGGAACAGATATTGTATTATATCATGCAATCGCACGTAGGTTAATTGAAACCGGAAAAATTGATTTAGAATTTATTGTAAATCATACGAGTGGATTTGAAGCGTTTAAAGATAAAGTATCTGTTCTGAGCATTCAGGAAGCTGCAGATATTTGTGTTGTAGAAAGTGATTTAATCATCAAAGCTGCCGATATGATCGGAGCTTCCAAAGCCTTCATATCTATGTGGGCAATGGGATTGAATCAAAGCGTGATTGGAGTAAATAAAAATGTTTCCTTATTAAATTTATCTTTAATTACAGGGCAGATTGGTAAGCCGGGAGCAGGGCCGCTTTCATTGACCGGGCAACCGAATGCAATGGGCGGAAGAGAAGTTGGAGGCTTATCAAATATGTTGCCTGCACACAAAAATCTTGCAAACCCTGAACACAGACAAGAGGTAGCAGATTTTTGGGGTGTTCCCAAGATCAGTGAGAAAGCAGGATTAACTGCTACAGAAATGTTTGATCAATTGCTTTCAGGAAAGATGAAAGCAGTGTGGATCATTTGTACCAACCCTTTGGTTAGTTTGCCGGATGCGCGCAATGCAGAAGCTGCGCTGCGTAACGCACGTTTTGTAGTTGTTCAGGATATTTCGGATAAGCATGAAGCTATTCCATATGCTGATTTAGTTTTACCTGCAGCAGGATACATGGAGAAAGAAGGCGTGATGACCAATTCGGATCGTCGAATGAGCTATCTTTCTAAAGTAATGGAACCGCCCGGGGAAGCATTACCGGATGTTGAAATTCTTTGTCGTTTTGCTGCCAAAATGGGTTGGAAAGATTCGTTTAATTATTCTTCCAATGCAGAAATTTTTGAAGAATATACACGCATCACAAAGAATACCAATATTGATATCAGCGGCCTAACGTATGCAGATCTGATCGAACGCAGAAGCGTGCAGTGGCCGGTGCCTACACCCGGACATCCGGGGACACCGCGGTTATTCACCGATCATAAATTTTATACGCCTACAGGATTGGCAAATATTATTTCAGTTGATTCAATGAATCATTCTGAACAATTAGATGCGGATCATCCCTTGATACTTACTACTGGACGCATTCGGGATCAGTGGCATACGATGACACGTACCGGAAAAGTACGTAAACTGAATAAGCATATTTCTAAACCTTTCCTTGAGATGCATCCTGTAGATGCTAAAAAGCGTGGCATTAAACAGGATGATATTGTTACGATTGAAAGCAGAAGAGGAGATGTTCGTGTAACTGTAATTCTTACAGAAGACATTAAGCCCGGTGTCGTATTTCTTCCGATGCATTGGGGAAGATTGTTAAGTACTGATTTGACACGCGCCAACAATCTTACCAATAATTTAGTTGATCCGATTTCTAAAGAACCGGATTTTAAATACACGGCTGTAGAAGTTACGAAGTATGTTAAAAAGAAAGAGCATATTGTTATTGTTGGTGCAGGTGCAGCTGCTTGTCAGTTTATTAAACGTCATCGTGAATTAGGATCTGAAGATACACTTACGGTATTCAGTGCAGAGAATTATCATTTTTATAACAGAGTATTGCTGCCTGAGTATGTTAGTAAACACAAGCATTGGGAAAATTTAGAAAAGCTACGTAAAGCAGAATGGCTGGAATTGGGTGTGAAACTTATTCCGAAAAAAATAACAAAATTAATTACGGAGTCAAATTCTATTGTTGATGAATCAGGCGAAGTGCATCATTATGATCGCTTGGTTGTAGCAACGGGTAGTCGTGCTGCTACGATGAAAAATCTTCCTACGTTGAATGGTGTTTTTACCATGCGGCGAAGAGAAGATGCAGATGGTTTAATGCATCATATTTCCCCGGGCGATTCGGTTGTTGTTGTTGGAGGTGGTTTGTTGGGTCTGGAAATGGCCGATGCTCTGGTGGAAATTGGCATGAAGGTTTCAGTTCTTCAACGGTCGTCCCGTTTGATGGACAGGCAACTGGATAAAACAGCTGCAAGTCTGTTAGCGAAAGAGCTTCGCGATCGTGGTATGGATTTATACTTTGATGATGAAGTGTTGTATATAAACGGTGAATATTCCGTTGAAAGCATTCGTTTGAAAAGTAGCCGTAAGATTGATTGCAAAGCAATTCTGTTTGCAATCGGTACACAACCCAATGTCGAATTCCTGAAACAAGCCGGATTGACTGTGAATAGAGGTGTAGTGGTAGATGAACATTTACAGACTTCAAATGAGCATGTGTACGCAATGGGCGAAATTGCTGAACGCAATGGAGCGCTCTTTGGTATTACTGCTGCGGCAGAAGAGCAAGCAAATGTATTGGCTGAATATTTGAATGGCAGCACCACTTCAAATTATCTGAGCACACTTAGTATGAACATTCTGAAAGTTCATGGAGTAGAATTATGTTCGATCGGTATGGTAGAAACACCGACAAATGATCCTGCATACGAAGAAATTATTTTCCTGGATAAAACACGAAAATATTATAAGAAATGTATTGTGTATCAGGATCGCCTGGTGGGTGCGCTTCTCATGGGTGATAAATCTGAATTCAATGAATTCAGAGATTGGATAAAATCAGGAGTAGAGCTTGGTGAGAAACGCGAAAGCTTATTGATGTCCGGAAGTATTTCCAAAGAAGCGATGTTGGGAAAACTGGTATGTTCTTGCAACACCGTAGGCAGTGGAAATATTGAAAACGCAATAAAAGGTGGCTGCAAAGATGTAACATCTATTTGTAATACAACCGGTGCAGGTACAGGATGCGGAAGCTGTAAACCTGAAGTGAAAGCAATTTTAGATCGTTTGAATGCTGAATTAGAAACTTCTAAACCCCGAGAGTCTTATGCCTAAACAAGTATCGATTCAGGTTTATTGCAACGGAGGTTTTGTATCTCCGGGAGAATTGAGAAAGATTGCTATGCTGGCACAGCAGTTTGGTGCGAATTGTCTGCAATTAGGGATACGTCAGGAAATTCGTTTTTCAATTGACAAAGATCAGGTTGAGCAATTCAAAGTACGTATGAAATTGCTGTCCTTGCAATATTCTATCAGCGTTCATGAATCCTATAATATTATTTGTTCTGCTTTAGTAAAAGATATACTCAAAACGAAAGTTTGGTTAACAGAAGGAGATTATCGGGATATTTTAGATAGCTTTGATTTTCAGCCACGCATTGCGATCAATATTGTTGATCCCGATCAGCATGCCATTCCTTTATTTACAGGAGTATTGAATTTTGTGGCATCTTCCACAGAAAATTACTGGAATGTGTATTTTTCTTTGCCTCAACAAAAGGAGCAAGGCTGGATGCCGATCCTGATCCAATCCGATAAGATTGCTAACTTTAGTATGTTTATTCAAACATGTATTCAGGCTCAGGATAAGATTTCGTTATCTGAATTGATGGAAGAATTATATCAATTGGATACATGGAATTTTAAAAAGGTGGATAGTTATCCGGCTATTCCGGATTATCATTTTTTTCCTGTAGAAGGTTTTCATACCAATGGAAATGCGCAGTGGTTGGGTATATTTAATAAATCGAACGAGTTTTCAATTGCATTGATCGATGCTATTTGTGTCGAAGCATTGGAGTCGAATATCGGTACAATTTACATCACTCCCTGGGATAGTTTTTTATTGAAAAATATAGCACCTACACGAATTCTGTTTTGGGAAAATTTACTTGGCTTGTATAATGTGAATACAGGGCATGCTGCTCATGAGCTGAATTGGAACATGAATGAATGGAATGAAAACAGCAATGAGGTGCGAACCTATGTGAATGATTATTTCCGAGTAAAAGATGAACGCACGGAAGGTTTGATCATAGGTGTGAACAATGAGGCCAACGATAATTTTTATTCCATTAAAATTGTTGAGGAGCCATTGTTTAGTTTATTCGGAAGAAATTATTTTTCAGTATACCATATTCGATATAAAGAAAATTTCAATCCCAATAATCCGGTAGATAAATCCTTTATGGATTATGTTAAAAAGAAAAATTTACCAGAATTTATCTGTTATTTGACACGGGAATTTTACAGAAAGAAAAATGCTCAGTCTGAAAAAGTTGAAGTGAAGCAAAAGGCTACGCCTTCAGTTATAAAGCGTAAAGAGAGCTTTGAGTTTGTGTATCAGTGTACTAGTTGTTTAACATTGTATGATCCGGAATTTGGAGATCCGGATGAAGGTATTGTTGCAGGTACATCGTATGATGAATTACCTGAAAATTATTGCTGCTCTATCTGTTCAAATCCAAAAAAAGGCTTTAAATTGTTTTTAGGTTTCGATAAAGAACATGCATAGCACACTTATAAAGGATTCATTCGGACGGGAATTTAAAACACTTCGCGTGAGTTTAACTTCTTTGTGTAATATGGCGTGTGTGTATTGTGTAACACCTGGTGTTGTTCAAACAGAAAACAAACAAACCGTACTTACTACTGCAGAATATCTTTCTATAATTAAAAAAATTCATGAGCAGGTTGGTTTGAAAACAATACGATTAACAGGAGGAGAACCATTGTTATTTAATGAGATCTCTACACTGATTAAAGGTATTGTTGAACTTGGAATTACAGACATCAAACTTACTACAAATGGCTTGAGATTATCTGCAATGCTGGATGATTTGGTTGATGCGGGTTTAAGATCTGTAAATATTTCCTTGGATGCACTCGATCCTACAGTATTTCGGTCTATTACAAAAGTTCATAATATTCGTTTGGTATTGGATGCAATTGAAAATGCCATTGCAAAAGGATTGGAAGTAAAGATCAATACAGTTGTATTAAGAGGAGTGAACGACCATCAGATCATTCCGTTGTTCGAATACGCTTCAAGTAGAAATATTTCCATTCGTTTTTTGGAACTCATGAAGATGGGCTACTTGCATTACAACGAAACAGATCATTTTTATGGAATGGATGAGATCGTAGAAAAGATATCTTCTGTTACAACTATTGCTAAAATGGAACGGGCCGGGTCTAACACAGCTACATACTGGCAAACAAGCAAGGGGATGGTGTTTGGTATTATTGCCAATGAATCAGAGCCTTTCTGTTCAGATTGCAACAGACTTCGTTTGGATAGCTTAGGTAAAATATATGGCTGCATCAGTGCTGCAGAAGGTATTGATGTTAAAACAAGTGCCGATGCTTTTTTAACAGAAGCTTTAGAGACTGCCTTAGCACAAAAACAAGATCACTTTACAGGAAGTGAAATAAGCATGAAATATATTGGAGGATAAATGCGATGAACATTCATGTATTTGCTGCACTTAAGGATTTTATGCCATCTGAATGGAAGTTGACTGAAACATCTGTCAAGACGATCAAAGATCTTAAAGAATATTTAAAAGTAACATACCCTGCTGCAGAAAATCTATTGGAAGCATGTCGCTTCTCAACAGATGTACAAATGCTGTCGCTGGATCAGGAAATAAAAAACTATGAAAACATATTCGTTATCCCACCCTCAAGCGGTGGTTAATGACATACATATTTCTTCGGTTGATATTTCTCCGGCAGATCTGTTGAAAGAATATCACCATCCCGAAGCTGGCGCAATTTTGTTGTTCAGTGGTGAAGTACGTACGGACAGTGATAAAGAAGTCTTGTATCTGGATTACGAAGTACACACATCTTTAGCAGAAAAAATGATCCATGATATTCTGCTTGAGGCATCTTCTAAATGGAATTTAAAAATGGCCCTCTGTATACACCGCTCTGGAAGAGTTGGTATAAGCGAAGCCGCAGTAGTAGTTATTACAGCTTCACGTCATCGGAAAGAAGCATATGAAGCAAACCAATACATCATTAATAAAGTGAAACACGAAGCTCCAATCTGGAAACGTGAATATTTTGCAGATGGTACAAGCGAGTGGGGACATAATTGTTCTTGTTCAACTTCTTAATAGACTAACAAACGAAATCCTCCAAGGTTTTAAAAACCTTGGAGGATTGGATAAACTATAATTCATGCTCGACTTTATTCTTATTGGTACGTTCGCCTTATTTTTATTTGTTGCCTTTATTTATTCCTCAGTCGGACATGCCGGTGCTTCAGGCTATTTAGCAGTGATGGCGTTACTCTCATTTCCTTTAATAGAAATTAAATCAACTTCATTACTATTGAATATTATAGTTGCCGCAATTGCATCCTATAAATTCATATCTGCCGGTTATTTTGATAAAAAGGTTTTCTTTTCTTTTGCTGCTACGTCCATACCCGCGGCATTTTTGGGTGGTGCAATTACATTAGATCCACATTGGTTTAAAGTCCTGGCCGGTCTCTTTTTATTATTGTCTGCTGTTGGTTTAATTATTAAAAGTAAACGCATTGATCAGGATAAAGTCTCCGAAGTAAATATCTATACTGCCTTATGCATAGGTGCAGTGATTGGTTTGTTCTGTGGATTGATCGGAGTGGGTGGTGGTATTTTTCTTTCACCATTGATCATACTCATGGGCTGGACTTCATTGAAAAAAACATCGGGTATTGCGGCTTTGTTTATTTTATGTAATTCTATTACCAGCCTTATTGGTCATATATATACCAACGCATTTCATGTACACAACATACAATATTGGATTGCCGCAGTTGTTATAGGCGGATTTGCCGGATCTCATTTGGGATCCACCTTGTATAACAACAAAATATTGATGGGAATTCTGTTTGTTGTATTGTGTTCCGCAGGATTGAAATTTTTACTTGTATAAAAAAAACTTTTATTAACATCCATATTATGAAATTATTATTGAAATCTACATCTATCATAGAAGGTTTGACGGGATTGGCTCTTATTTTTATTCCCAATGTGTTAACGAATCTATTGCTAGGGCACTCTATTACTGAAGTAAGTGGCTTGATCCTTTCTATGGTTGGAGGCTCAGCATTACTGTCGATTGCAATTGTGTGTTGGTTGATCTCAGAAAGTGCGAATGCGCAGGCTCTTGTTAAAGGGCTGATGTTTTATAACATCGCTGTTGTTGGAATCGTGCTCTATAGTTCGATACATTTTTCTGTTAATAATATAATATTTTTTACTATTGCCGGTTTTCATTTTGTCTACGGAACGTGGTGTCTTATTATTATTCGAAAAACCACATAAATTTCTCAGCATTTTTTTGATTTAGCTGGCATATCTGAAAATTGCTTTACCTCACAAATTGACTGTTTTTCAATAGAAATATCTATCTTGTAATTGAAAAAACAAGATAGATTATGTATTGTGGCGTACCTGAAGAAGACCCCGATAAATTGATGGCTTTAGTGCTTTCTGGTGGTAAAAGTTCCCGCATGGGCCAGGATAAAGGCACGCTGGATCTGAATGGCGAACGCTGGGCACAGCATGCAGGCAATTTATGCACTTCATTAAACTTGTCGGTCGTATATTCCATTCAACCATCACAAATGGAGACTTATGCTACTTTTCTTGCTGCAAATTCAATTCTTATTGATGCCGTAGATGTCAAAGGTCCGCTTGCAGGTTTGTTGTCATTTTATCTGAAATATCCCTCAACCGATGTATTGCTTCTGCCGTGCGATATGATTCAACTGGATAAAAAGATCCTGAATGAATTGGTAGATGCGTATGATCAAATAAGTATCGGGCATGATATACTTGTGTACCAACATACAGATGGTACTATTGAACCCATGCCAGGTATTTATACTTCTGAAGCATTAAAGAAAATATACTGGCTATTTTCAGCAGGTGAATTAACAAAGTTCAGTATGAAGCACTGTATTGAAATCAGTAACAGTTTTTTTATTCCGATTGAAAAAGGAAATGAAGAATATTTTAAGAATGCAAATACACCTGAAGATATCAATCATTCAAACTAAAAATACATTCAATGAATTTTAATTTCCTGAAGTTGCTAAAAAGATTTTTTAAATACTTTCTGTACGTTTTGATTGGTCTGGTTGCGTATGCTGCAATCGTAGTTTCGATCGCTTACATTCCTGTAAATACTGACTTCAAATCCTGTAGTGAAGATTGTGTTGAGGTGTATATCCGTTCTAATGGTGTACACACAGATATTGTATTGCCAATAAAAAATGAATTGAAAGATTGGTCACTCCAACTGGATTCCAAAAAAACGAAAGCAGGTAAAACGAATTTTAAGTATGTATCTATTGGCTGGGGAGATAAAGGGTTTTATCTGGATACTCCAACCTGGGGTGATCTTACATTTAAAACTGCATTTAATGCGTTGTTTTATTTAAGCAGTTCTGCCATGCATGTTACTTTTTTTGATCAATTAAAAGAAGGAGAACGCTGTAAGAAAATTTTAATTTCAAAAACGGATTATATGAAAATCGTTTCTTTTGTCGAATCAAGTTTTCAGGTAAACGAATCGAATGCGTATATGCAGATTCCGAATGTTTCGTATGGCAACAACGATGTGTTTTATGAAGCAAAAGGACGGTATAATTTATTTTATACCTGCAATACCTGGACAAATAATTGTTTGAAGTCCGGAGGTTTGAAAGCATGTTTATGGACGGTTTTGGATAAAGGTTTTTTCTATCACTATCAGTAAATCCTTGCGAGTGGATTGTGTAGTCATATCAGCATTAAATCAAGATTGGTACGTTTGTAAATGAATCACATGAAGATTACTCTAAAGATTTTATTCATTTCAATAGTAACGTTGCTCATAGGATGCTTTGTTATGACCATGTTTTGGGGTTATGAAAAAACAATGCTTCTACTATTGGGCGATAGTCCGAATGTAGAGAAGATTTTAAACATGGTTTCTCCAAAGAAATTTTTAATTCTTCAACTGATGTGTGTGGCAGTTGCAGCTGGTTTTACATTCTTACTCTTTATTCTGGATCGGATAATTCTATTCTTTAAGAGCGTTTATACGTTTATTAAAAGAAATGTATATATACTACTGAATGAACTCAGATATACAGAGATTAAATGGTTACTGATATTTCCTCTTGGGAGCTCTGTTTTCTTTGCGATTGTTATGCCTGTTTCATACGATGAAGCTTATACTTATTTGCAATTCACTTCAAAATCGATATTCGTTTCACTTAGCTTTTATCCGTTGCCCAATAATCACGTATTGCATTCAATCATTACAAACATAACACGCTACATTCCTTTTTTACCCATATTGTTTTGCCTGAGGGTTTCGAGTATTGTTGTTTCTTTTTTTACTTGGCTATTGTGTTTTTCGTTTCTCAAAAAATACTATTCGAAACATATTTCCTTGCTTATTACAGGTATTTCATCCATGTTGTTTATGTCGATGTATTATAGTTACATGTCTCGCGGATATGGACTGGTGATGTTGTTTTTTGTTTTATCTTTTTATACTTCATATAAAATTATTTTTGAAAACGATAGCAGAAAAAACTGGTTGTTGTTTTCTGTGAGTAACATACTTGGCTTCTTTACAATGCCTTCTTACTTATATGTGTTCATTATACTGAATGTATTTATTCTATGGAACAATCGGCTACAATTGAAAAAACAGTTTTTGTATAATGTGTTTACCGTATTCGTTGTTGTGATTTTATATATGCCCATTATTATTGTAAATGGGGCAGGAGCATTGATCAGTAATCGATTTGTCGCTCCTATCAGCAGAACAGAATTAATGAATCAGTTGGTTGATTTCTTTAGAAATGCAGTTGTCGAAATTACGGGTGTAAACTATATCTTTATATGTTTCCTATTACTTATTTCGCTGGCTCTGTTAATTAAGTTTAAGATGAAATTTGAACTTAAAACCTTTGTTGTTTTTATTGTAAGTCCATTCCTGTTGCTTATAGGTCATTCTGTGATTCCGTTTCCAAGAACATTTAATTATTATGCTGTCGTACTGATATTTCTGGTTTGTATTCCTTATTGGAAGTTGATACAGGAAATATCTGTTAAGTATGTGATTGCTGTTGTGCTATTGATTCAGCTTTCTTTATTCTTGAACTTTTATTTCAATATTAAAAAATATGAGACGTTCAATATTCCTTATCATACTATAAATACTAAGATTGTTGGTAATGGGAGTTATTTTTTCTCATCCGACTTTTTCGAAATAAATTTTCTGTTTGAAAATAAAATCCGTGGGTATATGTCTTCTCAATCATATAATTTCCCTGGTGGCAAGGTAGATACGGATACGCTGCGTGGATTTGATTATTATGTCATTGATAAAAAATTCGATCTTACAAAAAATAGAAAACCTGTTTACAATACAGAAGAGATCAATGTTTATAGTAAATAACTGTTTCTGGTTTTTTTTGTGTTATATTGATTTGACAAAAAAAGATATACGCCTTACTATTTTCCTTAAAAAGAAATCACAATCATTATAAAAAAACAATGAAATATATTATCAGTAGTTTCTTTTTATTACTGTTTGCGTCTTCAATCGTGAACACGCAGAATGATGCGATTGCAACTGGTGATAGATATTTCACCCTTATGCGTTACCGCGATGCCATTGCCTGGTATAATCTGGATTCTTCAAAAGCTGAAGCGCAATGGAAAATTTCGAAGGCAAATATATGTTATGGAGATGTAGCAGTGAGTACTGAAAAAGAAGTGTATTTCAGAGCTGCGGAAAAAGCTGCGAACAGGTGTATAGCATTAGATCCTTCGAATAGTAATGGATATACATGGAGAGCTGCTGCCCTTGGTAATATTGCGATCTATGAAGGAAGTACTGCCCGTGTGAAGTTGTGTAACAGTATAAAGGCCGATGCATTAAAAGCTGTTCAATTAAATCCGAAAGACGATATTGCATATTCCATTTTGGGTTCTTTGTATAGAGAAATAGGGAATATCAGTTGGGTTGAAAAGAAACTGGCAATAACTTTTATAGGAAAAATACCTGATGGAGGATATGTTGAATCTGAACAAAATTTTAATAAAGCGATTGCTATCGACCCTACATTAATGCGCCATTGGTATGAATTGGGTTTGTTGTATACCTATTGGGGCAAAGAAGAACAGGCTATTTCGGCTTTTCAGCGTGCTAAAATGTGTCCGGTTGTAATCGCAAGCGATAAAAATAAATTGGTTGAGATAGAAAAAAGAATTAGTGGTCAGTAAACAGTGGTCAGTTGTCAGTATGAAAAACGAGTGGTCTGACCAATTCTATATTATAGCTCATCTATTTCTATTCTCCTGTGCATCATTCTAGGGAGTGGTCTGACCACTGTTTACTGTTTAGTGTTTACTAACTCACTGGCGCTAGTCTTAGCGCAGCGGGACTAGTACCAGTGAGGCAGTCTTTAACTGTATTTTACTTTTACTAAATTTTTATTACTGGCCACTGTTCACTGACCACTGACAACTAATTCACTAGTCCACCTTTATCCATGGATAATAGTTCACCGACATTCCAGCTTCCATTTTTTTTATACTTGCATTGTGTCGCAGCATACCTGTGCTGAATAAGGTTGCTGAAATATCTCCCGAGCCATTGTGCTTCTTTACTTCAACACCTGTTGCTGTTTCGTTTGCAACAATAAATTCATCGAAGTCGATCTTTTGCAAACGTTCGTGCGTAAATACTTTGTTTGTGAATGTATTATCCGAATTTGAAAAACAAGCACGTATAAATGGTTCAACTAAAACTTTAATTCCGATCTGAACAGAATACGGATTTCCAGGTAATCCAAAAGCCACGCAGCCATTGGGATGTGTGCCGAACCAAATGGGTTTGCCAGGTCTGATTCGTACTTTATGAAAGTGACAGGTAAAGCCGCACGCAACAAGTGCTTCGGGTACATAGTCTGCGTCTCCCGCCGATACACCACCTGTTAAGATTAAGATATTCGATTCTTTACCGGCTTCGATCTGTTCTTTTAAAGCATCAATCGTATCCAGAGCAGAACGTACATCAATATTTAACGGATAATCTTTTAACAGTGCACGTATGGTAAATGAATTTGAATCACGTATCTGCCAGCTTGCTATGGTATCAGTTGTAGGCTCAATAATTTCATTACCTGTGCGGATAATGGTTGTTGTTAAAAAATCATACGAAGGAACAAATCCATATCCCAAGGATGCAAGCGTACCAACATGCTGCGGTGTTACACGCATTCCTTTTTTTAACACAACAGTACTCTTTAAAACATCTTCACCTTCCTTTGCAATGTTTTGCATCGGAGTAAAAGTTATACCTTTTTTGAAATAGATGCTGTTGTTCTCTGCTGAAATATCTTCGACACGTACAAGAACATTTAACTGTTTAGGTACCGGTGCACCTGTCATGATACGCAAACACTCAAACTCCTGAATTTCTGTTTGCCACATTTCTCCGGCAAATACTGTTCCTGCTAATTTGTATGATTCCTTAACAGGAGAGGTGCCATCCCAATAAAAAGCAATCCCATCTACTGCAGCTCTGTTAAAGGGCGGATAATTTCTATCCGCAACAATATCTTCTGAATAAAAATTTCCAATGCTTTCAAGCAGCGTAATGTTATTAGGAGAGGCTTTAAGTTTTTTACTTAAAACAATTTTCTGTGCATCTTCAAATGATATCATAATCAATGTCCTCCGCCTTTCATCATTTTCCGTGCATGAAATACTGCCGGTAAAATTGCTTCCAAGCATTCGCGCACGCCGTTGCTGCTGCCCGGTAAAGTAACAATCAATGTTTCATGGATCGCACCTGCCACCGCCCGCGACATCATCGCAAGTGGTGTACGCATTTGCCCGTATACACGCATTGCTTCTGTGATTCCATCGGCATCACGTTCTATAATTGCTTTTACTGCTTCAACGGTTTTATCTCTTGGACCTAAACCGGTACCGCCCGTAGTAAATATGTAGGCATAATCTTCGGCTACCCATGCACGTATTTTTTCCTGAATATGCATCGGTTCGTCTGGCACAATATCATACGAGACATTTGTAATGCCATGCTCGTTTAACATTTCTAGGATCTTTTTCCCGGAACTGTCTTCGCGTTTTCCTTCAAAAGTGGAATCGGAGCAAACCAATACAGCACATCTCGGTGGTGTGTTAAAATATTTCTGTCCGCTTTTACCACCTGTTTTTTCAAGCAATCGAATAGGACCTATACTTAGATTTTTATCAATATTTTTTAATAGATCATAGACCGTTAACGCTGCAATTGAAATACCTGTTAGTGCTTCAATTTCAATTCCCGTCCTGCCGATTGATTTTATTTGTGAACGTATAACAACACCGTGTAAGCCTTCTAATGAAATGCCAAGTTCATCTGTATGTTTTACAGGATCCAGTATTTCAAAATCAACAGACATGCCATCGATACCAACCGGGTGACAATGCGGAATAAGTTGTGATGTATTTTTGGCTGCTAAAAATGCTGCAGCACGAGCCACATCAAACATGTTTCCTTTTGGTAAGGTGTCGTTTTTTATATGATCAATCGTGGATGCAGAACAGGTAACCATACCAATTCCGGTTGCTGTACGCAGAGTAATCTGTTTGCCGCTGATATCACGCATAAGGGTAATAAGTTTTATGTAATAGTTACTAAGTACGGAGTATTCAACTTTAATAGCAAGCCTTCGTATTAAATTAAGGTGAAACGTAATATTATATAATGTATTTATTTAATTACTTCAAAACTTTAGATACCAATCAAAATTTGATTTTAATATGTTTTTCTTTTCTACTTGAATGAATTTTAAGAATGCTTGGCTGACAGGTGAAAGTTTTTTTCCTTTTAACCAAATTAGATGCCATTCCGTTTTTATGGGCAAATTTTTTGTTTTTAAAATATACATTTGCTTATTAAGCAATTCATTTTTAATTCCGATTAGAGGCATAATAGAATATCCCAAGCCAGCAATTACAGCTTGTTTGACAGCTTCGTTTGATGTGAGTTCCATCTGTTTTCGTTTTTTTCCTTCATGTAAGTTAAAATACTTCTCCATTGCCATCCTCGTAGCAGAACCTTCTTCTCTATAAATTAAAGGTTTACTTTCATCTCGGATATTTTTATTTCCAATCAGATATAATTTATTTTCAATTAAAAATTCTTTTTCGATAGGAAGATTGTCGGGTAGTACAGATACCAATGCAAAATCAGTTTCATTGTTTTTTAAACTTTCAATTACTTTACTTTTATTGGTTACATCTAGTATCAGATCTATCCCCGAATTTTTTTCCAGAAACTCAGATAAAAAGAAAGGGATAACATATTTGCCGGTTGATGCGGAGGAAATCCTAAGTTTTCCTGTCATTATTCCTTCATACAAATTTGTTTTATAGTTAATCACTTCCAATTCCTCAATTACATTTTCAGCAATTTTTGCGATCTCTTTTCCAAAATCAGTAATATATAATTGTCGTCCTATAACCTCAGTTAAAGGTACTGCAAATTGATCTTGAAAATTTTTCAATTGAATGGAAACGGCCGGCTGTGTCATGAAGAGCTCTTCTGAAGCCTTTGTTATACTTTTTGTTTGAACAACCTTAATAAATATCTGGAGTTGATGTATTGTATAATTCATAAATATATTTTATGTATTCCATAATAAATATAAATAAAAATTTATGAATCAAAAAACTCAGATTTGTAAAAATAATATGTAAAGGAATTATGGAAAAATCACATCAAAAAACAACTCCGCAAATTGTTAAAGACAATTTTGTTCTTATTAAAGGGGAATTTGCTCCTGATGAGGCACTGGAAGTAACCACTCATCTTATAACTGAAAAAATTCAATTTCATAAACTTCGAATTTTTAGTAGAGAAATTCGATTTGGATATGTTGATAAATCATCTTTAGCAAGAATAGAGGAATTAAGGTTGTGTAAAGAGTCTATAAACGATCTTATTCAAGTTGCTAAGAATGCTGAAAAAAAAATAAAAATAGATTCCTCAATTACTATTCAAATTATTTAATAAAACATCTATAAATAAAATAGTTATGACTGAACAATATCTTGCTCTGATTTCTTTGATTGCTCCATTAACTTTTGTTGTCACAGCAATTGTCTCTTGGTTTCAACCAGGCATGCGTCCAGAATTTATGAAGGGAATAAGTACGTTAACAACCGGGGTTAGTATAATCGTTGCTGCTGTATGTGCTTATTTGGTTTTTATAAACGGGCTTTTAGAAACATCCTTATTAGGAATGAATCAACTTGGGTTTAGTATCCGACTAGATACATTAAGTGTATTGATGTTGTCGATGATTTCTTTAATTAGTTTCATTGTAGTTAAGTTTAGTTTAAATTATTTAGACGGTGATAAGCGACAAGGCATATTTATTGGTCGATTAGCAGCAACCATCGCATCTGTACAATTATTAGTTCTTTCAGGCAATTTGGCATTGTTATTTGCCTCTTGGGTTTTAACAAGTGTTTCGTTACACCGCTTACTGGTATTTTACTCCGAACGTCCTGGTGCTATTGTTGTTGCTCGTAAAAAGTTTATCGTTGCTCGCTTAGGAGATGGTTGTTTGCTTGGTGCAATTATCGTATTATATTCAATATTCAAGACTGGTAATTTAGAAGTTATATTTCAATCCATAAAACTATCAATGGATTTAGGTATTGGAATTGTAAACATAGAATATGCAGCTATACTTTTAGTTTTTGCAGCGTTATTAAAGTCTGCTCAATTCCCTACGCATGGTTGGTTGATAGAAGTAATGGAAACACCAACCCCTGTTTCTGCACTCTTACATGCCGGATTGTTAAATGCAGGTCCATTTTTGATTGTTCGAATGGCATATATAATGGAAGTAAGTATGTACTCTTCTTATATATTAATCATTGTTGGTGGATTTACAGCACTGTTTGCTTCAGTCGTATTTCTTACTCAAACATCTCTTAAAACGGCACTGGGTTACTCAAGTGTTGCACACATGGGATTTAGCTTACTTGTTTGTGGTCTTGGGTTGTATCCTGCTGCCATGTTGCATCTTGTAGCTCATTCTTTTTATAAAGCTCATGCCTTCCTTTCTTCAGGGAGTTTGATTGAGGTTATACGCACTTCACCAATTTTACAACCTAAACGAACAGGAAATCCTTTTAATATTGTGTTGGGAATTGTCTTAGCAATCTGTGTCTATATAATTTTCGCGTTACTTTGGGGGATTGATTTTGAAAATCAATTATCACTCTTAGCTATTGGAGCGATAATCGTAATGGGACTTTCAACGTTATTTGCTTCTGCGCTTGATTCAAATGGAAGCTATAAGTTGATACTAAAAACTTCTTTATTAGCGATCGTTGTTGTGGCATTATTTTTCACTCTCGAGTCGGGTATGCACTATTTGTTACATTCAGGTTTACCTCAACTACGCATATTAAGTACAGGTGAAATGATTTTAGTATGTCTTATTACGATCATATTTTCTGCTGCCGTATTTCTGCAAATTTATTCCCCTTTAACATCTTCGTCCTTATTCAGTAAATCGATCATACTTCATTTAAGAAACGGGCTTTACGCAAATACATTATTTGATAGACTGGTCGGGTCATTAAAGATTCATTTACAACCTCAGCATATTGAAATTTCAGACAATAATAAAATTGCTAATAAAGGACAATCAGTAGAAGTATAAAAATATTTATTGAAACATTTAATCTTAAAAATAATATGACAGATCAACATATTTCGAAACAAATTTTATTTGAAGGTTTAACTGCTAAGCAACTTGACTTATTAGGGATAGTTCGAAAAGCATGTAAAAAAATTGCTCCCGTTTGGCCACTTGAGAATTTTGTTGCCGTCAACCCTTACTTAGGGTTGACCAATCTATCGTTTGAAAATGCAGCAAGAGAATTGGCAGCTGCCGGAGGAATACAAATGACTTTACCTACGTCGTTTTACTTACAAAAAATTAAAACAGATGAAATTATCCATGAAGATTTAGAAAAGGTTTTAATCAAAAACGAATATTATTTAGGTGCACATGAATTTATAAAAGCGATCGAAAATTATTCCAGCAATTCCGAAGAACTTCAATCCATTTCTTCTCTTTCCGATATTGCTACAGAAGTGACTCAAAAAGATTGGAATCGATTTATGATTGCACGAATTTCTCTATGGGCTGCATCCTATTTTGATAAAGGTCAGGCTGTTTGGGCGGTAGCAAATCAAACAGAAAGTTTATTTATGTCATGGAAAAATGAAGCGACAATAGATCTTACACCACAGTTAAGTGGCCTGAAAGATTTCAGAAAAAAAGTTTCGAAAATTCCGGATCATCCTATTGATGCTATACAGTACTCGTTAGATATATTAGGTGTGCCAGAAAAAGGATTGTCCATATATTTACATCGTTTACTCGTTAAAGTTGGCGGTTGGTCTGCTTATGCTGGTCAGCTAGATTGGGAAAACAATTTGTATAATGGGAAAGATGGGAAGTTGATTGAGTTTTTAGCAGTTCTTGTATGTTGGGAAGCATGTTTGCTTGAAACCCTGAACAACGATCTTCTAAAAGAAAAATGGAATGCGTCGATACAAATACTAACAATAGATGAAGTTTCTCAAAAAATGAATCATCAACTTTTTTACAAGTTGATTTTACAAGGAGCTTTTGATGTATCTGCACAACGGAAAATTGTAAATAAATTCCAATTCAACAAAAAAAATAATATAAAAAAAATAGTTAAACCCAAAGCACAAGCAATATTCTGTATCGATGTTCGCTCAGAAGTTTACCGTAGAAATCTTGAATTAGTGGATACTAAAATCAAAACATATGGCTTTGCTGGTTTCTTTGGTTTATCAATCAAATATGTGCCGCTTGGACACATAGGTGGTGAAGCACAATGTCCAGTACTTCTTAAGACAGGGCCAACGATATTGGAAGAACTAATTGATATAAAACAAAATCAAATAGCAATTCAAAATCGAGTACTGAATCAACAAGTGAATCAGATATGGAAATCTTTCAAAGCAGGAGCAGTTACGTGTTTTAGCTTTGTAAGTCCAATGGGCTTGACCTATTTACCTAAACTCTTTACGGATTCATTTGGATTAACAAGACCTATACCTCATCCAGATAAAATTGGTTTAAAGAAGTCTTTTAATGAAAATAAAACAGTCCGATTGGCTTTCAATACATACAATAATGAAAATGTAGGTATTGAAATAGCAAGTCAAATTGAAATGGCTAAAAATGCTTTGGTCGGAATGTCATTGACAGATAATTTTGCTGGGTTTGTGTTACTTGTTGGTCATGGTTCAACCACAGTGAATAATCCCCATGCAACAGGCTTAGATTGTGGTGCATGTGGCGGACATACGGGTGAAGCAAATGCAAAAGTCGCTGCAGCCATTTTGAACAATACACTTGTGAGAGCAGGTTTGCAGACACATAATATTTACATTCCTGAAAATACCATATTTCTAGCCTGTCTTCATGATACTACAACAGATGAAGTGAGAATCTTAAATCTACAAGATGTACCTGCCAATCGGAAAAATGAACTGATTGATCTTGAACAATCTTTGATTTACGCTGGTAAGGAATCTCGATCCGAGCGTTTTTTGCGTATGTATTCGAACTCAAAAGGGGATGTAGATAAACGTGTAATCGAACGAAGTAAAGATTGGTCACAAATACGTCCGGAATGGGGGCTTGCCGGTTGCTCAACTTTTGTAATAGCACCTCGCGAAAAATCTTTGGGTATTGATTTAGAAGGTAAATCTTTTTTACATACATATGATTGGAAAAAAGATTCTAACTTTTCTGTTCTGGAAGCTATTATGACAGCACCAATGGTTGTTACAAGTTGGATTAACTTACAGTACTACGCATCTACGGTAGACAATAAAAATTTTGGTTCGGGTAATAAAACACTTCATAATATCACAGCAGGGTTAGGAGTGCTTGAGGGATATTCGGGTGATTTACGAGTGGGGCTTCCATGGCAATCTGTTCATGATGGCGAAAACTTTCAACACGAACCACTTAAATTAAATGTAATAATTGCAGCTCCAATGTCTGCTATAAATAATGTAATACAGAAGCATAATAGTGTAAGAGATCTCTGTGATAATGGTTGGTTGCAACTTTTAATAATGGATGAAGTAGGAGAGATTTCACATCGATATGAGGGTAATCTAATTTGGGAAGAATTAAATAAAAATGTAGCATAAATATTGATTTGCCTTAATCGTTGACTATCTAACTTATTTGTGTTTATTAGTTGGATTGCTGATTATTGAGGCAAATCATATGTATTAGTTTATTCTCATCCTCCAATTCTACTATCGACAACCTCATCTATAAAAAAAGACGGTGACGCCCTTTTCGTCACCGTCCCAACTAAACCAATTAATCAGAAGATTTTAATTATTCATTTAGGCCAATAAAAATTAAACCGTCTTCTACTTTGATTGGATAGGTCTTTATAGTGTAGTCATCGCCAGACATGCAATGACCGTCCTTTAGGGAAAATGATTTTTTATGAAATGGACAGGCAACTTTAGGTTCGTCGCTCATATCACCGATCATACCACGCGATAAGATCATTTGTTGTTTATGCGGACATAGATTGTCTGTTGCAAACCATTCATTGCGACGTGTAAAATTGAAGATCGCAATTTGTTTTCCCTGGATCATGGCACATGCGCCACCGTTTTCCGGTACATCTGAAATCGTACCGGCTTTATACCAGGTTGTATCTGTAGTTGTGATTGTTGCGTTTGTCATATTAGTAAGTGGTTTAAGGGTGAATTACGCTTTCCAGTTTGCCGGTTTTTTCTGTGTTCGCATTTCTGTGAAAGCCATTGTTTCATCGGATTCATCCGAATTGATAAATGTGCTGAAGCGTTTTCTCAACTCAGGGTTCTCAACAACTTCTTTCCATTCGCAATGATACGTGTCTACAAGTAACTGCAACTCTTTTTCGAATTGGCTGTTCAAGCCAAGACTGTCGTTGATAATTACTTCACGTAAATATTCAATACCACCTTCTAATTTATTTAACCATGTAGCCGTACGCATTAAAGGCTCTGCTGTACGGATATAAAAGATCATGATACGATCGATGTATTTAATACAGGTTTCATCGTCTAAGTCTGAAGCGAATAAGATTGCGTGCTGTGGTTTTGCACCACCATTCCCGCAAACATATAAGTTCCATCCTTTGTCAGTTGCAATGATACCAAAGTCTTTCCCTTGTGCTTCTGCGCACTCACGCACACAGCCCGATACGGCCATCTTTACTTTATGCGGAGAGCGTATTCCCTTGTAGCGCTCTTCTATGCGTATTGCGTACGAAACTGCATCTTGTACTCCAAATCTACACCACGTTGAACCCACACAACTTTTTACAGTACGCAATGATTTTCCGTACGCATGTCCGCTTTCAAAACCAGCATCAATAAGCTCTTCCCAGATATCCGGTAACTGATGTACCGGTGCACCAAACAAATCGATGCGCTGTCCGCCGGTAATCTTACAATACAAATCGTATTTTTTTGCAACTTGTCCTAGTACAATCAATTTCTCAGCAGTAATTTCTCCACCTGCTACACGAGGCACAACAGAGTAGGTGCCACCTTTCTGTAAGTTCGCAAGGAAACGATCATTCGAATCCTGAATGGTAGCTTGTTTTAATATTACTTCATTCCAAACACTTGCAAGGATAGAACCTACAG
This sequence comes from Cytophaga aurantiaca DSM 3654, assembly GCF_000379725.1. GTDB lineage: Bacteria > Bacteroidota > Bacteroidia > Cytophagales > Cytophagaceae > Cytophaga > Cytophaga aurantiaca. The sequence continues at coordinate 58,111 of NZ_KB903630.1, forward strand.
CCGGTTTACATATTTCACAGCCATCACCTTTTCCTAATTCATCCAGAATGACATCGTAATTTTTATATTCATGAATTTTGATCAGATCCAATAATTCCTGACGGGAATAGTCAAAGTGTTCACACAACACTTTTTTAATAACCTTTCCTTGAGACTTTAATGTTTCAGAAATTAAATCATTGACCATTGGTACGCAGCCGCCACAACCTGTTCCGGCTTTGGTACATTTTTTCATGCCTGCCAGATCGGTTACATTCTGATCTGTAACTGCTCCGCAGATCGCACCTTTGGTAACCCCTTCGCATGAGCAGATCAATGCTTCATCCGGAAGATTCATTACACCCGCATTACCACCTTCAGATTTGCCATCACCACGTGAACCCAGAATTAAATCTTCCGGATCCGGTGGTAAAGCCATCTTGTTGTTAACCATCTGCAGCAACATGTTATAGCTTTCAGCATCGCCCACTAATATCCCACCTATAACACGTTTTTTATCTGCCGATAAGTTCAGGCGTTTGTAAATGCCTTTATCTTTATTCTCATATGTAATTGCTACCGAACCTTCTTCTGCACCGAAGGCATCACCGAAGCTTGCTACATCAACACCAATTAATTTTAACTTGGTAGACATATCAAACGAACGGAATTCTTTGCTATGTTCCTTGATTAAATTTTCTGCAACAACTTCCGCCATTTCATAACCAGGTGCAACCAGGCCATAGATCATTCCCCAGTGCAAGGCACATTCACCGATTGCATAAATATCTTCATCAGAAGTTTGAAGTATATCGTTCACTTCAATACCACCTCTCGGACCTACTGTTAAACCTGCTTTTTTAGCAACTTCATCTCGTGGTTTGATACCTGCTGAGATAACAACCATATCAAGTTCTAAACGTGTATCGTCTGCAAACTGCATCGCAGTTACAGTTGCATCTCCGTCAAAGTAAGAAGTGTTTTTATTTAAATGGATTGTTAATCCCAAGGATTCTAATTTTTCCTGTAGAATCTTAGAGCCAGCTTCGTCCAATTGGCGTGGCATCAAGCGTGATGCAAATTCAATTACATGTGGCTTTATACCTAGATCCAACAATGCTTTAGCTGCTTCTAAACCTAATAACCCGCCACCAATTACAGCACCGACTTTCGATTTCTGAGCCTGATTGATCATCATCTCCAGATCTTCAATGGTGCGGTATACAAAAATACCGTCTTTATCAACGCCTTTAATAGGAGGTACAAAGGCTGCAGAGCCAGTTGCAAGTATTAATTTATCGTAAGAATAGACGTCACCGGAAAACGTTGTAACAGATTTTTTTTCTCTGTCAATCGATACAACCGGATTGCCTAAGACCAGGTTGATGTTGTTTTCTGCATACCATTCTTTCGGTGCCATGGTTAAATGATCTGCCGAACGGGTACTGAAATATTCACTTAAGTGAACCCGATCGTATGCAGGTCTTGGTTCTTCCCCAAGTACGGTAATTTTGAAAGCGCCGGAAGGATCTTTTTTCTTCAGCTTTTCGCAAAACTTGTAACCAACCATTCCGTTGCCAACGACCAGGATTTGAGTTTCGTTTTTCATAAGTAAAAGGGACTAATGTTAACTACGTAGGCAAAATTACGTAATTGTTACGTAAAAGCAAGTATTTATACGTAAAAATACTTAATAAAATAATTTTGTTTAAAAAAATCGCATGGGAGCTAAACAAAAGAGAGTACATTTGTTTAAATCTTCATATAATCAGGAAATAAGTGGTTCAGTTTTCAATAAAGGACTTAGAGCGGATTACAGGTATTAAGGCTCATACGATTCGTATTTGGGAGCAAAGGTATAATATCATTACACCCCAACGAATGAGCAATAACATTCGCTTTTACTCTAATGAGGATTTAAAGCGGATTTTGAATGTTAGTGTTCTTAATAAAAATGGACTTAAAATTTCAAAAATTGCTCACTTAACTCCTGATCAATTAAATTCAGAAGTTAAAAAAATTATTGATACAAGTATTTATGAGGATAATCAGATTGAAGGTTTGATCGTGAGCATGATTGAATTGAATGAGGATAATTTTCAGGAAATTATTTCTAATACAGTTTCAAAACATGGTTTAATAAAAACAATTGAGCATACTATTTATCCATTTTTTGAGAAGATAGGTATATTGTGGCAAACCGGAGCCATTAATCCTGCTCAAGAGCATTTTATAAGTAATCTGATTCGCCAAAAGATAATTGTATCTATTGATTCTGTTTCGATTAAACCTGACCCAACTAAAGAGACTTTTTTGCTTTTTTTGCCCGAATCAGAATTGCATGAAATAAGCTTGTTGGTATATACCTATTTATTAAAGTCAAAAGGGTATAAGGTTATTTATTTAGGACAATCTGTTCCTTACGTTGATTTATTAGCTGTTGTTCATAGCATTCAACCTCAAAAAATAGTTACCGCATTTACCAATCCTTTTGCCGAAGGGATGTTACAGGAGTATTTGAATAAATTAAGTTGTGATTTCCCTGACTGTATATTTTTTGTTTCAGGTTATCAGTTTATCAGGGAATCAGTAAAACTACCTACTAACATAATTCTGCATAAGGGCTTAGATGCTTTTAAAAAACTTGTTTAATTTTTAAAAATCTATATTTTTATAATCCTGTTTATCAGCATGTTAATTATTTTGTTTAATTAAGTGTATTTTTTGTTAAACAAAAATGACTATTTTTGTTTAACAAAATGGTGTAAATGTTAAACAAATAAATTTATGTCAACAACTGAATTTTATACGCTGGTAATGAATGAGCAGCATCTGCTGAAAAATTTTGCTTTAAAATTAACAGCAGATCAAGACGATGCTAAAGATTTGATTCAGGATACAATACTTAAAGCAATTAAGTATAAAGACAAATTTATCAGCTCAACAAATTTGAAAGGCTGGCTGTGTGTCATCATGAAGAATACATTCATCAATACATACAGAAGATCTGTTCGAAAAAATACATTAGTAAACAACTCATTTGATTTATTGAAAGATGAAATTCAAACGACGATACATTCTAATACAACGGATGCCCAAATTAACTTACAAGGAACTTCTTCGTGTTATTGATTTGTTAAAGGATGAATTCAAATTGCCATTTCTGCGTTATGTGGATGGGTATAAATACAAAGAAATTTCAGAAGAACTCGACATACCAATAGGCACAGTAAAAAGTCGAATATTTATTGCTAGAAAAGAGTTAATAGCACGACTTAAAACTGAATATAGTTTAACTCGATAAATTGTTGCAGCTATTTGTTATATAATATTAAATAGGATGAATATGAAGATTACTAAAGGTATACAGACGTTGATTGAAGAAATAAATGAGGATCATTATTCATCCAATCCCAATACTCCCATACGTATTGATGCATTTGATTTAGATGATGATCTTAAAATTGAATTGATTAGTAAAAAGTTTAAAGATATCATGGATATTCTTGGCTTAGATCTTACAGACGATAGTTTAAAAGATACTCCAAAGCGTGTGGCTAAGATGTATGTAAAAGAAATATTCAGTGGTTTAAACCCTGCGAATAAGCCAGCCATCGCTTTATTTGAAAATAAGTATAAGTACGATGAAATGGTGTTGGAGAAAAATATTACTTTTTATTCTAATTGTGAGCACCACTTTGTACCAATCATTGGTAAGGCCCATGTGGCATATATTTCAAACGGTAACGTAATTGGTTTGTCGAAGTTGAATCGTATTGTAGAATACTTTTCAAAACGTCCGCAAGTTCAGGAAAGACTTACCATGCAAATTGCAAATGAATTAAAGAAGATATTGAATACTGAAGATGTTGCAGTTGTGATTGATGCAAAGCATTTGTGTGTATCTATGCGTGGTGTAAAGGATGAATCAAGTACAACAATTACTGCCAGCTATTCCGGTAAGTTTAAAGAAGATTCTGTTAAAAATGAATTTCTATCGCATATCAAATAACGAATGAATTATTTACTTGTTGGCAGTAACTCAGCGATTGCTTCTGAAGTGATTGGCAAATTAAAAGAAGACGGTCATGACTTGTGGACGGTCAGCAGGTTGGAAATGAATGTTACTGAACATCATCAGGTGCTTGATATTGTCACTGCTTCAATACCTGAAAATTTCTTACCGGATACCTTACATGGCTTGATCTATTTTCCAGGAACAATCATCTTAAAGCCATTTCATAGAATCTCCATTGAAGAATTTACTTCGGACTATCAAATCAATTTCTTAGGTGCTGTAAAATCCATTCAAACTGCTTTGCCTGCGTTGAAAAAAGGGAATGGGTCTGTTGTATTGATTAGTACCGTAGCGGCAACTATTGGCTTGGGTTTTCATGCATCGATTGCTTCTTCAAAAGCTGCACTTGAAGGCTTGTCTAGGTCCTTGGCCGCTGAATATGCACCTACGATCCGTTTTAATGTTGTTGCACCTTCCATTACAGATACTCCATTGGCAGAAAAATTATTGAATACCGAAGAAAAGAAATTAAACTCAGGTAAACGTCATCCATTGGGGAGAGTTGGAGAAGCTGGTGATATCGCATCATCGATTCTTTTTTTATTGGGAAATAAATCCACCTGGATTACCGGGCAAACGTTTCATGTTGATGGAGGTATGTCAACAGTAAAAGTTCTTTAGTTGAAATTATTTATTCATTATTAACTCATACACAACATGCATACATTAGAAAGAACGCAACGTTTACCAATTACTATTGAAGAAGCATGGGATTTTTTTTCTTCCCCTAAAAATTTAAAAGTAATTACTCCGCCTTATATGGGTTTTAATATAAAGTCTGGTGGTGAAAGTCCAATGTATGCGGGCATGCTTATTAAGTATACCGTAACACCATTACTTGGTATCCCAATGAAATGGGTGACAGAAATTACGCATGTAGAGGATAAGAAATTTTTTGTTGATGAACAACGTGTAGGTCCTTATGCAATCTGGCACCACGAACATCATTTCAGGGCAATTCCTAATGGCGTTGAAATGACGGATATCGTTAACTATAAACTGCCTTTGGGTATTATAGGAGAGTGGCTTGAACCAATTATTGTTAAACACAAAGTTCAGGAAATTTTTGAATATCGAAATGTTAAAATGTTGGAGTTGTTTGGGGAATATAAATAATTGTCTGAATTTGGATTTGTTGGATTAATTGAAAAAAAGGATTAATAAAAAAATGCGAATAGATATTTACCTATTCGCATTTTTTTATGTCTGGCAGTAAAGTTTAAATATTATGAACAGGTTAGATTACTAACTTTAATCCAATAATCTTTAAAATCCAATAAATCCAAATCAATAGTCCTCTTCATCAAACACAAGATCAGCATCCTTCTCCCAGATCTCCATTTCGCAAGGCTTGCAATTGAATTTTAATTTGTATTCGTTTTCCCCATGCTTTAAAACCAAGGGTTCAACTACTTTTTCACCCATGGTATCGCGTTGGTACCTCGGACATTTACCCAATTCGTATTTAACACAATACTTGGTTGTCATCACGCGTGCCTTGCCAGGATCCCATTGCAGCTCAAATGCTTTTTCAATTTCGGTTACACCGTGTCTGTGATAAAATGTTCTAGCCATTTTGTTTGACACGTTGTACATGAAATCCAGTTTTTCAACCGGGTAGGGATGTTCTGTTTTTTGAATCTTATATTCCTTGCGCTGATACGCATTTACGCGTACGTCAATAAGATCTTCCAGAACGATTCTTCTGATCTCATTTATTTTTGAAATAGGTAAGAACCAGCTTGCAGAAAGTTCTACTTCTAAATGATCTACAATAAATGGTGTATTTCCTGTTTTTGAAAGATTCTTTTTAATGTTCTCTACAACACCATCGCTATTCTTACTTAATTCTTTTGCAACCTCTAATGTAGAAATACTTGTATGTCCGTCTTCATCTACAGCTTTTAACTCAAAGCCTGCAGCGGTTTCTGTAAAGAATAATGAAACACCGATCTTACGGATTGCGCTGTCTTCACGTTCAACTAATTTGTTAAACTCCGCATCCGCATTGCGGTAGATCATGGTGCCTACAGCTAATGGCTTGAATGTATTTGGAATGACGATACCATTTTCAATGGTGTTTATCTGCGCACCGTCTGCTTCACCGGCTTCGTTGATGAAGTATAAACCATCACCATTATTTAATTTGTCGGAGTTCTCAATTACGTATCCGTTTTTCTTAACTGCTGTTACTTTTCCGATTACTTGTCCCTGCGACTTTGGTGTGTCCCATGAACCGATGCTTTGTGTACGTTTGTTTACAAAATAATCGGTATAGCCACGGTTGAAGCTACGATCCATTTCTGCATCGAAGTTGAAGAACGTACGGCCGGAAGATGCTTTTTCAAAACGTTCGTTATTTTCTAAAAACGCGTCTAATTTTTTACGCAGATAGGATACATTGTTTTTTACATAAACTATATCTTTTAATCTACCTTCAATTTTGAAAGACGTAATTCCTGCTTCAATCAGATTTGGTAATTGATCGCTTAAGTCAAGATCTTTGATCGATAACAAGTGACTGTTTGCGATCAATGTTTTTCCTGTACCATCAATAAGGTTGTATGGCAAACGACAGTTCTGCGCACAAGAGCCTCTGTTAGCACTGCGCTCACCGCCTGCAATACTCATATAGCAGTTGCCGCTAAATGAAACACACAACGCACCAGATACAAAAAATTCTAATTCAACATCCGTTGCATTTGCGATGTCTTTGATCTGATCTAGATTTAATTCGCGCGCTAATACGGCACGTTTCATTCCTGCATCTGCAAGAAACTTTACATGCTTGGGATCACGGTTGTTTGCCTGCGTACTTGCATGGATTACAATAGGAGGGATATTCATTTCCATGATTGCCATATCCTGAATGATCAATGCATCCACACCGATGTGATACAGTTCATGTATCAATTTTTCGCAGGTCTCTAATTCGTTATCGTATAAGATTGTGTTCAATACAACAAACACCTGTGCCTTGAATAAATGCGCATAACGCACCAATTCTGCAATGTCTTCAACCGGATTGGTTGCATTGGTACGGGCACCAAATTGAGGAGCACCGATGTATACCGCATCTGCACCGGCATTGATGGCAGCCATTCCCTGATATAGGTTTTTGGCAGGAGCAAGTATTTCAACTTTCTTTTTCATAGGAGATGCAAAGTTCCGTAATTATTTACGGGTTTACAAGCAGGATTTGGATTCATTGGATTCTTTGGAAAGATGGGATTACAGGCTACTAAACCATTGCTTATATCTTCTAATGACGGTTTATTGCTGAAGATTGTGATACGAACCTGCATAGCCCACGATTTTAATCATGGGAGGAAAAGGATTGAAATTGTGTTTATGTGTGGATTATATAATTCCAAATTGAAGTATGGTTTCATGGAGATTTAATTATGGGAGATACAGGTTCTATTAGTCGCCCATAATCCCATTTTTCCAAAGAATCCAATGAATCCGAATCAGCCTTTCCGCACAAACTCCGACTTCAATGCCATAGCACCGAAACCATCGATCTTGCAATCAATATTGTGGTCACCGTCTTTCAAGCGGATGTTCTTAACCTTTGTGCCTGCTTTGATTGCTTTCGGAGCACCTTTAACGGGCAGATCTTTAATGATCACAACAGTGTCGCCATCCTGCAGGATTGCACCATTAGAATCCTTTATAACGTTATCCGTACTGAGTGCTTCTGCAATTTCTGCGGGATTCCATTCATAATTACATTCCGGGCAAACCATTAACGAATCAGCTTCGTATGCGTAGGGAGATTTGCATTTTGGACAAGGAGTAGCGTCGTCAGACATAAAGGAGGGAGTTAATTTGAAGGCGCAATATACTAAAAAGTGCCTGATTTGTCTTGAAAATGAATGTTTGGACATCTTAAGTGTTTTACAATAAGCCGCTTAAGTAAAAATTGGTATAGGGCTTTGATGCTAAAGATGTATATTGCGTGTCTATTTTGAATTTTAAAATGATGTATAGAATAGAACGTACTCAACAATTGCCGGTAAGTCTGGATGAGATCTGGAAGTTTTTTTTATATCCCGGTAATTTAAAAAAGGTCACTCCGCCCGATTTAGGGTTTCATATTGTAGCAGGTGGAGAAGGTATGATGTATAAAGGAATGATTGTTACCTATGATATTGATTCCATCTTCAGAATGCCTTTTACATGGGTTACAGAAATAACAGAGATGGAAGAGAAAAAACTTTTTGTAGATTTTCAACGCTCGGGTCCTTATGCATACTGGAATCATCAGCATCATTTCAAGGCAATAGCAAACGGCGTTGAGATTACCGATATATTGGAATATAAAATGCCTTTGGGAATATTGGGCAGTATTGTTCACCCGTTTTTGGTGAAAGGAAAGATCGAAAAAATATTTGCATACAGAATGGAAAAATTAGAAGAACTGTTCGGTGTATACATTACTCCGGCTGTGATCCAGGGTATCTGAGAATCGACATTACTGCGTTCTCAAAAGAAAAGAGCTTCTGATCTTATGTGATCGGAAGCTCTTTTCTTTTATTAGAAGTTTACTTCTTATGTAATCGATGCATTGTATATCACGTCAATGGCTGTTGATAGTACCTTCGAAAATTCTTCCGGTGTTTGGTTTACACGAAGATCGTCTAATAAGGCTCTTGAAAAACTTGCGATTGTACCTTTATTCGCAGCAAGTAGCTGCGTTGCTTTTTCAAGATCGTAGCCGCCTGATAAAGCAACCACACGTACTACCTGAGAATGTTTTGTAAATTCATTGTAGAAATTATCAACGGTAGGTAAGGTCAGCTTTAACATTACTTTTTCATTCGGAGCAAGGGTGTTTAATTGTTCCAGAATGTATTTCTTCAACGAAGCTTCGATCTCTTTTTTATCGGGAGAATGAATATCTACTTCAGGTTCAATAATAGGAACAAGACCATTTGCAATGATGATCCGTGCAAAATCAAATTGCTGCTTCACGACTGCTGCAATACCAGTTTGATTGTTTTCAAAAATTACCGAACGCATTTTTGTGCCGAATACACCTTTGCTTCCAGCATCTTGAATCACTGCAGCCAAATTGGGGATCGGCTTCATCAACTGTACGCCATTTACTTTTTCTTCCAGACCTTTATCTATTTTCAAAAACGAAAGAATGTTTTTCTTCCATAGATATTCTGTCGTTGGCAAACCTTCAACTTTAGAATTTAATGTTTTTTCGAATAGAATAACACCAAGGATTTTATCTCCGGTAAACGATTTATCCGTCATTACTCGTGAACGCATGGCATGTATCAGCGCATACATTTCATCTTCGTTTTTGTAGGCTGTTTCCTGAATGCCGTATCCTACCAATGCTTTAGGTGTACTTCCACCACTTTGATCCAATGCGGCAATGAAGCCAGCACCTTCGTGCATACGTTTTAGTTGTTGTTCAAAAGTTGACATAAGAATTGTAAATTATGAGTTATAAATTATAAATGGCGGATTCGGTATTGCAAAATGAATTATATAATATAAAGATATTTGGGCAGAGAATAAAGCAGAATATGTTATGTTTTAAGGTTCCGTATAATTTGTCCAGTTATTTTTTTTGATCAAATCTTCGTGGTATATAATGTAGGGGTTAAACATATTGGCGTAGATATCTGCGGCATTTATTTCTAGCGATTTCTGAACAGCATTTTTTGCATTTTTATTTGCTTCCAAAGCTTTCTCTTTTTTATTAGCTCCATATAAGAACCAGCTGTATTTGTCCCATGCTTGATAATTTACCGTATTAAATTCTTCATTTAAAACGGGATTTAAATTGAAGAAGTAATAGATGCGATAACTCTGTGTATAGGCTAATATCCCTAAAGCTAAGATGTAAGTGAATAGGATAGTCTGAGGATAACGAATTTTAGACTTATTAACAGCAAGTAAAACGGTATATATGAATGTTAGACAGACACAAACCGTGAATAGAATCTGAGCGAAAGGCCAATACATATAACGAAACATGAAGTAGGTTGTCCAGATAAAAATATTCAAATGAAAAAATACTTCTGGCATATTTTTATCTGCATTTTTTATCACAAAAATGACCGTATATATGAAAAGCAAGAATACGCCTAACACAATCAGTGGACCCGCAAAAGGATAGTGCAGGAATTTGAAAACAAAGCTAAGGCAGATGGATATCCAGGAGCAGATGCGAAGTGATTTCATAGTTAACTAAATTATATTAAATAAGATTATGTAATCTGTTTCAATCCAATACAAATCTTTCGAAATATTTTTCTTTGTTTTTACAGGCAAATTCTAATCTCAGTGTATCTGTTTGAAAATATTCTGAATTCGGTTCGAAAATATTTTTTAAGTCAGAATATTCAGGTGAATTAAGTATGTTTATAATCTCGATCGAATCGCTAGCTGTTTTTCTGATGAGATAATTATCACAAAGGCATTTTGCAATTTCCATTTTGGCCCAGCCCACTTCCATAATATTGTTGGGCGCATGTCCATGGGTTTCTGCAATATTTTTGATGTTATCGTTTTTATAATGTACATACTCAGCAGTACAATTATTAACGGTTATACTTTTTCTCGTGATCGTCTCCGTATTTACATGGGTTGCATAATAATATAATACCAAACACAAAAGGATTAGGATCAATACAACAGATAAAATTTTCTTCATATAATTAAGAATTATTTTTCTTTACCTCTTTCATCAGATCTTCCAGGTAATCAATTTGAACTTCCTGTATCTCTAATAATTTTTTATTCTGATGAACAAGTAAATGATCCATCTTTTCACTTAATAGTTTTATTTCAAGCTCTGCCTTTAAATTGATTTTGTAATCGTGCTCTCCACGTTGACGGTCTTTTTGTTCTTGCCTGTTTTGGCTCATCATGATGATGGGAGCCTGTATTGCTGCTAAACAGGAGAGGATTAGGTTCAGTAAGATGAATGGATACGGATCAAAGGACTTTGTTGCTAAGAACCAGATATTGATTATGATCCAAAAGACAATAAATGAAAAAAATGTGATAATAAATGCCCAGCTGCCTCCAAATGTTGCAACCTTATCCGCAATTTTTTGACCAGTAGTCAATTCGGTGTCTTGATCATCTTGAATGTTTTCAGAAAGGATGGAATTATTTTTAATAGCATTCATTACATCCTGATCGATTACTGCTATTTCTCCTTTTTCCTGAACAATTAAAGACGTTAAATAAGATCGTCTGTATTGATTCAGTTCATCAAGCGAAATGTATTTTTCTGTATCGAAGCCTGTAAACTCAGATTGGATCAGATCAAAAACTCCTTTCCGTATATCACAGCCTTTGATGGCTTCACTTGAAGTAATTTCTTTTTTACTGATGTAACTTGTTATCATAAGAGTCTTTTAAATGATTTAATAATCACATATAAACAAACAAGTCCCGCAGCAATCAAACCACGGGACTCATTCATAATTTATAAATCATAATTCATAATTATTCTTCAACTTCCTTTTTCTTAAACACCAACACACTTCTGCTTGGTGTATAGATACTCAGTTGACCTTCTTCGTTGGTATGGTATTCAAGTGTATCGTCTACACGTCCATGACCGCCAAAACGAATGTCATCGCTGTTCAATACAATCTCAAATGTACCCGGACCGAAGGATTTGAATTTATAATCAAAGACTGAATTACTAACACTGAAATTGAATACAAAGATCATGTTGTTGCGTTCGAAGATCACAACCTTATTGTGATCGTCCATATTCAATTGCGTTGCAGCTTCGGAAGCAAGCAAACGGGTTCTGCGTACCACACGCATCATGGCTTCATCAAAGGCTCCAAGGTATTGGTATTTCAAACGCGGATTATCAACCAGCGACCACTGTCTGCGTGCATACTGATAACTCCATCCGTTTCCTTCTCTTGGGAAATCGATCCATTCCGGATGGCCGAATTCGTTACCCATGAAATTCAAATACCCTTCACCTCCTAACGCAAAGGTGAACATGCGCAGCAGTTTATGGATTGCAATTCCACGATCAATTACCGGATTTGCATCATCTACCTGCATGTGGAAATACATTTCCTTATCCATCAACCAAAAGGCAATGGTCTTATCACCAACCATGGCCTGATCGTGAGATTCGGCATAGGCAATGGTTTTTTCTTTATAACGACGATTCGTTAACGTACTCCACATTTCATAAATGTTCCATTCTTCATCTTTCAAGTGTTTTAAATACTTGATCCAGAAATCCGGAATACCCATTGCTAAACGATAATCGAAACCAACGCCGCCATCTTTGATAGAGCGCGATAAGCCAGGCATACCGCTTACATCTTCTGCAATGGTGATGGAATCTTTTAAATATCTATGTGTAACCTCGTTTGCTAATTGCAGATACGTAACAGCATCGTAGTCTACACCGCCTTTAAAATAGGTGTCGTAGCTGTCGAACGTACGTAAGCCGTGATCGAAATACAGCATCGATGTAACTCCATCAAAACGGAACCCATCGAAGTGAAACTCTTCCAGCCAGTAACGTAAGTTTGAAAGTAAAAAACGTTTTACTTCAAGCTTTCCGTAATCAAATAATTTGGAATCCCAGCCCGGATGATTTCCTCTTTCGCCCGGATGGAAGTATTGATGATCGCTGCCATCAAATTCTGCCAAACCTTCAGATAGATTTTTTACAGCATGTGAATGCACTACATCCATGATTACTGCTAATCCATATTTATGCGCACGGTCAACCAGATATTTTAGGTCTTCCGGTGTTCCGAAACGGGAAGAAGGAGCAAAGAAATTTGAAACGTGATAACCGAATGAACCATAATACGGGTGTTCCATAACAGCCATAAGCTGTATACTGTTATAGCCCATCTGACGTATGCGCGGAACGATCTTGTCAGCAAATTCTCTATATGTACCAACACCTTCTTTTTCCTGCGCCATACCAACGTGCGCTTCGTAGATTATTGGATTTTTTATTTTACGTAAATTGAAATCACGGTCTGTCCATTCAAATTGTTTTTGAGGGAACCACAACTGCCCGGAAAAGTCTGTTGTTTCGATATCCTGAACAACGCGTGTAATGTATGCAGGAATGCGGTCGTGTGTGCCATTCGCACCAACGATCTGTACCTTGATCTTACTTTTATGAACAAAACGTTTTTGATATAAATCGTATGGAAGAAATATTTGCCATACACCAAACTTATTACGTGTTAAAGGGTGCGAGCGTCTGTCCCAATCATTGAAATCGCCTGTAAGATATACTTCATAAGCTTCCGGAGCCCACTCTCTGTAATACCAGCCGCGCTCGTCCTCATCGAAGTTTACACCATAGTATTTATGTCCGGTAGCAAAGGTTAGTAAGTCACCGTAATGTTCTTTGATTTCTTTTAATGCGCGCTTGTATCTGGTAATGCGATCTTGAATTTCACCTTCGTAAGGTTCCAACCATGGGTCATCTTCAATCAATGCGATTCCTTTTTTCTCTTTCATGTGTACTTCTATATCGTTCGCGTAAAAATTCTGTAATAAATACTGCACTAAACAGCATGAGTCAACCTGCATACGGTACCTGCATATGTATACTCTCTACTAAAATAAATTTTTAAAGCGTAAGGAACTAGTAAAAAATGAAAATGTGTATAGGTATTTGGAGTGGTTAGTAAGATATTGTATAAGATGCTTATTTACAATAGAATATGTGATATTGGGTAGATTTCTGTTTAACTGGATTTAATACATCAATTGTAATAACGAAGAAGAAAAATCAAGAAAATCCTTTAATTCTGTAAATCCTGATTCAGACAAAATTTAACCGCAAAGAGCGTAAACTTGAAATCGCAAAGAACGCAAGAAAAAAACTCTTATAAGCAGCATAACAATTTACTTATGCTGCTTATAAGTTACAATCCAATAATCTCTTCAATCCAATAAATCCAAATTCAGACATTAACACACAATCCCTTTCTTACCACGTTCAACACTTTTATGAATGTGCTCGAACATGTAGATCCGTTTTAAATCTTTGGGAGAGTATTTGTTTTTTTGCTGTGGTGCGTATTGTTCGGACGGTATTTGAGGCGATATTTTTAACGGTAATAATTTAGTTATATCACCTCTTAACAATGTGTTAAACATGAAATATACACAGCCTAGAGAAAAAAACAGTAACGCAACGATATGGAGTAATTTCTTTTTCATAATCAATCTCCTTTCTATAAGTTAACCTTAAGTCTATAAACGAAAAAGAGTACATATTGGTTTCTTTAAACCGATATGTACTCTTTGGAGAGCGCTATTTTGTTGCTTTAAAGCGTTTAAACCTATTTTAGTCCGCCAAAGTTTTTTAATTTGATTTGAGTTAATTTTTTCTTCGTATCCTGAGGAAAATCACCTTTCATTATCCAATCGTAATACATCGGATCTTTCAGTAAGGTGTCCTTAACTTTCATGCCTTTGTATTTTCCAAAATTAAAAAGCTCTTCGCCTTTATCGCTTAGTACCATTCGACCAGCAAGGTCAACCATGTTGCCTACAGAGAAATCATGCAACACCTGCATATCATTTTTGATCGGAACACTTACTTTGCCTTCCGCATCTTTCACTTGCTTGTCTGCATATTTTTCAATCTGTGCTTTTAAAATATGATACGTTGCAAGCGTGTCTGCTTCTGCACTGTGTGCATTTTCAAGATCTTTGTTGCAGTAAAATCTATATGCAGCGCCAAGCGTTCTTGGCTCCATTAAATGGAAAATACGCTGCGAGTCGATTAGTTTTCTTTTTGAAATATCGAATTCAATTCCTGCTCTGAAAAATTCTTCGATCAACAAGGGGATATCAAAACGTATGCTATTAAATCCGCCCAGATCACAGTCTTTCATAAATTGAAAAACCTGCTGTGCAATGTCTGCAAATGGTGGTTTATCTGCTACATCTTTGTCGTAAATGCCATGGATTGCACTGGATTGGTCGGGTATAGGCATGCCCGGATTTACACGGAATGTTTTTACTTCAACTGTTTCGTTTGGCGGTGAAACACGAACAATACAAATCTCAATTATTCGATCGGTAGAAATGTTTACACCTGTTGTTTCTAAATCAAAGAACGCAATAGGCTTATTGATCTTTATTTTGAATGCATTTCCGGCATCGAATAGGGGAAGTTGATCTGTCATTATGCGTGTTGATTCAATACGTGAGATGTTAATTGTTTTAAGTCGATGCCGCCAAAGTTGCCTGAACTCATAAGAAGTAAGTTTGTTTGCTTCCAGTTTTGTTCAAACAAAAAAGCTTCCAGTTTTTTACTATCTGTGAATACTTTCAACTTCGGATTGTCAAATGCTTCAATGATGTCTGCTTCTGTAATTTCTTCCAGACGCTTATGTTTAACAGTTTCTGGGTTGAAGTAAACAATCGGTTCATCCGGAGCTTTGTAGGTATCTTTATACTGAGATAAAAACTCTTTGTTCAAACTGCTGAAGGTGTGAAGTTCTAAAACACCAACTAATTTACGATCGGTAAATTGTTTTTTTACAGCTTTAGAAGTTGCTTTCAATTTTGAAGGTGCGTGTGCAAAATCTTTAAACACAACATTGTGTTTACCTCTTCCTAAAATTTCTAAACGGTTTGCAGCACCTTTAAATGTTTTGATTGCATCATAGAACATTTGTTCTGTGATGCCAATTTTAATACAAACATTTTTAGCCGCGTTGATATTTTTCAAGTTGTGTTTGCCGAAAACTTCTAATTCAACCTTGCCTTTGTCAGTCAATAAATATGTAATGCCGTTAACAATTTCATGTTTGGCAGCAGAGTAAGGAACAGCCAGTACATCCGTTCTTGGTTTTCCACCGATAAGGGTAGCGATATCATCCGATTCGCTGTAAATTAAAATACCCCCTTTAGGTGTTGAATCTGCAAACAGATCGAACTGCATTACATATTCTTCAAACGTTGGATACACATTGATGTGATCCCAGGCTACACCACTGATCAAGCCGATGTGGTGGTGATAATGCAAGAACTTCGGTGTTAGATCCAAGGGCGATGTTAAGTATTCATCGCCTTCAATGATGATGATCGGAGCATCATCTGTGATCTGTACCATGGTGTCAAAACCATCCAGCTTAGCGCCCACTAAATAATCAAACTTGCGGTTGTGTGTTTTTAACACGTGCATGATCATTGCGGTAATGGTTGTTTTGCCATGGCTGCCGCCGATTACAATGCGTTGTTTGTCTTTCGATTGCTCGTATATGTATTCAGGGAACGAATAGATCTTAATGCCCAGCTCACGTGCTCTAGCCAATTCGGTGTTGTCATTCCGTGCATGCATTCCTAAAATAACTGCCTCCAGATCTGTTGTGATCTTTTCCGGAAACCAACCCATTTCAGCGGGTAGGAGGTTGTATGCAGCAAGTCTCGTTTTTGAAGGCTCGAAAATTTCATCATCAGAACCTGTAACCTTATATCCCTTATGATGAAGTGCCAATGCCAAATTGTGCATGACTGCACCACCAATTGCGATGAAATGAACTCTATTCTTTTCCATTATTTTTAAAAACTAATCAAGCAAAAATAAAAGAATTCAGGATAAAACAGTAAAAGTGGATAAAGGAAAATGAATAGTGTTGATAAGTATATAATTTATAATTGAATTTTAATCGGATGCTAATGTTTACTTAATATTCAGGCATGTTGATAAGAATGTTAGTATGATGTTATAATTAGGGAGAACTCATGGATATGCTGCCTGATTCGATGGATAATAAGAAGTATATTTGAAGTATGGAGTTTGGAAAATCGAGAACGAAGTCTACCGGATTTGTAGCTAAGAATACCATTGCGAATGATCTGTTAGCAGGTATGGGAAAACTGCCCCCTCAGGCAGTTGAAGTTGAGGAAGCTGTTTTAGGGGCACTTTTGTTAGAGAAAGATGCGCTTACGTCTGTTATTGATATTTTAAAACCTGAAAGTTTTTATAAAGAAGCGCATCAGAAAATATATTTAGCTGTACTGGAATTGTTTGACCGTTCTGAGCCCGTTGATTTGATCACAGTTGTGAATCAATTGCGTTCAAAAGCAGAATTGGAATTTGTTGGCGGAGCATACTACATTACAGAATTAACGACTAAAGTCAGTTCTGCCGCAAATATTGAATTCCACGCACGTATTGTGTCGGAACAATCCATAAAACGTAATTTGATTACCATTGCATCGAAAATTCATAAAGATGCTTACGAGGATACAACCGACGTATTCGAGTTGTTGGATAAAACAGAAAAAGATTTATACGAAGTATCTGAAGCGAACATCCGTAAGAATTATTCAGAGATGCGAAGCCTAATCGGACAAGCATTGAAAGAACTTGCAGAGAAAAAAGATCAAGCCGACGGTTTAACAGGTGTACCAAGCGGTATGTCTGATCTGGATCGTGTGACTTCCGGTTTCCAGAAAAGTGATTTGATCATTATTGCAGCCCGTCCGGGTATGGGGAAAACAGCCTTTGTACTTTCTGCTATGCGGAATGCAGCGGTTGATTTTAAGAAACCAATTGCGTTGTTCTCTTTAGAGATGTCTGCTGTACAGCTGGTAAATCGTTTGATTGCATCAGAAGCAGAGTTGGATAGTTATAAAATTAAAACAGGAAAACTGGAGGAATACGAATGGCAGCAATTGCACTCCAAAATTTCTCCATTAACTTCTGCACCCATTTATATTGATGATACTCCCGGCTTGTCGATTCGTGAATTGCGTACGAAAGCCCGTCGTTTGAAATCTCGTAACGATATTCAAATGATCATCATTGATTACTTGCAGTTGATGTCGGCTGATACGAGTAATAAAGGTGGCGGTGGTAACCGTGAACAGGAGATTTCTGCAATCTCGCGTGCATTAAAAGGTTTGGCAAAAGAGTTGGAAGTGCCTGTTATTGCACTTTCTCAGTTGAGTCGTGCGGTTGAATCCAGAGGTGGTGATAAGCGTCCGCAATTATCCGATTTACGTGAATCTGGTGCGATCGAACAGGATGCGGATATCGTAATGTTCTTATATCGTCCGGAATATTATAAGATAGATGTAGATGAAGAAGGCAATCCAACAGCAGGTACAGGTGAAGTAATTATTGCGAAACACCGTAACGGTTCACTTGAAACGGTAAAGCTGAAATACATTGGTAAGTTTACGAAGTTCGCTGACTTAGGTGGTGACTTTATAGATACAGAAACCAATTGGGGAGGAGATCAGAATAAGTTCTTCGGTGGACAAACCCTGGGCAGCAAAGTCAATGACTTCGGCGGCGATGACGATGGACCGGCGCCGTTCTAATTATGAATTATAAATTCATCTGAAATAAATAAATCTATTGTGTCGTCCTGAAATAGCGATACAGTTTTACAAGGATACCAATTTATTAAATAGCATCACATTTTTGTGATGCTATTTTGCTTTTATATGTTCTCATTTTGATTTTAGATTGATTATGCATCTGTTGAGGCGTTTCATAATAATTTGAATAATGTGGTCTTTCCGTGTTGTAAATATCAATTGACTCAGCAACCAATAAACGCATTAACTGTAAATCCTTAATGCTTATTCCCTCTAAGAATTCTTGTTTAAGTATACCATTCACGCGTTCTGCAACAGCATTTTGATAAGGATCATATTT
>NZ_KB903631.1 GCF_000379725.1 Cytophaga aurantiaca DSM 3654
AAGGTTTTTCATTGTATTGAGAGTAGCTTACTGGTTCGGAGCATCCCGTTTTTTAAACAGGAGGGGCACATAGTTCGAACCCAGTATCTCCCACCAAATAAAGGCCTTACAGAAATGTGAGGCCTTTATATTTATAGTGTTTTTCGTAGCGTTTAGAGTAGTGGCTCAGCTGGTTCAACTCTACTGCTTCGAATTAGATTTTTTAGAAAGTTTTTATTTAAATATTTTATCATGTTTCATTTTTACATTCTGTATTCGGTTACAAGAGACTCATATTACATTGGTCATACAGGCGATACTATGGAAGAGCGTCTTCGAAAACATAATTCAAATCATAAGGGTTTTACAGGAGGAACTGGCGATTGGATTGTTTCTTACAGAGAAGAATTTACAACAAAAGAATTGGCATATAAGCGTGAAAGGGAAGTAAAAGCATGGAAAAGTAGAAAGCGGATTATTCAACTTATTGGGAATTAGTTTGACTGGTTCGGAGCATCCCGTTTTTTAAACAGGAGGGGCACATAGTTCGAACCCAGTATCTCCCACGAATGAGAGGCCTTACAGAAATGTGAGGCCTTTTTATTTATAAGGTTTTTCATTGCATTGAGGTTAGTTCGACTGGTTCAGAGCAACTGCTTCGAGGCAGATTTTTAGAAAGTTTTTATTTCTAGTATTTAAATCTACCCTGATAAATAATACTATTTTCTTAACAAGATGCTCAAAATAAATTCATACAAATTCGTTGGCACAAGGACTTGTCGTAGCTAATACGTTATGACTGACCCCAGCCGGGGTCATATGTTTATAGAATTTATCAGATTCGAATAAAACACGCACAATACAGAAGGTATTCATATACTTGTAAAATACCTTCGGTATTGTGCGTAGAAAAACCATTATATATAGATGCTATAAATATGAGATCCCGCTGGGGTCGTTTTGGGAAATATTGTGCATACAGAGTTGTATTTATTTTGAAAGAATTGAAAAATGTGAAGTGTTCTGATTAATTAAAACATCATCAATTCAATTAGCCACTATGACATAAATCACTATTTGAGTTAAATAAAACATAATCTTGTTTTTATCCGTTTCTTATACAAATAGCGATGCATTAATGCTGCAATTTTCTACTTATATTTAGCTGCTGTTAGATATTATTTGGTTCAATCACAAAGCCTTGTGAATTTTTAAGTAAAATAGAATGAGTTCGGAATTAGAAAATATTAAAAGAGAAAATGAATTTTTAAAAGCGGAAGTGGAGCGTTTAAAAATTCAGATTCAAACCGATGCTTATAAAATTATTTTTGATTCCTCACCTGATATCATTATTCAATTAGATAACTCTTATAGAATCCTGATCATACATATTCCTGACATACCTGCAGAACGATTGGATATGCTTGTAGGTAAAAATATTTTTGATGTTACTCCATTGTACGCACATGCAAAAATGCTGCATGCATTGGAAGAGGTTGTTCAGCAGGGCAAGGTAGTTGTATATGAATCTGAAGGGGAAACTCTGGGAGCATACAGATATTATGAAAACTATTTGGCACCGATCAAAGATGAACACGATCATATTCTATCAACATACTTTATAAGCAGAGAAGTTACTTCTCAAAAATTAGCAGAAAAGGTAATGCTTGAAAATGAGCGCAAACTTAAAACGGTTTATGAAAACTCTATTCAGATACTTACCATTCTTGATCTGGAAAGACGATTCACCTGGTTTAATAAAAATGCGTTGGATCGAAGTCCTGCCATATTGGGACGTGCACTGGTAATGGGCGAGCGTGCGGAAACCTACATAGAAGAAAGTCAGCGCGAGTTATTCATTTTAAATTTCAATAAAGCAGTGCAGGGTGAAGTGATTACCTATCCACGGGTTGCATATGTCAATGGGCAAGCTATTCATTTGGAATATACACTGAGTCCGGTGACTGAACAAGATAAGGTAGTCGGCGTTTCGTTATCGGGTATCAATGTTACCAAACACAAAGAATACGAAGATTATTTAAAGCGCATCAATCTGGAATTGGTTCAGCAGAATGAACAGCTGAATCAATATTCTTACATCATCTCTCACAATCTGCGAGGACCTATTGCAACGCTCATGGGATTGGTTCAGATATTTGAGCAGGAAAAAAACAACAGCATACAGATTGAAGAAGTGATGAAGCATATTTACAAATCTGCTGTCAATCTGGATTCCATTATTAAAGATTTAAATACCGTTATTTCATACGACGAACAGGTTACAAGTCTGTTCTCGAAGATTGATATCAAAGAAGAATGCGAAGCGATCGAATTTTTATTGAGCACACAGATCCACCATGCAAGTGCACAGATCGTACATCATTTTGAAAAATGCCCTGTTGTATTTTCTATTAAAAGTTATGTGCATAGCATTTTGTATAATTTAATTTCAAATGCAATTAAATATAAACGCAATTATATTCTTCCGGTGATTCATGTATCGTGTTACATGGAAAATGAAAAGGATGTATGTATTGAATGCAGCGATAATGGCTTGGGAATTGATATGGAGAAATTCGGTGACAAACTATTCGGATTTTATAAGAGGTTTCATTCGCATGTAGATGGAAAAGGATTGGGATTGCATTTGGTTAAAAAACAGGTTGGATTGCTGGGGGGTAGAATTGAAGTGCAAAGTGTAGTAAATGAAGGAACAACGTTCAAAATAATTTTGCCGGCCTGATTTTTTTGTTTAAATTAATATAAAGAGCTATAACCAGCATGAACATGAAAAATAAAATCTTAATATCTATTATCGCCATTTGCATATTTTGTTCCTTTACAGCGCAAATGATACCCACCAGTTTGAAGATCACAGTTCGGAATGAATTGGGGGCAATTGAGGGCGACGTTCAAGTAACCTTATATGCAACCAAAGAAGATTATGAAAAAAGTCAAAATGCCGTTGCTTCTGGGAAAACAGATAGCAAAGGCATGATTTATTTTCAATATCTAAAGCAATTGAATTTTTACATCAGCGCAGAAAAGGGAGACAGAAACAATTTTGGTGCAGGAGAGAAGATTGACAATTTAGCAGAGAACAAGGTTAATAAAGTAACGATTATTATATCCGAATAGTCGAGCAATGATTTATCAAAGAATATTCGGAATAGAATATTCTTCTTTTAATATTAAAAAAACCAAATCAATGAAAAAGTTTTTTGCATTGCTTGCATCGTCGGCTTTTTTAGTGTCTTGCGGAACGGATACCAATAATACTGTTGAGGCTGTAGATACTATGAGTGTCGCAGACACATCGTCTGAATTGCCCGAACCTTATGCAACGGAATCTTCAAAGAAATTCAGTAAAGCATTAGGCTGGTCGGATGGGAAAACACCTATCGCACCGAAAGGTTTCGTTGTTCAGAAGTTTGCAGACAAATTGGAAAATCCAAGATGGTTGTATGTATTGCCTAATGGAGATGTATTGGTTGCAGAAGCAGGCACGAAGGGGGCGATCAAAGCAGCAGCTGCATTCGTAAGCGGTAATTCGAAAAGCAGATTAAGTTCGGGAAGTGCCGATCGCATTACCTTGTTTCGCGATACTAATAAAGACGGTATTCCTGACGTGCGTGATGTGTTTTTGGAAGGCTTGAATCAACCTTTGGGAATGGTATTGGTTGATAATACGTTTTATGTTGCCAACACAGACGGAGTTGTTGCATTTCCATACACAAAAGGACAAACAACTATTACATCCGCGGGAAAGAAAATAACGGATCTTCCGGCAAACGGATATAACAATCATTGGACCAGAAACATTATTGCAGATCACGACGGATCTCACTTATACATTACGGTTGGATCGGCTAGTAACGTTGCCGAAAATGGAATTGAAGAAGAGTTCATGCGCGCAAATATATTGGTGATGAATGTTGATGGAAGCGATAAAAGAATCTATGCAGCAGGCTTACGCAATCCTGTTGGTGCGGCTTTTAATCCATATGACAAAACACTTTGGACTGTAGTAAATGAGCGGGATGAATTGGGCGATGAATTGGTGCCTGATTATTTAACAAGTATACAGAAAAATGGATTTTACGGATGGCCGTATTCGTATTGGGGACAGCATCTTGATCCCCGTATGAAGGGTGAAGGCAAAGATCTTGTAAAAAGAGCAATCGTTCCGGATGTAAATCTTGGTGCGCATACTGCATCGCTTGGTCTGGCTTTTTATAATCAAACCACATTTCCTGTAAAATATCACAACGGCGCATTTATCGGTCAGCACGGCTCATGGAACAAATCCACTTTTTCCGGATATAAAGTTGTATTTGTTCCGTTTGAAAATGGAAAGCCTAGTGGTCCGCCGGAGGATTTTTTAACTGGTTTTATTGCAAATGCAGATGAAGTATATGGCCGTCCTGTTGGTGTTGTAGTGTTACCAGACGGTTCTATTCTTGTTGCGGATGATTCAGCAAATACAATCTGGAAAATAAGTATAGCTAAATAATACAAATAGATAGCGACAGATACATTTTAATTTACTTATCACAATTACAATTATAAAATTCTTTTAGCCTAAGATCTTCGAGCAGCAGGAAGTTTAAATAATTAGGATTAAACCATAAGTCGCACCACTCTGTTTTTCCTAATCTGGAATATTCACCGGTCAGGTATTTTATATATTCATGATCGTCTTCAAAATCTTCGTACCTAAGGGTAACGTAAAGTTTTAACGCTTCAATATTTGGGTTTGTGCGTGTGGCAATAGGTTCAATAAGAGCTTTTGCAACCGCATACTTGTCTATCGCTGTATAAAAATATGCCAGCTCCAAGCATTGACTGTCGGTCAGTATGGCATCATTGGGGTGGTAATATTTTTTAATTCCCGGAAGCATCTTATTTATTTCAGGATGCATGGGGATGAAATTATATAAGGAATGAATGGTATACACATAATAATATTTCCATAATTCATCTTCATGAAAATCCGGTGCTTTTACACGTTTGCCAAGAGCAATAAATGCCGGAAGTTCTTTTAATGCAAAATATTCTGTTTGATATAATTTATTGGGGTTACTCGATTTTCCTTTCTTATTTTTCTTGAGAAAAAATTCAGACTTTCTGTAGGCTTCATTATTAATGGCTTCGTAGTTCATCAGCTCGTTCAAGTCGCCATATGTAGCAAAATGCTTATAAATTAAAACGAGATTATTGTAGATCAGATCATTTTTTGATTTGGCAGGAAAATATTTAGAATTGCCAAATACGTGAATACTGTCATAAAATGTTTTATCCGATATTGAACCTTGGACAGTGTATTTAAATACAAGTTCGTTGTATGTAAAAATAGGATATTTCTCTTCCCTTGGAATGCGCAACACACAAGCTTGTAGAGCTGTGCTGTCCAGCAACGACCATTCAAGATAAACTGAAAACTGAGCTTTTTCCAACGCATTAACCAGTTCTTGTTTGGGTTTTTCGTATTTGTAAAATTCAGTTTTTAACGAATCGTATATTTCGACTGATGTTTTGGTTTTTATTTTTTCTTTAAATTCTTGTCTGTATGTTAAGGCTACATCCAGATAGCGCTGCTGATTTAAAAAATACGATAGCAATGTATCCGATGTGTGTTGGTTTACATAGGCACGTATTTCATCTGGTTTCATTTTTTTTACAAACTGCAAACGCGTCCCTTCAAGTTGTTTGTAAAACAATCTCCATTGTTCTTGTTTAATTATTTTAGGCTGAATCGTAATGGTATCAAGATATGGTTTAACAAGCAGCATAAAATTATCCATTCGTGATTTTGCCAATAAGTCGTTTCCCGCTTTTTCTCCTTCAATGCTTGCAAAGGCTGCTATTTGCACTGATGTAATCTTTCCTTTGATTGCATTAAAACTCTTTGCTATTTCAATTTGTTTGGAGCTATCCAAATTTGTTTGTCCAGAAGTGTAATAAAGCCTTAAATGTAAGGTGTCGTATGTGTTGTATGTTCGATACTTGTCAGGAACAGATTGCAGTTTGAAGGGTTTTATATATGTTACAGGTGGATATGAAGTCTCTAATAATTTTGAAGGGACAACGATATATGACCTGTATGCTTGTAGATGTTTATTTTTTATGAGAAAAAGATTGAATTCAATTTCCGGACCATTGGGTTGCAGTGGGTAAAAAAAGTAATGAGGTTTTTTTCTGAAACATCGTATAAGGGATGTTTCTATATAATATGTCGGAGGTGTATGCTGTCTGCAGTATTTAAGCAGTTTTTTTCTGTATATGGGCTTAGTAAGTTTTCCATTTAGTTCAAATAATGCGTTTCTTCTATTCGGCACCATAGAGAACTCTGTTGACGCACTATCAAACTGACTTAACGGAATAAATTCCTGAGTAATGCCGCTTCTGCGTCCTTTGAAAATTTTTTTCGCGTCTTTGTACGTGCTTGTTATATAGCCTCTATCAATATACATTTTCTGGAAGCCATCCGTAGCTTTTTGTTTTTTTGAGGTATATGGTTGAAGTCCATAAGGCAAAGTTGAATTAGGTAGATCCAGTAAATGGTCGGAGTAGTCGGGGAATTTAGCCGTAGTAGAGGGTGTGTTTGTATATCCGAACACCTGTACAGCAATACATCGTTGGCGCGTGCTATCGTATGCAACAGCAAGTGCCGTGCAATTGTAGTTTTTTGAAATGATATTTTTATAATGGCCCGGAGAGTTTTTCCATAGCGTAGCCATGGTAGCCGCCGCCGCTTCATAAGTTGCTGTACTTAATGTTAGCCCATTTGAAGATGCTAAACCACCCAATGTTATTTCAACAATATTTTCTCCAACAATGGTATACGCCAATCCTCCATGAATCTTAACACGTTCAGCAGGAGTTTTTTTTCCTTTTATTGTTTGGAAGTGAGAGATTTTCTTTTCACTCAATAAGTATTGCGCATGATCGATGGCCGCTCTGTAGAGCACATCATCCCAAACCAAATTTGGTAGCTTCTTATGTTCGCGGAGCATATTGACGGCATCGAAGGTAAACCACTCCAATCTCGCTTTGTCGGGCTGCTGCAGATCAACAATATTGGAAGGCGTTTGAGCATTTGTGTATCGGGGTACACAAATGAAAAAGAGCATTGTAAATAAAACAAGATAAAAACGCATAGGTAAATTTAAATGAAATAAGAAGCCGGGGTATATTTCAATTTAAATGTACAAAACATTTTATTTTCGCCATCATGAAGTTCTATTAAAAAGGGTTCAATATAGCTTCAACATATAGGCTGTGCTGTAGAAAAAATATAAAAAGGTGAAATTATAAGCGAATGAGATCAACTGTTGACTGATCCGGAATAATGTGTATGAAGGAAAAATATACTTGTAGTGTCGAATATGTATATAGATCGATTTTCCTAGAGAATATATGATGTAGAGTGCGTATAACGAGCCTGCTATCGTAGCAGGTATTCCTATTGATTCTTTCGAAGGATACTCCGTCAGATAATAATAGCTTGCGATCAAATAAATAAAGGCAAATACAAATGAGATGGATGGCAGGATGGGATTGGGATATTTAGCGTGCGTGCCTTCCACGGCATTCCGTTTGCTGAATTGGATTCTGTAATAAATAAATGTGCCTAAAAAATAAACCAGTGCTAGAAGTAGAATTTTATTAAGACCAATAAAGAACGGGTGTCTGGCAGCGATCATTTGAGGTGTTAAGCTTACAGCTTCATGCACATCCGAGAATGAGTAAAAGAGACAAAACACACCAAAGAAAATGGAGGACACAAGTGCTATTTCTGCTGCTATCAACAAAACAAGTAAGATGGGGAATACGGGAGAGTGTTTGCGTGCAAGCCTCGTTTCTTCAATGAGCGCAATGGAGAGCATATATATAATATAAAAGGCTCCGCCCCCTGTAATGGCAGCGGATAAGAGTATGAGTACAAATGTTATCAGGATACAGATTCCAAAAGCTGCTAATGGTGTCATAAAACAGGTTACATATAAAATTGAACATCGAAGATAGTATAAAAAATTATGTCCCTGATAAAATTATATTTGACGGAGTATGATAAGTCAGATCTTTAACATTCGATAAAGGTTCACGCGTATCATTTTTTTTCATAAGACTCGTCGAATCAAAAAAAATGTATGATTGGTTTGGGTAATTTTTTCAGACCTGAAATTTCAATTCCAGACCTGTTTTAATAGCTATAGGAGTACTCAAAAATGCATTATTTGCACGTCAAAGGGCTTTTCTTTTAGATTTGAAATGAATGGCGTTATGGCATCTACAAGGAAGAATAATTTTCTATATTTGACTTTCAATACAGCGTTCAAATGGATTCCAATACCGAAGACTTACATAAGGAAATTGTACGATTAAAAGAAGAGATAGCCTTGCTGAAAAAAGATAGTCAGTTAAGTGCGTATAAACTTTTCCTGGAATCTTCGCCGGATATTATTTTGCAGGTAGATGCAGATTATAACGTAGTAGTGGCACATTTACCCGAGCATCCGGTAGAGAAATTAGACTCATTCCGAGGAATTAATATTTTTACACTCACTCCGGTTTCTATGGCCGAAAAATTACGCAACGTATTGGAGAAAGTTTTTTCAACAGGAGAAACATACGTATATGAAGCAGATGGTGAAGTACGAGGGGCGCATCGGTATTATCTAAATCATGTTTCTGCTGTTAGAAATGTAAATGGAGAAATTGATCACGCCTATTTTGTTTGCAGAGAAACAACTATCCAAAAGATAGCGAGCATGCAGGCTGAAGAAAACGAACAAAAACTTTCAGCACTTTTTGAAGGCTCATCGCAGATCATTTCTTTGTATGATAAAGACAGTAGATTTATCTGGTATAACAGAGCAGCGTATGATAAAAGTATTTTCCTATTTGGAAAATTCATTAAAGTAGGCGAGCGTTTTGATTCCTATTTGCAAGAAGAATTACGTGCCGGATTCAATGCGAATTTTGAAAAGGTGCTGAAGGGTGAGATTATTACTTATACAAGAGAGTATGAGTATGAAAACAAACCATTTTTTCTGGAGATCATGCTGCAACCTGTATATCAAAAAAATGAATTGGTTGCCGTATCGCTAATAGGAAATAATCATACCGAACGTAAAGAGTATGAAACACGTCTGGAAATGGCAAATAAAGAGCTGATGCAGCAAAATGAACAGCTCAATCAATATTCATACATTATATCGCATAACCTGCGTGCGCCAATTGTAACTTTGCTTGGGTTGATCTCAATTTTTAATCAGGTAAAAAATGATCCGGAAGAAGCAGACGAAGTGGTTGCTCACATAACTAAATCTGCCAACCATCTGGATACGGTCATTAAAGATCTCAATAATGTATTAACGGTTAGTGATCAAAAAAATATTATGACTTCCGTTGATCTGGATGCGGAATTTGATATTGTTCAATTTTTATTGAAAAACGAAATTGAATTATCTAGGGCAATCGTCAAGTATGACTTTTCAGCATATCCGGTTGTATATTCTATCAAAAGTTATATTCATAATATCTTATACAATCTGTTGTCGAACGCAGTAAAATATAAAAAACAGGATACTGCTCCAAATATCTATGTTCGTAGCTATAAACATGAATCAGGATTTATATGTATTGAATTTTCAGATGATGGAGTTGGTGTTGATCTGGAGAAATTCAAAGATAAAATTTTTGGCTTTTATAAACGGTTTCACTCACATGTTGAAGGGAAAGGTTTAGGTCTTCATTTGATCAAAAAACAAGTAGATGTTCTGTGCGGTCGTATAGAAGTAGATAGTGTTGTAGGGCAAGGTACAACATTCAGAGTATTGTTGCCCGAATAAGGGGATTGAATTAATTGAAGAGTTTTGAATTAACTTTATTAAAAATCTAATAAGGTGTTTCTTAAAGTTTATAAACGCACCTGCAATCTTTATTGAATGAAACGAATCATACATTTCTCCCTGCTTATTTTAGCAATCAATCTTTGTTTTTTATTTTCTCCTAAACCAACAAGTGAAGAATCTTTTTGGGGTGAATACGTTCCGATTGGTGGGCATGCAGGGTTTATTCATAATTTTGATTCAAATGAATTTATTGAAAGTGCAATCAGCCCATCTGCGTTGATGCGCAAGGATTATGTCAGACAAGGCCGCCCATTATATGTAATTGCTGGGTCAGCGGTCGGATACGGCATTTATTATACAAGTAATCTTTTTACAGATAAACTGAGTCTTACCAAAAGCATGTATACAGGGTATGTATGTTTAAATTTTATTATACTGCTGCTGGCATTGTGTTTATTTGAAAAGATTGCAATGCATGTAACAGATGGGGCAGTTTCATATGCTACAATACTTATTTTGTCTGTTTTTATTGCATCAAATTTTATGACCAAGGCATTCTTTTGGACTGCACATCAGCAGATGCTTGCCTTTCTGGTGCCGTTACTGAGTATATATATCAGTATGAATTTTATTAAAGGAAGGTCATCGAAAGAGCTTTATATACTCTCCTTTATGTTGGGCATAGGCATGCTGGTGTATGGTAGTTTTTTGGTTGTGTTCACTGTGTGTATACTTTATCTTTGTTACACCTTGAATGAGCAGAACAATCTGATGAAAGTTCCTTCAGCAGGGCTTCTTGTTGTGATCTGTATACTTTTTGCACTACCGTCGCTGGTATGGGTGTTTTTTTTAAAATTCAAGGGGATTGCTTATTACAATCATGAGGTAAAACAATATCGACAGCTTGTATGGATACTTGATACGCTTTCTGTTTCAGTAAGACATTTCTTTTCTGTATTTTATTCAAATATAATTCAGTTTTCTGTTACAATGTCAAGTCTGTGGTTGTTTGGAGTGCTGCTGGTTAGTACATTGATTGGAAGAAAAATTAAAATCGGATCTGCTTTTGTATTTAATAATAATACAGGACTGCTGCTATTAAATTTAGCTTGCTTCGGTTCCTTTTTTATGCTTTTAGGTTTTTATGCGGATCGCCTAACATTTACATTGATGCCGATTTTACTTTGTTTAAGTGTTGCTAATGCAGCGGAAATGCTGAATAATAAAAAAGTGCAGATTGTATTATTGCTGATTGTGACTATCTGGCATGCGGTAAATGTCTGTTCCTATGGTCCGTTTGCTTAAAGAGGAATTGCTATATGTTTTTTTGCTATAAATTATATTTGATTAAAAGCAGGTATAAAAGCCTTTAGCAATGTTTGTGACATCTTGTATGAATGATCTGATATAATTCATTTTGAATTCTTAGATTGTTTGTTTAAATATATAGTATACTACTTTCAGAAGTATTCTTTTACACAACGAGATCCCGATGCCAAACGAAATTTTCACAAACGAAGAAAGACAAAAGCTTCTTAAAGAAATTGAACGACTGAAGGCTGAAAATGCTCGATTGTTGGATGTTTCTCAGGACGCAATCTATAAAGCTTTTTTTGACGCGTGTCCGGATGTCATTTTTAAGCTGGATATGGATTTTAATATCAGTTTTGTTCACTTGCCTGCACGCTCCAAAGAATATATTGAATCAATTTCGAATAAGAATATTTACGACATCATACCGAACGTATTTCATGCGAGTATGCAGGCTGGGTTGCAGCGTTCGATCCAAACCGGAGAGCCTGCTTTTTATGAATCGCATGGAGAATTTGAAGGGGAAGAAAAATATTATGAAAATTTTTTATCGCCCTTGAAAAATAAAGATGGAAATGTTATTTCGATATTTTTTTATTGCAGAAATGTTACCAAACAAAAACTGATTGAAAAAAGTCTGATCAAAAATCAACACACACTGAAAACAATTTTTGAAAATTCAGAACATTTCATTACAGTAATAAGTTTAGATCGAAAAATTATATGGTTTAATAAAAAATCAGAATTGTTAAGCCCGGTTGTTTTTGGAAATAAGTTGGAATTAGATTGTTTTGCTGAAACATTTCTTCCGGAAAAAAACAGAGCAAGTTTTGTTGAGCACTTTAATCATGTATTAAATGGAGAAAGCATTAATTATGTAAGGCAATACACGGTGGATGATGCTCCTTTTTATCTGGAGTTATTTATTAATCCGGTATATGAAAACGCAAAAATTACGAGTGTATCATTAATTGGAGTTGATATTACCAAACACAAAGAGTCCGAAGATTATTTGAAAAAAGTAAATGTTGAATTAACACAACAAAATGAACAGCTGAATGAATTCTCCTATATTATTTCTCATAATCTGAGAGGCCCTATTTCCAACTTACTTGGTTTGGTAGAAATATTCAAACATCATAAAGAAGATGCGACCCAAACGGAGCAGTTTCTGTTTCACATAACAAAAACCACTCAAAAATTAGATGAAGTTATTTCGGATCTGAATTTTGTAGTTACCAATCATGACAGCAATGTAAGCAATAACAGCATTGTAAATCTGGAAGATGAATGCTCTGCTATTGCCGGCTTATTATCTGTTCAGATCAAAAAAACGGAAGCAAAATTCAAATATGATTTTTCTTCATGCCCTGAAATTTATTCTGTGAAATCATATATTCATAATATTTTATACAATCTAATTTCAAATGCAATTAAGTATAAGCGGGAAGATTGCGCACCCATTGTGGAGTTGTCGAGTTGTTTGGTTGACAAATCAACCGTATGTATAGAATGCAAGGATAATGGCATTGGTATGGATTTGAAAAAGTATCAGGATAAGTTATTTGGCTTTTACAAGCGCTTTCACAATCATGTTGACGGAAGAGGCATTGGATTGCATTTGGTGAAAAGGCAAGTTGAATTATTGGACGGTTATATTAAAGTTGAAAGTATCCTGGAGCAAGGTTCAATATTTAAAATTTATTTGCCTGTGAAAAATGCAGATGAATAAGATTATGTAAAAAATGTAAAAAAAAGAGGCTGTATATTTATACTGCCTCTTTTTATGGTAAATAAAATTATTTTTTAATTATTATATGGCTTAGACCATTCAAAGCAACGAACTATTTTATTTTTTGTATAGTCTTGTATAAGAATATCCGGATTGAGATTTAACAGATCAAACATTGAATCTGATTTGGAAAAAAAACTTATCAGATAATTGTTGTCTTTTAGCTCTTCTGCAATTTTCTTCTGAAGTTTCTTATCATCCTCCTGAATGAAAACTTTGTAGATGGATTTTGTCATAGCTGTAATGTTTACGGTTAGTATACAAATGTGCGGCTTTTTATATAATTCAGGCTTACATCTTTTTAAAGATTTGTTATATAAAATCGTGGTATTTAATACAATGAGAGTTTAAACATGTTTATTAAATCAGAATCATTTCGTAGAATATGGCTGTTTGATTTTACATACAGCCCAGGTTTAATAGTATTTTTTCCGGTCAGGCAACCCTATTTTAGAAAATCCGGTCTAAACTATACAACCAAAAAATATTTCTATGAAACGGATTTATAACGCATTTTTAATTTTATTCTTTTTCGGGATGCTATCGTCTAGTGTGCAGGCATCGTGCTGCAATGCCGGATTTTCAACTCCCAAAATCGCGAGCAGTGCAAAGAACTGGTTCCGCTTTATTATGCACGACTCTATTGCAGCAGATATTCAATCGGTACATTGGTCTTTTGGCGACGGTACCTATTCGACTGAACGGACCCCCTATCATGCGTATTACGCCAGTGGAGATTATTCTGTAACACTTACAGTAATTAAAAAGCAAATAAATGGTGTAAAAAAAAGTTGCACAGAAACACATATTCTTCCTGTTACATATGCATGTGCAGATTTTACATATATCACATCAACGCTTGACGTTTCATTTTTTCAAACGCATAATGTTGATTCTGCTTCTGCCCATATAAGTGCAAAAGCAAGAAATTATACATGGGTGTTTGGAGATGGCAATGTTTCAAATGAATTAAATCCAACACATACGTATGCGAAAGCAGGCACTTACAATGTGTGTTTGTACCAAAATAAAGCGAATGCGCCTGATGCTATAGGTTGTTCTATTTGTCATACAGTTGTTGTGAAAGATACAACGCCTGTTATCTGTCGTCCGGAATTTTCTTATTCATTAACCGATACAGTTGTATTTTTATATTCGAATAGTACGATCGGTAATTCATATTGGTGGATAGAAGGAGATACGAATGCACATGCCTGGGGAAATAATGCTGGCTTTGCTCTTTCTTCACAAGAACCGTTTACCGTATGTCACCGTCAGTATACAGATTCTATTGTTGGTCCGGGTTCAGCATATTGTGTAGAATGTACTACCATCAGTCATCCTGTAGATACAGTACCTGTGATTTGCCGATCTGATTTTTCTTATTCATTAACAGATTCAGTTCTATATCTGCATGCCAATAGTGCTATAGGTGATTCGTACTGGTGGATCCATGGAGATACCGCTGCACACACCTGGGGGAACGATGCCGGTTTTGTGATTTCTTCGCAAGATTCTTTCACCGTATGTCACCGTCAGTATACAGATTCTATTGTTGGTCCGCATTCAGCATATTGCGAAGAATGTAATACCATCCGATCCGTACCACCTGTAGATACCATACCTACACATTGCAATTCTGATTTTACCTATACGTTAACAGGATCTACACTTGCATTAAATGCGATTGAGTCAGCGCCAAATTCTTACTGGTGGTATTATGCAGATGGTGTTCGAAGCGGTCAGAACTACGGAGGCGACACAACTTTACTGGTACCCTCAAATGGACAATTGACAGTATGTCACACGCAAGACAATACTAGTTTTTTAGATACATGTATTGTTTGTAAAGTTATTCGTGAACGCCATGATACGATTCCTGCTGTGTGTTATTCTAATTTTGATTATACGTTAAATGGTTCCAGCGTAACTGCGTATGTGGATTCAATCAGTTATGGCAGACATATCTGGACGTTTGCAAACGACGCGGTTGTATATGACACCTTGCTGGCTCGTTATACCTTTACATCGCCAGGTACAAAACGTATCTGTCAGACAACATTCAGAGAAGGTTCTGTTGATAGCTGTACAACCTGTAAAGATATTGTTATTGAAGCTGCAGATATTAGTATTCATCCGAATCCGGCGGTGCATCAGATCACGGTTAAATGTAAAGATGGCATGATCGCTTCAATAGATATTTATGATGTGAATGGAATGCTTGTGAAAACTGTTTCCGGATTAAATGTAGTTAAGTACGATGTGAATGTATCGGATCTTACAAGTGGTATTTATTATGTTTCATCTGTTTTGACAGACGGTCGTGTAAATAAGACGAAAATAATAGTTCAGTAGTTTCTCTATGTTTGATTGAAAGTCTCCTGCCATAGCGGGAGACTTTTTTATTTTATATCGAATAATTGAAATTATTTTTTAGATAATATTGAATATATACCAATTCTGAAATTTTAAATGCTCCTTCATTCGCTTTAAGTACACTATGTAGTAATTGTATAACGAATGACTGTATATGTGTAAGTAGATTGCTTTAGACTTACATACATTACGCTCATGGAAACACTTCCATACTGGTCCGCCCTTGCGGAAACTAACCAACCAACTCTCATGAAATTTTCAAACGTTTTAATAAGCCTAGCAATAGGGTTCATCTTTATTGTGTCAGCTTGTAAAAAAAATAACAATGATCCTGCTCCAAACAATCCGCCAACAGTTTCATCTTCAAATATAAATGACCAGGCAACCGGAGTGCCAGTCAATAAAGATATTGCAGTAACTTTCAGTGAACCTATGGATGCATCAACCATTACAACATCCACGTTTGTAGTAAAAAAAGGATCTACAATAATTCCCGGTACAGTAAGTTATAGTGGTACAACAGCAACGTTCAATCCATCTGTTGTGTTGGATGCAAATGCTACTTATACAGCAACAGTTACAACAGGCGTTAAAGATGCTTCAGGTTCTGCGCTTGCATCAAACGTTGTATGGAGTTTTACAACAGGAAGCAGTTCTGCAACACTTGCCGTTGTCAACTTGCGTACAGCAGCAAATTACGTATTGCTTGCAAAGACTGCGATTAATAACAATCCAACTTCTGCAATCACAGGAGCAATTGGTTTAAGTCCGGCAGCAACCTCTTACATTACGGGCCTTTCTTTAACCAACGCAACAGGTTATGCAACTTCATCGCAAGTAACAGGGCACATTTATGCAGCGGATATGGTATCTCCTACATCGTCTAATCTTACAACAGCAATCAGTGATATGCAAACAGCGTATACAGATGCTGCCGGAAGAAAAACTCCGGATTATTTAGAATTAGGTACAGGTAATATAGGTGGTAAAACATTGTTACCGGGATTGTATAAATGGACAACAAGCGTTAGTGTTCCCACAGATGTTACTATCTCAGGTAGTGCAGATGATGTGTGGATCTTCCAGATTTCAGGAAATCTTTCATTAAGTGCAGCTGTTCATATAACATTAACAGGTGGTGCACAAGCTAAAAATATCTTTTGGCAGGTTGCAGGAACTGTAACAACAGGTACTACATCACATATTGAAGGTGTTATACTTTCTAAAACAGGTATAACATTTAATACCGGCACAACCTTTAAAGGACGTGCTTTGGCTCAGACTGCTATCATTCTGGATGGAAATACAATCGTACAGCCATAATTGAATTTAGTGTATTCTTATACCGATGCCTTCGCTTTTAGCGAAGGCATTATTTTTTCAGTATAATCATTGCACGAATAAAGATGTAACGCTTCGTAATTTTTATGTAACAGTTCAGATTTTAAAAAGTTGAACTTTGTTAAGTGAAAAAATAAATTCACTTATAATGAAAAAAATTACATTTCTACTTATTCTATTATCCTTATCTTTTTTAGGAACGGCCCAACAAGTTCAATGGGCATTTAAAGTATTGGAACATTCCAGTCAGCAGAGCTCTAAGGATTATGCAGCTGTACAAGCATTAGGCATTCCGAATGCGTTGCCGCATCAGGGAGAAAGCATTAAGGCATGGGAACCAAAATCAACTGAAAAAGAAAGTTTTATAAAGGTAGGATATCTGAAGCCTATTATTCCCAAGCAAATTATTATTGGCGAATCATTTAATGCAGGCCATATCACTGCGGTGTATGTATATGATGCATCCGGAAAAGAATTTCGTATAGCATCTCTTGCAAATGCATTTGCTTCACCCGATGGCTTATTGCAGATTTCAACACAAGAAGTAACGTTCAATGTATTGGCAGTTAAAGTAGTTGTTGTAGCTAATGGTGTTCCTGTAGGCATTGATGCTATAGGAATTACAACGTATGATAAACATTTTAAAATACAGCAAAGTGATACCGATCTGATTAAATCGAATATGGTTGCGAAAAAAATGAGCGATAGTGTGAATAGCAACTATATGGAAATTGGCCCGCTTGTTTCTCCAAATGGAAAGACCTTATACTTTAGTCGTAGAGGAGATCCTTCAGATGTAGGTGGAAAAAAAGATTTCGAAGATATCTGGTATTCAAATTGGGATCCGTCTACTAAAACGTGGGGTAAGGCACATAACATGGGCTGTCCGTTAAATAATAAAGACCCAAATTTTATCAATTCTATTTCTCCCGATGGCAATACCGTATTGTTAGGTAATTCATACAATGCAGATGGAACGATGGAGGATGGTGTATCTATGGCACATAAAACAGCAACCGGATGGAGTGCACCTGTGCGTTTAGAAATCGAAGATGAAGACCGTAATAAAAGCACAATGGTTAGTTATTTTATGGCCAATAGCCAGAAAATATTAATGATCTCGAACAATCGCAGTGGAGATAGCTATGGAAAAAATGATTTATATGTAAGCTTTTTACAAGCAGACGGTACCTGGTCCAAACCATTAAACCTTGGAAATAAAATTAATACAGATGCTATAGAAGACGCTCCTTTTTTAGCTTCAGACAATAAGACACTTTATTTTACGTCGGACGGATTGGGTGGTTATGGAGGTTCAGACATATACATGAGCAGACGTCTGGATAGTACATGGCAAAATTGGTCTACACCGGAAAACTTAGGTCCTGTAGTTAACAGTTCCCATGATGAGTCTTTCTTTAGTTTAAGTGCGTCAGGCAAACAAGTATTCTTTACATCACAAGTAGCATCAGATTCAAGAGATGTAGATATGTATGTACTTGAGCTTCCCGCAATGTTAGCTCCGGAACCCGTGTTGTTGGTTCATGGTCATGTATATAATAGCAAAACAAAAGAGCTTGTAAAAGGAGTTAGAATTTCATTTGAAAATTTAACAACAGCAACAGAAATTGGTATTGCAAGTTCAAATTATGATTCTGCTTCCTATACAATTGTATTGCCAGCGGGTGTTAAGTATGGTTATTTGGCAGAGAAGGAAGGATATATTTCGATCAATGAAAATATCGATCTTTCGAACATGAAGGAGTATAAAGAATATGAAAAGGATTTATACATTACGCCTATTGAAACCGGACAAGTTGTAGCACTGAATAATGTATTCTTTGATTTTAATAAATATGAATTGAAGAGAGAATCGTATCCTGAACTGGATCGATTAGCAGCTCTTTTGAAAAAAAGCCCTACAATGAAAATTGAATTGTCTGGTTACACCGATTCAATCGGTACGAAGGCATATAACGATAAATTATCAAGCAGTCGTGCGCAAGCTGTTGCCGATTATTTAATTGCAAAATCCGGAGTAGATAAAAAAAGAGTTATCGTAAAACATTTTGGCGAATCGAAACCTGTTGCAACCAATGCAACTGCTAAAGGAAGAGAGTTGAATCGAAGAGTAGAATTTAAAATCGTTAGCAAATAAAGATAGTCAAGCAGGTATTGCATTTTTTAAGACAAGGTTCGGATTTAGTCATCCGAACCTTTTTTATTTCTCACCATTTATTGTTTGGGAAGTGTTAATCGTATAACGGTTTTCGATTTTTTTACTTTCCGTTTTACGTTTAATTCTTTTTCCCGAATGATTGTATTGTTTTGCTGCAAACCAAATTCAGTCGGATAATTTATAGCATAACCTATATATCTTTTCCCTCGGACATGTTCAAAAGGAACA
The DNA here is from genome assembly GCF_000379725.1 of Cytophaga aurantiaca DSM 3654. Taxonomy (GTDB): domain Bacteria; phylum Bacteroidota; class Bacteroidia; order Cytophagales; family Cytophagaceae; genus Cytophaga; species Cytophaga aurantiaca. Next base: position 19,067 of record NZ_KB903631.1, read on the forward strand.
ACAACATCGTACTCTTTTACATAGTAACCGGGAACAGAACCGCGTTTGGCTTTTACAATTAATCGTTTTTTTGTAGGAGATGAAAAAGATGTATAATCAGTCCGCTTCAGTATAACGAATGCGGTTGCGCTTGTGTCATAATATTTTTTACCCTGCATTTCAAAAATAAATTTCCCTCTTCTAAGGTATAATGAATCATTTACTGCATATTGGCGAATTTTCCCATTTAAATAATAATAAGTAGAGTTAAATACCGCTATGCTATATATAGAATCTGAATAATCAAAAGAATCGCAGTACCACTTCTTCCATAATAGACTGTCTGAAATAAATAAGGTATCGCCGTTTTGAGGTTCGCGATAACCGAAATGAGCAAAACGAGTAAGGAGTGTTTTATGCGTACTTGTTTCTTCTGGTACAGAGAAAATAGATGTACAAGGCCCCTTGGTTGCACAACATACGCCGGCGGTTTTATTGCAGTCCAGTATTAAATAGTAACTTTCCGAAATTGAGTCGTATTGAAATTCGGACGCATATCCACTAAAATTTATCGAATCCCTGGATTGTGAACAGGAATATATAGAGATAGCTTTTGGGAATTTTGCAATGTGCGTTATAGAATTGTAAAATGCTTTAGGGAAGTAATACACATTGAAACAATTATTGGTCGTATTAACGTGGTATACGTTTGAAGTATCGCTTATTGGAATAGCAGAATAATATTCAGATTTAGTACGAATGTATGCCCAAACCCTGATTTGAAAATTACATAAGTCCGGCTTGTATAAGGATTTTAAATTGAGCCATATTTGACCTTTACCTTTCTCTGCAATATTGATTAAGGTATCCAATACAAACGTAATTTTTGCATATCTGTTTTTGCTTAAATCGTTTGTTGAGGCTGCTTTGGATTCTCCATGGTTTATTGTTTCAATGCGAACACTTGTATCGATCAATGGTTTGAGTACACGCCGCGCCGCATCAATTCGTTTTTGAGAAAGAAGCATGTTTGATTTTTCTGAACCCGTGGTGTCGCTGTATCCTTCGATGCGCACCGACTGAAAGGTAAATGGTTTCAGGGATGCAATCGATTGTTTGATCTTTTCTGCATCCTGTTTTGTTAATGCAGATTTATTCGTTTTGAAATAAACAGACACTTCGTTACATGTTTGTGCATACGAAGCACACACATGAAAAGTGAGTAATAAAAATAGGAGATGTTTCATTGATTTAAATTAATAGTCAATAATTTCTTTGGCGTAAAAATTTAATCGTAAGTATACTGCTTTTCGCGGACTTATGTTATTTATTTGAACATCATTATAGTCTGAAATCAAATCTTTGAATTTGGACTATTATTCTTTATATTAGATCTTTAATTTTACTATTCTGCGCATTGTTTTTTAGTGAATAGCAGAATGAATTGAAATCAATTTTATACCATAACCGAAATTTATTTATGAAGAATCTTTTACGCTATGGATTCATGCTATTCAGCCTGGCATGCATTCCCATTTTAACCAAGGCGCAATGTACACTCAGCGCTGGTTCTGCTGTGGACAAATGTGTTTTTCAAACGGATTCTATTCAGCTCCATGGTGCTGCAACAGGAGGTTTTACGGCCTATAGCTGGACAACTTCCGGCAGTGGTACCGTATACAACAGTACAGCATTAAATGCCTATTATAAATACAGTCAGGCAGACATTACAAATAATTCTGTAACCTTAACCTTAACAGCATCCGGCGGTACCTGCGGAACAGTTACTTCTCAAGTCGCCGTGACGATATATAAACAACCAAAAGTTGTTATTGCCGACAATGAATTTACAGTTTGCGGATCAACAATTCCGGTGACTACTACTGCAACCGGTGCGTCTGCATTACAATGGTATACGCAGGTTGGTTCGGGTACGTTCTCAACTACTACTGCAACCAATACGGTATATACACCTTCAGCAGCAGACATTACAAGAGGTTTTGTATTGATTGAAATAAAAGGAACCACACCCATTTCAGGATGCTTTCACATGGATACCGTTCGTGTAAATATTGCATCCAGCGTTTCATTAAATGCAGGAACAGATCAAACAGTTTGTGCTGCACCTACCAATACCATGATATATTCCAATGCAACAGGTGCGTATACAACGTATGCATGGACAACATCCGGTACAGGCACTTTTTCAGATCCAACGCAATTGGCAAGTCCATATACTGTATCTGCAGCAGATATTGCTGCAGGAAATGTTACCTTAACTCTTACAGGAAGCAGCACCGCATGCGGCTCTGCATCTGATGCACGCACACTTACTATTTTAGCACGTCCTACTGTTTCTGCAGGGATCGATCAGACTGTTTGCACAGATACAGCTGTACTTAACGGCACCGTTACACCATCTTCAGGAGCAACGCTTCAATGGTCTAATGTTACAGGTACAGGTACAATTACAGGAAGCACAATACTTACAACTAGTTATAGAATTTCTGCAGATGATGTAACAAGAGGGTATGCGTTGGTTCGTTTGAAAGCAACTTCTTCTGCCGGCTGTACACAAGAAGATACTGTAAAACTGAATATACTTACTGCACCGATTGTTTTTGCAGGAAGCAATCAAATCTCATGCAGCGGTTCGGTTCAGCTTACCGGTTATGTAATTAATGAAACTGCCAAAACATGGGCTACCAGCGGTACAGGAACATTTGCAAATGCAAGCAAAGATTCTACTATCTATACGCCTTCAACAACAGATCGCAATTCAGGTGAGGTAACACTTACGTATACTGGAGTGAATACATGTTCAACCGTTAGCAATACTTCGAAAATTAAATTTCTTGTTTCGGCTCAACCAGTCATTAGTGCAGGTGCAGACGAATCTGTGTGCGGAAAAGATACCGTTCAGCTTCTAGGGTCTGTTGTAAATGCATCCGGCGGAAACTGGTCAGCAAATGGGACAGGACGTTTTATATTCTCAAAATCGCACCTGGCGAATCTGTATATACTTTCTGCTGCTGATAAATCAGCAGGTACTATTTCATTCACCTTATCGTCTTACAGCAATGGTGGGTGCAACTCTGTATCGGATGTTAAAACCGTAACGATACAAAGCGGCTCATTGCCACATGTAAATGCAGGGCTTGATCAAACATCTTCTGTAACTACACAGCTGAATGCTACGGTGAGTGATGCAACATCACAGCTTTGGCAAACATCCGGAGTTGGCGTATTCACTCCAAATCCAACTTTAGTAAATGCTTCTTATATTCCTTCTGCAGATGATATTGCTGCAGGAAGTGTTACACTTACACTTGTTGCTACAAATTCTTGCGGAACAGCATCGGATGCGTTGACCGTATTTACTGCAGCACCATCTTCTATAAGTGGTACGGTGAGTGCGGGTGCTAATACATTGGATCGCGGTGTCGTATATTTATATGATGTTGTTGGATTTGCACCAAGAGTGATAGCTATTGATACAATCAAACAAGTAGATAATGGTGTGTATGAATTTTCATCTGTACCAAATGGAAATTATGTAATATATGCTGTACCGGAATCAGTTTCGATATCTTCAACATCGTATCTTGCAACTTATGCAGGAAGCGTTCCGGCTACTAACTGGTTAAATGCAGGAGACAAACACATAAGTAATAGCTCTGCAAATGTAATCGATATAGCATTGGTTGCATATACAAGTGCATTGCCAAACTGGAATGCCGGAAACGATACAATTTCAGGTGCAGTATTTTTTGATTCTACACCTCCAACTCCGGTAATGCATAGATTGGCAGGTACAAATTTTGCACCGCTTGCAGGTGTTGTTGTTTATTTGAAAAATTTAAATGGGCAGGTGATCGCATATACATCAACAGATAAATACGGGACATATTCATTTAATAATGTGGTTGAAGGTAATTATTATGTTTATTCGGAATGTTCAAACACGATGGACCTGTCAGGAGGCAGAGTTATTGCTGTAGACGGTAATCCGCTTACCATTGAAGATGGTAATACAGTTGTAAAAGTTTGGGCACTTATAATGAACGTTTTTTCGCAAAACAAGTCTATACAGATCAATGTATATCCAAATCCTGCATCAGATAACATTCATTTGCAATTACCTAAATCAGGAAATTATGTAATAACAATATCAGATGAAACAGGTGTTGTTCATATAGAGCAACAAATGAACGTTAGATTAAATGAAGCAGCGGATGTTTCTATAGCTGGTCTGAGCAAAGGTTTATACATCATTCAGATCACATCCGGTGAGGAAGTGTATAATACTAAAGTAATAAAGTTTTAAACGAATAGTTAATAGCAAGAAAAAGCTCCTGTATCTTTTATAGATGCAGGAGCTTTTTTGTTTTTTTTAATTATAATTTAATCAACACACATTTATTTTTACTGTTCAATCCATTTTATGTAAACATTTCCCATGTTCCATAATCAGTCCATTCGAACGGCTCACCATCTTCATCATATACTTCGGTTGTAAGCTCCCATTCACCATCGTAGGAATTTGTTTCTGAATTAAAATTTCCGAAGTAATAAATATCCGGATGCGGTTGAGAAGTATCGTATTCTACTGTTCCATCTTCTCCTTCCCAGTAAGAATATGGATACTTCAAAATAAAACTGATGGTGTTATTTTCTCTATCAATGAAACCTTTCATGAAGGCCGCTTCTTTATGTGCACTTATGCCGGATTCTTTACACGTGCCTTCAAATTCATCTCCATTGAATTCCAGTTGTGCAGTGAAATCAACTTTCGGATTTTTTCCTGTGTAGTCAGGTCCGTAAAGATAGAATCCATTCCATGTTTTATTCATGTCTATTTGATTTAGATTAGTCTCTTAATTAGTTTCTTTTGACTCTATATATTTATTTATTCTGGGTTGTAAAAACAACACACCAAAAAAAGGAGCGTATAAAAGAAGCAATGTTGTTTGTACACCATTATAGGGCCATGCAGGGTTTTTGAGGCTTAACAGCGTTTTAACATTAAAAGAAAACAAATATATGATAGAGAAAGTGCTCAATAACATAAGCATAATGAATGCAACTACAGAAAATGGAGTAATTTCATTCGGTATCCACAAGGTAAGCGGATCTTCATGTAAGATGTATTCACGATAAAATTGAACAATAAAAGAACTTACAAACAGAGTGCCATGGATCAGAAAGAATAATTTAAAGAATTTTATTTTTGACGTATCTTTTTGCAAGTAAGCACCAATTTGATAATGCCAACCAAAGAAAAAAACAGAGTAAAGGATGACACATGGTTCTATTAAGAACTCCAAATAAATGGATTCGAGTAGGAGAGGAATGATGACAAAGAATAATAAAAAAGGCGAAATTAAAAGAAATAATTTCCAGCGGTTTAATTTTAATAAGTTCATTCAGAAATTTTATTAAATATAGAAAAATACTTCAAAATCGTACTTACCTTGGAAAACGAATCGTGAACCGTGTGAACTCATGTTCTTTAGAATCAATTTCGATCTCTCCGTTCAAACGGTCTATGTGTTGTTTCACAATATACAAACCAAGTCCAACGCCTCCAGGGTTTACGTTGTTTGCACGATAAAACATTTGAAAAATATTTGTAAGGGATTTTTCATTGATCCCGATTCCATTGTCTTCGAATGTTAATACCTGTTCATCGGCAGATTGAGTAAAGGTGATCGAAACAATATTCTCTGCTTTCGATTTGTCCATATACTTAATTGCATTTTCAATAATATTCTGAATAATTGAAAGCAATGTAAATCGTTCAGAGTTGATTACCGCATCTTCAGGAACGTTTATATTGAAGGTGATCTTCTTGATATCCGGATACGCAACTAAATTTTCACGGATGCATTCATTTATTAATGTGTAAATATTGACAGGCTCTATAGTGACCTCCGAACGGTTATGCTCTGCGATCTGCAACAATGAGTTCAATATATTCTGAAGTCTTTTTGAGACCAAATGAATATTTTCAAAATACATGTCTGCGTTCTCCTGATCGCGCTTGCCAAGATAACACAAGCCATCAATGGATTTTAAAGGTCCTTTGATATCGTGTGACGCACGGTATAAGAGCATATCCAGATCGTCTGTTTTTTCTTTGATCAGTTCTTCCTGGTGTTTGATCATCAATGTATTTTCAATCACTTTTTCTTCAAGCAACTGTTTTTTTAATTTGTCAACTTTAAGCGTATTTAATCGGTATGCATTCGCAATGGCAAGCAGCAACGATTGAATAATGATGGTGTAGTAAAGAGAATAAAATACATCTGTTGTGCAATCAATAATGTTGGCATGCCATAATACATTGATCAGATAGCCTATGCTTATAGCAAGAAAACCGACACTGAATAAGGTAGCTGTTTTATTTTTTTCAAAACGGGATATAATCGAAAATATAAAAACAAGTACGGGTGCTACAAGATCGATCCACATAATTGCAAGCGGATAGTCTTTGTATATAAATATAAAGGGTAGGCGAATACTGATAAATATATAGATCAGAATATTAAATAATCTGAAATTTTTCAGTTTAAGGAAGGAGCGTCCATACAATAAAGCTGAAACAGATAAAAGAAAGAACAGTGTATTCAATGTATACTCAATCAGCCATGGTGTACCTGCAAATAAATTCACTAAAGCAGTTGAGTCTCTGTAACTCATATAAAGCCCCTGCAATACAATATATATCGAATAATATACATATGCTTTGTCTCGTAAGCTGAAGTAGGTGCTTAAGTGATAGAACGCCATGAGTATAAGGCCACCATAAAAAAGTCCGAAAAGATAGAATTCAAATACGCTTTCTGAAAAAAGTTTTTTGTGTTCTACCAACGCAAAATCGTATTGAGTTGCGTTTTTATTTTTTAATTTAATATACAGCGTTATAGTATCGTTTTTGGGAATGGAAAAATCAATGGTGAAATGTTTATGACGCATTTCTTTTGTTGTTTCCTCCGGAAAATTGAAACGGTATTTTTTATGGAAAAGTAAAGCAGAGTTCTTATACGCAAACACATCCAGTGAGTCTATGCTGTAGTTATAGGAGATAAAGAACCAGTGATTGTTAACGGAAGAATGGTCTGTCAGTAAGAACTTACCCCAATAGGTGGCTGCCGGATCAGGATTCGAAAAAAAATAACTGTCTTCTGAGCTGAATAATTTTGTTTGAATGCTCTCTGGAGAAACGTAGCTGCTACTTGAGTCTTTATATATCTGAATTAAATCACTTCTTAATGGATAGTGCAATACATCATCCTTAATATTCAATGTGTTCTGGGCATTCGTATAGGTGCCTGACAGAGCAATGAATAGAAAGAATAAGAATTTCAGAGATGCAATCTTCTGAATGGTATAGATAGAATCTGTTTTTTTCATAACAAGTACTACTCTAAGATACGCATTTTTTTCTAAAACGTATAGACGGTATTTAAAGTACGTAATTGAGAATTTGCAGCCACGAATGTGTATTCCTACATGCGTAAAATCAGGAGTGGAGTCCTTTAATTACCAGGAAGTAAAAAAGATAATTGTCAAGTACTGCCTAAAGAGAGGTTGAGCCTAATTTGATTTTTTGCATTCATTGCGAGGGAGAAATAGTTAAAATGTTACAGGTGTGGATTAATTTAAAAATAACAATTTTTTAGGTTACTTTTTCTCTTTGTAATACATTTACTTTCAATATAAAAAATCTTTTAAATAGTTTTTTATTTTTAAAAAGCAGACATGCATATTTCATTACAAATTACATTTATGGGGAAATTAAAATTATTTTTTATTGGACTTATTTTCATGGTTGCGAATGTCGCACATGCACAAATGGTTCTGGAATACGACTTGTTGGTTCCAAATGAGCAAATAACCTTATCGCTTAAGGGTACAGTTGATGTACAGGTTGATTGGGGAGATGGTTCTGCTCTGGAAGTATTTACTACAGAAGGCAATAAAACACATACCTATGTAACAAGTGGAATAAAAACGGTTACCATATCAGGTATATTAAGTCATTATAGTGGTAGCCCATATAGACTTACTAAAGTGCTCAGCTGGGATGGCTTAGGTCTTACAGATTTGTCGTATGCATTTCAAAGAGCTGAAGATCTTGTTGAAGTGCCTGCAACATTGCCATCTACAGTTACAGATCTGAGTTATATGTTTGAGTATGCGCTAAGTTTTAATTCGCCGATCGGCACCTGGAATACAGCATCGGTTACCAATATGCAATCAATGTTTTCTGATGCAAGAACGTTTAACCAGCCAATAGGTAACTGGAATACAGCAGCTGTTAAAAATATGGGAAGTATGTTCAATAATGCATATAATTTCAATCAGCCGATTGGGAGCTGGAACACATCATCTGTTACAAACATGAGATATATGTTTGCTACTACGTATAATTTCAATCAGCCGATTGATTCATGGAATACATCTGCTGTCACCAATATGGAAGGTATGTTTTATGATGCGAACTTCAATCAGCCAATTGGAAGTTGGAATACCGCAGCCGTTACGAATATGAATAGCATGTTTTGGCGAGCGGAAAAATTTAATCAGCCCATAGGCAATTGGAACACTTCAGCCGTTACCGATATGGGTCTTATGTTTGCCGGTGCTACGGCTTTCAATCAGCCGATAGGTAACTGGAATACAGGAGCTGTTACACAAATGTATACTATGTTTGCGGCATCAGCCTTCAATCAGCCTATTGGAGATTGGAATACCGTATCCGTTAAAAGTATGGCATATATGTTTCAAGATACGTATAATTTTAATCAACCAATAGGCAACTGGAATACATCATCAGTTACGGACATGTATGCAATGTTTCAAAGAGCAACGACTTTCAATCAGTCTATTGGAAATTGGAATACGGGTTCTGTTACTGACATGCGACTGATGTTTTCTGATGCAGTTGCTTTCAATCAACCATTAGGTAACTGGAATGTTACATCGGTAACAGATATGTATTATATGTTTAATAATGTTGCCTTATGTAAAAATAATTATGATGCTATATTGTATGGATGGTCGGTACAATCAGTGAAGTCGGGTGTGAATTTTGATGGAGGGAAAAGCAAATACTCTGTGATTGGAAATGTGTCAAGATCGGCACTTCTAAGTAAAGGATGGGTTATTAATGATGGTGGCTTGGGTATTACAGATGATGTGGCGTGTACTACTACAGATACGGAAGAAGTGTTGACTGAAAATTCTTTGATACTATTTCCTAACCCAACAAAAGATAAATTGTATATCGCTTTGCCGAAATCTTCGAGTACGGTAATTACGTGTTCGGTTTACAGTCATACAGGCAATTTAATATTTGAAAAGAACATACAGATGGGTGGGTTACAAACAGAATTAGATCTCGGTCAGATCCCGCAAGGTTTGTATCTCTTAAGAATTAAAACGAATGATGAAAGTATTGTTAAAAGCTTTGTGAAGGAATAACAAAAAAGTTGTATGTGGAAATTGTAATGCCTTGCAGACAATCTTTTAAGAATATATCTATAACCTGTGTTAAAGAAAAAAGAAAAATATAATATATTTATTTGCACGAACCAGTAGCTTTTTAATATGAAAAAAATTCTTTTTACTCTTTTTGCAGTTGTACCGTTGCTTCTTCAGGCGAACGATTCGCTGAAACTTCCGGAACTATTATCCGACAAAGGTTTGTATTCTGTGATCGTGACCAAAAACGATCAGACTATTTTCAAACAATTTTATCAGGGCAAAACAGAAAATGATTTGATAGAAGTAAAGTCCATCACAAAAAGCATCATGTCTCTGTTGATAGGCATTGCATTGGATAAGAAATTTCTTCAGAGTCTGGATCAACCATTGACTGATTTTTTTCCTGAATTGCTAACGGACACATCTGCAGCAAAGAAGCGTATTACGATCCGGCATGTATTGAATCATGCCTCCGGACTAGCTGATTATGAAGAGTGGCCTTCTCAAATGCAAATCTGGTTGAACAGTCCAAACCCCAGCGCCTTTTTACTTTCGCAACCTTTAGTATCCGAGCCGGGTAAAGAGTATCGATACAACTCCCCTGCAACACATCTCTTATCCGCTATTGTGACTAAAGCATCGAAAATGGAAACGGCAGATTTTGCACAACAATATTTATTTAAACCATTAGGTATTAAAAGTTACAAGTGGGACATATTGCGAGACGGTTTTTATGATGGCGCAGGAATTTCTCTGGCACTTCGTACGACAGATCTGGCAAAGATTGGTAATCTGATTGTGCAGAAGGGTACGATAAATAAGACATCTGTAATTTCGTATTCATACATAAAAATCCTTTGCGACCTAAGTCTAAAACGTGAAACGCCATGGGGATTGCCGGACTCAAAGGTAGGGTTGTGCTGGTATCAGACCAGGTATGAAGGCGAAGTCGTAAATTATTGTTTAGGTTATGGAGGTCAATTTCTGATTGTTTTTCCGTACCGGAAATGTGTGATCGCAGTGAATCATAATATTGCGGTACAAGATCCAGATCTTCAATCATACAATTTTGTAAAAAATTATCTTCCTGTTATTTATAAGGCAATGATTGAAGCAGGGGAGTAAAGTAGTTCTCTGTAACGAATCTAAAATTTTTACCCATAGTGTATCGCGCAATATAGGCTTGAGGATTTCAGTAAGTACATAAGGATATTTAAATTAGTGTATTTGGGCATGTTATTTGCGTTATACGTTTTAGTAACATATTAATTTTAGAACAGCCATGAAACCCAATGTAGATCTGTTGCATTCCGTATGGAATAATTCCAGAGAATTTGTAAGTAAAAAAGAAGTGGCGCTTGAAGGACTTACTCTGGATGATCTTACCAAGTCTATATTTACAAATGGTCCATTTTATTATTTCATCGTTGATTTTTTTGATATGAAAATAAACCACATGAGTCCGTCGGTTAAAGACATTCACGGCTTTGATCCGGACAGCGTAGTGTTTCAGGATATTCTTGATGAGATTCATCCCGATGATATGATGTTTGTTGCCAAAGCCGAGGCGGCAGTATGGGATCTTATATTCAATAAAATTGATAGGTCTAGCAATAAAAAGTATAAAGTGTCCTATTGTTTCCGATTAAAAACACGTGACGGAACATATCAGTTGTTTCATCATCAAGGCATCATCTTAACAACCGACGAAGAAGGAAATATAGGGAAGTCCTTAAATGTTCATACAAACATTAATCATCTTACTGCACAAAATAATTATAAAGTTTCTGTCATAGGCATGTTAGGCGAGCCTTCGTACATGGACATTCCGCTCACATTCGGTGATCAGAAATTTTTATCGACTAAACAACTGTTGTTTAGTAAACGTGAAATAGAAATTCTAAAATTGATGGCCGGCGGTATGATCAGCACAGAGATTGCAGATAAACTTTGTATTTCAATAAACACGGTTAATACACACCGGAAAAATATTATGAAAAAAGGCAATTGCAAAACCTTGGCACAGCTCATCATCAAGTGCGTTACTGAAGGGGTGATTCAGCAATAGTGGTATACTTTAATAAAAAGGTTGAATTTATTTTTTGCGTAATACTAATCTGTCACGCACACTGACGCCAGCTTAGAATCACTAATCCTGAATGGTGAACACTATGGCAACTCCTATAAAAAAATAATTTGCGTCAAAAGGAGTAGACGTAATTCGTTGATTGTTGTATGTTGCTGTTATCTCATCGTGACGATTCAGATTGTTTTTTGAACTTCCGGATATAAATTGTGTTGCGTTTTTTTTGATATCGTGTTGTCTCAGCACAAGTCCGCAGCTTTGAGATAGCGGAATAAAGTAAGACGCAAAAAATTGCACACCTACTCCAGGTCTGTATGGGTTGGTGCATACTGCTATTTTGGGCTCAATGCCAATCTGATTTTGCTTGTAGATTACAACAAGTTTGTTGGCATACCCTGTGTAGGTATGCTTGTTTCTGTAGTACGTGAATTTTGGTTTTGCCGTACTGCCAAGTACGTAGATGGTTACATTGTTGTTATCAATAGATCCGATATCGCCAGTGGTGAAGCTGAAAAACGAAAGGTTGAGAGAAGGTCTTATGATCCATCCGGCTTGCTGCATTCTTGATGCAGGCGAACGTTGGTTGTGTCCAAGAAATAAATTCATTCCGGCGCCAAGAGAATAAAAAGCTCCATTATAAGATGTATTGAATCCGGTGCTGAAGTTAAATGTAACATGGGACTTTGTAATATCTATACCAAACAGCAGCTCGGGAGAACTGTTTGATAGAAGATGCCGGGTGTTTGTCTTGAAGACATGTGCGTACATGTTGTGTCCTGCATCCATTGTTTGATAAGGAAAGCTGAGGCTTAGATTCCCTGGATGGTTGTGAGCAGAGACCATACCCGCACCGAAAAGAAAAGATACTTTAGGGTACATCGGCGTTTTCCCTTGATAACGCTGCTGTGCCTGCGAAAGAGTAGTATGAAAAAATAATAATCCTATCAAAAGACATATAAACAAAACGTTTTTTAAAAAGATGCATTGCTTCATACTCTATCTTAAGAGTGTAAATAAAAATTACCGGAAATGAATTCTTGTATTTATACGCATAGATAAAATTCCTTTCTGTATCAATTTGGAAGAATGAAGGTGGGGTTTATCATTTCGACTATTCTGACTTCTGACATTTCCTGGCACTAGTCTGAGCGATAGCCGGAAATAACAGCTTTAATTTTTAGCAGTATACTATTTTAATTGCTCTGCGGTGGACAGAGAATGACAAAAGATGGACACCAGTCCCTGATATCGCTAAGACTGGTGCCAGGTGAAAGTGGGGTAATCAAAATAAATTATTTATATATACTGAAAAAAATCTGCACAGGAAGTAGTATGACTTGTATGATGATTATATTCAGTAACGATGCCCTGAAATATTTTTCACTGTATTGGCCATTTTTAGTTGGAATAAGTGCAGTAATGAGTCCAAGGCCAAAGCCTGCTACAATGCTCCCGACTACCAGTATTTTTAATCCAACAAAAAGCTTGTGGCTGATATCTCCTTCCTCATTTGAAAAGAGCAGGAACAAAATAATATTAGCAAGCATAAGTCCTGCAATGAGCAAACCATAATTTCTTTTTTTCTTGGTGGAAACCATCTCGATATTAAGTGGCTTCATTTCGTTGTCAGGTAATTTATTTAAGTCCATAATGATGTATGTTAGCTGGTATATATTAATATACAATTATTTTTTCACAATTGCAGATCACAATAGGTAGATGCTCAGATCGAGAAGATGCAGTATTCCAAGGCGTGTGAGGTGCTGTTATAGCAGTGGATTAATTTGCTGTTAGATGAGAGTTGGAAATGCTAACATCGGTGACGGATTGTAAATCCTATTTATCTGGCTTCCGGATTACAAATCCGGAAGTGCAGACCCACTGCGCTAAGACTGGAGTCAGAATATGCTATACTAAATTATTTCAAAAATACATTATACGTTTTTTATTTTTTGTTACGTGCAAAATAATCTTCTTACAGTAGTACTTGATAAGTATGAAACGTTTGTTGTAATTTAATTAAACAACCAACACAAACAGTACAGCTATGAATGAGACGGGTTTATTAGATGTATATACAGATGAAGAAAGAACAGCTTATATTGGTGCAATCGCTTCTATTGCTACTGCAGATCGTACGGCTACAGAAGATGAGCTTGAATACCTGAGCGCTTTGTGTGAGGCAGCCGCAGTTAAGCCGTCTGTTGCACAAGATGCAGCAAAGGATATCACAAATGCGCAGTTGCCATACTACCTCGATGTATTGAAACAAAGCGAGCTCAGGTTTTCGCTGATCACCGACATCATCAGTTTTGCAAAATCAGACGGACAGTATACAGCAGATGAGCAAGAAAAAATAAAAGGCATCTGCAGGTATCTTGATATTACAGATGAACAAACAGGTGTGCTTAATAATCTGGTAGAAAAAAGCAGTGCACTCGTAACGATTCCGGAAGAAGCAAACGATAAAGGTTTTTTCGAAAAGCATGGTTTTAGCAACATGCTGGAGAAAGCAAATATTCCCATCAATAGCATTGTAAAAGGATTGATCGGTGTGGCAGTGCCATTTATTCTTTCTAAGATGGTAAACAGAAGAGCACAATCGGGTAGTATTTCGGGTGGTGGCTTAGGCGGCGGTTTGGGAGGAACATTATTAGGCGCGTTTCAGGGCGGACGTATAGGAGGTTTGGGTTCCATCCTTGCAAACCTTAACGGCAATAAGCCCTACAATGGACTAGGGTCGATCCTTAAAAGAGCGATTCAGCAGAAAGCATAAATGTATGGAATCTGGCGCTCAGACTGACGCCAGGTGAGATTTATCAGCGAAGGGACAACGAGTACTATTTTATGACTATGTTCTTGCTGAGAACAAGAATATTCCTACTGCGTGTACGATTGTATAAGCTTATTCTGTAATGATGTAATTTTCCTTAAAAGTATATCATCACCTTTAGTTAAATCAAATGTTTTAACATACACATATGAAAAAGGAAGAACGGAAAGCAGTAAGAGCAAAAATTACTACTGCTATTAACAAAGTATTGAAAAGTTCAAAAGCAGAACACACAAAAAAATCTGAGAAGGTTATAAAAAAGTCTGTTAAAAGTATTGTAAAAACAATGGCTAAAGAGGTTGACACTGTTTCAAAGTAATCTATATCTCTCATAGTAGTGAAGGCTGCTGCCAGTGTAATTGCAGTCAGAGACGCTTCCTAATAGTGGACAACAGTCTCCGCTGCGCTCAGACTGGCGCCAGATGGGTTTTAACTTTTAAATAAATAATTTTTAACATAACAGCTATCGTGTATGAAAAAAAAAATACCACACATGCATTTCAATGCATTAAATAATAGTATGTACGTTTTCGTACTATTCCTTTTGATACAGACTCAAAGTCTGTTTGCACAAACATTCCCAACAAATTTTGCAGGCGTACAAATTGCCACAGGACTTGATCCGGTAGCAATGGACATCGCTCCTGACGGGCGCATTTTTCTGGCAGAGAAAAATGGGAAAATACGTATTATTAAAAATGGATCTTTACTGCCTACTCCATTTATCACCATTCCCAATCTGGATAACTTTAACGAACGGGGATTGTTGAAAGTGCTGATAGATCCGGACTTTGCCACGAACCACTATGTATACACCTATTACACGTATAAGTCGCCTGCAACGAATGTAAGTAACAATCGTGTGAGTCGCTTTACAGCGAATGGTGATGTTGCTGTGGCAGGAAGTGAATTGGTATTGATAAATCTGAACGATCTCGGTTCAGTAGGATATCACAACGGCGGCGGCCTTGCATTTAAAGATGGAAAAATTTTTATTTCAACAGGAGAAAATACTGTATCATCAAATTCCCAGTCATTTAATACCTTGTTAGGAAAAGTTTTGCGGATCAATTCAGATGGAAGCATTCCTACAGACAATCCTTTTTACACTTCTGCAACCGGCAACAACCGTGCAATCTGGGCACTGGGCTTTCGGAACCCTTTTAAACTGGCTGTGCAGCCGGGAACAGGAAGACTCTTTATTAACGATGTGGGAGCCGGTACATGGGAAGAGATCAATGATGGATTAGCGGGAAAAAATTATGGATGGCCTGAAATTGAAGGGGTAAGAACAAACCAGACTATGCCTGCAAATTACCAGGATCCTTTCTATGCGTACAATCACAATGCAGGCGGATGCGCAATAACTGCCGGTGCTTTTTATAATCCAGCTGTCGCACAGTTCCCATCTGCTTATACAGGCAACTATTTTTTTGGTGATTACTGCGATGGAAATATTAAAACCTTAGATCTTTCTACAAAAGCTGTAACAACTTTTGCAAGCGGCATTAACCGCCCATTGGATATGGTAATAGGCAATGACGGAACGCTTTATTTTATAGCGCGCGGTGGAATTCCGGGTGGCTCAGACGATGCGAACACGTCCAGCACAAACGGCGTAGTATGGAAAGTAAATTATACCGGAAGTGGTGTGCCTGTCGTAGCAGTGCAGCCTGCGGATAAAACAGTTTCTGCGGGACAGTCAGTTACATTTACAGTAGTTGCATCAGGTAACCCGGCACCAACATATCAGTGGCTGCGAGATGGTGTCTCTATTTCAGGAGCAACTTCTGCGAGCTATACAATAGCCAGTACTGTATTAGCTGACAACAATGCCAAATTCAGCGTACGTCTTCAGAATACGGTTGGTACTGTTACCAGCAATCAAGCCACGCTTACGGTACTCAACAATCAATTACCTACAGCAACTATTACTTCTCCTGCAATAGGGGCTACGTATTCAGGAGGAGATGTTATAACGTTTACAGCTACCGGTACGGATGCAGAAGATGGAACATTACCGGCAAGTGCTTTTACGTGGAAGATTGATTTATATCATTTTGATACACCTTCGCATAGTCATCCGGCAATGGAACCGGTAAGCGGCATTAAGTCCGGCACGTTTACAATACCTACGCAAATGGAAACTTCTGCGAATGTACTGTTCCGGATATTTCTTACCGTGGTTGATGCAAGCGGCGCTACGTATACAACGTCAAGAGATATAATTCCTGTAACTTCAACAATTACGTTAGCTACCAATCCTTCGGGATTATCCGTAAAATTAGATGGTGCAAGTGTTGCAGCGCCCTATTCTTTTGTGGGCGTAAGAGGTATCCTGAGAGAGATCTCTACTACTTCGCCACAGGTACTGAATGGTGTTACGTATACATTTTCTTCCTGGTCGGATGGCGGTTCCATCACACATACCATTTCAACACCTGCAGCAAATACAACGCTTACAGCTAATTTTGTACAGAGCAGTTGCGCGCCAACAGCTATTGTGCCCTATGCTCAGGTAAACGCAGGTGCATGGCAAAATTCATCAAGTGTTTCACTGGCAGCAGGCGCTTCTTTTAAACTCGGTCCACAGCCTGTAACGGGCGGTACGTGGAGATGGTCGGGTCCGGGCGGATTCACAGCCACTACGCGTGAGATTAGCAGAACTGCAGTTACTCCTGCCATGGCAGGAGGTTATGTTGCTACGTATACAAATGCATGCGGTGCTATAAGTACGTTAACATTTAACATCACGGTAACAACAAGCGGTTGTAATGCAACAGCTATAGTGCCGTATGTACAGATTAACGGCGGTGCATGGCAAAGTACATCCAGCGCTTCTGTAGCAGCAGGAGGGTCATTCAAGTTTGGTCCTCAGCCTGTATCTGGTGGTACATGGAGATGGTCAGGCCCCAATGAATTTACTGCTACTGCCAGGGAAATAAGCAGAACCGGTCTTACTGCTGCGATGAGCGGAGCTTACATCGCTACCTATATGAATACCTGTGGCACGACCAGCACAGTAACGTTTAACATTACGGTAACTCAAACAACGACTCCACTGGTAACCGCAGCAGAGCCGGTCACAGAAGAAAATCAATTAATACTTTTACCAAATCCGGTGGAAGATCAACTTTTCATTAGTGATACAGCAGCTGTTATACGTATTGAAATCTATGACATGCAGGGCATGAAAATTATTTCAGTAGAACATCCGGAACATACCCTCTCTGTAACATCTCTGCCATCGGGTTTATACATTGCATTTATTCATAAACAACATAATGTACTCGTTAAACAAAAGATCATTAAAAAATAATAGATACTATATCTGATGTTCACTGGCGTCAGTCTTAGCAATCTGTAATGCTTGATCTTACAGATCTGTAGCCGGCATTGTATGCAATACAGGCAGGCGTTTTACAAACAATCAAAATACTTAAAAAATAATCCTTTTTTCATCTTCAATAAAAAAGGCTCACTAACTAGTGAGCCTTTTTTATTTGAATTATTTGAATCAGCAACCTATCCAATAATTTAATATTTTTAAAACTTATAAATATAGCCCAGCGAAAGACCAAACGCTCCTGCTAGTTTGTTTACAGTTACATTTTCCGGTTTGTAGTTATATGTTGTGTTAGTATCGTATACATTGCTTTTTTGATCAACATATCCTGCCATGTAAAGAGCATTGATAGAAAGCATCTGCTGGTTTCTTCCAAAGGCTACTCCGCCGCCTAACGCAATGCGGGGTTTAACAGTAGTTGTAAAGGATAATGCTGGACCTGTTGATAGGTTGAGTGCAAACCAATCATGGTTTTTACAAGGCCTCCATCCGAAATGAAGTAAGGTTACCAATCCAATTTCGCCTCTTTGATTATTTTCATTTACTACTTTGTAATTCGTATGTGCGCTATCAATTACTGTAGCACTGGTGCTATATGTATTGCTTTTAAATGTAGCACCATAAAAACCCATACCGATTCCTACATACGTACGTTTTCTCTGAGGGAATTTGATTGTTGTCATATAAGAAGGAAGCCCTGAATCCTCTTTATGAGGAATAATGGATATTTTAAGACTTGTTTCACTTCCATTCAGTTGCTGAGGAAGAGATATATATGGCCTTTTATTATTGTCTTTATTGATTAAAATTGTAAGCCATGACATGATTTTATCATTACTGATGCTTTCATATAGTTCATCAACTAGCTTTATTGTTGAGTTGAAAGATTCTAACAACAGGCTATCAGCATCTTTCAATTCAGTATCGTTCTTTATTTTTATTTTTACTTGTTCATCTGAAGTAAATGTTAGGTAATTTACCTTATGCTTGTCAAGATCTGTAGAAATCTGTTGAATTTTCAATCTTAACTGATCTGTTTCTGTTAGTATCTTATCAATATTAATACCAGTAGATAAGCTTTTGTAATAAGTGCTAAGAGTATCCAGAATTGAATAACTTAGTATTTTTTTTTGAATGGATAAGGTAATTTTTTCGATAGTCACTTTGTCTGTTTTGATCGTTCTGATTTCATTTTCAAGAAAAATTTTCTCCTCTAGTATTTTCGTTTTTATGATGTTTTTAATGGAAGTGTCTTTTAATACTGCATTAGACTTGGTATTAAAAAAAATTGAATCTATTTTTTTTTGTTTTTTCTCATCAGATATTTTATTAGGCGCTAGTATTTCTGCAAAAGCAATCTGGCTTAGGTTACTTAAAACATCTTCTATTCCGCCAAGATTAGCCATGTCGAATGTTGGAAAGGTTAGAGTAGAAGTTATAATAGTGTCTTTTGTTTCAATAGATACCTTGTATAAATTTAAATTAATATTAGTAATTTTTAATTGATAGAATTCTCCCCTTTTAATTTTTTCGAGATTGTCCATTCCGTCAAAATGTTTGGTTTGAAAATTAAGTTTAATAGTGTCTGTTTTGCTTTGGGCAAAGCTTTGAGCAATCATTCCAAAAGATAAAAAGAATAATAAAATAGTTTTCATAGGGGGTAGATGTTAGAGGTTTAAAATATATAGAAAGTATCAAGATAATAAATATTCTATATTCATGATTACTTTACAAATGGAGAAATGAGAATTGAAAGCAATTGTTTGTAAAATGCAATTCCTTTTTCCATAAATCCAAATTCCGACAAATGGCGCGCACCAGTCCTCGCTATCGCTAAGACTGGCGCCAGGTGGGGAGCTATACTTTATGACAAACAAAAAAATCCGGTGAAAGCCGGATTTTTTGTTTTATTAAGAATAGCGACAGATGATCTAGCCCAAGCTTAGTGGACAATTAAAATTTCACAACCTTCGAAATATATGTATTTTCTTCGGATGAAATGTGCATCATATATATTCCTGCAGGTAGTGCGTCAATTGAGAATGTAATAACAGGAGAATTGAAATCTACTTCCTGTTGTAATTTTACAACACCCGTTTCATCCATTATACTAATTGTGCCGTTACCATATAATATTCCATCTATATTAACTGAAACAGTTGTATGAGCAGGATTTGGATAAGCATTTAATGTATGCGTGTTTGTGGCAGAAGTGAAGCCAGTTACAAGAGGTTGTTTTTCAATTTGCATAGAAGCATCTTCAATCGTTGTTCCAGTACCATCTGTAGAAACATAAATACGTTGTTGATTGTCGGTTAATGTAATTCCCGGAAAATTGGGCACAACAGCATAATCACCTTTTATAACATTTGAAAATACAAAACGTCCATTACTATCTGTTTGAGTACTGGTTAACGTATCGCCTTGGGTAGTTGTTAAGAATACGGTTATGTGTGCAGCTGGCTTGCCTGAACTCGCTGTAAGAGTTTGCGTATTTCCTATCATGTAGACCGTACCAGCAATGGTATCTCTTCCGCTATTCCAGAGCGTATTGGAAGGCTTCGCCGCTTGAAGGGAAAGTATATAAGCCATATCAACATTTCCGATTACAATAGAATTTTGATAATACCAATTTGCATGTCCGCCTGAATACGTAGGCAGATATAAATTGTGATAAGCAGAGTTTACTGAAGGATATCCCTGAACAAAATATATTCCCGCAGGTAAATGTGCAAAGCTGTATCTGCCTGAAATAACCTGCGTTTCCTGAATAAATGAAATTGTATTTCCAGTTTGTTTAAAAAGATTTACAGTGCCTTGATCCAGCAAATTCTGTCCGGCATAAACAAATCCTGTAATGGAATATGTTGTACCGATTGCCAGATACATTCTGTCTTGTGCCGGAGAGCATGCACCATTTCCTGTTGTAGTAAGAATAAGTTCTACCGAGCCATTCTGAATATCGTTTGGAGAAGGAGTGTACGTAGTTGTAAGCGCAGTATTGTTGCTGAATATACCTGTGCCTGTACTCGTCCAGATTATTCCTGAAGAGCCGGAAGCTGTTCCGGATAGATTTGCAGTTTCATTTGATTGAATATACATGTCTGCACCGGCATTTGCCTGAGGGCCTGTGCTTGTGGAAGGGTGCACTGTTAAGTCATCTGAAGTAACAGCATTACATATGTTGTTAGGAGTTAATGTTAAAACAATGGTATTGCTTGCAAGATCCGCACTCGAAAGTGTATAGGTTGTGTTCAGATAATGCGCGCCGGGATTAAATGTACCTGTACCGTTTGTAGACCAGAAACCACCACTTGAATTTGTAACATCACCTGATAGTATAACGGTTTGTCCACAGATCGTTTGATCAGCTCCTGCATCTGCTGTGGCGTCTGCGTTAGTTGGTATAATAGTAAGAGTTGTCTGATCTGAAGTTGCAGCACAGCTTTGATTATCTGAAGTTGTGAGCGTGAGTGTTACGGTGCCTGCTGCTATATCAGCGGCCGACGGTTGGTAGGTCGGATTAAGAGATGTTGCATTTGGAGAAAATGTTCCTGTTCCCGTGGACGACCAAGTTGCACCAATAGTGTTTTTAGTTGAAGCACTTTCAATAATAAATGCTGAACCTGCACAAATGTTTTTGTCTAATCCGGCGTTCACCGTATTTATATAGTGTAGTGTAGTGCCTCGTCCGAAACTATATGGGCAGACATCCCGGTTTACATATACATAGATCATTACTTCACCTATTACTAAATCAGCTGCACTTGCATAATAGGTTACAGAATCCTGATTGGATGTATGTGAAGAAAATGTTCCGGTTCCTCCGCTGGTCCATATAATATTATCCGTATTACTGATTGTTGCATGAAGTCGTATGGTATCGCCGCAAACAGATTCATTGACTGAAGTTACTAATGTTGGTGCTGGATAAATTGTAATGGTGTCTATTGCTGTCATTGCGCTGCAGTTAATTCCGCTTGCCGTGACAGTAATGTTTACATAACCATTGATGCGGTCTTGTGCCGAAAAATTATAATCTACTATACTGTAATTTTTATTTGAAAACGTGCCGGTACCATTGCTCGACCATTTGATGCTATCAATATTTGAGCTGGAGATGAATGCATAATCTTCAAATGTTGGCGCCAGCGTTATAGATTGATCGGTTGCACAGGCTTTCTTATTTTGTAACGTCACGCCGCATTTCACAATAGGCATAACAGGTTCTGCACACGTAACAGATACAGGCATATAACTATCAGTCATCAAAGGATCTGTCAGAAGAGATACAGGTCTTCCTAATTGATTCGATTGATTGGTGCCCCACGTAGAGAGTGTTCCATCGGATTGGATCGCGGCCATATTGGAACTTCCGGTTGAAATATATACCCAGTTTGTTGCTGTACCTACCTGCGCCGGAGTGTGATTGCTTACGTTATCATATGGCGGACTAGAATAATTCGTTGCATAACCTGTCCCCAATTGGCCCGCATCATTTTTTCCCCATGTCCATAATGTGTTATCGGTTTTTAATGCGGCATTGTAATAATCGGCAGAAGTAATGAATTTCCAATCGGTGTCGGTTCCCATCTGAATAGGTGTTCTGGTAGGGTACCCTTGCATTTCATATCCCAATTGTCCCCAGGTATTTTCACCCCAGCACCAAAGGGTGCCATTTGTTTTCAGCGCAAAACAATGAAATGCTCCTATGGCGCCCATGGCCCAGTCTGTATCTGTACCTACTTGAATAGGGATGTAGCTATTATCAAATGTTCCGTTGCCAATATTTCCGCTTCCCCAGCACCATAACGTTCCGTTTTGTTTAATAGCCAGAATGGAGCCAACACCTGCATACGCATGTTTCCAATCCGTGTCAGTACCTATTCGTATTGGATATGGAAAAAAAGGATCGTGCGTATAAGCATCCTTTTGATATAATGTATCGCCGAATTGTTTAAACTGATTATTACCCCAGCCCCACATAGAACCATCTGTTTTTAATAGGACTGCAAAACTATATGAAGTGGAAACAGTATCCCAATCCGTATCTGTGCCTATTTGATAGGCGCCTTCAGCGTTCCAGGACCACAACGTTCCATTCTCTTGAATAGCCAAAATTCCGTTCGCTACCATTTTCCATTTGGCAGAAGGAGGAACATTGGTTACTTTTCTGGGAACATGGACTCCATAATAAGAGTAATCCGATGGAACATTATACTCTTTTACTTTTTGCCCAGAACCACGGCTGCCCCAGGTCCAAAGCGTACCATCATCTTTGATTCCGTCCATAAACTGACCAGAAGCTACAGAGACAGATTTCCAACATTGCTGAGCAAATACGCTTGAAGAATAAGTTGAAAAAAAACTTACGAGTATGAATAAGAATATTCTTTTCATTGAAAGAGAGGTTAGCTGAGATTAAAAGTACAGACCTTTGAAATTACTATGTAAATATACCTTTTATTTTGCAAGAGAGCAGCCAATATATGCTGAAGTAAAAATAAGCGTATTATAGTTTAGGTCTAATACCTATTAGTAGGTATTATAAGAAAACCGTCTCTGCATATAGTCTGAGCGATACAATTAACTATTGTGCCAATGATGACGAATGCTTTTCCATACAGGTTCAAGCTTGCCATGAATATCATCACATGAACAATATAAAATACTCAATGCTGCATATTGTCCGGTATAATTTTTAATAACCAACATCTTAGAAATAGCATCATCAACATCTATATCCTCTTCTTGAACCATTTTTTGAGCCACGGATAAAATCATTTCTTTTAATGGATGATCAAATTTATTTCTGATATCGGTTAATAGTTCAATCAGAAAAAATGTACTTGTTGAATTTCTTTCGTCAGAAGGGATTCTGCATATTTCTTCTATCACAGAAAACACCGCATTTGGAGAAAGAGCTATTGCTTCATTAATCAGATCAAAACACTTTTTGCGATTTTGATAAGGAAATCGACAGTCAATTTTATCAATGAATTCTTGTTCTTTATTTTTCTCCATAGTGTTTTCCTTCTGAATTATAACAAATATACGATTTTGAATTTGTTTGTTAGGATGGAGCAATTGGTGGTTGGCCGAAAAGGCACAACCACGGAGAGTGCAGAGGTCGCCAACCAAGGCGAAAAATGCGGGTGATGGCAATGCGCGTTTTTATTCTTCTTCTATAACAAGAGTTTCATTGTTGATTGGAATAAGTGTTGGATTTCGTTGATTAAACTCGGCGATGAAGGTGAGTAAATTTTTATTCCTTTTTCCGGGTTTTATTTTTTCATAACGCTGGCATAAAACGGAATCGCGTTTGATGATCAATCCCAGATCTTCTTTAGTTAATTTAGTTACCTGACCGGTTTGAATATCCAGTATACAAATGAAAGATTTATAGGGTGATTTTAGGTTTTTTCTAGATTGTTCTGAATTTGTATTATAAGCAGGATAAGTAGGAAATGTGAAACCAGACGACGGCAGTCCGGATAAGTTCTTATTCTGTGAATGCGGATCTCTTACAAAAATAAATGTAGAAATAGTTCCTCTGGAATACACCGCAGACAATTCTTTCTGAAAAAATATATTCAGTTTTCCTTTTAATACAGTTGCAAAAAGAGGGAAAGTAAATTCCATGGCAACACTGTCATTTCCAATAGCAGAGTAGGTTAATTTTTTCGGATTCACATTATCCGGATCATCCCATTTATCGCCTGAAAGGTTGATCATGCAATCCGGAAACAAAGGTGCATTATTCAGCAATTGCTCATAAGAAGTATAGATGCCATCATTTAATTTAAAGGTGTTATCAAATTTAGCTACTTGCAGCACTGTCTGTGCTTGAGCCGCTGTAATAAAAAAACTAAAAAGTATGTATAAAAGTTTGCGTATCATTTTCATTAATTTTTTTTAATAAAAATAGATATTTTTTTCAGGGAATCATATTCAATATATTGTTTGCTGCTATAAATATATGACACTGCTTCGCTCAGACTGGGGCCAGGTGGATTCAGACAAATACCAGTCCTCGCTATCGCTAAGACTGGAGGCAGGTGGAACATTTGTTAATCTACCTCCAATCTCATAAAGTAGTAATGATCCCGGTAGGGATCATATATATATAGTAAAGACCATATCCAAAATATGTATGCACAATCCTGAAGGGATTAAAATTAGAGAATGCTCCCTTCGGGAGCGCGCGTATGTGTTGATTGGTTATTTGTTGCTATAAAGATGTGACCCCTACCGGGGTCAGTGCGTAGATAGAAAGCATTGCAATTTACGCTAATCTATTTTGTCCATTAAATCCGATAAATCCAAATCCAGACAAATGATGGACACCAGTTCCCGCTATCGCTAAGACTGCTGCCAGGTGGAAACAGTGAATAGATAATTGCCTTAACATCATACAGCACTTGGTTGTTGGTCGATGGCGCAACAACGAGTTGAGTGGAGGTTAGGTGAGAAAGTGGTGAACGCTAACATGGGTGAAAACCCTCTTATTTATTTTCTATATAACCAGCAAAAAGTTGTAATTTTAAATTTTCTGAAATTTCAATTGTTTTAGAAACGGAATGATTACCATAACTTATTTCTTCCATATTTTTTCTGCATATTCGTCCAACAATATTGAAAACGCCTGTTTTTAGACCTGCACCGTCAACTATTATATCATCTTTTCTTTTTTGATAATTTACTATTCGATTTTTGTAAGATATTTTAATTTGACCATCATTTACTGGAACACCTAATGAAGCGAAACTATAGGATTCTATTTCAAACAAGGGTTGATGTTTAAACATAGGGACACCGTGAGATAGAAATTTAAATACATCATACAATAGAGTATTATTATTCATATCATCAGTTAATTGTTTTCTTTTAAGGATTCTTTTAATATTTATTCTATCAGTATAAATATTAATATATTGCTCATCAAAATCATACAGTATATGATATGTATGGTGGAAATCGCCACTTTCGGGATAAGTGAAATGATATTCAATTTTTAACTTTGGATCAATGTTCAAAAACTGATCTAAATAATCTCCTCCAACTCTTCCTATTAGCATTGTCTCTTTTTTACTTTTTTTAACATTAATCCAGTAAATGTTTTCGTAATGATCTTTATTTTTTAGAATGACTCTCATAATAACAATTCAAACGTTTATCTAATATATGAGTTTTTTATAATATTAAATTTTAGCTGGCAGTACATAATTATTTCCGCCTGTTCTTTTTCTTTTATCTCTTCGGCTCGATGGTGCAGTATGGTGTTAAGTTTTTCAATTGAGAATGCGTCTGTTAGGATAGCGTACTGGGCTGTCGGCCGTTGGCACAACAGCAGGTTGAGCGGTGGTTAGGTGAGAAGTGGTGAGCGCCAACATGGGTAAAAAAATATTTTTTTTGTGGAGCAATTATTAGGCGAATTTTTTAAACATTTGTTAATCTACCTCCAATCTCATAAAGTAGTAATGATCCCGGTAGGGATCACATATATATAGTAAAGACCATATCCAAAATATGTACGCACAATCCCGAAGGGATTAAAATTAGAGAATGCTCCCTTCGGGAGCGCGCGTATGTATTGTTTATTATTTTTTTACTATAAAGATGTGACCCCTACTGGGGTCAGTGGGGAGATGGAAAGGATTGCAATTTACGACAATCCATTTTGTCCATAAATCCGAAAAATCCAAATTCAGACAAATGGTGGGACACCAGTCCCAGCTATCGCTCAGACTGTCGACACGTGGGTTTTACTCTTCTTCATAATAAGGTTCTGAACGAACAAATTTATTCCCTTCTAGATCAAAACGAATTATATCACCCTTTATCCATTTAATATCTTTCATGTTACCAAAGTTGTCAAAAAGTATGTACTCTGCAATACCATTTTCAATATCTACAAGGCGACAGAAATAACTTGAGTGGCTCTTGTATTTTGTGATTATAGAATCGGGTGTATTGGATGCAAAAAAATCTTTGGTATCGATGGTAAATTTCTTTAATGTACTTTTACTTGAATCACGCAGAAGTGCTTCTGTTGAAAGTGTGTAATCGTATATTTCAAATTCATATTGTGTTGTAAAGGCATTTGTTCCCCCATAATTAGAATAGAGAACTTTACATCCTTTTTTTGTTTGAACTAATTTATATTCAGATATCGAAGATGAACTATTTCCGACTTCATAGTAATCTTCTATGCGTATCGTATTATTCACCGAATCAATATACATTTTGCAAACCCAAATTTCTTCCTCGTCGTTATTGGGGCCATAATACTCACCATTATTGATTAAACAGTTTTTGGCAGAATCTGAAAAGTGTCCGATTTGTTTAAAGATAGACACAATCTTGCCTTTGGGAAGTTCAGAGGATGGCTGATTTTGTAGATTGCTATTTGGATTCGCAGCCGAAAAAATAATGATTGCAAAAATGAATGCTATATATCTTTTAGCTTTATCTCTAAATAAATTCTTTATATATGTCATGAAGTGTACGATGTTGATTTAATGTAGCTGATTACTGTCCATAATTACGAATATACGACAATCCATTTTGTCCATTAATCCAACGAATCCTGATTCAGACAAATAGTGGACACCAGTCCCCGTTATCGCTAAGACTGGCCAGGCGAGGATTTATTTTTGTATTTTCTTTCTTATTCTTGCTTCTATATCTAGGCCATCCTGTGCAGTAAAATCGCTGTAGCCAAGGAATAATTCTAAAGGGTATGCTTGGTTCTTATCGGTATTTGTAAATACTTTATGTAGGTTGATCAATTCATTATCAAGAACAAAATAGACATAATCGTTTCTTGTATCACTTATCATATTGTGCCATGTTTCTTCACCATCTTTTGTGAGATCAAAAGTGATTATCCGAGCGGTGTCAATACCATCTATAAATAGTTCAGATTGAATATCATGGATGTCTGCAAATGAAATAAAAGATTTTTGAGGAAGGTTTAAGATTTGATGACCGTAGAAATTTATATTAACTCCCATATTTGTATGATCAATCGTATGCCAGCCATCTTCTAGAGTAGTATCTGTATCGCTCGATTCTGTTTTTGTTGTTTCAATAACCTTTACGATGGTGTCTTTTTGAATGCTGTCTGTTGCTACATGAGTTGCAGTATCTGTTTGGTCTGCTGTGTTGCAGCCCGAAAAATAAAAGCCTGTAACAATCAATAAAAGATATATTTTGCTCATGAGAAAAGAATTAGTTGAATTGGCGACAAGATACTTTTTGTGTTTTATACTTCCAAGAAAGATGGTATAAAGAAACGACAAACCATTTTGTCCATTAATCCGACGAATCCAATTCGCCGCGGCGAACAGACAAATGGTGGGTACCAGTCTCCGCTAACGTTTAGACTGAAGTTAGGTTATATTGTAATAAGAAAGAGTTTGATTAACATTTAGTAACTCACAAAAAAGCCTTCTGAGGTAGAAGGCTTGTAATTTATTTTTCTTTCGATAAACGAATTGCTGCTTCTAATTCATTTCTAAAAATATCAGCATCTCGTTTTGTTCGGATAGCTTTAGATAAACTATCATTATTAGAATTAACATTGAGATTTACAGAAGGAATGTTTGAACTGTTTTTTTCAGACATTTCAATCAAAGAATCAATTTTATTTTGAACCGCTGATTTCATACTATTAATTTACGCAAATAAAACTTAAATAATGCATTCTCTGGCGGATCCTAGTGACTTTGTTATAGAATGCGACAGGTAAGGTGTTTTCTATCCTTACCTCTGGCCAACAATCCACTGCCCTATGATGTTACATTTGTTTGTATCTGCAGCACTGAATTGATGATTGTCTTAACATCATACAGCTCTTGGCTGTCGGCTGTTGGCGCAACAGCGGGTTGTGTGGTGGTTAGGTGAGAAGTGGTGAACGCCAACAAAGGATGAGGCAAATTGACACATTGAATTTTTTACACTATATTTAGTAGCACTAATATTTTAAAATAATTACAGCTATGAAAAAAATATTTTTAATACTTCTTTATTCGTGTGCAGCAAGTAATTTGCTTGCGCAAACATGGGCTGAATTAGGTGCAGGAAATAATGCGTTAAAAGCGAATAATACAATAACCTCGATCGTGATTGACAAATCAGATAACGTATATGCTGCTGGATCATTCACAAATGCAGCCGGCTATTACATTGTCTCAAAATGGAATGGTGTAAGTTGGAATGAGCTGGGTAATATGGCGAATAATATAAATAAAGGCAATACGATTCCAACTCAGATGAATTGTTTGGCTATTGATAGCATAGATAATGTGTATGTAACATACGCGGGTTCGGCTACTCCTAAAATGTTCATGAAATGGAATGGAACTAGTTGGACGGTTATTGCTCCTTCAACTGCTGCGGGCGTTTTAGGTCCCTTGGCGGTTGATAAAAGCCAAGACATATTTGCTAATATGTTTATTGAAGATTTTGATGCGAATGTGAGTTTTTATGTTGTTGCTGAATATCCAGGGTGGTCAGTACCTGGTGCTACTGTTTTATCTGGATATGGTGCTAATTCACAAAATGTTTCTTTTTATAGGCTTCCAAGTGCAATAACAATTGATCCATTAGGTAATGTGTATGTTGCTAAATCAAGTGTTGTTAAATGGGATAGGACAGTTTGGAGCACATTAGGAAACGGGCAAGAAAATTTAGATCTTATTCAAGATCTAGCAGCCGATCAAGCAGGTAATATATACGCTGCATCCAATTCTTCATCAAAAAACTATGTTGCAGTATGGGATGGAACTTCCTGGGCTGAATTAGGGATGGGCATCAATGCATTGAAAGCTAATGGGGATATATGGACCTTGTCTGTAGATAAATTTGGCAATGTATATGCAGCCGGGGATTTTACAAATGCAGATGGCTTAAGGTATGTTGCAAAATGGGACGGCAGCAGTTGGACTGAACTTGGAGCAGGTACAGGCGCACTAGCTGCTAATGGTATTATATACGATGTTACTACCGATGGTGTCGGCAATGTATATGCAGCAGGAGATTTTACAAATGCACACGGGAAAAAATATGTTGCCAAATGGAGCGCTGATGAAACATTGGGTATTCGAAGCAGAGCATCTGCTCAGGTTGAGCAATTTTATCCGAATCCTTCAAATGGCTTTTCGTGCATAAAGGTTATAGAAGATGTAGAGCTTACCGTATACTCATCACTTGGCGAACCGCTTAAGACAATGTACATCCATTCCGGCAGTTCTTCGATTGATTTGAGTTTCTTAACAGAAGGATTGTACATGTTGGTATGCAGAGGTAAAACAGATACAAATTACACTCCGATAAAATTTATTAAAGAGTAAGTTAATCTATCTTCTCTGACATAATCTCGGCTGTACTCAGTGCTAGGTGGATTTATTTATTGTATAGTGATCCAGGTAGGCGTCACATATTTATAGTAAGAAATCCATCTAAAATTTCTACACACAGTCCCTAAGGGATCATTCAATCCATTCAAACAGATTTATTGGATTACATTCAATCTCAAATTTTCGAATTAATTCCAGATACTCTTCTTTGAACGTTTTTTTCTTATGATGCTCCTTTTGATTCATGATGTAAGCGATTACCTGATCCAGACTAGAATGGCTATACGAAAAAGCACCATAACCTTCTTGCCATTTAAAATCGTAAGGAGAGAAATTTTTATCCTTTATAAATGTTGAAGAAGCTTTTTTTAATTCTCTGATTAAATCAGACAGGCAGCATGTAGGTTTCATTCCAATTAAAATATGTATATGATCAGGCATGCCGTTTATTGCGAGGAGTTTTTGTCCGTTATTTTGCCCGAATCCTGTTATGTATTTATGCAGTTCATTTTCCCATGAAAAATGAATAAGACTATTTCTTGCTTTAACTGCAAAAACAATCTGAATGTAAATTTGTGAAAAAGTATCCGGCATACGATGTTAAAAATGAGTCTGAAAAATATATGAGATGTGAAAGGTAAAATATTTTTTGTACAGACACCAGTAAGCCTACATTTGTTAATGGTTACATTTATTTTTGTTGAGTATATAAAATCGTGTGTTTATAATTGAATTTCATTAATTGCCTCTATTCTTATAATGTGGTCATGACCCCGGTAGGGGTCACATATTTATAGAAAGAAACAATTCCTAAAATTTCCACGCACAATCCCGAAGGGATTATAATATGGAATGCTCCCTTCGGGAGCGCGCGTATGTATTGTTTGTTATTTGTTACTATAAAGATGTGACCCCTGCCGGGGTTAGTGCGGAGAGAGAAGCATTGTAATTATAACAATCCATTTTGTCCATTAATCCTACAAATCCAATTCGCCGCGGCGAACAGACAAATGGTGGACACCAGTCCCCGCTGCGCTCATATTGGTCAGGTTATCAGGTGTGGAGTGGTGAGCGCCAATATCAGTGTAAATAAATCTGTCTATAGTCTTTTTATTATATGATTAATCTAATACATTGACAATGTTTATTATTTTTAATCGCAATGTGTGTTGAATTTCTATTTCTAATTTTCGGCCGTTTTATAGTTTAAATTGATTTTAATTATGCATCCACAAAGTTCAACTAATTTAAAAAATAGAGTTAATAAACTTCATTTGCCTAAAACGAAACCTCTTTTACCTTTATTCGAAATAATTAGTAATTCAATACATGCTATTAATGAAAAGCAAGCTTTAAAAGGGGATGATTTTAAAGGCGAAATTTTTATTAAAACTATTAGAAATGGTAGAGAAGAAACTTTAAAGGAAG
Source organism: Cytophaga aurantiaca DSM 3654 (assembly GCF_000379725.1). GTDB lineage: Bacteria > Bacteroidota > Bacteroidia > Cytophagales > Cytophagaceae > Cytophaga > Cytophaga aurantiaca. The sequence continues at coordinate 50,593 of NZ_KB903631.1, forward strand.
TTTCTGATATTGAAATATATCCAATTAATTCTTTTCAGGTAATAGATAATGGCATTGGATTAGATAGTGATAATATAAAATCTTTTGCTGAATTTGATACTGAGAGAAAAGCTAAAATTGGAGGCAAAGGTGTTGGAAGGTTAGTTTGTTTAAAGGCTTTTAGAAAAATAATTGTTGAAAGTGTGTATTTTGAAGATGAAGCATATAAAATTAGAAAATTCGAATACAAAAAATCAAATGAAGGGTTTGATAAATATGAAGATAATATAGAAACAAATAAAAAAGATACTGGGACAATTTCGACATTGTCAATTTACGAAGAAGATTATATTGCTCACGTTCCATTGAGTTTACATGAAATTGCGAGGCAAGTCATTACCCATTTTCAGCTATACTTTATTCAAAGAATTGAGCCCCAAATTATAATCAAAAATCAAGATAATATTGAAATAAATTTGACAGATATATTTAATGAAGAATTTGAAAAAGAAATATTAGATAAAGAATTTGATGTCTCCGATAGCAAATTTACAATATTTATTTCTAAATCATTTAAAGCAAAAAGTCATAAAATACATTATTGTGCGCATGAGCGCTCAGTAAAAGAGGAAGGACTATCTAAATACATTGAGGATTTAAAATATATTATAAAAACCCAAAAAAATGACGGATATTATTTTCAAATTTTTGTGGTGGGTGATTTTTTAAATAAAAATGTAAATGAAGAGAGAACAAGTTTTAATTTTACGTTAGAAGAAGAAAATGATGAACTAGAGTTAAAGGAAATCACATTGTCTAAAATTAGAAAAAATGCGATTTTGTCAATTGAAGAATTATTAAGTGATTTTCTAACAAATATTAGAAAAGAAAAATTGGAAATATATTATCCAATAATTGAAAAAGAATATCCAAATTATCATAGTGTTATAAATTATAACAAAGAGAAAGTAGAAAAATTGCCAATTGGGTTGACTAAAGAAGAATTAGATTTAAAATTATATGAGATAGAAAGCGAATGGAGAATTAAAGTTAAAAAAGAAGGAATTGAATTAATTGATAAGAAAAAGGATATAACAACTCTTGAAGAATATACCGTTCTTTATGAAAAGTTTTTGACTGAATTCAATGAAGTTGGACAATCAGATTTAGCAAGGTATATAATTCATAGACGCGCTGTAATTGACCTACTTGATAAGCTTATAGAGTTGAACGAAGAGAATAAATTTGCTAATGAGGAAATTGTGCATAGTTTATTTTTTCCAATTAGAGAACATGGTAGTGCTGTCGCTTCAGATAAACAAAATTTATGGTTAATCGATGAAAGATTAACTTTTAATTCACTTCTTTCATCAGACAAGTTATTCAAGCAAATTAAAAGTTTAGATTCAGAATCAAGTGATAGGATTGATTTAGTTGTTAGAAAAGAAGCTGTTTTTGAAGATGCAACTTTATTTTCCGAGGAAAAGTTTCCATTTGAATCATTTACAATAGTTGAATTCAAGAAGCCAGAAAGAAATGATTTTAAACATGGCGATAAAGAAAAAGACCCTGTTAAACAGGTTAGATCTTATATAGAACAAATTATTAAAGGAAAAGAAAAAAATAAAGGAAAAACTATTGGAGCATCTAAAAATACACCGTTTTATTGTTACATAATAGCTGATGTAACTGATACTTTGAAAGATATTTTAGATTATGAAAGTTTTAGTCCAACACCTGATGGGTTAGGTTATTTTAGATTCTATGATACTAGTACTTCAAGATCATATATTGAAGTGCTTCCATTTAAAAAAGTTATAAAAGATGCTAAGCAAAGAAATAAGATTTTATTTGACAAATTAAAGCTTTCTTAAAATGTTAGCTAACTAGATGCAAATTATAAATTTGGACCTAGAACCCGTATACTATTCTTTGCTAATAAACCAGGCATTATTTCATCTTGCAAAGTCATGCCAAAAATAATTGCATGAGCATCATTACTTCCGTCTTTCAAAGGATCATGAAACGTTTTAAGACCTATTTTAATAATTGAACTATTGGGTATTCTAAATAACATGAATTTACTTTTGTCACCAATAGCAGTTGCAAAGTCTGTTAATGAATTAACATCCACAGATAGCTCACCTTTGTCTTTTTCTCGCAGTTTAAAAACTCTTGATGTTGCAGATCCATCAATAGGGTTCATGTAATTTTTTTCTGGAGTACTATAACTACGCCTTAAAAGCCATTCAGTTTCATTTACTAATTCTCTTTCTGACATTAATGGATTATTTTTGGTTTAACCATTCTAAAAGGTATGGTAAGTTATTTATTGTAAAAATTTGTTGATCGGGAGTTCCACGCTCTGGAAATAATACAACAACGGACTTTAATGGATAAAATATAATTTCTAATGATCTATCTTTTTTCTTATTTCTAATGTCTAACATTATTTCGCCATTGGGCCCAGGAGCTGCATGAAAAATAGGTTGCCCATGTTTTTCCAATAATGAAGTAATAAATTTAGCTTGTTTAATCACGGATTCTATAGGAGCTATAGAATCATTTTCATCCCAATTATCTTCTAACACAGAAAACTCTCGCAATAATTTATGAATACGATTATTTAAACCTATTTGGTGTTTTAAAGTAATTGTAATACTTGATGACAAAGGTTGTACATCTGTTTTATACCAAATGCGAGCAACATTAGGATTAGATAATGTTGATGGTTCATTAGTAGTATAATTATCGATCAAGACTTGCATAAAATTCAGGGTTTAGCATTCTTTTGAACATTTCGGAAGTATTAGTATGTGCTTCTTCTATCCAATTATCTACAGACTCAATCTTAAAATTAGATTGTTGTTCTACAGTAGTTGACCATACCACAGACTGTTTTTGAGTTTGATTATTAACACCATTAGTTATATTCAAATTCATGATTGAACCATTAGATAATTCAAAGTTCTGTTGAATATTAAAACTAATAAGCTTTCCTGGAGTAGAATAATTTGTTATAATTCGTGTCTGAAGATTTTTATTCATAAAATCTTCAGGCGCACAATCATTTAAATCCCAAGCATCAATATATTGCAACTTTAATTTATTGAAAGTTAAAGTTTCTTCGTAACTATTTTCAAGTTTATTAATGGTAGCAAGAATTAATGGTTTATAACTATTCTCCCATTCATATCCTTGTTCTATTTCATTAACTGCAATCATTCCTTGGCCATGTTGTATGACAGGCCATATTAATTCACTCCTCCAGTATTGATGTAGCGGAGCACCAAATATTTTAAGTGGAGTACCGTCAGGGATAAGTTTGCGATGGAGTGGAAATTCTTTTTTTAGTTGTTCTGCAAATCTTCCTTGAGCTAGATCAAAACCCGGATCAGTTTGGATGCCAAAGTTATCGACTGAACACTCCCAATGAAGTTCAAAAACTACTTCTTTGAGCGGTGCCTTATTTAATTTTGTTTTACTCATTTATAGTAAATCACAAATTTATTAGTAGATGTTTAAAACGTCTTATTAAATCCTATTATAAAAAATGCATAATACTCTAATGCAAATTTTATTATACGACTTACTCACAAAATTAGATACATTTTATTACAATATATATCAATTTATTCAAACTCTCCATGTTCAAACGACTAAAATACACCCCCTTCCCCAAATCCCCGCCCCAACCACTAGGAATTCTCCCAAACTTTTCGTTATTTGTATAGTAATACAAGCATGCTTTAGGGGTGTCACGGTAAATACCATTTAATCGCGACTGAGATCATACCCTTTGAACCTGATCAGGCTGATACCTGCGAAAGGAAAAAGTACAGAACACCTATCCATTATAGTCCATAGTGTGTTCATCTCAATCGCCCGTTTCCCGTCCCGTTAAGGCTTGTTGCTTTACACATTAATTATTCATTGTAATGAACGTTATTGTCAACAACAAAACCGTAGAGCTTCCGGATGCTTCCGGCATCAACGCTTTATTGGCGCAACTCAACATTGCTTCTCCGCAGGGGATAGCCATTGCTGTTAACGAGCAGGTGGTTCCCAAATCGGACTGGCAGAGCCGTGTGTTGAACGACAATGACCAGATATTACTTATTCGTGCTACTCAAGGAGGATAAAACATGACAACACCAAACATCGACATGGCGCCGCAAATTACGCGCGAGCCACTAACAGGTTCACAAAAAATCTATGTGACTGGTACCTTGCACCCAACTGTAAAAGTTGCGATGCGTGAAATCAAACTGGACGACACGGTTATTCATTCAGGCCTGAAAGGCGCTGCTGAAAAACGTCAGAAAAATCCATCCGTTACGGTATACGATACCAGCGGCCCGTACACCGATCCAAACATAGAGATCGATATCCGTAAAGGGTTACCACGTTTGCGCGAGCAGTGGATCTTAGATCGCGGCGATGCGGAAGAGCAAAAAGAATCGTTCTCAGAATATACACAGTTGCGTAACAACGATCCAAAATTAGATCACTTACGTTTCGATCACTTGAAACAACCGTTGCGTGCCAAGCCGGGACAAAATGTTTCGCAGATGCACTACGCGCGTAAAGGCATCATCACGCCGGAGATGGAATACATAGCCATACGTGAGAACAACCGCATTCAGGAATTACAAGCAGAAGATGGCTGCATCAAATCGCTTTGGGATCAACACCCGGGTCACGACTTTGGTGCTGCGATTCCGAAAGTAATCACACCTGAATTTGTGCGTTCAGAAGTTGCGCGTGGTAGAGCCGTTATTCCTTCAAACATCAATCACCCGGAAAGCGAACCAATGATCATTGGTCGTAACTTCTTAGTGAAGATTAATACAAACATTGGTAACTCTGCCGTAACATCTTCGATTGAAGAAGAAGTAGAGAAAGCTGTATGGAGCTGCCGTTGGGGTGGTGATACCCTTATGGATTTGTCTACTGGTAAAAACATTCACGAGACACGCGAGTGGATCATCCGTAACTGTCCGGTGCCGGTTGGTACTGTGCCGATCTACCAGGCGCTTGAAAAAGTAAATGGTAAAGCAGAAGATTTAACGTGGGAAATTTTCCGCGATACATTAATTGAACAGGCAGAACAAGGAGTTGATTACTTCACGATTCACGCAGGTGTATTGTTGCGTTACATTCCTTCCACTGCTAAACGTGTAACAGGGATTGTTTCCCGTGGTGGTTCCATCATGGCGAAATGGTGTTTGTCGCATCACAAAGAAAACTTCTTATATACACACTTCGAAGAGATCTGTGAGATCATGAAAGCATACGACGTTGCCTTCTCGTTGGGAGATGGTTTACGTCCGGGTTGTTTGGCCGATGCAAACGATGAAGCACAATTTGCTGAATTGAAAACATTAGGTGAATTGACTGAGATCGCGTGGAAGCACGATGTACAGGTGATGGTAGAAGGTCCGGGTCACGTGCCGATGCACATGATCAAAGAAAACATGGACAAGCAATTGAAGGAGTGCCACGAAGCACCATTCTATACACTTGGTCCGTTGACAACAGATATCGCACCGGGTTATGACCACATCACATCTGCAATTGGTGCAGCGATGATCGGCTGGTTCGGTACAGCGATGTTGTGTTATGTAACACCAAAAGAACACTTAGGTTTACCGAATAAAAAAGATGTGAAGGATGGCGTAATGGCATATAAGATTGCGGCACACGCTGCCGATCTTGCGAAAGGCCATCCGGGAGCACAGAACAGAGATAACGCATTAAGCAAAGCACGTTTCGAATTCCGTTGGGCAGATCAATTTAATTTATCGTTGGATCCGGATACTGCTCGTGAGTTCCACGATGAAACATTGCCTGCTGAAGGCGCGAAGATCGCTCACTTCTGCTCGATGTGCGGACCGCATTTCTGTTCGATGAAAATTACGCAGGAAGTACGTGACTACGCAGAAGCAAACGGCTTGAACGATGCAGGAATTCTTGAAGAAGGAATGAAAGCGAAGTCGGAAGAGTTTAAGAAGGTGGGAGGAGATCTTTATGTGTAACTAATTAACCGTGCCATAAATGGGACGGCAATGAAAGCCGAGCAGTTGTTATTATTAAGAGCTACCTAGCTTTCATTGCCGTTGGCTTTAGCCAACGGTTATAGAGAAAGATGGTTTCGATCTAGTCGTAAATCCTCCAAGGTTTTAAAAACCTTGGAGGATTCGTTAGCGAAACGAACCTCTCTACTAAAAGAAACCATTAGATAATGAAACGCTAAAAAGCTTTAGGCCTTAAGCGTTCAGCATTAAGCTATAAATAAGCATTAAGCTAAGAAATATGTATCAACCGTTAAACAAACCATACGTCCTTTCCATCGCCGGGCTAGACCCCACGGCAGGTGCGGGTATACTGGCAGATGTGAAAACATTCACAGCTACGGGAAGTTATGGTTTTGCGGTAGCAACGTGTTTAACGGCACAGACAGAAGATACCTGCGAACATGTACAATGGTTTTCTGTAAAGGAAATTACAACACAGTTAAAACCGCTGCTTGAAAATTATCCGATCGGCGTAACCAAGTTGGGTGCGCTGAAAGATCTGGCGATGGCAACGGCGTTGATCGATTATGTGTTGAGTATAAAACCCGATATGAAGTTTGTACTGGATCCGATCTTGAGTACTTCTTCCGGAAAAGAATTTATGAAGCTGAATGCAGATATTAAAAGTCTGCTTTCAAAAATCCATCTGCTTACACCGAATTATCCGGAGATACAAATGTTGTCAGGGAATCAGAATGCGCTGGAAGCAGCCATGGTGCTGTCGATGCACACGAATGTATATTTAAAGGGCGGACATTCAAACGAAGAAGCGTTGGTGGATCGGTTGTTTGTACAAGGTTCAATGACAGAGTTTCCGAAGGAACGCAATGCAATTGCAAAGAAACACGGCAGTGGCTGTGTCTTATCATCATCCATCGCGTCTTATCTGGCGCAGGGAAACACATTAACAGAGGCAAGTGAAAAAGCATCCAAATATATGTGCGGCTTTTTCAGTTCATCTGAAACAAAATTAGGAATACATTAAATCCAACACATGACAATTTCGAACCTACATTATATTACAGATTCCACACAGGGCTTAGAACCTTTATTAAAAGCAGGTTTGAACTGGGTGCAGCTGCGTGTGAAAAACCGCAACGAAAAAGAAATGTACAATCTGGCAGATTCGTTTGTTGCCTTGTGCGAAAAATACAAAGCATATTCCATCATCAACGATTATCCGAAGCTTGCAAAAAAAGTTGGTGCAGATGGCGTACATCTTGGCAAAGAAGATATGTCGGTTGCAGAAGCACGTGCATTACTTGGCAAAGATTTCATCATTGGAGGAACTGCAAATACGTATGAAGATGTTGAAGCATTATCCGAAGCAGGCGCCGATTACGTAGGACTTGGTCCGTTTCGTTTTACTGAAACAAAAAAGAATTTAAGTCCGGTATTGGGTCTTGAAGGTTACAACGAAATATTGCAAAGCTGTTCAGTGAATGGTATTCGTGTTCCAATCATTGCTATAGGCGGAATTACCGTTGAAGATCTGGAAGCCTTGCGCGATGCCGGATTACACGGAGTAGCAGTGTCGGGAGCGATACGGAAAGCGCAGAACCAGGTAGCGGCTGTTAAACAGTTTCTAGGAAAGTAATAAGTTCTAGGTTCTAAGTTTTAAGAAGGCAGCAGAGCTTTACTATAATTAACGATATAATAGTTAAGAAACAATTCTTAAAACTTATTACACGCTCTGGCGCCAGTCTTCAGACTGGTGTCTATCATTCGGCAGTCTTTGACTGCATTATTAAACCAGTCAAAGACTGGAAAATAAAAGTCACCAGTCACCGCTCCGCTAAGACTGGCGCCAGAGCTCTTAATAATTATTACATAAAACTTAATACATAAGACCTTCTTATTACTTAAAACTTATTACTTAGAACATACTGGTATGAGTGATTTATTAAAAATAGCAGACAAAGTTTTCTCCAGCAGACTCTTTACTGGTACCGGTAAATTTGCTACGGGAGAAGAAATGTTTCATGCGCTGCAGGCCTCCGGTTCAGAGCTGGTGACGGTTGCACTGCGCAGAATAGATATAGAAGGACAGGAAGATGATATTTTGAAGTGGCTGAAAAAAGGAAACTTTAATCTGCTGCCGAATACTTCCGGTGCACGTAATGCGAAGGAAGCAGTGTTTGCTGCAACGCTTGCGCGTGAGGCCTTGGGAACAAACTGGTTGAAACTGGAAATTCATCCCGATCCAAAATATTTGATGCCAGATCCGATTGAAACGTTGAAGGCAGCAGAAGAACTGGTGAAAGCAGGTTTTGTGGTATTACCATACATTCATGCAGATCCGGTCTTGTGTAAACGTCTGGAAGAAGTGGGTTGTGCAGCGGTAATGCCGTTGGGTTCGCCGATTGGCAGCAACAAAGGTTTACGTACGCGTGACTTTCTTGAAATTATAATTGAACAAAGCAATGTACCTGTGATCGTAGATGCTGGCATTGGTGCACCTTCACATGCTGCAGAAGCAATGGAGTTGGGCGCATCTGCTGTATTGGTAAATACAGCGATGGCCGTTGCGGGTGATACAAAAGCCATGGGCAAAGCCTTCGGTATGGCGGTTGAAGCCGGACGTATGGCCTATCTGGCGAAACTTGCTCCGGTAAGTAATGCAGCGCATGCTAGCAGTCCGCTGTTATCCTTTCTGAATGATATAAGTTAAATCATGTTACAGTTTAAAGAAATCTTTGATCAATATTCCTGGGATGAAGTGTATGCTTCCATCTATGCTAAAAAAGCATCGGATGTAGAACGTGCATTGTCTAAAGAGAATCTCGATCTGGAAGATTTCAAAGCGCTGATTTCTCCTGCTGCTGCTCCGTATTTGCCTGCTATGGCTGAACGAAGCCATCAGCGTACCTTACAGCGTTTCGGCAAAACGATGCAGATGTATGTGCCGCTGTATTTGTCGAATGAATGTCAGAACATTTGCACCTACTGTGGTTTCAGCATGGATAATAAATTGCTTCGTAAAACATTGAAAGACGAAGAAATTATCCGTGAAGCAAAAGCCATTAAAGAAATGGGTTTTGATCACGTGTTATTAGTTACAGGTGAAGCGAATCAAATGGTTGGCGTTCCGTATTTAAAACATGCGATTGAAATACTGCGTCCATACTTTGCACAGATCTCGATTGAAGTGCAGCCGCTGGACGAAGACGAATATAAAATACTGATCGATGCGGGAGCATACGCTGTATTGGTGTATCAGGAAACGTATCATCAGGAAGAATATAAAACACATCATCCGAAAGGGAAAAAATCGAATTTCTATTACCGTCTGGATACGCCGGATCGAGCGGCACGCGCGGGTGTAGACAAATTGGGTTTAGGTGTATTGATCGGATTGGAAGATTGGCGCGTAGATAGTTTCTTCACAGCGCTTCATCTAAATTATTTAGAGAAGCAATACTGGCAAACGAAATACTCACTGTCGTTTCCACGTTTGCGCCCGCATGCAGGTCTAACTGAACCAAAAGTAATTATGAACGATCGCGAGCTGGTGCAGTTAATTTGCGCGTACCGTTTGTTCGATCAGGAATTAGAATTATCTATTTCAACACGCGAAACCGAAGCGTTTAGAAATCATATTATAAAGTTAGGCATCACATCCATGAGTGCCGGATCGAAAACCAATCCGGGCGGTTATGTGGTAGAGAAAGAATCACTCGAACAATTCGAGATCTCCGACGAACGCACACCGCAAGAGATCGCAACGATGCTGAAAGGCGCGGGTTATGAACCGGTGTGGAAGGATTGGGCACAGGCATATGATATATAGGTAATATGTTTTATGTTCTAAGTTTTAAGAAATGAACAGCAATTCTTAAACGAACATTGTATTTTAATTAACACTCACTATTTCACCTTTCCATTCTTAAAACCTAAAACTTATTACTTAAAACTTAATGCGTTACTCCCGTCAAACAATCCTTCCCGAAGTTGGCATCGAAGGTCAACAAAAACTCACCAACGCATCTGTACTTGTTGTTGGTGCCGGTGGATTGGGTTCACCGGTGTTGTTGTATTTGGCGGCGGCTGGTGTTGGACGATTGGGAATCATTGATGCGGATAAAGTAGATGTAACGAATTTACAACGCCAGGTTATTTATGTAACCGAAGACGAAGGGAAGTCAAAAGCAGAAACTGCAGCAAAACATTTAAATGCCTTGAATCCGGAAATCAATATTGATGTGTATCCGGTTTGGTTGTCCAAGGATAATGCGCTGGATATTTTTTCGAAGTACGATATTGTTGTGGATGGCTCTGACAATTTTGCCACCCGTTATTTAGTGAACGATGCCTGTGTGATGTTGAACAAGCCATTGGTGTTCGGTTCCATCTTTAAATTCGAAGGACAGGTAAGTGTGTTCAATTACAAAGGTGGACCGACTTACAGATGTCTGTTTCCTGAACCGCCTGCTGCAGGCGAAGTGCCGAACTGTTCGGAGATAGGTGTGATTGGCGTGCTGCCGGGAATTATTGGAACACTGCAGGCAAACGAAGTCATTAAAATTATTCTTGAAAAAGGTGATGTGCTGAATGGCGTGTTGTACATGTACGATGCGTTGAGCAACGATATTCAGAAATTAAAAGTCTTTAAAGACCCCGTTGCAAGTGTAGTTACGGAGTTGGGTACGTACGAAGAAGTATGTGAGACGTCGCCGGATATTGATAAGAAGACACTTGATGCGTGGAAAGAAAAGAATGTTATCTTTCAGTTGATCGATGTGCGGGAGCCGCATGAATTCGAACAAAAAAATATCGGTGGAGAATTAATACCCATGAATACGGTGAAAGATAATCTGAATCGCATCCGCGAAGATATCCCTGTGATCGTGCACTGTCAGATGGGGGGGCGCAGCAGAAAGGTCGTCGACTTTTTGTATGAAAAAGGATTTAAGAACGTTTATAATCTCAAAGGTGGATTGAAAGAGTTCTAAGCAATATGTTTTAAGTTTTAGGAAAGTACTTCGTAATCATTCGTTATTATTTTTTAGAATTACTGAATGTGAAAATAATTGTATAACTTATTATACAATTAAACGCTCTTATGTTAAACAGGCTCATACTTTTGTTTTTTTTAATTCTTTCTATAGAAGGTTTTGCACAAAAGCATTTCAAGAAATATTATGATAGTCTGGATCATAGAGTTTCGAATCCTTCAGACGCATACTACTATCATGTAGCAGATACATCAAAAGTTAACATTCGCGTAACGTACTATTATACCGATGGTAATGTATATGCCCAGGGAAAAGCTTCATGGAAAAGATCTGGGCACGATCTGTATTTAGAAAGAAAAGGGAAGTGGACATATTATTATCCCTATGGAAGAAAGCAACAGATATTGAGAAATAAAATTTGTGTACACTATTGGTATGAGAATGGGGTAACATCATACAAAAGTAAGAAGGTGTATAGTTTTTGTTTTCATGGCTGGTATTTTAAACACAGATCCTGGTATGCGAGCGGACAGTTAAAGACTGAGGGATTAACAGATATGAATAATTCTAAGTACGGTTATTACAGATCGTATACACATAACGGAAAACGCTGGCTGGAAGAGTACTTTGCAGAATCTAATCTGCAGGGTGTATCTGTTTATATGGATGCATCGTGGAGAGTGAAATATTTTATCGGAGTCGATAATATGTCTTTTGAAGATGTATCGTTTGACCCGAAGATGCTTAAAGTTGGAACACAAGGAGTTTCATTTATTGAAGCGAAAGAAGGATTTAATGAATTGATTTACGATACGGATACTTTCCGCTTTACAGTTCGCAATGGCTATATGGAAGGTCCGTATTACCACAACGAAGGCCGAAGAGGAATTAAACAAATTGGCTTCTACCACAACAACTATAAAACCGGAAAATGGCTGACACATGTTCCATCAAAGAAAGGATCTTATATTAACTATTTTACTGAATATAAAAAAGGCTGTATCCATGGTGTGAGTTGCGCATTTTTGAACGATACTATTTTACTGATGAAAGAGCATTACAGATATTCGAAAAGAAATGGTAAGTCTTTTAGCATGAATGGTTTTTTTGCTGACCCTCGTTATACATGGGATGGCGGGTTTTATTTCATTGAAGAAAAATATAAGAATGATAAACAGATTGAAAATTATTCAAAAGTATATGCAGCCGACAAATCGACTTATGCGATACAGTATTTAAAATGGAAAAGTAAACGAACCTGTTTTTTAACGGAAAATTACGTTCGTATAGAATATTATCCGAATCATCAGGTAAAGCGCCGAACTATTCATAAAAAGCAGTATGCTGTCGATAAATTATACGATGAGTCTGGCAAGCGTACAAGTAAGAAACGAATTTTCTACGAATAAGTTTAAACCGGAAAATATCTTGTCGTAATCCTTCAAGGTTTTTAAAACCTTGAAGGATTTGTTTCTTATATTCGTAGCAACTTAGAATTTAAATTTGTTCGCTTTAATTTATAATATGCAGGAATGAATTTTGTCAAATGTTTTTAATGGATCCTCACTCTGCCATATGGCACCAAGCAGTGCCGCTCCGTCGAACCCGCTCTTTTTAACCAATCCGATATTCTCTCCGTGGATACCGCCCAATCCGATAACCGGAATAGTTGTGTATTTTTTTAATTCGGCAATGGTTGAAGCTAATTGCTGTTCAGTAGTATCAGCTCCGTAATTTTCTTTCGAGATACTTTTAAACAACGGACTGTAAAAAATATATTCAAATTCATCAGAAATATTTTTTGCATCGTCTGTACTATGTAATGATGTTGATATTACTTTTACATCATTTGGAATTTCTTTTGCAAATTTCCTATCTGCTTCTTTCAAGTGAATTCCTTTAACAGAAAATTCTTTTGCCAATACATGATGTTCATGTAAAACCATATGTGAAAGAATACTTGGATAGCTTGTAAGATATAACCTATATTCTTCTTCAGTAAAATCAGGCTTTCGCACATGTATTGTGCTGCTGCATGCACGAACGATGGCATGAAGGATCTGTTCTTCGTGCGGATGATTTTTCTCTGGTGTAATGACGATGATTTCAAACATATATTAAAAATACAATCAAAGATTGATTAATGAAAATTGTTTCTTAATTTATATATACAGACAAAACAATCAGCTAATAAAATAATTATTGAAATGAAAAAGACATTACTTATTCTAATATGTGTATTAACACATATTGCTGCTCAGGCACAAGAAGACTCCATTCGTTTGATAAATTCCATTGGATTTGGTTATCAGTATACCCAATTTCAAGGGATGTCAAGTCAGATGCAATCCAATTTTGGAAACAATTATAATATAGACGCAGGAGCCTTTAGCATGAATTTCGCCTTTTACAGCATTTATAAAAGATTCATGCTTGGAGGTGAGTTTGGCGGCTTACAACGCAAAGCAACGGATGATGATTTTATGTCCTCTACTGTTTCACAAGGCTTCGGTTATTTTAATTTCGGGTATTTGATCATTGATAAACCGGGCTGTATGCTTTTTCCTTTTGTTGGTATAGGCGGCATTTACAGTGGACTGACATTGAAAAATAAAACTACAACAGATTGGATCGATGAAGACTACCTGATCCGTCCAGGCCAAAAGGGAAATTTTTCTTCCGTAGGTGGAAGTATCAATGCGGGTATTTCATTTAGAAAAACATGCAGTCATCAATATCACGATAAGCGGCTTCAGCTTGGTTTGGATCTTGGGGTGCATATTACACCGATCAAAAGGGATTGGATGTATGATGGCTCTGATCAAAAGGTTGATTCTTTTGGATCGGCTGAAAATATTGGGTACTATGCACGTTTTACTATTGGCGGACTTATGTCAAGAGCCTTTGATAAAAAATAAGTATTGTGACAAAATAAAAAGCAATCGTTTATATAATGGACAAGTCGCTGACAAGAGAAGTTGAGAACGGAACAATATCGTTTGGCGGAGAGATTGGATCGGGTCTTGCATCCGGACAATACATTGTGATATTGTTAGCCGGCGATAAACAGTCGATTATTAAAGTTGAAAAGAAGTAAATGAATTATGAGTTATAAATTATGAGTTATGAATTGTAATATTTCAATTTATAACTCATAATTTATAATTATATAAGTTGTTAGGTAACAAAAAAATTTTTAGATTAATCATGTAAATCAATACATGGTTATGGAAAACAAAAAAAATGTAGTTGTCATTGGCGGAGGTTTTGCGGGCGTACAATTTATTAAAACCCTGGATCCGAAATTATTCAATGTTACACTGTTAGATAAGATCAATCACCATCAGTTTCAACCTTTGTTTTATCAGGTTGCTACCTCGCAGTTGGAACCTTCGAGTATATCGTTTCCTTTCAGAAAGATCTTTCAGGAATTCGACAATGTACAGATTCGTTTGGCAGAAGTAACAGCGATCAATCCGCAAGAAAATACTGTACATACTTCCATTGGTGATTTTAAGTACGACTATGTTGTGATAGCTGCCGGTTGCAAAACAAATTTCTTCGGCAATAAAGTGATTGAAGAGAATTCATACACCTTAAAGTCAACCAGTGATTCCATTGCCTTACGAAATCATGTCTTAATCAATTTCGAAAAAATTATTTATGCTTCAATGGAAGAACAGGAAGCATTGTTCAATATTGTAATTGTCGGGGGAGGGCCCACAGGTGTTGAACTTGCAGGCGCTTTTGCGGAGATCAAAAAAAATATTCTTCCAAAAGATTATCCGGGAATAGATTTTTCTAAATTGAGGATCATGTTGATTGAAGGCAGTAAGAATACGCTGAACAGCATGAGTGAACTCGCACACAGCGCTTCCAGAATGTATCTGAAAAAAATGGGTGTTGAAATTCAGACAGAAATAGTTGTTAAAAATTACGATGGTAAAATTGCAGAGCTGAGCAATGGAGAAAAAATTCCGACAGCCAGTTTGATCTGGGCTGCAGGTGTTACACCAAATAGTTTTGAAGGATTGAGCGATTCTGTGTACGGACCGGCAAAACGTATGAAAGTAAATCGTACAAATTTGGTTGAAGGGTATAGCAATGTGTATGCTGTTGGAGATATTGCGTATATGGAAACGCCGAAGTATCCCAAAGGACATCCGCAACTGGCAAACGTTGCAATCAATCAGGCAAAGAACTTAGCAAAGAATTTAAAATTAATACAAGCCAATAAAGAAGTAAAAGAATTTGAATACAAAGATTTAGGTTCTATGGCAACAATCGGTAAAAACAAAGCCGTTGTTGATTTGCCCTTTATAAAGTTCAAAGGTTTTTTTGCATGGTTAACGTGGATGTTTGTTCACCTGATGCTGATCCTAAGTGTAAAAAACAAACTGATTATTTTTATAAACTGGGCCTGGGCGTATATTACAAAGGATACGTCGTTGCGGTTGATACTAACACAAAAGTCGCCAAAGGCAGAAGGCTGAAAGCCTAAGGCAAAAATCGTGTCATATTGAAAGAGCAGCTGTGATTTTTCACAGCTGCTCTTTCAGCTTTAGGCTTTAAGCGTTAGGCATTCAGCATTACGCCTTCGGCCCAACAAGTTCAATCAAGTCCGCGGTGCGGTTAGAGTAACCGAACTCATTATCGTACCAGCCAAATACTTTTATATTGTTTCCTTGTACCATTGTCAGTTCGCTGTCGAAGATACTGGATGCCGGATTGCCCACGATGTCCGCTGAGACCAAAGCTTCTTCAGAATATGTTAAATATCCTTTCAGACTTCCTTCGCTTGCTGCTTTTTTAAATGCTGCATTGATCTCTTCTTTTGTTACAGATTTTTTTAATGTAGCAGTGAAATCTGTGATTGAACCAACTGGTACAGGCACACGCAAGGAATGACCGTTCAGTTTTCCTTTTACAGATGGAATAACCAAGCCCATTGCTTTTGCAGCACCGGTACTTGTAGGTATGATGGATAGTGCTGCGGAACGTGCACGTCTCAGATCTTTATGTGGAGCATCCTGTAAACGCTGATCGGATGTATAAGCGTGAACCGTGGTCATGAAGCCACTTTCAATTCCGAAGTTGTCTTCCAACACTTTTACCATTGGCGCCAAGCAGTTGGTAGTACACGATGCATTTGAAATGACTGTTTCGCTTCCATCCAGCGTATCGTCATTCACACCCAACACAATTGTTTTCAGATCACCTGTAGCAGGAGCAGAGATGATTACTTTCTTCGCACCAGCTGTAATGTGCGCT
This sequence comes from Cytophaga aurantiaca DSM 3654, assembly GCF_000379725.1. GTDB lineage: Bacteria > Bacteroidota > Bacteroidia > Cytophagales > Cytophagaceae > Cytophaga > Cytophaga aurantiaca. The sequence continues at coordinate 66,875 of NZ_KB903631.1, forward strand.
TCGGCTTTCTCTTTTTCTGTAAAGAATCCGGTTGATTCCAATACGACATCAACACCTAAGGCTTTCCACGGAAGTTCCGCCGGATTTTTAACAGATAAGATCTTTATCTTTTTTCCATTAATAATTAAATGCTCCGCATCGTAACTTACTTCCCCATCAAAGATACCATGCGAGGAATCAAATTTGAAAAGATGGGCCAGCGTCTTCGTATCCGTAAGGTCGTTGATGGCAACTACTTCAATATTTTTCTTTTTTAAAAGTGCTCGGTAAGAGATCCTCCCGATTCTTCCGAAACCATTTATTGCTACTTTCATATGTGTATATAGTTAATTAGTGAATATTTTTTTTCATTGCCATGATGTACCCCATATGCAATCCTTCATGAAACAATAAAAAGTCGATTGCTTCATCAATGTTTGTTATGGCTATATCGTAGCGTGTAGTAAAGGGAGTATAATTCGAAAATAAATTTTTGTTATAATCTTCTTCTAATTGATCAAGGGCAGAAAGGGATTTGTTTTTAATCGTTTCAATTTCTTCCGCCGTAATAAATGCCTCCGGTTTTGTCTGTGCTCTGAAGCCGGAAAGCAGTTGTTCATCTACGGCAGTTTGTATTCCTGCTCTCACATAACACAGTCCTTGCTGACTTGCAAGCAGGTGCCCTATATTCCAGATGATGTTGTTGTTAAATCCATTCGGAATTTTATTTAACTGTTCAACGCTTAGATCTTTTATTAAGTCGAATAAAAAGATCCGTGTTTTCTTTAATCGTTCAATTTCTTTTTTCATAATGTATGTATTTATAGTATTGTACTAAATAGTACAAAATAGGCTAAAAAAAACTACTTGAGAATTTCCAGTTGTTTTTCAATAAGAGGGATCAATACTTTTTTATTTGGGTAAACCCGCACAGAGATATTTAAGCCGTTCCAAACCGATAGTAAATATTTTGCCAGCATCTCCGGCTTCTCTTTTGTTTTCAGTGTTCCGTTGGCTTGGCATTCTTTGATAACTTTTAAGAATACCTGCTCAAGTTTTAACAGCAGGCTTGCTGCAACATCTTTCAATCCACTTTCTCTGTTCGATAATTCAGCTATCGTGTTACCAAGCAAACAACCATTTTTATGTCGCAACAAATTTGTATCGGCAATGCTGTAGAAGAGTGATCTCAAATGATCGATCTTGTTGTCGGCTTCTTTAAAACCTTTTTCAAGATTTTCAACTGCTGTACGACTGCGTTGCTGCATGGCACGTTCAAACAATTCGCGTTTTCCTCCTTTGAATTCTAAGTAGAAACTGCTTTTACCAATGCCCATGGCTTCCAGCAATATTTCGGTGGAAGACGCCTCGTAGCCATACTTCCAGAAGACAGCAATCGCTTTGTTGATGACTTCTTCTTCGTTGAATATTTTGGGTCTGCCCGACATGCTTTTACTTCTGCTTATATCAAATAACGTAAATTGTACTGATTAGTACAAAATAAATTGATTTATTTTTCTATTAAGATTGCCTATTTTATTTTAGGTGAGACTAAAAATTTAATTCGTATATACAAAAAATATTGTACTACATTTGAATGAATTAGTTTGAATACCATGAAGATTTACAAGACGTTACTGATCCTACTGGGAACAGTAGTATGTACAACCGGAGCACTGGCTCAGCATCCGGATGGCGCAAGAAGTGAAGGAGACACAACAATTACGGTCAGTAAAGAAACTGCCCGAAAAATATTGGAGGAATATCCCACCGCAGAAGAAGTGAAAAATGATCTGATACCGGATTATTTTAAAAGATGGATGGTGACAGATCGACCGCATATTGCAGAAACTCCTATTTTGGTAGGTAAGGGGACATTGCAATGGGAGACAGGTTTTCAGGTAAGTAATACGAATACGTCTTTGGGCAAAACGAAGGACATCACATACAACACCATGCTGGTGCGCCTTGGCCTAAGCAGACGGGTAGAAGCACGTTTTGAAATGTCTTATTTAGGAACAAAGACAACGAAAACAGCAAACGACAGTCTGAAGGTAAACACATCCGGTTTTTCAGGATTGAATGTAGCATCGAAGGTATTTTTATTTGATGAAAAAGGGTTGAGGCCCAAAGGCACATTGCTGTATGGCTTGTCGCTGCCCTTTATAGGTTCAACAACCTATCGTCCGGAGAATACGGGTGGCTTCATCAAATTCTTATTTTTAAATGAGATCACACATCATTATGAATTTGAATACAATGTTGGTGTGGTGTGGAGCGGAAATACAAAGCAGGCATCGTATGTATATGCACTGAACAATGAATTTATGATCACACAAAAGTTTAATGCCTTTGTAGAAATTTATGGATCGTTTACAGAGAACAATGGAATGGATAACCGTTTCAATGGTACGTTTATCAATGATCACAGATTGAATGGAGGCTTTTGGTATTTGTTCAATAAAGATCTGCAGGTAGATGTGAGTGGCGGGGTTGGCTTAAGCGCAGCATCTCCGGATTATTATGTTGCACTAGGTTTGTCAAACCGATTTTCAGTTTCGAAAAAGAAGGTATAATCAATTACGAATAATACATAAAAAAAGCAGCTCTGGTCAGAGCTGCTTTTTTTATGTAAAAAATGTCTCGTCCTGAAATAGCGATACATAAAAAGTAACGTTATGAAAGAAGAATCAGAGAAACAGTATGTTAGAAGAAGTTCAAAAGACTACAGCTATAGCTTTAAATTAGCTGTAATTCAGGAAATTGAGCAGGGTTTAATAAGTGTAAAAGAAGCCCACGACAAGTATGGAATTCAAGGTAGCCACACGGTTGCAACATGGTTGAAAAAATATGGTAACTTTGACATGTCCAATAAAAGCGACTCAGTT
>NZ_KB903632.1 GCF_000379725.1 Cytophaga aurantiaca DSM 3654
CGTAAGAAAACGAACACATGTATCAAGAAAAGCAAATATGCGTATCAAATCAATATTACACATGGCAGCACTGGTTGCTATTCAATCAAATAAAGAAATTACAGAATTCTACGATCGTAAAATAAAACAAGGGAAAGCAAAAATGAATGTTATAAACGCTATTCGAAATAAATTAATACATCGTGTATTTGCATGCGTTAGAGATAATAGAAAATATGAATATATTTATACCAATGCACTTGCATAAACCATAGAAATCCACGGCGAAAATAGAAAGCATTCATACATATCCACGCCATAATAAATCCCATAGCTAAAGCTATGGGCTATGCAGAAGGTTAATTTTGAGTTATTGTCAGGAAGGCTTCTGCAGTATCCGATCCAATACTGCTTTAGATGTTTCTCCTGAAATGATCTTCAGTTTGAATGTGTATGTACCTTTCTTTTTTATTTCTGCAATATCCAGTTTGCGAAATTTTTCTTCTTCGAAAATAGCAATGCGCTCATTTGGCAAAACAGCAAGCATCATATTGTTGTCTTCCGGTACAAATCTGAATTTATCTACTACACTGCTATAATATTTGATCACAACATTTCTATCCTTACCTGTGATCAGGAAAAAGGTAATGTTATTAAACTCCATTATGCTGGTATCTAATTCCATCGTAGCATTAACAAATAAGGCGTTGATATCTTTATAAAAACGATCCCAGTTATAGATGCCAAAATTGTTGATGGCGAAACTGCGGACTAACTTTTCTTCTTCTTCAACGCGTTGGGCTTCATTTTTTTGTTTTTCTTTAATCACCCTTTGTTTTTCTTCATTCTCCCGTTTACGTATCAAATCGTATTGGTTTTGATATTTGGTTAATAATTCAATTTGTTTTTGATCTACGTATGCGTATGTATGAAATTCAATAGTATCTTTTTTAAAAGATATTCTATGCACGCCAGAAGGTAATTTCACCGAAGTTTTTTTCCAAAGAATGACGGGGGATTTACCTGGATTTCCTCTTGACAAGACTACATCATCCGGTATTTCAATAACCTCACTGCCCAAATAACTTAACTTATAATCCATTACAAATTCCTGGTTGTATGCGTACACTAAAGCTCCTGTTTTGAAATCCCAACATTCTGTTGGTCTTTGATTGCTATAACCATAAAAAAAGTTTTCTTTCCCAGGGCAGAATGCAGTCATTTCTTTATTTGTACGAACGGTGTTTAACAGTTTGCCATTTTGCCCCCACAGCATTACGGTGCCGTCAACGGTCTGTGTTAAAATACTTTCATTGCTGCAAAAGTTTGCGCGCACTATCTCACTATCATACAATTTAAAATCAACAATTTTCTTTCCTGATTTATCAATCAAAAATAATTGCGTCGAATCGTCCTGAACGATAATACGGTCTTCATTTTCCGAAAATTCGAAAAAGCACCATTTGGATTTCTTCAATGATAAAATAATATTTCCTTCAGTACTAAGCAACGTTCGTGATACGTCAGTTGTATCCCTAAATATTTGAGGATAAATAAAGTTTCCTTTTTTTGAAAAAGAGAAATAGGTATGTTGATTCTCAGGCACCTTAATTTCCTTATAGGTATCTTTTTCCCAGTTCCAAAAAAACTCACTGTTGTCTTTTTTTAAAATAAGAATTGGATCTTGCGGACTGATTGTGAAAGTATATTTTTCAACTTTAAGTTTAGCTTTGAAAGTCTCGTTTTTATTCCAATCCCAAATCAACGCCTCGTTATTTTTAGTATAAATTACGATGGATTGGTTGTAGTTCGCAAAATGCCAATCCTGAATATCTCTTGCATCCATTGATGCTTGTTCTTTCCCATCCACATCAAACACAGTTAGTTTTTTTGAAGCTATCACTGCTATGTTTGATTGATCCGGAGACGTTTCCCAATGGCTATAAAAAACTCCCTCACTAGTGACATCGAAAGAAAAATTATGAAGCGTATTTCCTGTTAATGAATATATAGAAACAGGTCTAATTCCATAATCTTCAGGAATGCGTTCTCCAATTACTTTATTTCCGCTTTTGTCAAATGATGGATTGTTTAAAAAACCAAAATCTTTTATCAATGTTCCATTAAGAGCATAGAGTTTGCAATTGTATTTATTATCTGTCAGCAGAATGTGTGTATGTAACTTATTAACGGATAAATATTCCGCGTGTTTTGTACCTCTGTTCGTATATAATAATCTCGTTGCTCCTTTAAATCGTGCCTTTAGTTTACCATCCCACCCATAATAGGATAAATAGTCAGCACCATCTCCGGCAACAAAACCCAAATTATCAGGTAATACTTCCAATTCTGCCCAATAGAAATTATTGTTAAACTTATGTAGTTGAACTTGTTTAATTTGCTCCGTATAGTATACAGGTTGCGATATACGAACACTAGACCATGTTGTGTTTTTAACATATGCATTCGACGGATCTGTTGGATCATCTGATTTATTCAAGCCTGCGTACTCCCACTTTATGGTATCGATCGCTGCCGCTGCTGTATACTTTTTAGTATCGAAATGCGCCTGAAAATATTTTGCATTGGGATTCTTTTCCCTTGCCGGAGGATTTTTTACTGTATCTTCTGAAGCTGTGTAGAGCTTCTTCCATCGGTATTGCTTATCGGTAGCCGCAGTTGATTGTGTTTGTAAAAAGAGAGATGCTGTTTCAACCTTTTTGTTTCCGTCTTCTTCCAAATAATAAAAATCAAAATCACCCTCTACCTTTGAAGCCAGATTCACATTGATCTTTTTATCCTTCGCTATATTGATTTCTTCTCCATTTGCAGTTGCCGTAATTTCAAACATGCCTCCGCTTTCAAAAGGTTTTGCTTCACCATTTTCATCGTTACACATCATTGGTATACCACTGGCTAAAATATCTGCAGCGGTATGAAATTCCCGATACGTCAATGCTACTTTTCCTTTTACCACATTTCCTTGCTTGTCTACAAATGCATTCTCCGGAATTTCAATACTTGAACCACTGGATAACCGAAGTGTTTTGGGCTCTGACGCATCCAGTTCAAAGGTATCGTACTTGGGCGTAATGGATTTGAAAGGCGGTTCAATGGTATAAGCCGGACCATCTGAGTTACATGCGATGAAACATAAAAGAAGTCCACAAGCAAAAAGTAAACGGGGGATTGTATTCATAAAAACAGTATCGATTATTTGGATACGAAAGATAGTAAATAGTTGTCAGTAGACAGTGGTCAGTAAAACAGTGGTCAGTTATGATGAAGCCAATAAATTCTCAGCACCCACTCTCTTGCAGAGAAATCGTAATATATCGGGTTTCTATTAGCCTATCACCTGAAAACCGCTGTACTTTAAGATAAAAACTGCCAAGATCGTAACAGAAATAGCGGTTCTTATGTACATATTCTGTATTGATCTCATACTCTCCCGGTATTGTCACAATGGTATCTTTCATGTGATGTTTTTTAGCCATTGCGTTTCTGTATAAATCTCCTTCGCCTTTAGTTAAATTACCATTGGATCTAGGTAGGAAAATACCACCCGTATCTGGCAGTACCTTGTATGGGGTAAGTTCAAACCATTGCATGATTTTATTGTCGGCATTTTCATGTGTGAGTTCTTTCACTTCATACAGAAGTTGTCCGTAAGCAAGGGAAACAACGAAGCGGTCGCTTTTATTTTTCGGAACACATTGAATGCGTTTGATTACTTGATAACTTTTTAGCGTTTCATATAAAGAGATGGTATCCTCTTTAATAATCTGCGCCTGGCTTCCATCCACTCCATTCTGCTGATAAAAGCGGTTAGTGTTTGTATATTCCTCATCATAAATGAATCCGAAAAAAATCATTTTAAACTCCGGATAAAAAAGCGTTATGCCAACCGGATTTTCAGAAGAGGTGTATTCTTTGAAAACATAATAAATATAGATCTCTGAATTATTTCTAAAGCGTACCTTATACCATTCCTTGTGTTCTTCCAGTACATCCAGTTCCTGACCAAATGGAAGTATACTTTCCAGCTCGGTATTGTGATCCATCTGAGCATATACTGTTGTACCTTCTTTATTGGTTACATATACCACTTTGATGGCTTTCATGGTATCCTCGGGAATAATCGTTCGTGGGACATTTACAGCAGCGGCATCATCCATGCCTGGAATAGCAGGTGTGGAATCAGGCACTACTAAAACAGAATCTGCAGCAGTCTGTTCGGATGTTGTTTTGTCTGCACAGCCATACAGTGCAACAAGAGATCCTATTAAAAGTACTCGAAAGAATATCATTCGGTTCATGCAATAAAAAATGTAGAGGTTCTGTGTCAAGGTAATAAAGTTAGAGCAAATTTATTAGTGGTCAGTTATGATAAAGTCAATGCATAGAACAAAAAGTACACTTCATCACTTATCAATGAAGTCTCATCGAGCTATCTTCTTCCGTTTCAAAACGCACTTCACAGTTTTCAGGTAATAGCTTTTTAATTTCTACGACTCTTTCCACAGGTATTTTTGTTTCTCGTATTCCAAGCCATTTAAGATTTTCTAAATTTTTAATTGGATCAGGAATGGTTGAAATCGGATTGTTTGTCAATGATAGTTGCTCAAGATTTTTCAATTCAAATAACTCCAGAGGTAACTTCTCTATGTTATTATCCATTAAATAAAGAACGCTCAGGAATTCAAGTTGGCCAATGCAATCCGGCAACGTAGTTATTTTATTATCCGACAAATCCAGTTTCTGAAGATTCGTTAAAATACAAATAAAACCCGGTAGCGTAGTTATTTTATTATTCGACAAATCCAATTCCTGAAGATTTGTCAACTCACAAATGAAATCCGGTAGCGTAGTTATTTTATTTCTCGACAATTTTAATTCCTGAAGATTTGTCAAACCACAAATAAAATCCGGGATTTTCTCAATGTTAGAATTTCGTATTTCCAATGATACAAGATTTGAAAGTCCTTTAATAAATGCTGGGAATTGAGATAGCGAATCGCTACCCAAACCAAGCCACATAAGGTTTTTTAGGTTGGATAATTCATCCGGAAAATGAGATATCTTATTCCCATTAAGAAAAAGATCATTCAGCAGAATTAATTGCCCCATGGATGCAGGAATGCTTGTCAAGTCATTTCCAAAAGCATGAAGGTGTCTGAGTGATATTAGATTTCCAATTTCGGAAGGCAGTATTTTTATATTGTTGCTTTGAATTTCAAGCGTTTCTAAATTACCCAGTAGGCCAATTGTTTCGGGTAAAGCCTTGAGTCCATTAAAAGGTATGCTTAATATTTTAAGGCTTTTCAATTCACCTATTTGATTCGGCAGATATTCAATCTGATTGCCTTGCAATGAAATTTCAATCAGGCTTTTCAATTTTCCTATTTCAGCAGGTAAAGAAGAAAGTTTGTTATCTCCGATCAATAAGGTTTCAAGATGGGATAATTCTCCAATTTCTTTCGGAAGGGCTGTTAATTCACAATGATGGATTGTAAAATACTCAAGTCTCTTGCAATATTTTATACCAGCAGGAATCTTCGTGAATTCATTATCATTTAATATCAGTGTTCTTAGATTCGGAAGCTTAAAAATTTCATCGGGTAAGTTTTTCAGGAAGCATTCTGATAGCGATAAAAATTGTAAACTATCCAGTTTTCCAATTTGCTTTAGCTTGTTGAAATCAATTTCCTTAAGATAGAGTTGAAGATTGTATACTTTCTCTTTTGCGTTAAGCGCTTCGTCGAGGTCTGTATACACTTTCTTACCCGGCACATGTCTCCAGTCGTAACAATAGCCATTGATCGATACTAAAAGCAGGACACCAATTATCAGTATGTGTTTCATTTTATGTTTCTTCTAATTTGCTGCAGGCTTACTTACGCGAATAATTATACGTTGGGGTGTAGTCAAAGACTACAGAAAGATCAGACACCAGTCCCGCTTCGCTCAGACTGGCGCCAGCAGTGCAGTATTTGTTTCATTTTTATTTTTCTGATTTTGCTGCAGAGAGTCGAGCGAATGTCTGCGGCAGTAGAAGACTATTGTTGAGTTTATTTATTACTGAAATCAAAATATAGATGTTTGGACCAGTTATCGACACACAATAATGCATGTTTTTCTGATTCAATTCTGTAGATCTCCTTATTTATCTTTTCTATATCTGCAGATGAATTTGAAGATTTAAATATGAAATTTAGAAATCCTTTATTCTTCCCGGAAATTATTTTTTTCAAAGCGATGATTTCAGTATTCTTCAATTCGATCATTTTATAAAAATCTGAAATCATTTGATTGTAATTTAAAATCTCTTCGTATATCTTTTGATTTTGAATCTCAAAAGCTTCGTTGCCCATCATATATAATTCTCCGGCTTCCAAATAAGCAAACGCACCTGAATTTGATTCATCATTTAAAAATATCTTTGTAGTTTCAATGAGTTTGTCCAAGTCCTGATGATCGTAATATCCACGTTGTTTTAAATCAATTAAAAAATCAAATAATTTTTCCTTCCCCTTATAAAAATTCCCTATAATAGAAATTGGATGATCGTATTCCCATATTATGGATGGTGACAACTTCGATTCCTGACTCACTAATATTTTATGAATTAAAGGAATCTCATAATTATTTTCCGAGACGCCTTTAATACTATCTGAATCCTGTTTTTTCCTTAGGGTTCTATCAAAATTAATTGCATACAAATAACTTCTATTTGCCATATTTTAAAAGGTTTATAACGGAAGGTATATATGAAAGCTTGTTCCCTTTCCAACTTCACTTTCGACATCGATGTAGCCGCGATGATTCTCAACTACTTTTTTACAAACAGCCAGGCCAATACCCGTACCTATAAACTTAGGATCGGCGGTGCCACGCGTAAATATTGTAAAAACTTTTTCAAACAGATCTTTTGTAAACCCTATGCCGTTATCTTTAAAAATAAGATGCGCGTATTTACTTTCAGGATCAATTAACTCACTGCCGTTTTTTATATTTTTGCCATCTATTTCGGAACAGCTGATTGAAATAACAGGTATTGCTTCATTGAATTTTAACGCATTGCTCAACAGGTTTAAAAACAGCTGATAGAGTTGTGATGAAACGCCCTCTATTATTGGCAACGGAGACAGATGAATGACTGCATTCTTTTGTTTGATTATACATTCGCAGTCAGTAATAGCATTAGCAAGTATAACAGACAGATCAACCGTTTCAAAGGTAAGCTGAGGTGATGAAAGGCGCGAATAATTGAGCAGCTCTTTTACCAAAGAAGACATGCGCTCCGAAGCGCTATTGATTTTAGAAATATATTTTTCAAGCAGCTCCTGATCGTTGATATTTTCCATGATCAGATCGCTAAAGATCCGGATCTTTCGCAATGGTTCCTGCAAGTCGTGACTGGCAACATACGCAAACTGTTCCAAATAACGATTGGAACGATTCAGGTTGAAGTTCGCATTGCGAAGATCAACCGTACGCTCATCTACGCGTTCTTCTAATTCATTACTCAATTGTCTGTATTTTCTTTCTGATTCCTGCAATGATTGTTGAGCAGCAAGTTCCTGCCGCATATCCCTCATCACCGCACCAAACGCTAATACTTCTCCTGTTACCGGATCATCGATGCGCACCGTATTGTTGTATACGGGAATGATCTCCCCTGTCTTTAAATGCCGGACATTCATTTGCCCTGACCATCTTCCAACAGTTTGCAAGGATGTAATTACCTCTGCAGCTACTTTTTCAAAATCCTCTTTTAAATGCAGCTCCGAGATAGGGGTTTGAAGAACCTGCTCCATGGTGTCAAACCCAAGCAGTTCCATGCCCGCCTTATTGATGTAGGAGTTAATGTTATTTGTTCCCAACAAAGACATCAGCTCAATGCTGTTGTCTACCAGTCGTAATAATTTCTCTTGCTCGGACTTGAGTTGATGTTCTTCTGTAACGTCCTGCACAGTTCCTACAAAACGATAAGGAACATCACCGTTAAAATATCCCTTGCCTTTGTTTCTAATCCAGCGAATCTTACCTTCTTCACTGCCCACTCTGTATTCCAATGTATAATCTGCCCGTTGCAGGGGATCCAGAGAAGCGCCTACAGCGACGGTCACTTTAGGATGATCCTTTTCGTTAATATATTTCCAAAAATCGAGTGGGGCTATGTGCTCATGCGGCGGCATGTTAAATAATTCGCGGCAACGGGCATCCAGCTCAACCGTATTATCAAGCAGGTTGAAATCCCATGTACCATAAGATCCGGCATCCAATACAAGACTTTTTTTCTTTTCAGCTTCTTCCAGCTTTTTACGGGCTTCTACAGAATGCGTGATGTCGTTTGCCAGACACATGATGCCATTGATGCGACTCTGTTCGTCCCGCAATGCTTCGAATGTGAGGCTATAGTAAAATGGAATTAACCATCCCTCAACAGGTAACTCTACAAATACCTCGTTAATGACAGCACGATTTCCCTGGTTGTAAACGTCATCAAAAATTTTTCTTAGCTCCTGTACATCTTCCCTTTTTAAAACGTCAAAGGCAGGCTTTTCAAGAACATCTTCCGCATTTAAATTCCAATAACGAAGCATGGCTTCATTCGCCAGTTCTATCATGTAATCCGAGCCGCGGTAAATAGCCATACCGATAGGCATTTGTGAAAGGATGTTGGATAGGTTAAGTTGAGAAGTGATTCGTAAATTGTCGGCCAAACTCATAATTCTTTATTCAGACTAAATTTATGGAAAAGTTAAACCTGCATTAATCGGAGACTCATTGCTATTGAAAACACAATGAAAGAAAACACTATTCAAGATATAAAATAGCATACATTTTACAAAAAAAAATGCTGAACGATCGCGACCGTTCCGTAAGTACGAAGAGGGCTATAAAGAATGTGAGTGGGGCTCAATAATTGATATATATTAAAACAAAAAAACCCTTCCGGTTTGGAAGGGTTTTAATACGTAGAGAGAGAGGGATTCGAACCCCCGGAACCTCGCAGTTCAACGGTTTTCAAGACCGCCGCATTCGACCGCTCTGCCATCTCTCTATGCGGTCCAAAGACAATCGTGTTGTCTAATGAGGATGCAAAACTATGCATTTTCTATTAATATACAAACATTGACTGCCAAATTCTTTTAAAAAAGTTTCCACAACTTCTTCGTTTGGATACAAGTCTAAGATAATGTTAGAGTTGTATCCAAACGAAGAAAACTCCAAATATCAAAAAAACAAATTCCAAAGAGGTTGCGAGGAAATACATTCCTGAGTGTCCGCCGCGGCGTAGGCTGAAAAAGCACAACCCCGGCAACATTCAACAAAATTCTAATATCTTTAATTCATGAAAAAAGACCATGAGTCCTTCTTTTCTTCCGTTTATCAGGTAGTGGAATTGATACCAGCCGGTCGGGTAACATCGTATGGTGCGATTGGTAAATACTTAGGCATGAAATCTTCTGCACGTATGGTGGGCTGGGCAATGAATGCTGCTCATGCGCATCTTCATGTACCAGCGCACCGCGTGGTTAATAGCTCGGGTTTGTTAACAGGCAAACATCATTTTGAAACACCTACTGCAATGGCAGAAGCATTGGAAAAAGAAGGTGTTAAAATAAAAGACGGAATCAAAGTAGTTAACTTTAATTCCGTCTTTTGGGATCCTGAAAAAGAGTTGCTGTGAGAACTTATTTTTCTTGGGGCGATGCCCCAAGCTATGTTATTTAAGGCTTTCAGCCTTAAGATTCGACAATAAACAATTTGTAGTTATTTACTAATAGCCGCTATTTTACAACGGTGCGCAACCTGACCACTCTTTACTGACCACTGGCCAATCGTTCTGATTTCGACGAAATCAGATACATCCCCAGCGCAGTAATCGCTCCATTTATCATTAGGTCTTCAAATGCGGTTTGATAATGCAATACTTCTTTACAGAAGATCACCACTCTCCATGTTAAAAACGGCGATAAGATACAGATCAACGGCACCCATGCATCTTTCACTTTTCTATTCTTGCTGATAATTCCAAAGGCAAACATACCCAACAATGGACCATACGTATAAGCTGCTGCTTTTAACACCGTTTTAATAACAGAAGTATCTTTATTAAATTCTTTAAATAGAATAATGATAACAAAAAAGAGTACTGAAAAACCTACGTGTACATAGGTGCGTGTACGGTTTTTATTTTTCACTTCGCCTTTATTGAAATTTAAAAAGTCTATACAGAACGCTGTTGTAAGTGCTGTCAATGCAGAGTCTGAGCTTGCATAAGAAGAGGCAGTAATTCCCAATAAGAAAAATACACCTGCAATCACTCCTAAATATTTCAATGCTAAGATCGGATACAAATAATCCGTTTGTGCCGGTATAGTAAATCCTTCTTTTTCTGAATAGATATACAGCAATGCACCCAGAGTTAAGAATAAAAAGTTTACGATCACCAGAATGATGGAGAACCAATACATGTTCTTTTGAGCTTCGCCTAAATTCTTACACGTTAAATTCTTTTGCATCAGATCCTGGTCTAAGCCCGTCAATACAATGGTAAAGAAGATCCCTGAAATAAATTGTTTCCAGAAATAATCTGACGCTTTGGCATCTTCAAAATGAAAGATGGTAGAATATTTACTTGCATCTACTTCTTTTACCATGTCCACTACACCCCAGCCCAATTGATTTGAGATTACAGCAACACTAATAATTACCGCACCTACAAGAAAGAAGGTCTGAAAGGTATCTGTCCAGATAATGGTCTTCACCCCTCCTTTGAATGTGTAGATCCAGATCAATAGAATGGTAATGCCCACGGTGAACACAAACGAAACACCTAAGCTTTTAAACAGGAACGTATGTAAGACTTCGGCCGCGAGATAAAGTCGAAGCGATGAGCCAATAGTTCTGGATAATAAAAAGAACGCGGAGCCGGTTTTATAGGACCAAAAACCAAAGCGTTCTTCCAGAAATGTGTAAATGGAAACCATGTTGGATCTGTAGTAGATCGGCATCAAAATCAATGCTACGATGAAATACCCGACCAGATTCCCTAAAATCAATTGAAAATAGGAAAAGCCTTCTAATCCAACCCTCCCCGGAACAGAAATAAAAGTCACCCCGGATACCGAAGTGCCGATCATTCCAAAAGCGACCAAATACCAGGCAGATTGATTATTTCCAGTAAAAAAAGCGTCTGAATCGGCTTTTCTGGAAGTAAACCAGGCAATAAGTAACAATGCACCAAAATAGATGCTCAAAATGGAAATAATTAACCCGCTTGTCATATTAATTCTGTCTTAAAATCAGTCAAATTTGTCTTTTTTTTATTAAATTTGCTATACACCTTACCGAAAGAATTATGAATCACTTTCTAAATCATTCGTTCCCATTTCAACATGAAGAAGATGTTGCGTTAATGGAAGAAGTGCAAACTTCTGATATGAATGACCTTATTGTGTACAATGATGATGTAAATACATTTGAGCATGTTATCCAAATGTTGATGTCTGTTTGCGGACATTCACCGGAACAAGCGGAACAATGTACACTTCTTATTCATCACAAAGGTAAATGTACGGTAAAAATGGGATCGTTCAGTGAACTAAAGCCAATGCGTCAGGGATTATGTGACAAAGGTATTTCTGCTGAAATACGCTAGTAACAAACCATTCGCATTTGAATTTCTTTAGTTTACTTACCACAATCTTAACTTATGAACTTTCCTTCTAAATTATTAGAAGATGCTGTACTTGAAGTAGCTAAACTTCCCGGAATCGGAAAAAAGACTGCTTTAAGATTGGTGCTTCATCTTTTAAAGAAAGAAAGTAAAGACTCTGAAAGTTTAGCGCATGCACTTTTAAATGCGCGCGAAAACATTCAATACTGCTCAAAATGCCACACTATTTCAGATAATGAAATTTGTGACATATGCACAAGCAATAGAAGAGACCAACGCATCGTTTGTGTTGTAGAAGATATCCGGGATGTATTGGCAATTGAAAATACAAACCAATATTTTGGCGTTTACCACGTTTTAGGAGGAGTAATATCTCCGATGGAACGAATTGGGCCAGATCAGTTAAATATCAATTCTTTAATCGATCGTATATTAACCAATACGGAAATTAAGGAGGTAATACTTGGACTCAGTCCAACAATGGAGGGTGATACAACTGCGTTCTTTATAACTAAGAAACTTAAGCCGCATCCAATCAAGATCAGCACGATCGCTCGTGGGATACCTTTTGGTGGTGAACTTGAATACATGGATGAAGTAACTCTTGGTAGAAGTATTGCAACCCGAACTTTATTTGAAAACAAAGAAGATTGAAACAATTAAGTGTCATAATTGTAAATTATAATGTGTGTCATTTTTTGGAACAGGCACTCATTTCTGTATCTAAGGCAAGTTCAAACCTGGATATTGAAGTTTTTGTTGTTGATAATAATTCAGCTGATGGTTCAGTTGAAATGGTAAAAGCAAAGTTTCCTTCTGTAAAACTTATCGTTAATGAATTGAATGTTGGCTTTTCAAAAGCAAATAATCAAGCGATTGCACAAGCTACAGGTGAATATATCTTATTATTAAATCCGGATACCGTAATTGAAGTTGATACCTTAGACAAATGTGTTGCGTTCATGGATGCACATCCTGAGGGCGGCGGATTAGGTGTTAAAATGATCGATGGCAAAGGGGATTTCCTTGCTGAATCGAAAAGAGGCTTCCCTACTCCATGGGTTGCGTTTTACAAGATCTTCGGTTTAGCTAAGCTGTTTCCTAAATCTAAAAAGTTTGGCCATTATCATTTAGGCTACTTAGATAAAAATAAAACACACGAAGTAGAAGTACTTTCTGGTGCATTTATGGTTCTGAGAAAATCTGTTCTGGATACGATCGGCGTACTTGATGAAGATTACTTCATGTACGGTGAAGACATTGATCTGTCTTACCGCATCATAAAAAACGGGTACAAAAATTATTATTTCTCAGACACGCGTATTATCCACTACAAAGGGGAAAGTACAAAAAAGACGAGTGTCAATTACGTGTTTATTTTTTACAAAGCGATGATTATTTTCGCTCAGAAACACTTTACAACAAACAATACCGGCGCCTTCAAATTACTGATCCATCTTGCAATTTATTTCCGCGCTCTTATTGCACTTTCAAACCGTATCCTTGATAAAGTATTACCTATTGCATTTGACGCAGGGTTAATTCTCAGTTCTTTGATTGGCTTGTTTTATTTCAAGAATGAAACACAATTATTAAATGATTCATCGATAGAGATTGTCTACAAGCAGATCATTCCGTTATTCACTTGTACATGGCTTCTTTCATTGCTGTTTAACGGCGCCTACAAAAGCAATGTAACAGCTGGCCGATTGATTCGCAGTTTCTTTTTCGGAACATTGATCATTGCATCCTTATCGTACTTCATTGATGAGTACAGATACTCTAAAAACTTTTTGATCGAAGGTTCTCTTTTATCTATGTTAATGGTATTTGTATTCAGAGGTTTAATACACTGGATCAAAAACGGCAGATTTGAACTGGGTGAAAATAAAAATAAAAAGATCGTTATCGTCGGCTCTTATGCAGAGTGCGACCGGATCGATTCGTTGCTGCACGAATCTAATTATAAATTAAACATCCTTGGTTTTATCACAACAGGTAATAACGCAGATGTAAAAGGTAAATACTTAGGCTTCACAAAACAACTACATAATATTGTACGTCTTTACAAGGTAGATGAGATCATCTTCTGTTCGAAAGATCTGCCTGCAAACTCGATCATTGAGTGGATGACGCAAATAGACAATACGCTTGTTGATTTTAAGATCGTTCCTGAAGAAAGTAACATCATCATCGGAAGCAATTCTAAAAACCGTCGTGGTGATTTTTATACCCTGAACATTAATTTGAATATCATTGAGGAGAAAAACATCAAAGACAAACGCATCCTGGATGTTATCGTTAGCCTTATATTCTTGATATCCTATCCAGTGATTGTATGGTTGATCGACAAACCTAAAAACTTCTTTTACAATATCCGTCAGGTGTTAATCGGCCGCAAATCGTGGGTAGGGTTTACAAATGCAGGTCAAATTAATCTACCTAAAATTAAAACCGGAATTATAAATCCTACGTATTATCTGGAACGATCTGCTAAGATCCATGCATCTAATATTCAGGAACTGAATTTAGCGTATGCAAGAGATTACAGTTTGTATATGGATATAACCTTAATTGCTAAGTCTTTCAAATATCTGGGAGGCTTTTAAACCAGCCCAACATCTTACATGAGAATTATTACCTACATATTATTCTTTTTATTCTCACTTAGCATTGTAGGCAAGTCAAATCTCATCGCATTCATAAAAAAAATTAAAACTCCTGTTGAGCTTGCTTCTACTGAAGTAGATGACGAAGCAAAAAGTCTCGACGACGAAGAAGGTAAAGAACGTTCTGAAAAAGAAGAATCTAAACAAAAAGATTCATACTATTTAAAAACTTCTTTTTATTACGGAATAGCTTTACAGTACAATTGCAATAAGCACACCTTAGATTTTTATGCACTTCTTTTCAAATCTCATTTTAAAGAAGTAGTAACACCGCCGCCTGAGTTGGTATAACCCTATTTCAATCATTTCATTCTTGCATGTAACGAACAAATCCCCGTGTTCGATTATACGTGTATTCTATTTACATTAAAATTTAAATTATGTTATCAACCAAAGAGTCTTTAAAAGACATCCAGGCGGGTGTCGTAGTATTCCTTGTTGCAGTACCACTATGCCTTGGAATTGCTTTAGCTCAAAATGCACCTCCGTTTTCAGGTATCATCAGCGGCATTATCGGAGGCAGCATCGTAATGCTGATCAGTGGCGCGAAATATAGTATCAGCGGACCAACCGCAGGCATGACAGCCATTATGATCAGTTCAATAAAAGAATTGGGAAATTTTGAAATGGTACTTACTGCGATCTGTATTGCAGGACTGTTTCAGATCTTGTTTGGAATACTTAAAGTAGGTATCATCGGCTACTACTTCCCTTCTTCTGTGATCAAAGGTATGTTGTCTGCAATCGGTATCATCCTGATCATAAAACAAATCCCTCACTTAATCGGATATGATGTTGACCCCGAAGGGAACATGTCCTTCTTTCAGGACGATGGCAAGAACAGCTTCTCTGAATTGATCCACATGGTCAATTATTTCACTCTCGGTCCAGCCATCATCAGCGCTATCTCTATTATTATCCTACTTTTCTGGAACAGTGATTATATAAAGCCCGGATCGCGACTATCATTTGTACCCAGCGCCTTAATTATTGTGGCTGCCGGCTTATTACTGAATAAATTATTTCAGCTTGTATTTCCTTCACTCTTAATTCATCAAAATCACCTTGTATCTATTCCTACAATCAAATCTGCAAATGATCTGCTTGGCAGTTTGATCTTCCCTGATCTAAGTGCACTGAATAACATCCGCACGTACTCCATCGGGTTTACTATTGCTATTGTTGTAAGTTTAGAATCCTTGCTAAGTATTGATGCTACGGATAAATTAAAAAAAGAAAGCACTCCTACTCCTACCAATAGAGAGTTGATCGCGCAGGGAGTTGGTAATCTTACTTGCGGACTGGTTGGCGGTGTACCAATCACGTCTGCAATTATCCGGAGTTCTGCCAACATCAACGCTGGCGCAACAAGTAAACTCTCTGGTTATATTCACGGAGCTCTTCTATTTGCCAGTATCTTATTGTTTCCGGATCTATTGACGAGCATTCCCAATGCATCGCTGGCCGTAATCTTATTATTTACGGGTTATAAATTAACACGGATCGGCTTATTCAAGTCTATGTATGCGATCGGACAAAAACAATTTGTACCATTCATTACGACCATTGCTGTCATGCTTTTAACAAATATGCTGATCGGTATTATATGTGGACTTGCTGCAGCGTTGCTTTATATCATCCGCGACTTGATGAAAATTCCGGTAAAGAAATCTTCTACTGAAATAGAAGGAACAACGCACACCCTCATCACATTTCCGGAGAATGTGTCATTCATAAACAAAGGTGCCTTGCTGAAAATGCTAAACACCGTACCATACAATTCATCGTTGATCCTTGATGGAGTAAATATTAAATCGATTGATTACGATGTATTGGAAACCATCATGATCTACAAACAGGAAGCCGTTAAAAACGGAATAAAAATTCAACTAATAAATATTCAGGAGATCGACCTTCACATAATCAGAAAATAATTATACCGCTATGAAAGATAGTTATCAAACATTATTAAATAACAATAAAAGATGGGCTTTAGGTAAACTCCAGGATGATGCGGATTACTTCAAGCGCATGAAAATCTCTCAAACACCTGAGTACTTATGGATCGGCTGTTCAGACAGCCGCGTTCCAGAAACAGAAGTAACAGGAACCAATCAGGGACAACTCTTTGTGCATAGAAACATTGCCAATATGGTTGTGCATACAGACTTAAATTTATTAAGTGTTGTTGAATATGCTGTTACAGTATTAAAAGTAAAACACATTATTGTGTGTGGCCACTACGGATGTGGAGGTGTTGCTGCTGCAATGAAAAATGATTCGTTTGGCTATGTCGACAATTGGCTTCGCAACATCAAAGAAGTATACAATAAAAATACGATAGAACTGCTTGCGATCGAAAATGAAGAAGAGCGTACCAACCGACTGGTTGAATTAAATGTAGTTGAACAAGTTCGCAATCTTGCTAAAACAAAACCTGTTCAACAAGCATGGCAGAACAGAGAACTCGATATTCATGGCTGGGTTTACGGGCTGGATACTGGTATCATAAAAGACTTACATTCGTTGTACGATGAATCGGAAGATCTGGAGCATATCTTCAGGTATAAATTTAAGGAGTAGTTGCTAGTTACGAGGTACTAGTTACTAGTATAAAGTACGGAGTACAGAGTACTAAGACGAGGAAATAAAAAAGGAAAGAGATATCTCTTTCCTTTTTTTGTACTTAGTAATCTGTACTCCGTACTTTATACTCCTTTTATCGTCTGGCAACTAGTAACTAGCGCCTCGTAACTACCTGTTCGGTTCCAACACGATAAATGGAATCAGCACTTCTTCCATTGAAATACCACCATGTTGGAAAGTATCTTTAAACATCTGAACAAACTTTTGATAGTTATTTGGGTACACAAAGAATAATTCATCGCCGGCAAACACGTAGGCATCTGACATGTTTGTCTTTGGTAAAAAGATCTTCTCAGGCTTTTTAATTTCCATCAAATAGTTTGAAGCGTCAAAACCCAAATTTTTTCCAACTTTATAGCGCATGTTTGTATTGGTTGTTTTGTCGCCAATGATCTTATGTGCCTTACTTACCCGAATGGTTCCGTGATCTGTTGTAATCACCAGCTTGATCTTTTTATGACTTAAGATCTGAATCAGTTCCTGTAAAGGCGAATGCTTAAACCAGCTTGCGGTGATAGATCTATAAGCTGATTCATCCGGAGCTAGTTCTTTCAACACTTCCATGTCCGAACGTGCATGCGAAAGCATATCGACAAAGTTATATACCACAACATTCAATGGATTGTCCAGAATGTTTTTAATACCATCGCATAACGCTTTTCCTTGATTCAGATTCGTAACCTTCTGATAAGAGAATTTTATATCCAATCCGTTTTTCTTAAGTTGATCGCGCAGCAATTCTTCTTCCATATTATTTTTACCCAGCTCTTCTTCATCGCCGTTGTAAAAACCCGGATGTTTCTTTTCAATTTCTGAAGGCATCATGCCTGCAAAAAAAGCATTACGTGCATACATGGTTGTTGTAGGCAGGATCGAATAATACAACTCTTCTGTTGCAGTCTTATACGATTCAGCAATCAAGGGTTCTAATACTTTCCATTGATCGTAGCGTAAATTATCGATCAATAACACAAATACTTTTTCCTGTTTTACGATTGGCAGAATCTTTTTTCTGAAAACAGTATGTGAGAATACCGGTTTATTTTCAGAGGATTCATTGATCCAATCTTCATAGTTATTTTTTACCGTTTTAAAGAACTGCTGATTGCCTTCTGATTTCTGAGACAATAGAATTTCTTTTAAGCCTGCATCTCCTACTGCATCGATCTCGATTTCCCAACGCACTATCTTCTTGTACAACTCAACCCATTCGGTGTAATCTAATTTATCGCTGATGCTCATACTGATCGCAGCAAACTCCTGTCTGTATGAAGACGTGGTCTTATCACTTACCAGTTCTTTATTCTGCAGCAGTTTTTTGATCGACATCAAGATCTGATTGGGGTTGATCGGCTTGATCAGATAATCCGCAATCTTTGAACCGATCGCTTCTTCCATGATGTGCTCCTCTTCGTTCTTCGTGATCATGACAATAGGAACCAATGGGCGTACTTCTTTTATCTTAACCAGTGTTTCTAATCCACTCAGACCAGGCATATTCTCATCTAAAAAAACAATATCGAACAGCTGCTTATTTGAAAGCTCCAATGCATCAAGTCCATTTGTCACAGTTGTTACTTCATATCCTTTGTTGTTTAAAAAAATAATGTGTGGTTTTAACAGATCAATTTCGTCATCTGCCCAAAGAATATGATATTTTTGCATGAGTGTGTTTTCTAAATGAATGATTCAATATACAAACGTTTGGTTTTAATATTCGGTATGTGGATAGAAAGTAAATTAAAGAGAAATTCTTTAATCCCGTAGGAATGAAATATCTGTAGCAAAATGTATATATGTATTAAAATCGTACGAGTCCCATCGGGACGATATACATAATCTTTATTAGTCGCTCCTCCCGGAGCTCCGCGCGTAATTTTAACTGACGGCTTACTTCTTACTACAGATATTTCATCCCTACGGGATTAATCCTTATTGTTACCTGTAGTTGTTGCCAAGTTCATATCTCTAAATAGAAACTTTTAATTCCTTTGAATCGTCAAAATAAAAGAAGTATTTTGAAGTATTAAATATCCATATGATCAATAAGAAGAAAGTAGTAAACGATCCTGTTTGGGGATTTATAAATATACCAACGGAATTGCTTTTTGAAGTAATACAACATCCTTACTTTCAACGGCTGAGAAGGATACGGCAGTTGGGTCTTACTGAAATGGTTTATCCCGGAGCCATTCATACTCGTTTTCATCATGCCTTAGGTGCCATGCACTTAATGACGGAAGCATTGAAATCGCTACAAAGTAAAGGGCATGCAATTTCTCCCGAAGAATTTGAAGGGGCGCAGCTTGCGATCCTGCTTCACGATATCGGACATGGACCATTGTCGCATGCATTAGAATATTCCTTGTTATCAAATATCAAACACGAAGAGCTTTCCAAATTCATTATGGAAAGTTTAAACAAAGAGTTTGATAATAAATTAAGTCTTGCAATCTCTATTTTTACCAATACCTATCATCGGACCTTTCTGCACCAGCTTGTTTCAAGTCAGCTAGACATGGACCGCATGGATTATTTAAGCAGAGACAGCTTTTTTACAGGAGTATCTGAAGGCACAATCGGTGCAGACCGTTTGATCAAAATGCTTGATCTGCATAATGACGAACTGATTGTTGAAGAAAAAGGCATTTATAGTATTGAGAATTTTTTAACGGCACGCAGGCTTATGTATTGGCAAGTTTATCTGCACAAAACAACAGTGAGTGCAGAGAATATGATCGTTTCGATCATCAAAAGAGCCAAGCATTTGATCCGTAAAAATGAGTTATCATTTAAACCGCCCTATTTATCAGTCTTTCTTGAAACTGAGATCTCTTTTGAACAACTGATTGAAAAAGATGAGCTCTTGTCTGCTTTTTTAAAATTGGATGATATCGACCTATGGTATGCGATCAAACAGTGGTCTGAAGAGAACGATTACATTTTGGTAACCATCTGTAATATGCTCTTAAACAGGAAGCTATTTTCTGTTCAGATACAGCCGGATTCTTTTTCACCGATTCAAAAAGAGCAGTATAAAAAACAACTGCTTGATTCTATGCCAATTTCAGAAGAAGACCTGGAATACTTTCTGCTTCTAGGAACAATAAGCAATGCGGCTTACCTTCCTGAAGATGCTCAAATTAAGGTAAAAATGAAGAATAAGGAGATTTTGGATGTAGCGTATGCTTCTGACTTACCCAACATTCAAGCTCTAAGCAAAATAGTAACTAAACATTATATTTGCTGTCCAAAAAATGTATATTTGTAAGGAATAACTGTACATAAAATAGATAAAAACAGCCAAATGGAGTTTACTTTAGAGGAAATAGCACACCTACTTGGAGGTGAAGTAAAGGGAGACGGTAAAGCTAAAGTCAATTCTATTGCGAAAATTGAAGAAGCAAATCCAGGAAGTATCTCATTTTTATCTAATCCCAAATACGAAAACTTTATATACTCTACACAGGCAAGCGCTGTGATTGTAAAGAAAGACTTTTTGCCTAAAACAGCTGTAACTACATCATTAATTCTAGTCGAAGACCCATATTCAAGCTTTACAACAATTTTAGAAGCGTATCAACAAGCGTTGCTTGCTTCTAAAAATGGCAAAGAAGAACCGAGTTTTATCGGAAACAAATCAACGATTGGTACCAACCATTATATTGGTGCATTCGCATACATTGGCAACAACTGCAAGATCGGAAATAATGTAAAAATCTATCCTCAGGTATACATTGGTGACAATGTTATAATTGGAGATAATACAACGCTTTATGCAGGTGTTAAAATATATACAAACTGTGAACTGGGACACCACGTTACCATACAGTCTGGTGCTGTTATAGGCAGTGATGGTTTTGGATTTGCTCCACAGGCAGATGGTACATACAAAACAATTCCGCAGATCGGGAACGTAATTATCGGCAACCACGTTGATGTAGGCGCAAACACAGTTATTGATTGTGCTACAATGGGCTCTACGATTATTTACGATGGCGTTAAAATCGACAACCTGATTCAGATTGCACATAACGTTAAAGTAGGTAAAAATACGGTTATAGCTGCTCAGGCAGGTATTTCAGGATCAACAACCATTGGCGAAAACTGCATCATTGCCGGACAGGTTGGCATTATCGGTCACATTAAAATTGCTAATAAAACTACCATTGCTGCGCAAGCAGGCATTGGTCGCACGATTTCAGAAGAAGGAACTACCTTATTAGGCTCTCCTGCCATTGAAAAACTGGATTTCCTAAAATCCTTCTCGATTTATAGAAAACTTCCCACATTACAGAGACGAATTGAGGAATTGGAAGAAAAAATACTAAATTTGTCCGTTATTAAGGAATTGTAATCACTTAGATGTATACGAAACAACACACTATTAAAGCGCCTGTTAAGGTATCAGGCGTAGGCTTACATACAGGCGCCCAAGTTAATCTTACTTTTGTCCCAGCTCCCATCAATCACGGAATTTTATTCAAGCGCGTTGATTTACCCGATCAACCTACAGTAGAATGCGATGTTGATAATGTAGTAGACGTATCAAGAGGAACATCCATAGAAAAAAACGGCGCGCGTATCAATACCGTTGAACACGCTTTAGCAGCTTTAGTAGGATTACAGATCGACAATATACTTATTGAATTGGATGGCCCTGAAATCCCAATCATGGATGGAAGTTCGCTGCCGTTTATTGAAGCTATCAGTGCTATTGGATTAGAAGAACAAAATGCATTAAGAAACTTTTTTGAAGTACCGCACGGTATCTTCTTCCACGATGCAGAAAAAAATATTGAATTAGCAGCATTGCCATTAGATGACTATCGCGTTACAGTGATGGTTGATTACAACTCCCCTGTACTTGGCAGTCAGCATGCTACATTGAACAGCATTACACAGTTTGAAAAAGAGATTGCTTCTTGCCGCACCTTCTGCTTCTTGCATGAATTGGAAATGCTGCACAAACAAAATCTTATTAAAGGCGGTGATTTGAATAATGCTATCGTAGTTGTAGACAGAGTTGTAAACGACGATGAATTAGAAAGCCTTGCAAAATTATTTGGTAAAGATAAAGTTGAAGTTAAAAAAGAAGGTATTCTTAATAACATCGACTTACGTTATAAAAACGAACCGGCAAGACATAAACTATTGGATGTTGTAGGTGACTTAGCATTAGTAGGCAGACCGATTAAAGCACAGATCATGGCGGCTCGCCCGGGTCATGCTTCAAACGTAGCCTTTGCTAAAAAAATCAAACGCGTAATGATGGACTCTCGTCAGAAAGCTCCGCATTATGATGTTACACAGCCTTCTGTATTGGATGTAAATCAGATCTACAAAATTCTTCCTCACAGATACCCATTCAAATTGGTTGATAAAATTGTACACCTTGACGAAAATATGATTATTGGTGTTAAGAATGTTACAATCAATGAGCCTTTCTTTGAAGGTCACTTCCCTGGAAATCCTGTAATGCCTGGTGTATTGCAAATAGAAGCAATGGCTCAGACGGGCGGTATCTTTGTATTGCAAACAGTACCGGATCCTGAAAATTACTGGACGTATTTCTTAAGTATTGAAAGCGCAAAATTCCGCCGTATGGTTGTTCCTGGCGACACATTAATTTTCAAATGTGAATTAACAGCACCTATAAAACGTGGAATAGCTAAAATGCAAGGCCAAGCTTATGTTGGTGGAAATTTAGTTTGTGAAGCAAGTTTAACAGCAAGCATTGTTAAAAAGAAATAAGCATGAATCAACCATTAGCATATATACATCCGGAAGCTAAGATTGCACAGAATGTTGTGATCGAACCTTTTACAACCATTCATAAGAATGTTGAAATTGGTGAGGGTACATGGATCGGTCCGAATGTAACCATCATGGAAGGTGCGCGCATTGGCAAAAATTGTAAAATTTTCCCTGGTGCTTCTATTTCAACCCTACCTCAGGATTTGAAATTCGAAGGTGAAGAAACACTTACTATTATTGGCGACAATACGGTAATCAGAGAATGTGTTACGATCAGCCGCGGAACAAAAGATAAATTCAAAACAGTAGTTGGCAGCAACTGTCTGTTAATGGCATACGTGCACATTGCACACGATTGTATCGTTGGTGACAACTGTATTCTTGCAAACGCAGTACAGGTTGCCGGTCACGCGATCATCGATGATTATGCAATCATCAGTGGTGCAAGTGCGATTCACCAGTTCTGTAAAATCGGAGCACACGTTATGGTATCAGGAGGTTCTCTTGTTCGTAAAGACGTTCCGCCATATACGAAAGCCGGTCGTGAGCCATTGAGCTACTGCGGTATCAACTCTGTAGGTTTAAGACGCCGTGGTTTTTCAAACGAAAAGATCAACGAAATTCAAGATATATATCGTGTAATTTATTTAAAAGGGTTTAACAACTCTCAGGCATTAAATCATCTTGAGGTAAACTTCTCTCCTTCTAAAGAATTAGATGAGATCATAAACTTCATGCGTAACTCTGACAGAGGTATCATGAAAGGTATCGGCGACTAGTGAAAATAGTTGCAAGCAATATCGGCAAACGATACAACAGAGATTGGATATTCAAGAATGTTTCTGTTTCTGTTGAAAGCTGCTCAACGCTTGCAATTACGGGTTCTAACGGATCTGGAAAGTCTACTTTACTACAAGTATTAAGTTCATTAACCGTACCAAGCATTGGTACGGTTTCTTTTTTTTCAGGTATGGAGAAAGCAGATGATACTGAAACATACAAACTGATCTCTTACGTTTCCCCATATCAGGAGATCATAGAAGAAATGACTCTTGCGGAGATGCTGCAATTTCATCAGTCTTTCAAACAACTTTCCATAAAAGACAGTAAACCTTTTGCAGAATACTGCGGCATCAACAAAGGGCAGAATAAAGAGATACGCCATTTTTCTTCGGGCATGAAGCAGCGTGTAAAGCTTGGACTGGCGTTGTTATCGGACACTCCTCTCCTTTTCTTAGATGAACCAACCAGCAATCTGGATGAGCAAGGAAGCAAGTGGTATTTAAGTGAAATCAACAAGTTGATCGGAAAGAAAACGATTGTTGTAGCGTCGAATATACCGGAGGAGTATGCGTTTGCTGGACAGATACTGAAAATTTCTGATTATCAATCAGCGTAATTTTCAAATTCCAAATAACAAAAAACTATAACCTGTCCCGCTTTTGGGTGGGATTCCAAACGGCTGCAAAAAGCTCAACTAGCAGATTTCTCTGCGGGAGTAATCAAGACATTTCAACTTTGAGGGTACAGGGCTGTCGGCCGTTGGCACAACAGCGGGTTGATTAGTGATTAGGTAAGAAATGTGATTGTCAATAGCGTTGAATAGTATTGCTATACATACTTCATACTTGCTTCATACATATCTCATACTTATGACTGACTTATACCATACTATGTTCATGCATCCCTGATAGTATGTTCATACTATGTTCATACTATCCTCATACTACATTCATACTTAACGCATACTATCGGCATACTTCCTTCATACTTAACTCATACTTAACTCATACTTCAGAGTACCTAATTCATAATTCAATCACAATTTTTCCAATAGTCTTTCCGCTCTCTAACATAGCATGTGCCTGTTTGATATTTTCTACGGTGAAGCCTTTTAATACTTGCTTTAAGGTAGTTTTAATTTCTTTTTGATCGATCAGCTCTGCGATCTTTGTTAGAATTACATGCTGTTCAATCATATCTTCCGTATTGAACATGGAGCGTGTATACATCAGCTCCCATGAAAAGCTTACGCTTTTATTCTTCAACTTATTTAATGCAACGGGAGTTGCAGAGCCTGTGATCGATGCGATATGTCCCTGAGGCTTTATAAGCTCTGCCATTGCATCCCAATAGGCATTCACATCCACGAAGTCCAGAATAAAATCAACCTGCTTAAACCCGATCTTTACCAGTTCATTTACAAGATCCTTGTGATCCACTACATGATCTGCACCAAGATCTTTACACCATTGTATGGTTTCAGGTCTGGAAGCAGTGGCAATCACATGTAATCCGGCTACTTTTTTCGCCAATTGTATAGCTATGGAACCTACACCACCTGCACCGCCAATGATGAGTATGCTTTTACCTTTATCTCTTTCACCTATACGGATACGGTCAAATACTATTTCCCAGGCCGTTAAAGCCGTTAAAGGCAAAGCTGCAGCTTCAGCAGTAGTAATGCTTTTAGGAGCTAGGCCAACAATACGTTCATCGATCAATTGATATTCGGCATTTGAACCCGGCTTTGTAAGATCCCCTGCATAAAATACTTTATCTCCTTTTTTGAATAGCGTCACTGCACTTCCAATTTCTTCGACAATACCAACAGCATCCCAACCAATCACCTTAGGAGTGGTTAGCTCTATTTCTTTTGCACTGTTTTGTCGTACTTTAAAATCAACCGGATTGACCGATATCGCTTCGATCTTCACCAATAGATTTCTTTCTGTTGCTACAGGTTTTTCAATTTCAAATAAGATAAAGCTATCCGCTTCTGTTATTGGTAATGAGCGTTTAAATCCAATTGCTTTCATGGGTATTTTATAAAAATTTATAATTTATCATTCATAATTAGTTGAACCCATTCCTTGTACATCTTAGCAGAAGGATGCAAACCGTCTCCGGCAACAAGATCCGGCTCGCTCAAACCTCTTCTGGATATCGGAGTAATATTGCAATACCTCAAGCCTAAGGAGTCTGACAAGTGTTTATTAGCCGCATTAAATAAATCAATTTGTTGTGATATTGCCATTTGATTACTTTTACCAAAAGGAGTGTAACCATAATCCGGAATGGACACAACAAAAACATTTTCCTTTTTACCTCCGGCAAATTGTATAGCACGTTCTGCAAGCTCTACAAATTCTTCTTTATATTCTTCAATGCTTTTGCTTTGATATTGATTATTTACTCCGATCAAAAGAGAAACCAGATTGAATGTATCTTTTAAACCGGAAACCTCAATCGCCCTCTTTAAACTTGTGGTTGTCCAGCCCGTTTGGGCAATAATTTTATATGATGAAACCGCCTTCCCGTTTGATTTTAATGTATCAACTAATTGTCTCGGGAAATTCTGATCCGCCGGAACGCTTTCTCCGATGGTGTAGGAATCACCTAATGCTAAATAGCGAATCGGTTCAACAGGTTTGATTTCACTGCTTTCATCTTTCATTTTGCAAGATAAGGATAGTAGCAACAGAATTACAATATGTATCGTTTTTAAAATCATAAATCTAATGTATTTTTAGGCTCAGTTATTTCACTTTTAAGATGAACTTCAAACGAATTGTATTTTTTATTTCTTTCGCTGTTTTGGTATGCTGTATTCATACAAAAGCTTATGCGCAATTACATCTTTTAAAAGATAACAAAACCTGTTTATATGGATATACGAATGAAGCAGGAGAATGGATTGTGCCGGCACAATATGTATATGCGGAAGAATTCTCTGATAAAAACTATGCAGTCGTAGGAAACGGAGACAAAACTGGATTACTGGATACAACTGGCACATTTATCCTACCATTGATCTATGATCAGATTGTAGTTTATTATCGTGAAAATTATTATCTATTAAAAAATGACAGCACCTATTCAATATTTGATGTTACAGATAAAAAAGTTCATTACAAGAATTTCCTGTACCCTATTACACAATATAAAAACAGTTATGTTATTTTTCAAAAAGGAGCGTATTACGGATTAGCCTTCAATGAAAAAATTGTATTTGACAATGTATACCACATTAATAATAACGTATACACCCAGGTAGCAATCGTTCATCATGGGCCTTATAACAATGATTCTCTGCGCTTATACGATTTACAAAAAAATGCATTTATAAGCGAAGATTTCTATAACTGGATATCTCTGGAAGGCGAAAATCATTATTTAGTAAGAAAGCATGATCGCTATGGCATGATCGATAAAACCGGAAAAATTGCCATTCCTTTTTCATATTCTGCACTGTATTCAAATTCATACAGTCATCCTATTCTTGTTATGCGTAATGTGAATAATAAAGGATACGATGTATATAGTCTCACTGGTAAAAAGTTAAACCGCAAACCATACCCGTATATAGATACAGTGCTTGTTGAAAAGAATCTATATATCATTTCTAAAAATAAAAAATTTGGAATATTAAAAGCAGATGGAACATTAGGATTACCATGCATCTATGACAGTATTACACATTTAGAATGGAATAATATATATTTACTATATCAAGACAAAGGCATTCATGTATCAAGCAATGAAGGGGTAATTCTTAATAAAAAACAATATAAAAACATTTGTTTTCCCTCGAGTTTATTTAAACCCGATGAAGAGACCCCACATTCCGCCTATTACGAAGAGCAACTCCCCCTTATTGTAAACATCTGGAATGACAGCTCAGTTAGTATTATAATTATAGATTCTTTAAAGGAGCATACAACGGGTGATGGGTATGAAATGGAAACAGATATACGGCTGTATGCAAATGAGAAATACGGATTTCTTTCAACAAGTCTCAACTATATTCTTCCTCCTGCTTACGATATGATCTTCCCATTTGAAACGGATCAATACAGTACATCTATTCTGAATGAGGAGCGTTTTGGTATTATGTCTCGAAACGGAGAAGTGGTCATTGAACCGGAATATCTTTTTATTGAACAGAATCCATTTTCAGATTCTTCTTTCATTTTCATGTCTGAAGAAAATTTATTCGGAATAAAAAACAGTGAAGGTGATATACTTATACAGCCAGTATATACTGCACTTAGCGGGTACGACCCTGAACATGATTATTGCTGGGCACAGCACATCGATAGTACCGAGCTACGATTGATTGATCGTAACGAAGAATTAAAAAGTCTGTATGATTTTGCATATCCGGTTTCACTATCCTTAGAAAAAAACACCATTGTGCGTGTTCGGGTATCCGATGTGATTGAAGAAGTTTATAAAACAGGTGTACTCGACTGTAGCACCTTACTACCTGTAATACCTTTTGTGTATGAAAAGATCGCCGCACTTAACGACAGTATGTATTTATGTATGATGGAAGAAAATTATACAAATTCAACGCATTTGGATTTATACATACATGATATGCGCATTGATTCTGTTACCGGAATCAGTATACTTCCAGAAAATATCATTGCAATTGAACGCAATTACAATTGGGGATATTTCAGAGATGGTGCATGGCTGATTCGTCCGACTAAAAAACCATTAGGTTATATATTAGATGAGCGATCAGTTATTCAGATGCAGTCCCAGACTTTCGCAGGCTTATCCTACGAAGATTTTGTAGACTATGAGATCACAATTGAATTTTACACTACAGCTACATCTAATCCATTAAGCCATTCACTCAACAATGAGATCTTGTGGTGGTATTGCAATGATCAGAAGCTTTCATTCAACAATATATATATGTATGAAGACACAGAAAATATTCCTGTGTTATATACAAATGATTATGTAACTAATGTAATAGAGTCTAAAGACGATGAATATGAAGAATATTACTACGGAAACTCAAACATTAATACAAGTACAAGTGAAATTATTTACGCTGTAATACATTCTGCTTCCTTCGCAGAAATCAGATTTAGAAGAGAGTATTGGAACAGATATGCTTCCGAGATTATACACGATAATAAACAATATACGATCACTAATACAAATCAGTTAAAACAGCTTTCTCTGGCAGACATAACCAATCATCCACAATATAAAGCTTTACTAAGTGCGTTAATTAATATACATCTGGATTCATTGGAAGATATTCAATTGCCCTGCACAGACAGAGATAATATTATTGAATTGACTAAAGGATATCAATTTGAGAAAGAAGGCCTTCGTTTTTATTTTAAGGATGAGCGGTATGAGTATAATAATTTTGAAGAGCAAGAAATAGAGGCACTAATTCCATATTCTGAATTGATGATTTATTTCAAAAAATCTGTTTATATTTCATTACTTTACCGTAACTCTATAAAGTAATGAATTCAAAAAACCTTACAAAATTTTTCGTCTTTATATTAACCATATTCATTGCTGAAATTGTATCTACCGTAGCAAAGAATTACTTAAACATTCACACAGGTTACAGAGATCCCTACAAATTAACAGCTATTCAAATGGGTATTATTGTAGTGATTTATTATCCGATCTTTACATTGCTTAGCGGCCTATCAGAATTCATTTCAAAAAACTTTTTCAAGAAAACAAAAAGTGCAATCACCGGTGGTATCCCGGGATTGATTATCGCGTTTTTAATCGGGCTTGTAATCTGCTATGGTATCTTTTTAAAATTATGGCACCACATAAATATTGTAGAGGTGTTGTGGAGGAAACTTTGATTATGTTTTTACTTTACTGGTTTGTCATATTATTCGTTTTCTTTGGACTAAGATATCTTATTCTAAAAAATCAGTGGTGCGCTGCAAATAAGGTTTCAAAGATACTTTTAATCATCCATCTTGTACCGCTGGTATTACTACTTATTTCCATAGTGCTTTATTTTTATGGCCTTTCCTTCAGAGGGTATGATTCCACTTCGATTATTTTTATTTGTACAGTTGGAACGGGCATTCCATTTTATTTATTACGAAAAAAGGAATTCCTTAAGCCGGCATTAAATTACATACTTATTGGAATCTGCGCCTTTTCAGTACCGTCATTTGCAGCTTACACGTATCACACATTAACTACCTTCAAAGACGACATTTATTACGAAGATGATACATGCCGACTTCAACAAACATTTAATGGGATTATGGCACCAAAAACATTTCCATCTTTATTTGTTAAAAAAGGAATGATCGAAAAAAGATATCAACCTGATGAAGGTGAAGAACCGATAAACAATGATCAATCCATTCAATCCATTAAAATTATTAAAAACCATCCGGATTCCATCGAAATAATTGTTCAACATCCGGATATGTATGACAGGTCTAAAACTTCGTTGTATAGCATTCGAATGAAAGAATAGACCAGATTAAAATATTTGTTCACGAGTAGGCACAAGCGAATGCTTGCGCCAGCGCATTAACTAGGCAATTTTTCTTTAATAAGTCCATATACAAACGTGCCTGCTATTGCTGAAACAATCGCAACCAGCATTACCTCTACCCCATTCCCTACAAGAGCGAACAACGGTCCGGGACATGCGCCTGTCAATGCCCAGCCTAAGCCAAAGATAATTCCTCCAGGCAATAGACCTTTGTGATATTCTTTGCTGATCAAACGGATATCTTCTCCGCCAAAACTTTTCAAATTAAATTTCTTAATAAGAAAAACAGAGATAGCTCCGATAACAACAGCAGAACCTATAATACCAAACATGTGTATGCTTTGAAAGTGAAACATCTCCTGAATACGGAACCAGGAGATTACTTCTGCTTTGGTCAATACAATGCCAAAGTAGATACCGATGAGAAAGAATTTTATATACTTCATAGTTAGTTGCGAGTTGATTGTTTCTAGTTATCAGCTGGCGTAAGCATTTGCTTGTGCCTTTCAAATAATATAAAGCACAAGCAAATGCTTGCGCCAGCGTTCTCTATTTCACATTGCTAGTACGTAAGGCAGGATCAGATACGTCATGAACAGTCCGCCGATGAAGAAGCCTACTACGGCGATCAATGAATTAACGCTTAGTAATGACAAGCCCATGATCGCGTGACCGGATGTACAGCCATTTGCATAACGAGTACCGAAGCCTACTAAGAAACCACCAATGATAATCATGATGAACCCTCTCAGTGTAAATAATCCTTCCCACGAGAAAATATCTGCCGGTGCCAATCCATCAAACTGATGAACGCCTTGCTGATTTAAGATCGCATAGGTATCGTCTCCCACACCAACGGTAGGATTCAAATAGGTATGTGCAACCCATGCACCCGCAACCGTACCAAGGATCAATACCAGATTCCAGATCTCTTTTTTCCAATCGTAATCAAAGAACTTAATAGACTTGGGAGCAAACATTGCACAGATGTGCCTGAAGTTTGAAGACACTCCAAATTGTTTGTTTGTTATAAATAATAACAAGGGCACCATCAGTCCTAGTAAAGGACCCGAAATATACCAGGGCCAGGGTTGAGTTATAAATTCCATAATGATGTAATATGTTTTAAGAAAGCCACTTTAAGAACACAGGTACTTTTACGAAAATATTCATTTACAGTGACAAGTTGTGTTTCGTGTAGGATTATTTACTGGTATGATTCCCTTTATATAGATTACAAATCCACTTCCTGTATTTTCAGTATATAACACCAAACAGATGTTATATAATTCCCAAAAATAAAAAATCCCAAGCCTCAATTGAAGCTTAGGATTTTCATACAATATACTTTTAAAATAAACTTAATGCAACACTACAAACTTCTGTGTCTTGACACCATCGTTGCTATTGCTAATGCGTAAGGTGTAGAAACCATTTGCATAGCTTTGTGTATTGATTGTAAAGCCATCTGTACCATCCTTCAATGTACCTTGTCCTACTGTTCTGCCAAGCTCATCTACAATTACCCAATTGTATTCTCCTGAAAGTTTACCGTTTAAAATAACCGTAGTAAGATCATTCGCCGGATTCGGATACAAGGTCACAGTTGAGCTTACTTCAGTAGGATCGAAGATTGGAGTCGTAACTGTTGAACCCAAACCTTTATAAGCCACTTGATAAATTTCTTTTGTAACGTTGTCTTGTACGAAGGCGATCATGGCAAGTTTATTCGGATCATATATTCCCGCATTTGAATAGTCACAATCAAAAGTAATCGTAGCGCTACTATTTTTCGCCCATGTAGTTGAAAAACCTGTACCTGCTGCATCCGGAAGAAATTTTGCATGTACCCATTGATAATTGGTTTCTCCATTAATACCGGTTACATTACTAACATAACGTTCCAAAACAGATATGTATAATGTCACCGGATTTGAAACAGGAATATTTGCAGTAATATTTACTGTTCCAGTGATTGTTGAAGAAGTAAATGTTGGGTCAATTTTAATCTTAAATCCAGGATCTTTTAAAATTGCTTTTATAATTGTTGTATCCTGTAAAACAGTTGCTGGATGCCCTACAGATTCTGAACCGTTCACAACTGCATAAGGAATAATTGACACCCCATTAAATAATGATCTTGCTCCTGGATCAGCCGTATTACGATTATAGAAAGGATCAGGCAATGAGTAACCAACGTGATACTGCAGTCCAACAACATCTAATGGATACTGGTTTATTTTTGAATAAAACATTTCATTTTCAACCTTTGTTACCGGATAAGCATTATTGGTAAATTGTTCTATTAATAACATTTTAGTTCTTTCGCCTATCCATATATTGTCAAATGCGAATCCATCTGAAACATTTTTAGTAGAACCAAAAGCTACCCTAAAACGAATATTTTTATTTGAAGCAATCTCATTGTCTAATGTATAACGCGCATTCTTAAAACCTACGCTATCCATGTAAGACCATCCATACTGACCGACACTCTGTTCACCTGGATTTCCTGCAATCCCGAAGTCATCATACCAGTTAATCCCTATTCCCTTTTCATTTTTCCCTAATGTTTCCCAAACTTTACCATCGTATGAATATTGTAATGCTGCACCATTAAGTTTATCAAGAGTCGCATTCCAGATATCCAATGTAATCATGGGACGCGTTAAACTATCCATACTAAAACACGGACTATAAACATAGGACTGCTCAAGTGGTTTATTAGAGCCCGTCAGGCCTGTCACCCAAAAATTATTTGCAGTTGTTTTAATTACTGATTTAGAAGGCTGTCCCCAAATCCATGTCGATACAGTATCAGCTACACTGCTTGAAACCCAGCCACCACCGTCTGCTTGAAAATCATTTACATAAGGTGTATTAGGACCCAGCACCTTTGCTGGAAGTATATAAACATTTTGAGAAAGTTTAGCTTTACATTTGTAATCAGACACTGCCTCTAAAGATACTTCGTAAATACCAGGTCCGCTGAATTGATGGTTTATATTTCCAAACAAAGGATCTGTAACAGTAGATCTGATAATATTTCCTGAAGACGTTCCATTTGAAAAGTCCCAGCGAATTGTATCAATGTTTCCAACTACAATACTGGATAAATTCTTGAACTGTGTATTTTGCTGATTACAGATTTCATCCCAAGTAAAGTTTATTTTTGGATATGAGCCTATTGTAATTATTTTCTTTTCTACATTTTGACATCCCTGACTTGTTATTGTTGTATAGTTTATACTATGGCTTCCTGCAGATAAATTTGTATCTAAATCTTTCTTTATGAAATTTTTAGAATCAATCTCCCAAATCCATTTATTAATTATACTTGAGGAAACACCTGAGCCTGAATTAAAAGTAGTAAATGAGTCTCTAAAACGAATAATATCTTTTTCACAAACAGTAGACAAACTAAAGTCTGGTTCAGGCTTACCAAAAACAATTGTAGATATCGTTGAATCTTCACTACAACCATTTAAATCCTTAAAAGTATAGGTGATAAAATGCTGTCCTACTCCTGCTAAATCCGGGATAAATTTTGAACCCGCAATTGCACTTGAAATAGGATTACTTGAAAATCCTCCAGACAGCCCAGTAGAAGGAAGAGGAAAAGGGTTTAATTCAGCGATCGAATCTTTGTCGCAATACTTAGGTTTAAGTCCTGTAAAATATACTAATGGCAATGAATTTATAACAACAGTATCGATAATTGAATTGGTACATTGATTCGCATCTTCGTATGTATATTTTAGATAATATGTATCAGGATTTCCATTTGACGGTAAAAATTTCAATGGTGATTGTTGCAATGGATTTTTTATAATAGATGCTTGCACTTTTGCTGTTATAGAAACAGCCCCTCCACTTGGAGAACCATTTAAACTTACATCAGAACTACCAAAACAATACGCAGCACTAGTACTGTTATTTGTAAGACCGAACAAATGAACTTCTGGAAGTTTATTAACTGTTGTTTCAAATGTAAAGCTATTAATACAGCCTTGAGGAGACTGATAAGTATATGTAATTAGATATTTTTTCGAATCTAATTCAGTATCAGCAAGCTTAGATGGTTTAAATATCGGTTTATTAAGACTATTTGTATCAACAATATTATTGAAATAGCCTTTACCTCCAGCAGGTATTATATTCGCATTAACTACAATAGTTGCTGGAACTTCGGAGACACAATATGAAGATTTAACTCCTGAAAATCCAACATTTTTAGGAAGTGATAACACCAATGTTGAATCAAGAACAGAAACTGTACAACCATAACTATCCGTATATGTTGCATTCATCTTAGCATACGTATTGTCTGGAATATTTTTCGATGAAAATTTATTATTCGACACGCCATCACCAAAAAAACTAATACCACTTCCTGTACGATTTACAGAAGCAGACAATACAACTAAAGAATCTGACTTACAATATTGAGGAGCTAAATTATTAATTTTAATGACTGGCTTATCGATTACATATACATATGAAATGGTTTTACCTTTAGTAGGATCAGTAAATACAATCATATAATATGTTCCCAAAACAGGAGCATTTGACGGCTTAAATGTACCAATTCCATTGTCATTAAACGGATCATAAATCATTAATGATGAATAATCCGCATTAGTAAAATATTCAACGCATGTATATTTGCCAATACCATTTGGTATTGACATAGTTACATCAGAAGATGTAGGACAATAATAGGTGCCTAATCCGTTTATTACTCCTCCACTTGGCTTAGACACATTGATAGTTTTTGTTTTTGTTGCAATACAACCATTGGGAGCTTCTAATGTTCTTGTAATGGTTGATGTTCCTTCCCCAATTACATTTGGATAAAATCGAGAAACGCCTAACGAGTTCGTTGAAACTCCATTTCCAGTTACAGTAATTATTCCACCATTAGTTGGATTTGATTGATCCCCTGTAATTAATATTGAATCTTCTGTATTGAAATAACTTGCCTCACTAGGGCTAGTTATTGTAACGGATGGAGATTGCAATATTGTTGTTTGCTGAGTATACGAGCCTTGACAACCATTATTTGTATAGGTATATGTTACAGATTTATTTGTTCCAACTCCAGCATTAGTTGGATTAAAAAAAGTTGTATTCACAATACCACTACCTGAAAATGTTCCTCCTGCTGGAAAGCCTGTTAATAAAATTTCCTGATCAGCGCTACAACAGGAGTTGGGCAAACCAAAAAAAGTAACTGACGGAATTGGTTTAACCAAAATATGTACAGTATCTGATCCCGGACATCCATTATCTGTAGCAGCATAAGTAATTATATATGAACCTGCTCCTGCCTGACTTGGCTTAAATGTATTTCCTGTTAATCCCGAAGATGCTGGAGAAACGGAATAAGAACCTCCATTCGGACTACCGTTTAAATTAATATCCGACCCATTTGAACAAACAATTTTAGCTGTAGCATTAAGATTTACATATGCGCCGGCACTTGTTACAACAGCATGCACTTTATTATCGCCAGAATTATTTCCAACTTGCATGGCATTACCACTACGAACTAAATTTTGTGAACCTGAGGGGCTATTTGCTCGTATTTGAATATTACTCAGTACAAATTTGTCTGTAGTTGCAGTAGCATTTATAAAATAAATAAGTGTAATTTTTGATGCCGTAACCGTTAATGCAGAAAAAGTAATATCATTCCCGGTAGCAGTAACAGAGCCATTTCCAGGATTAAACTCAAAGTTGGATGGAGCATTGATTTCATATGTTTGTACATTCCCTGAAATCGAAAATTCTGTTGCAGCAGATTCTGCAATCGTAATATTTCCAATTGTTGTATAAGTAGTTCCTACACATAAATTAAAACTCCCACCAGAAGTAACATTAACATTTGCAAGAGTATCCGTTACCAGAACGAATAAACAAGCAAGCACAATATATAGGCGTTTAGAAAACATAAGGTCTTAATATTTTTTATTACAATACATTTAAATTATTTTAATTCTCCGTTTGATGTCAAATGAATTAAAGACATTACACTATTTGATCCTGTTGCATTACCACCAAATTGTATAGTAGCAGATACGATAAAACTTCCATCAGCAGTTTGTTTTGCCGAAGCACCATAATCATTGCCGCTTCCTCCGAATTGCTTCGTCCAAAGAACATTTCCTTGTGAATCCGTGCGCATTACAAGCACATTACTCATACCATTGTCGGCGTCTATTGTTGAGCCTGTAATAATAAATCCACCATCTGCATTTAGACTAAAATCAGTAGCAATATCATTCCTTGCTGTACCAAATTCTTTATAATAATTTTTAGAAACTGAAGAAGTAGAAATATTTAGTTTCATAATATAAATCTCAGAATTGGATGTACTGGTTGTATTCCCCAATACAAAAGCGCTCCCGGGTATTGATAAAATATCTACTGCATTTGCAATATTAGGCTCTACGATTGCACCATTTTTATCATAACTTGAAGTAGCATCATACGCGCCATCAATTTTAAGTTTTCCTGTAGTAATAAGTATGTTAGATTGCGATGTAGAAGGTAAATATGTTGATGCACTCGTAAGATAAACAGAATCTTTCAGTTGCTGAATTGCAGTCCCAACATTCATAGCGTTATCTACTCCAAAAATTGCTTCCCACTCTTTCGTAAAAACAGGATCTACTTTTACAAGATACACAGCCGATACTGCTTTTATTGTTTGAGTTGTCGATCCTATTACAATATATCCTTGATCATTTGTCAATAATATTTTATTTCCTTTTTCTTTAAAATTTAAATTGCCGTATGTGAATTCCTGATATTGTGTACCATCACTATTCAACTTAACAATCCATACATCTGTACTAGAAGATGAAGCGCTTTCAGCTTTAGAACCAACAACCACATAACCACCATCAGTAGCAACCTCTATCCAATTCCCCTCATCATCACCTGCACCACCCAATACTTTGTTCCATTCTTCGTTTCCGAATTTATCTGTCTTTATAACAAGGATCTGTTTACCGTCACCGTATGAATCCGTAGTACCTACCAAAACGTAACCGCCATCGGGAGTCAAGGCTACGTTGCCTGCCTTTTGTGTGCCGCCTTTTCCGTAATATTTAATAAAACTATTTGCCTGTTCGGGTTGAATTTTCTCCTTACGGCAGCTACCCAACACCAGTGCTACAGATGTTAGTAAAAGAAAAATGGTATATGCCTGTTTCTTATTTTTCATGAGTAGGTAATTTTTTAGGCTTGTAGAATGATTTGTAATATCCTACAGAAAACATCAGTGAATTCAGTGTGAAGTTATTGTCTATGTATCCGTACTTATAGACCAGATCTGAATTGCTATATTTATTATCTGGATTAGAAATATTATTCAACCCATACATATATTTCACATCAAGTACCAAATAGCCGTAGCCGGCTTTGTAACGAATCCCGCCACCACCTACTAAGGAGTAGTTAAACATGTTGCGCAGGTCGTGTGTATTCACATCCGGACCGATCGCCTGATTGGATTGCGTATTGACATCTTTACGGGTAATGTTGGCTTTTGAATTCAGCATCATAGAAACTGCTGCCCCGCCCTGCAGGTAATAGCGCAGCTTCTGCTGCCCCATGGTATACTTCAGCACAACCGGCAGTTCAAGCCACAACTGAGTTTCCTTTGACACCAGCTCTGTATATTCAAGCAGTGTATTTTTATACTGATACTTTTTAAAGGAAAGTAATAAATCCGTACCTAAGGTGAATTTTTTATTCAGATAGATATCTGCATTAAAACCAAATTGCAGGTTCAACAATCCTTTATACTCTCCGGTATTTTCGCCTGTATTGTATACACCATACGGCACAAAGGAATTGGGTCTGGTGACATTCATTCCCACTTTAAAACCCAATGCATAAATAGGTTTCGTACGATACGAATTAAATAGATTAATAAATTCAGATGGATCAGTCACCGGATTTACCTGATACTCCGGATCTGTTTTTATCAATTCCAGGAAATACCTATTGGCTTCCTCATCTCTGCCATCAAATAACTTGGAAAGAATAATTAACCTGTATGCCTGCAGCTTTTCAAACTTACTGAACCCGTCTTTCTGAATACACGGGAGCAACATTCCTTCAATCGCATCAATGCGGCCAGCTTCATAGGTTTTCTCAGAATCTCTCAACAACTGTACGCAACGGTTTTCAATTATTGAATCTTTACTTTTATTCTGTGCAAGTATTGTTCCTGAAATCAGGAACAATACCATGCAACATAAAAATGTACCAAACGGAGTGAATCTCTTTTTCATCTTCCTCTCTCCTTAATATATTTTTTCCATATTACTTTCCTGACTTGGCAATTCCGGACACGTTAGCTCGTATGGAACACCTTCTTTTGCTACATATCGTTTCCACTCTGCTCCTGTCATGTTGCGTTTCAATAAACCACACATTTGCTCCGCCATAACCTTACTGCTTGTTGGCCATACACGAATGAGGTTATCACCGCAGCCTGCAATAAGTTTATCGCCATCCGGACTGAAACACATAGACCATACCCAGTTGCTGTGATCTTTTAATACCAACGGCTGTTCGCTCAACTCCGAAAGATCCCACACACGTATGGTTCCATCAAAACTAGCAGATGCTAATTTAGAATCGTCTTTACTGAATTGCATTTCATTCACACGTGCTTTGTGCCCAGGTAATGCTACAACCAAACGTTTGCCTTCAACATCCATAATTTTAATCACACCTAAATTATTAGCGATGGCTAAGAATTCTCCGTCGTGACTATATACCAAACTGTACACTGCACTTGTACTTTTATCAATGGAATAGGATTTGAATTCATTGTACAAGGATACAATTGTAGTTTCGCCAAGATCATTTGACACAGCAACAATACGTCCCTTCGGATGTACTGAAACTGCTTTAATGTTTGATTTGTCGCGGTATACAGTCGTTGATTTCCCTGTAGCAAGATCCCATAGGATCACTGTACTATCCGCACTTGCTGAAACCAGTGCAGTACCATCTGAAGTAAAGCCGGTAAAGAATACATTCTTTTTATGTCCGCCGAGTATCACAGGCTGTGCTTCGGGTTTTGACGGATTAATAATACGAACATTTGTTGTTGCTCCGCCCAATGCGAGATATTGATTGCTTGGACTGATTGACAATCCAGCAAATGAGAAGGTGTTGTAATAAACGAGCGTTGGTTTCGGATTCATACTTCCAACGTCCCACTTAAAGATTTTCCCGTCGGAACCAGCTGTATAAATTGTTTTTCCATCTTCAGAATAGACAACGGATTTCACTGCATCTTTGTGACCATGCAATGCATTGTATTCAGAAGGTTTTAAATCTTTCAATGCATAATACAATCCGTCATAGATCTCGTGCTGATTCACATTTCCGCCATTCTTATCATAAAATCCGAAGGCCTGAAATGCCAGCAATCCCTTACGCATCGAATCATCTTCGATCTGTACCGAACGCACAGCCATAGATTGCGCAATAGACAATAAACGCAATTTATCCGCCCGTTCTTTTTCGGCATTTGCAGTACGCTCGTTGGCGATTGCCAGCTCGCTCTGCATCTCAGCAATTTTCTGCTGCTTGGTTGCTTCTGCAGCAAACTTTACTGCAATATTCCGTTGCTTCTGTGCTTCATCGAAGTTTTTCTCAGCTATATCCTGCTGATGTTTTGCTTCATCCGCAGCAATAACGGCTAATTCTTTCTGACGTTCTGCTTCTTTTGTTTGCTCTACAGCTATCACTTGTTGCGATTTGGCAAAAGCTTCATTCTGTTCCGCTTTTGCTTTTTGCAACAACGCTTCAGCTCGCTGCTGATCTGCTTCAACCATTTTTAATATAGAGAACACCAATGATCCTAAGGCCATGATGGTAAAGATGCCCAAAACCAATGCTACAGTACGCGCACGTTTCAACGCTTGCTTCTGTGCAAGTTCTTTTAAGCGTTGTTCTTCTTCATGTGCTTCATTACTGGTATCCAAAAACACCATTGCACGTTCAAAGGCAGAATCATAACGCTGTGCCCAAACTAAGGTCGGTTGATTTTTCTGTTTCCAGTTTAAAGCCAATTGCAGATCGGGTGGCCTCCATAAACCTGCTTTACCTATCTGGTAACTGGATGCTGCATCCGATAAACGTATGTACATCTGTGCAGACTCACCTTCTTCTTCTACCCATTTTTTTAAACGGGTCCAGATGCGCATCAAACTCTCGTGTGAGATATCTATGATACTGTCTGAATCAAGAGCGATATGCACAGGCGGCATTAATAACGAACGGCCTTCTATTCTGAAGTGATCGACTATGAGAGCCATATCGTCTTCACTGCAGCCAGCTACTTTTGCTATTGTTGACAGTTTGGTAGGTCTGCGGATACCTGCCGAATCAGAACCTTTCTCTGTTAAGGTTTTAAATAATATTTCACAATAGAATTTCTGCTGTTCGGTAAGTTCATCGT
This sequence comes from Cytophaga aurantiaca DSM 3654, assembly GCF_000379725.1. GTDB lineage: Bacteria > Bacteroidota > Bacteroidia > Cytophagales > Cytophagaceae > Cytophaga > Cytophaga aurantiaca. The sequence goes on from NZ_KB903632.1 coordinate 40,533, forward strand.
ACGCTTCATCGGCGTGCTGAGACAAGGCACCGGACATTGAGCCAATGGCTTCGTAATGTCTTAGATCTAAAACTTCATTGGGTTCGTGATTCTCTGCCCAGAACGTCCAGGTACGCATCAAGGCGTGCTGTATGATCGGCAGCTGATCGGGATTGTCTCCTAGATCATTTAACAACTGCTGAACCAAACGCGAAGATATTTCTGCGCCACCCACCGCAACTGGCCCTTCGATTGCCAAACGTTTCTGTTCGCGCACCATTTGCGGAATCAGATAGTGACTCTCATTGATGTATTTAGTAAGCTCAGGGAACTGTGCGCAATCGCCAATAAAGTCGGAGCGCATGGTAAGCACTACATAGATATTTGACTTTAGATCTTTCACCGCTTCCATCAATAAATTGATGTAGGCTAATGATTCATTGGCTGAATTTGTGTCTTCGCTTCTTTTAAAACGAAACAGTTCTTCAAACTGATCGGCTACAATTAATATATTGTGCCCGTTATCCAGATGCAATTGTTTTACCGCCTCTATTAAACCCAGCGATGAACTTTTAAGTAACGTTGAAGTAATTGTCTTCTTTAATTGCTTGTCGTCATTGTCTGCAACCAGATAACTTCCATCTTTTTGAAGCAAGGCTTCTGAAAGATTATCGATCGGACTACCTCCCGGACGTGTTGTAATTACATGCCAGTTCGGGCCAATGTGTGATAAGAAACCACCGTATAAAATCGGGATAACTCCGCAAAACATAAACGAAGATTTACCACTGCCTGACGCACCGATAATCCCAACAAATTTATTTTTTGAAAGTTTATCTAAGACTTCATCGCTTTGGCCTTCTCTGCCAAAGAATAAATGACTTTCATCTACGTGAAAAGCACGCAACCCTGGAAATGGATTTTGCTTTGCACGCGTGAGTCCAATGTGTTCTTGATCGATAAGATGTAGAAAATCGCTCATACTCTTATACCGTTATTTGTTTCAGAAATGGGTGAATAATCTCTTTCTCAAAACTTCCTGATGTACCACGAATAATTGAGAAATTATATTGATTGTAATATCCTGTATCGATTGGTTTATCTGTAGTCAAATAAATTGCCTTACCAATCATATTTTTCTTTCTTCCGAATCCAGGCGCCTTCAATATATCCAGCACCTTACTTTTTAGCCATTGTTCAGAAACCTGATCGCAAAAAACCAGACACGAATCACAGGCATTTAAATTATTGCGATGTCTTGAACGAACCTCCATAATGTCTCCTTCAAACATTGGAAGCAATACATCAAAGCCGTTTTGTTTTAGATGATTTACAATTGGCTGGCATTTATTCATATCAATGGCATCTACAATCACATAGATATTTTTACCTGTATTCGATGACAATTCTGCATCCGGTATAAAATAACTGTGTCCCTTTTCATCTTTGATCGAAGCAAGTTCTCGCTTGATCAACGATTTAAATTCTTCTATCGGAATTTTTAATACCTCTGCACCATTCATAGATTCTGTGCTGCTTACAAATGATTCCATCAACAGTTGCTGCTTATCGTCCGCGAAATTTATTTCCTGCGGAATCCATATCAATCTTCTGAATGGCGCACTGCCTTTCTTATTATTGCTGTAGTCAACTGCAATATGATTTTGAAGTTTCATTAACCGAACCTCTTCCCGTTGATCGTATTCCTCATCAATAAAAGAAGCGCCCATCAAATGAATGGATAGTTTACATTTATCCAGATCGGCTTTAATAGCATCGATGGTTTCAGGTGCATCTAAAGAAAGTACTTTATCCGGCAATACATGGTATCCATGTCTTTCCAATTCGCGACGAATGATATTTTTCTGTATCAATAGATCATTGCCTGTTTCTGCCAGATATACACATTCATCCGGCATGGCATCTACAGTCTTATGTTTATTCTCACTACCGATCGCTTGAGGTTGATTGTAGTAAATAACCTTATATATATCATACGCCAAATCTACGAGGCGCATCCAGTATGTCTTCTCTGCATCCTGTCCGAAAAAGGCATTAAACTCTTTCATCAATCCGGTAAAGGGATCGTACATGAATAAATCATAGCTCACCATTTCACGCAACAGCGGATGATATTTTTCAGGTTCTACAAAAGATTTAGATGCCTTAAACATTCTAAGCTTACCGTCGATGCGCATATTCATCGGATTATTCATCAACTGACGTAAATATTCTGCTTCTTTGATGAACTCTCCTGAAACAATGTATTCCGGAGAAACCAGGTAAATTACCACACAGGCTTTTTCAAAAGGATTAAAACCTGGTTCCGTCACTTCTTGACTTGTTATAATCTTAGGATGATGCTGAAGCAGTTGAGATATTAATGTGTCCAGGAATTTTTTAAAATTATCTACCCAGCCAGCATCATAGCCTGAAAGCTTTTCATTATCCTTTTCAGTATAACTTAAAAATATGTCGTATTCAAAAGCCATTTCGTTTTTTGCTTTATTTAACTACTAGTTCGTTTTTATTATATGCTTCTTCCAGCTCCTTGTTCAATGCAGGAATTACTGCGCGAGACAATACATAATAACTGGAAACAATGTCGAAGAAACGATCTTTATCAATTTTAAATAAGATCGTATCTACAGCTGCTGCAACAGTAAAATTCATTACATCTGTATCCAGAATTAATTCATCTCCCAATAAATATTTTGATCCATATTCGCCTTCAACAGTACCATCGGCATTAAAGAGTGATATCATTCCTGAATAAACTATAACCACAGGATGTGAGCCATTTAAACTATTCTGAAATAAGACTTCTCCTGCTTTAAGATTTACTTCTTCAATATGGTCTGCCATAATTGCCAGCAATCCACCGGAAATATTTGAAAATACAGGTATTGATTTCAAGAAGATAATTTTCGAAAACAGAAGCGATTTCCATTGAGTAGCTTTAGTAGAAAAAATCAATGCATCCAGTTCTTTTCTATGTCTCTCTGAAATTCGCAGACTAAGTGTTTGATACGTTACAGGAGCAATGGTATAAATAACATGTGCGGTAATTTCACGAATTAATTTATCCGGATTGAACAAATTTGCTACCAGCGTATCCGTTACTTTTATATCCTTCAAGGATAGTAACTTATTGATGGCACAGGCTTTTGTCCATCGGTTAATTTCATTGTAATCTTTATTGATCAGATGAAACAAAATTGTTTTTTCATCATATGATTCCCTTGGAAAATGCACCTGCAATTTTTCAATTTTCTCGGTTAAAGAGATCTGATCTAAAAGAGGAACCAACATTGGTTTTAACTCATCATCAATAAATACATCCAGCAATTCAATCGCATACAGAACCCCTTCAACCGTTCGGCTCTTAATATTTTCTTCTACTAATTTCACTGAAGCCTGATGATATATGAGAGACAATAACATGAAAATATTTTCATCGTTCTCTTCTATCTCTTCTAATAAAGCCTGATATAAAGGTGTTGGGTTTGTATGTTCCTTGATCTCATCTAAGGCTGCAATCTTCCATGCACATAAAGCAATTTCCTGCATCAGCAATTGTTTGATCTTACTTGCACGTTCTCCTTTCGCAATGTATGCCAGATTCCTTAGAGCAAGTAACGCTTCTGAAACAACTTTACGATCCGGATAATTGATCTTATTCCACAATACTTCAATGGCTTTATCTCCACCGATTTTAGAATACACCTGAATGATTCGTATTTTAGTTTGAAGATTCTGACCTGTTTTGTAAAATGCCAGGTCGAGTGTAGGTATCACTTTCTCTCCAATATATTGCAGACCTGAAGATGCTACATTCGCAAAACTCGGCAGAGATAAATTCTCTATCAGCAACATCCAATACTGTGTGAGTTTAATCGTACCTGCAGTCAACAAGGCTGACTTACGAACACGTGGATTTGATTCACGAAGTAAATCAAAAAGCTGACGTGCCATTTCTTCATTAAAATTATTTCGGATCAGCTTTACAGCTAATTCTTTATCAACCGGATTTTTAGAGCGCGATAGTTTTACAATATTATCAGAAGAAGAAACCATTTTTTCAACTTCATTCAAATTGGCTAAAGCATGCTCTGCCAAAGCTTTTGTTTCAATGGAGGTATCTGCTCTACCTATAATACCTTTTAAATTATCTGTTGCTGAAAGCAACTTTATATCTTCAATCTTTTTAAATACATAGTTTCGTACACGCACAGATGGATGATTGGTATATGAATACACTGTTTTTTCCAGCAGTGCGGGATCCAATCGCTCTGTCATTTTAAGCGTATTGATAATACGTGTTGCATTATCCGTTTTCATCTCCTGTAACAGAATTGCTTGTACAGATTTATCGTTGCTATCATCTAACAGATCTAAGTCGCCTCGTTGTGTAGTAAGCGTATCCTGAAGAGTTGAACGGTATTCAGTATACAGTTTAATGATCACATAGGCATAGATGCATGTCGCAATAATGAGGGCAACACTAAAATAGATCAACTGAAACGACAGTACTCCAAACAGAATAAGGAAGCCTGCGGCAACTACTACAGCAAACTGCCGGAATACACCTTCTACTTTAGTCTGAACATCGTGTCGGATTTTTGAATTGATGGGTAAGAAAAAGTTTTTATAAATGGGTTCTTCAAAAGATTCGATACAGGTTTGCAAAAAAATCTTACTCAAACAAACGAAAATGAAGAAGAGAATAAATGTTTCATTGATACCAAGCAAGGCATCATACTTCGTATCGCCAAAAAAACCGCCAACCAAAGCCGTGAGAATAGAAAAAACTCCGAGCAATACCGGTAAAATAAATAAAGACAATTTAACACCTATTGTGCTAATGATGCGATCTGCGCCTACCAATTGAAAGATCATATTGAACAGTGTCAATACTGTTCCATAACCCGCAAGAAAGTTCGCTAAATCAATATCATTTATATATACACGTCCGTCTTCGCTCACTTCCCTATAGGCTTCCAAACCTGCAGAAAAAAAAGAGAATTCCATAAACTGTAAAATGATAACCGACACCAAAGATAACTGAGCCAGTAAACGGATATACTTATTATTAAACAACTGCTTGATATCCGGAGATGCTTCCAGTTCTGCTTTTTTATTTATAGTAACAAGCTTTTCGTTTGAATGCTGACTAATGAAAAGCTGATACAATAAAAATGATAGAACCATTGCCCCTACACTAAAATAGAAGTAATCCACAACAGGTACATCCGATGGAATAAGGAATACAACGAAAAAGGCAATAACCGTTGCAAACATTTGTCCCTGATCTACTGTACCCGTTAATCGCTTTTCATTTCGTAAGTTGAATGAGCGTCCGATAATGCCGTAAAAACAGAGTAAGGTTAAGGCGTTAATACTTCCCAAACTGGCAAATACCAGATAACGCAACTTATGTATTTCTGGAAAAGTTTGTAGTAAATACGTAAAAACAACGATGGTGATTAATACTAATATTAATGTAATTCGTGCTAATCGCGAGAACGGAATTCGTTTTTGAAAGTATGCAAAGATCAATGTTGAAAAAACTCCTAATAAACCGGAAAATAAAAAGGCCTCAGAGATCCTCTTTTGATCGTAAACCTCAAGAAACATGGTACTGGATCCAATGTCATAGGTTACGATACTTATCCCCAAAAAAAATGAAAAAGACAATAATAACAGCACAGGTTTTAATTCTCCCGGCTCTATATCTAGAAGCTTGTTTAAATACTTTTTAAAAAACTTTTTCATCCTTATTTAAGCACATTATTTCTGCAACATAATAATACAATTTTATGTGCTTTTATATAAGTTTTCGTTAAAATTTAACATTAAATTCTTGGAATAAGTAAATTTAATCGCCTAAAAATAAAACTAATCCTATCCATATAACTTAATACCATTACAGCAATGTAAGACACCTCATCTTAAATAAATACAAAAAAATAAATGCAGGTAACCTGTAAAAAATGAATACATATCCACAGAAACCAAAAAAAGAGTGTCGCTAATTGGGCAACACTCTTTTTCAATATTATAAATTATAACTGTATTCTTAACTTAATTCGCCATTTCAGCTTCTGCAAACTCTTCAGTTGGTATACAGCTGCAGAATAAGTTACGATCTCCATAAGCACTATCAATTCTGCTAACTGAAGGCCAGAATTTCGTTGTCTTCAAATAAGGCAGCGGATATGCGGCTTTTTGTCTTGAGTACGAACGTGTCCATGCATCTGCTGTAATAACACTTGCTGTATGCGGTGCATGTTTCAATACGTTATCCAATTTATCTGCTTTGCCGTTTTCTATTTCTGCTATTTCAGCACGGATCGAGATCATTGCATCGCAAAAACGATCCAACTCATGCATCGATTCACTTTCCGTAGGTTCGATCATTAAGGTTCCTGCAACGGGGAATGAAACGGTTGGTGCATGGAAACCATAATCCATCAAACGTTTCGCAATGTCTTCTACTTCAATTCCGATCGTAGTTTTAAATGCTCTGCAATCCAAAATAAATTCGTGCGCGCAATGACCATTTGTACCTGTATATAAGATCGGATAGTGCTTCTCTAACCGGGCTTTGATATAATTTGCATTTAGAATGGCATTTTTTGTTGCATTCGTCAAACCTTCTGAACCCATCATTGCAATGTATGCATACGATATCGGAAGAATGCTTGCACTTCCCCATGGCGCAGCAGAAACAGCATGAATAGCTTTTGCACCACCTGTTTTAACAACAGCATGCCCCGGAAGGAAAGGTTTTAAATGTGCTGCAACACCAATCGGACCAACACCCGGACCGCCACCACCGTGAGGGATACAGAATGTTTTATGCAAATTCAGATGGCATACATCCGCACCGATACTGCCCGGAGAAGTTAAACCTACCTGCGCATTCATATTGGCACCATCCATGTATACTTGTCCGCCGTGCTTATGAATCGTTTCGCAGATCTCAATGATCGTTTCTTCAAACACACCATGTGTAGATGGATACGTAACCATCAGACAGGATAGATTTTTACTATGTTGTTCTGCTTTCGCTTTTAAATCTGCTACATCAATATTACCTGCATCATCACACTTCACAAGTACAACCTGCATCGCAGCCATTACAGCACTTGCCGGATTGGTACCGTGTGCAGAAGTCGGGATCAATGCAATGTTACGGTGTGTATCGCCTCTGCTTTCGTGGTATGCACGAATCACTAATAAACCTGCATACTCCCCTTGCGCGCCGGAGTTCGGCTGAACAGAAACACCTGCAAAACCCGTAATTTCAGATAACCAGGATTCAATGTTATCAAATAAACGATGATACCCTTTCACCTGCTCTGCCGGAACAAATGGATGTATCTGTCCTACTTCCGGCCAGGTAACCGGAATCATCTCCGTTGTGGCATTCAACTTCATGGTACAAGAACCCAATGAAATCATTGAATGTGTAAGCGATAGATCTTTATTTTCTAATTGTTTTAAATAACGTAACATCTCATGTTCCGTATGGTATGTATTAAATACCGCGTGTGTCATGAATGATGATGTACGAGCTAATTCTTTAGGAAGAGATGCTTCAACTTGTAAATATTTAGCAACAAGATCAGTTGAAGAAACTGTTTTACCGGACACTTCTACAAATACTTCTACAAGATTTTTCAGATCCGCTACAGTTACAGATTCATCCAGTGCGATAATAACTTCTTCGCCTTCGTAACGCAGATTGATCTGACGTTTTTCTGCCGCTACTTTTATTACTGAACCTTTGGTATGTACATTCAATGATAGCGTATCAAAATATGCCGCATTCAATTGTTCAAAACCTAATTCTTTTAAGATCGAAGTTAATGCAGTTGCAAAGCCATGTACGCGCGACGCAATCTGTTTCAAACCTTGTGGACCATGATACACAGCATACGATGCCGCGATCACTGATAATAATACCTGAGCGGTACAAATGTTTGAAGTCGCTTTCTCTCTGCGTATGTGTTGTTCGCGTGTCTGTAACGACATACGATATGCTTTTTTACCTTCGGCATCGATGGATACACCAATGATACGTCCCGGCAATTGACGTTTGTATTCTTCTTTCGTTGCAAAGAACCCTGCATGCGGACCGCCAAAGCCCATAGGCACACCAAAACGTTGTGAAGAACCAAACACAACATCCGCGCCCATTTCACCCGGGGATTTAATAAGTGTTAAACTTAATAAGTCTGAACCGAATGCTACCAATGCATCGCCTGCATGAATCTTAGAGATCAAGCTTGTATAATCTGCAACTTGTCCATCGCAATCCGGTGATTGAAGCAATGCACCGAAAATGTCGTTGCGTGTATAATCTACTGTTGTTGGATCAACAATTTCCAACTTAATACCAAGTGGTTCTGAACGTGTTTTCAATACATCCAGTGTCTGAGGAAATGTGAATGGAGATACAACAAATGTCTGTGCATCTTTCTTCGCACCTTTACGCAAGCTATGGATCAAGGTCATTGCCTCTGCTGCTGCTGTTGCTTCGTCCAATAAAGACGCATTCGCGATCTCCATACCTGTAAGATCACATACCATTGTCTGGTAATTGATCAAGGCTTCCAAACGGCCTTGTGCGATCTCAGCCTGATAGGGTGTATACGCAGTGTACCAACCCGGATTTTCTAATATATTTCTTAAAATAACCGTTGGCGTGAGCGTATTGTAATAGCCCAAACCAATATATGTTTTGTAAATCTGATTTTGAGAAACTATTTTTTTGAATTCTACTAAAAACTCTTCTTCACTTAAAGGCTTAGGTAATTGCAAAGGCTTCGCAAGACGAATATTTGCAGGCACGGTTTCATTAATCAATTGGTCTAATGAACCGACACCGATTGCTGTCAGCATAGCTTCTTTTTCTGAAGCGGATGTACCAATATGTCTTTCCTGGAAGGTACCTCTTTGGGTCAAATCTATTTTCATAACAGTAGAACTACTAAATACTAAGGATTGTTCCGAATGAAAATATCATCCGAAGCATCACAAATTTACAAAATTGCCTGCTCAATGGGGGCTTTTGCCAAGTACCTGTGGATAAATAATATTCCCTTAAAATTTAGTAGATTTACAGTATGAATATCCCGATGAAAAATATAACCTATTGTATCGCATCTGTTGCTACTTGCTTGCTGTTGATCAATGCAAGGCCGGTACCAAACGAAGCCGAAATCAAAGCCTCTGCAATCCAATCCATTACAGCTAAAGATTTATCAGAATACCTGCACATAGTGGCTTCTGACAGCATGGAAGGACGAGCTACAGGTGAACGTGGACAAAAGAAAACTGCTACATATCTCGCTACTAAATTCAAGGAATTCGGACTGTTGCCGGCTGTGACTACCGCTACGGGCAAAAGCTATTTCCAGGAGTTCACACTGATCGAAAAAAAGTGGGGCGATGTGTACATGAAAGTAGACAAACAAAACAAAGTATTCTTAAAAGACTTCTATGCATACGGAGATGTTTGTCTGCCGGAAGAGACCTCTATGAAGATCGTATGTGCGGGCTACGGCATTGAATCTCCACGATACAATGATTATTCATCTATCAATGTAAAAGACAAAGGAGTAATCATCTTTACGGGTGAGCCATTCAAAGATTCTTTGTCCTTAGTAACCGGCACGAAAAAAATATCAAGCTGGGCAAACGACTGGCGTGCAAAGTCAGAGCTTGCCTATAAAAAAGGTGCGAAAGCTGTATTTATCATTGTTGGAAATTCCGATAAAGATTTTGAAGCTCGATTGAATGCACTTAAAGACCACTTGAATGCGCCGACCATGGCTTTTTCTCACAAGAAAAAAGCGAGTGCATTCTTTGTTCCCATCAGCCTTGCGGCTCAAATGTTGAAGACAACGCCAGAGGCAATAGCTGAATACAAAAAAAGTTTAAACCAACCGGTAGTTGCTACATACTCGTTCAAATCTGCTAAAGTTCTTGCAAAAGCTGGTGTAACAGAACGACCTGTAAACACGGAAAATGTATTGGGCATCATTGAAGGATCGAAATATCCGGAAGAAATTGTTGTATTGACTGCACATTACGATCACCTGGGAATTGAGAATGGTAAGATCTACTATGGCGCAGACGACGATGGCTCGGGCACAGTGGCATTACTTGAACTTGCACAAGCCTTTTCGCAAGCGAAAAAAGACGGTTTCGGACCGGCGCGTACGATCCTGTTCATGCCTGTAACGGGTGAAGAGCGTGGTTTAATGGGTTCTGAATATTATACAGACAAGCCTGTATTCCCATTAAAAAATACCGTTGTAGATCTAAACATTGATATGATCGGTCGCGTGGATGCTGCGCATGTGAATAACGAAGAATATGTGTATATTATTGGTAGCAATCGTCTGTCTACTGAATTACACACCATCAGCGAGAATGCGAATAAAGCGTCTGCAAATATTCAACTGGATTACACATACAATTCATTTGATGATCCGAACCGCTTTTATTATCGCTCAGACCATTATAACTTTGCAAAGAATAACATCCCTGTGATCTTCTATTTCTCAGGTGTTCACGAAGATTATCACAAGCCTACCGACACTGTTGATAAAATTCGATTTGAAAAAATGGCAAAAATCACTCAATTAGTATTTGCTACGGCATGGGAAGTTGCCAACATGGATCATCGTCTGGTGGTTGATGTCACTGAATAGGTTGAATTAGTTGATGATTGGTCGGACCACAAAAAAAGTGGTCTGACCAATGTACGCAAGTGGTCAGACGGCTTTTTTGCCGTCCGACCACTTCACAAACTGCATTGATAAAATATATGAAAAACTCTGAATCATTCTTACTGGATGCCGATTCAAAAACATTTGATCCGGAACACCGTCGTAAAATCAATTTTAATATTGGTCGTTACAACGATGCGGTAGCAAAAGGTTTCAGCCAATTCAGTAATCACGAATTAGGCAGACAACGTGCTTCGTATATAAAGACACAGGTAATTGAAAATCTTGATAAATATCTGATCGAGTTTGAAGCCAATTTTACACGTAATGGCGGTAAAGTAATCTGGGCGCAGGATGCAGCAGAAGCATTATCTGAAATTCATAAAATCTTAAAAGAAAAGAAAACACGCAGCGTTGTTAAATCCAAAACAATGACTACGGAAGAAATTCACTTTAACTCTTATCTTGAAAAGAACGGAATTCAATCTATTGAAACCGATCTTGGAGAATATATTGTACAATTGGCCGGACAAAGACCCTACCACATTGTTACGCCTGCTATGCACATGTCCAGACATGATATCTCTAAATTGTTTGAAGAGAAATTAGGTATTCCCTATACAGAAGATGCGCAGGAACTAACACTTACAGCCCGCAGAATTTTACGTGAAAAATATTTAGAAGCTGAAGTTGGTGTGTCGGGAGCAAATTTCTTAATCGCAGATGTAGGTGGCATTGCTGTTACTGAAAACGAAGGAAACGCGCGCTTATCAACTACATTCCCAAAAACACATATTGCTATTGTTGGTATTGAAAAATTAATACCTTCTCTTTCCGACTTAGGTTTGTTTTGGCCAATGCTGGCACAAAGCGGAACCGGGCAACAGGTTACAGTGTACAACACGGTATTAACTGGCCCTTGCAAACAAGGTGAAAGCGATGGACCGGAAGAAATGTATGTAGTGTTGCTTGATAATGGAAGAACAAATTTAATGATGGATGCAGAGAAACGTCAGGCATTAAATTGTATCCGTTGCGGAGCTTGTTTAAATATCTGTCCGGTATACCGAAACATTGGTGGTCACACCTATGCAAGTACCTACAGCGGACCAATAGGCTCTGTAATCACACCGCATCTCGACGGCATGGAAAAGTTTAAACACTTAAGCTTTGCAAGTTCGTTATGTGGCGCATGTACGAGTGTGTGTCCGGTGAAGATCGACTTACATAATCTTTTGCTTTTAAACAGAAATCAAAGTGTGAATGAAGGCTTAGCAGCAAAATCAGAACGCTTTGGATTTAAGCTTTGGATGAAAGCGATGAAAAACAGAAAACTATTGAACCTTCCGGGTGCAGGCTTAAAGAACTTTATGGTGAGTTTTATTTTCAAAAACTCCTGGAGCAAACGCAGAGAAGATATTCATGTAGCACCGAAGTCTTTCCAACAATTATGGAAAGAAAGGAAAGGGAATTCATAATTATAAATTATTCATAATTTTTACGTGGCTACATACAACGAACGTTTATTCGACGGAAAATCTTTCAGAAGCAAATTACATTATGCCCGTTATGAATGGGTGAATGCATGGATCAATAAATGGAAGCTTGAACCGTACAGTATGCTGGAGCTTGGATGCTACGATGGAAAAACCATTGACTTCCTTTCCAATAAACCTACTATATACGCCGGGTACGACGCCAATTGGGAAGGTGGTCTGGACATTGCAAAAACAAAATGGAAAGATCAGACAGCGTATTCGTTTCATACCTGCGAAAAACCAAATGACTTCAGTAATGACCATTTGTTGTACGATATAGGTGTTTGCTTAGAAACCCTTGAACATATTCCCGCTGTTGATCTGGAAGCGTATATCAAATTACTAAGTATCAAAACAACGAAGTATTGTTTGATCAGCGTACCGAATGAAAAAGGTCCGGTGTTATTTTTCAAACACATTATAAAAAGTCTTACTCAGAGCAAAGGACAAACTGAATCGTACACGATAAAAGAATTGCTTTATGGTTCGATTGGAAGAGTGGATAAAGTTGAACGTATTGACTGTGGCCATAAAGGCTTTGATTACGATGCGTTGGAAAAAATCCTTGCGAAGTATTTCATTGTTCTGAAAAAAGAATCAATCCCCTATTCTGCCATTCCGCATGCATTAGGTTTTAATATTGGTTTTGTTCTTAAGAAGAAATAATACTAACCATTTTTTTATTATATTGAATCAATAAATTTTTCAAAAATGGAAGATCAAAAGTCAGCAAACACAACCAAAGCACTGAATATCTACGAACAACGCTTTGAAAAATTAATGATGTTGATTCGAATAGATAAAACGCTGAAAAAAGCGGTTATCAAGCATAAAAAATAGCCCTTACGATGGACATTTTAGATGAAGGCATATTAAACCTATGGAAAAATCTTCATGAGTTCAATGTGAAATATATTATGGTTGGAGGATTTGCAACCAACTTGCATGGATTCTCCAGAACAACTGCAGATTGCGATATCTGGATCGAAGATTCACTTACCAACAGAAAAAATCTTCGGTTGGCATTAGAAAAAAATGAAGGTATCTCTTTTGAATCAATCGAACGAATGCAATTTATTCCCGGCTGGTCATCTATTCAATTACATTCAGGTTTATCATTAGATATTATGACATTTTTAAAAGGATTCCCTCAAACTTCTTTTGAAGAATGTTTCTCTCAGGCATCTATAGCTGAAATATACGGTTTGTCGTTACCTTTTTTACATATCAATAATCTCATTGAAGCAAAAAAACAATCTGCCAGACCCAAGGATTTAATTGACATTATTGAATTAGAACGAATCAAGAGAGAGAGAGAGAACGAATAAAGAGTATTGTGCTTTTTTATTCTACAATAAATTTCAATACATCCAGTTACTTTTCATCCTTCAATTTGTACTATATGTGTGATTTTATGACACGTTACGAATTGAGGATTTAAATGAACAAGCAATTATCTACAGCATTTTTAATCATTTTCAGCATACTTGTGCTGGCGCTGAAAGATTCTGCATCGTTTGTTCACGCCATCCTGCATTATATTCCCAACAATCCCTGGCATCAGCACGATGAAATCAGCAAACATCATCACCTTCGGATAAATCCATTAGAGATCCATAAATATTTTCAAAACAAACATTCGCATCAACACAACGAGCATACGCATGCACATGATGTAATGGATCATATCCATCACGATGAACACCAAAGTAATAGTTCCTCTCCTTCAGAAAAAATAAATCTTGAACTCAAAGTCGATTATTACTTTCAATCACTGGCCAATTTTCATCTTTCCCAATCTATAGCTCTTTCCAAATTGAATCATTTTTCAATCTATCTCCAATTCATTCACAATAGAGACGCAAAGCCGCCTTATCAGCCTCCGCAAGTTTAGTTATTTACCAGTTTACTAATTCCTCTTTCTATTGAAAGTGAATAGATATACTATCTATTCACTCGAGGATTCTATGTATTATAACTAAACAATCGCGATATGAAATATTTTATGATCGTGTTATTCCATGTTGTATACTCACAGGTATGTGCTCAGGAAGCACGTATTAAAGGTACAGTTGTGCAGGCAGAAAATCACATACCTATACTGTATGCCTATGTACAGTTGGTCAATGCAAACAATCAGATTTCCTACACGGATGTTGAAGGCAGATTTGAATTTAATGCATTACCTGCAGGCACATATTATTTAAGCATTCATTCACTTGGACATGAATCGATAAGGGATACACTTCAGTTAAAAACATCTGAAACGCTTTTCGTTACATACGAACTACAGGAAAGTATCATAGAGATTCCGGAGATTGAAATAACAGCACGAAATGAAGTAGCCTTTACAACAATCAATTCCATCGACTTCAAACTTCGCCCTATCAATACCACACAGGATCTGCTGCGCATGGTACCCGGCTTATTTATCGCACAACATGCAGGTGGCGGTAAAGCAGAACAATTATTCCTCCGTGGCTTTGATGTAGACCACGGAACAGATGTTGCCATTTCAGTAGACAATATGCCTGTCAATATGGTTTCGCATGCTCACGGACAAGGGTATGCAGATCTGCACTTTGTAATTCCTGAGACGGTCGACAACATTCAATTTAACAAAGGATGTTTTCAGGCAAATACGGGCGACTTCAATACAGCAGGAGCTGTTAAATTTCAAACAAAAAATTTCATTCCAGAAAACAAAGTAAAGATCGAGGCTGGCAGATTCAATACTTACAGAGCATTACTCTTACTAAACCTGTTTCCTGCAAAAGACAGCGTCGAACGCAAACATAGTTTGTATGTAGCCTCAGAAGCCTTTTATTCAAAAGGTTTTTTTGAAAATCCTCAGCACTTTAATCGCTTCAATGTATTTGTAAAGTATCATGGTATCCTGTCCCGAAACACTTTCTTAACGGCAAGTCTATCTACATTTGGCAGCAGATGGGATGCATCCGGACAGATTCCGCAGCGCGCAGTAAATGATGGAAGCATTGGTTGGTTTGGATCGATCGACAACTCCGAAGGTGGAAACACAAGCCGTTCCAATGCCAATATTCAATTAACAACAGAAGCCGGTACTCTGGGAACATGGATCAATCAAGTCTTCTGGAGCAATTACGCATTCAGTCTATTTTCGAATTTTACTTTTTATAAAGAAGATCCTACACACGGAGATGCAATTCATCAATACGAAAATAGAAATATGTTTGGCTATACGACTTCTTTAAAAAGAGATTACATGGCAGCAGGCATAACCGTAAAGACAAACATTGGCGGTGGTTACCGAGGCGATGTCATAGACAATATTGGGCTTGCGCATGTTGAAAGAAGAGTCTTTTTAAATGATGTCAAAAAAGGTTCTATTCATGAAAATAATCTGAATGGATTTATGGATGCGAGCTTATTGCTATCTGCACGACTTACATTCAACGCAGGACTGCGCTATGATTATTTTTTATTTTCTTACAAAAGCAGTATCGAAGATTCTACTTCAGCAAGTCGTGGCCAGGGTGTTCTTAGTCCCAAAGCCAATATTTACTATAAACTTACGCATGCAGTACAGCTCTATCTAAGCGGCGGATATGGCTTCCATTCAAACGATGCACGTGTGTCTGTTTATAAAACAAATCAATCGAGTTTGCCAAGAGCGAAATCGGCAGACCTAGGAACCAATTTAAAAGTGGGCAATAAATTATTTGTTAATATGGCTTTGTGGTATATGTATTTAGAATCTGAATATGTATATGTTGGCGACGATGGTTTGTTAGAGCTCAGTGGCAGTACAAGACGTTATGGAATTGACATGAGTTTCAGGTATCAAATTCTGAAATGGTTATTTGCCGACATGGATCTGAATCTTGCAAAACCCCGGTACATTGATTTACCTAAAGGTGAAAACTATGTACCGCTGGCTCCACCGATAACAAGCACGGGAGGATTATCTGTAAAGCAAAACAACTGGAGTGCGAGTTTGCGCTATCGTTTCTTAGGGAAACGTGCAGCTGTTGAAGACAACAGCATCATTGCTTCAGGTTATTTCATTATGGATGCAGTTGCAAATTATCAATGGAGAATGTTTCAATTTGGAATAACTGCAGAAAATATATTCAATCAAAAATGGAGAGAAGCGCAATTTGCAACCGAGTCTCAATTAAAAAATGAAACGGTGCCAGTAACCGAAATTCATTTTACTCCCGGCACACCGTTTTATATAAAAGGAACTATTGCGGTTTGTTTCTAAAAGCAGAAGGCTATTCAATATACCTGAATAGCCTTCTGCTTTTATTTTAATTCAGCGAATCTTATTGAAACGACAATCTTGATTTGATTTTATCCCAAGTCTCTCCTAAGTCCTGTCGATCCTGATAATTCTTTTGTTTTGCAGATGCTTCTTTCGCTTTCGCAATCCGATCTTCTGTTAAGGGGTGTGTACTTATCAGTTCAATAGCTCCGATTCCATCGTCGCTTTCTTTTTGCAAGGTTTCAAATAAATAGATAAAACCTCTTTGATCGATCTTATTATCATACAACACTTTCAATCCTTCTGTATCAGCTTCTTCTTCCAGGCTTCTTGAATAGGTAAGTGAATTGAACATATCTGCATTACTTACAATTACAGATGTGATACCATTTACATCACTTGTAATGATGGATAAGAATAAATAGCTCGACAAACTTTTAGCGATTGCTTTGATAGAGTGACGATGGTTCACATGGGATACTTCATGCGCCAGCAAGGCTGCGAGTTCTTCTTTGTGCTGCATCTTACTAAGAATACCTTCAAACACTACAATATGTCCACCAGGCAATGCGAATGCATTTACAGTAGCATCTTTCACAACATGAATCTGAATCGGATATTCGGTATTGAAATTTATTTTTTCGGCATATTCATTTACCAGTACAGTCTCAAAACTATCTATTTCCAATTTTTCAGCCATCTGTTCGAAAACGTATTCCCCTAATTCTTCATCGTAACTTGCAGGCATATTTTGAACAACCTGAACGGCCAGAAAAGGAATAAAATACAAATAAGAACAAACCACAAACGCAGCAACTGTTGCAATGACAATGCTTATCCGTTTCCAATTCATGGTTTCAATAAACATATCTGTTTTATCAAACTCCACTGTCGGATAATGGGCACGAATTTTAACGTTCAGAATATCATTTGAATACTCAATGGATTGATGTGGAAATTCTCCATACTTGAATAACGTTACACCTGCCAATACCCGAGCGGGGTGTATCTGATCAAGTTTCCAGATAACCTCTACAGTTTCTGCTGTGAAATAATCGGTATACGTCAACGTCCATCTATCAGCATAAAAACGTAAGGTCGCCTTATTAGCAATGGAATTCTTGCCCGAATAATAAATTACTGCAAATCCGTCTGTCATACTTACTAGAAAATATTAAGGTCTAATGCATCTGATAAATCTTCTCCTGTTGCATCTTTATAATCTGCTTCAGTCTGTGTGATCGCATTCATATCAATCTCATTACTGAAATGCATATTCGACAGTTCAAAAGTCATATCTCTGATTAAAACAAATACCATCCCTAAGCCTAATGTGAAAATAAGTATTAAAAAATCACCAAGAATCAATGCAAAATAGCTTCCACCGTCCATTGTCGATTTCACCGGATATTCTACTCCATTTTGCACAACACTTGTATTTCTAATCTTGAAATTTTTAAGTGATATCAAAAACCAAGGCATATAAATATAAAATGTTATTATAGTTAAAAACATTCCCAACCAATACTTGCCTAATAGAGGTAATCCTCTACCTGAAAATTTAAATTCGAGTGTTCCGAATCGAATATTGGACAATACATATTTGCGCATGTTAACAAGCAACCATGGAATATAGAAACCTATAGTTAAAATTGAGAATAGAATACCTAGTAAATAAATTTTATACAATTTGCTTAAACTACCTCTGTAGCCCATATGAATTCCTCTCCAGGAAGTACGAGACAAGCGATAACGCAATACACCATGAATAGCCAAGGGGATTAATGCCAGTACAACTAAATACAATACCCCTGTAGCTATTAAGACCATCTTAGGCTCACCCATCCATGTAAAGACCTTAACTGATCCGAAAAGAACCAGGAATAAAATAAATACTTTAATATAAGCTCTGAACATCTCTTTTCCGGTACCATGAAATATAAAGCGGCTGCCATGAAATTCTGTTTCAGAATACATGTACTGTAACATCTTCGCTTTAGCCCATGGGTAATACAATCCTAAGGTTATGATTGTAAAAAAGAAATTCACAAGCATGATCACAAATAACTTCGATGGCTGTGCAGTGAATGTTAAATTCGAATAATTTTTCAAATTCATTTTATTTTAGGAGTTAAAAAGTTAATCTTTCAATTTAATTAATAATTTGAAAGATTTTCATTACTCTGAAGCATTAAATTATCAACTACCTACTAGTAGCTAGTTTAAACAAATAAATCCCCTATTTTTACAGCTAAGACCGTCAAACGCTGCCTTTTAAATGCCTATCGAAACAATTTCTACAAACCGCTACTTTATCATCAATAAACCTTTTGATATGGTATCGCAATTTGTCAGTACGGATCAGGTTCGTTTACTGGGCGATCTGGATTTCGACTTCCCCGAAGGCACGCATGCGGTTGGGAGATTAGACAATGAATCGGAAGGATTACTAATTTTAACGACCAATAAAAAAGTAACACGACTTTTATTTCAGGGAGAAAAAAAACATACCCGCACCTATTTGGTTCTGGTAAAAAATATTGTCTCAGAAGCGACGGTAAAACAGCTTCAAACAGGAATTTCAATCCGGGTAAAAGGCGGCGAACAATATATCTCTTCTCCCTGCCAAGCATCTATTGTTTCTGATGCTAAAGCAATTTACCCATACGCATCTGATACACGCGAAGCCTATCCGCATACGTGGCTTTTACTCACACTCACAGAAGGTAAATTTCATCAGGTGCGCAAAATGGTATTGGCAGTAAATCACCGGTGTCTTAGACTCATTCGGGTATCGATTGAGAATATTGTATTGGGTGATTTAAAACCGGGTGTGGTAAAGGAATTTGAGGAAGAGGAGTTTTTCAGGTTGCTGGATATAGATCCTTCCAATAAATAATGTATTAAATCATTTTATATTTTACCTTTTAAAAAACAGGGCATTTTAAACGCTTCTGAATTTTCTTTTTTTCCTTCGTTTTAAACTCATAAGACAATGTTAATTCATGAGAGCCGCCTGTTCTTCCATTCGTAAGCTTCGAAAGCGTGTAGTCATAACTATATCCCATGTGAAAACCTTTATGAATAAAACCTACTAAAAACACCAACGCATCGTGATTCGTTTTTTCTCCCGGATATAATTTAATCGGAATACCTCTATACCAGAAACCAACAACCAATTGATTGTATTGCCCATACAGCCCTATATCTAACTGATCAGATTTCCCCTGCATTTTATACATAAAAGTTGGTGTGATACTTTTTTCTTCATCCGGATTCACATGTTTTTTTCTCCATTCCGGAGTAAAAGAAAATGTATAACCACCGAATAAACTTGCTTTAATAGGAAGTCTGCTTTCTCCTCTTATAAAAGTCTGGTTGGGACGTGTTAAATGATTCACGGAAATGCCAATCCAAAATTTTTCAGAATACAATAATCCTCCTGCTGAAACATCTGCATACGATACGGTTGTCGTATTGGGAAATTCATTTGTAGCGCCGCCTTTAAAACCATCGTCATTGTATTGCGAACCAAACGTCAATCTATTAAAGTCAATGCTTCTATTCACATAAGACAATTGAAGTGCGGGACGAAAAACAAGCTTCTTATTCAGATCGGCCTGAAATGCGTAGACCATTCCAATATCTGTAGACTTTAGTTTTGATGCAACAGATAAATCGGACGAAGCAATCACACCTACGCCACTTTTATATCTGGTAAAATAATGATCTGCAGAAATGGTATTCGAAATATACGATGCTTCCAGGCCAGGCCACTGATACCGTGTAGCAAAAATAGCACGACTATTCTCTTCTACTCCGGCAAAAGCAGGGCTCAGATATAGGGCATTAGCATAATACTGTGAATATTGCGGATCCTGTGCCTGTACAGAAATTACAGAACAAACCAGGACTGCACTATACAGCATGATGTGTGCGTATGCCTGGCATATTTTTTTCAGTATATGCATTATCGTACCAATGTTATACTACCTTTCATGACCTGATCTTTCTGTGTAACATCATAAATGCTTTTATAATGAATAATCCATGGGTAGCTACCAATCGGCATTTGCTCACCTCGATACATACCATCCCAACGTTTTTCTCTTTCGGTTGATATGAAAATAATTTCACCCCAACGGTTAAAGATCGTAATATTAAAGTCTGTAAAATTCTTTCCGAATATTTCAAGATCATCGTGTGTTCCGTCTCCATTCGGAGAGAAAGCACTAGGTACATACAATGCTGCTTCGCAGAAGTTCTTCACTTCAACCTGTCCGGTAACAGAGCATTGAAAGGCATCCCAGACAGTTACCTGATACGTACCTTCCTGAGAGATCTGAATTTGCTGTGACGTTTGTCCGGATGGAGTCCAAAGGAAAGTATTGCCATAGTTTGATCCGATAATCATCGGTCCTTCATCAAAGCAGTGCGTTATAGAATTGTTTGAAAAAATAGATTGTGTCGGTAGCGGCCGAACCGCCACATTCATTGATGCAGTTGTGCTACAGGAATGAACGTCTGTAACTTTTACCGTATAGGTCGTTGTATGTGCAGGCTGAACCTGGATTGTCTGCTGCTGCATTCCACCAGGCATCCATTGATAAGATATCCCCCCGGTTGCTGAAAGTGTTGCAGCACCCGCTGCACAAATAGTTGTGTCTTGTCCGACATTAACTATTGGCAATGGATAAATCGCTATTATATTTAAAGTGTCAGAAGCTACACAGCCATTGCCATCTGCAACACGAACCCAATAAGATCCTGTAAGATTTGCGGTAAATGTTTTTGTAGTTGCAGACGGACTCGTACCATTCCATGTATACGAAACAAAACCATTACCTGCGTTTAATACCAAACTCTGTCCCACACACAGCGAAGTATCTGCACCAAGATAGATGTTTGGCAATGGTTTAACTGTAAGATGTAATGTAACAATACTGTCGCATGCTAATGTTGCTAAGGTATCGTAATATGTACCTGTTTGATTATACACATGCAAACCGATAGCGTATGTTTGATTCATACAAATAACGCGATTGATTGTATTCCTTTTGTATGGGAGAACTGTCAGATTCAGAATTACAGTACTATCGCAGGTAGCAGTTGGTATTATGGTACGATATATTCCCGTTTGATTGTATGAATGTCCGGCAACCGTAGTACTCTGCCCTTCGCAGATTGTTTGTAGAAGAGAATCTTTTTTAGCAGACAACACCGTAAGGTTCAATATAACAATACTGTCACAACCTGTAGTAGAAAGTGTATCTCTGAATATTCCTGTAGTTTTATATGATTTTGTTCCGATCACAAATACATTTCCTGCACAAACGGTTCGAACAAGCGAATCTTTTTTATACGGCAATACTTTAAGATCCAACACGATTATACTATCGCAGCCACTGGATGCTATCAGTGTATCTGAATATATACCGGTTTGATAATAGATCTTATTTGCAGAAGCTTTACCTACACCTGCACACACGATAGCTCTAGTCGTATCTGCAATGCCATTTACTTTTAGATCTGTAATAATTAAATCATAACAGCCACCTGCATTCTGTACGGAATCTTTATAGATACCGGGCAGTGAATATTGATTTGTACCTACTGTTACGAGATCCCCTTTACAAATAGTAATATGACTCGTGTCTGATTTCTGCGGCAATATCAGAATAGACGTATGCACAATACTGTCACATCCCAATGTATTTGTCAGCGTATCGGTATATATACCAGGCAGAGTATACACATGTGAGCCTACTGTTATGTGTGTCGTACCGCAAAACGGAATGATCTGTCGCGACTCATCTTTCAAACCAACATGATACGTAGAACGAAATGTATCTGTACAACCATTGATGGTCACTTTTTTAGTAATGATGTATGTTCCGGTATCGGCAGGGCTTAACGCAGGAATGACTAATGAATCACCAACATAAATAGTACCATCAGGTCGCTTCCATTCATAAGAAAAAAATGTTGAACTTACACCTTTAAGCACAATTCTGCTTCCTGTACACGATGCTCCTTTTTTTATAACAGGAGGAAACTTTGCTGAATCAACTGTGATCTGTCGGAGATTGCTATTATTACATGCATCCTTTATCCGAATGCTGTATGTTCCATAAGAAGGCAACTGAAAGACATTGCTGCTCTGCCATGGAAACGTTTGCGGACCTGAAACAATTTCGTATTGATAAGGTGGTACACCTCTTGTACTGTCAACATTCAGCTGTACATAACTACTGCCATTACAAAAAACAGTTGTATTGGATTTAAATACATTGCTGCTGTAAGGAAAAATAGTGATGGTATCCTGAACATGCCAGCAATCCTGGTTGCCATCTGTAGCTGTACCGTCATACACACCACCGCCCATAGGATCATAGCCATAATAGATTTGCAGCATGTATTTACCTGGCTGCAATGAAGGAATAGAATCTACTTCATTATATCCTCTTCTATAATAGATCAACGCACCGGTTGTTAGATTAGTAACATACGTACCGATTGTCATAGAACTTCTGGGATCTATATACAACATATTATCACCCAAACAACCGTTCTTTACCTTATAAGAATAATTAAAATCTGCTATTGAAGAAGGAAATACAACCAGATTTCCAAACACTTCATTCCCACAGGTATCCCATGCTCTATAGGCATAAGTTCCCTCAGCAAGGTTTTTAAGAGAAAGCCCATTAAACGAATTTGGTGTAAATGTTTTTGGATAAGTGATTACATCACTGAACTCGTATTTTGGTTTGGTACTTTTTACAGATGAAGGTCCGGATAACAAAGTAATTTTAACCGAAGACGTAAAATTATAAATATTGAAATAACCTACAGCAGTTGAATCCATGCAACCTACACCGGAAGATGTTTCAACTCTGGGGGCAGCAATTACCGGCCATAAAATTGTTTTATCATATACCGTTCCGCAACCATCAGTCATGTGCAATTGATATGTCCTTCCGCTTACCTGTGGGTCAATTGTCAATGCACAATAAGTATAGGGACAAACGTCCGAATCTACTACTGTATTGGTTGCTACATCTGTTAATGTAAATGATAGAGACGGATTAGATGATGTCCAGGTATATGGATAATAGGGTGGATTTTTCATACGCAAACCTGCGCCCAGCTTATTACCACAATTGGCAATCGTACTGTAATCTAATTCAAATTCAAACGGTGAAGTCATTGCTCTCGAAGCACAAATCATGTTCCCACAGGTATCGGAAAGGCAGCCATAAATATAACTGCTGTAACCTATGCCTGCGCCTACAATCGTATCCCGTATTTCAAAATAGCCCGGTGCATACGTAATCGTATCCATGGGCACCGCGTATACATATTTCACCTGCACTCCTGCACTTGTATTTAGTGTAAGCTTTAAAGGCATGCGAGCTTTTTCCTTAAAGAGACGGATCTGCATAGAATACACAGCAGAATCACAGCTCAGTTTATTAACTGTAGGAACACCATCGTAAAAATGTGAAAGACCTGAGCCACCTGTAACAAGAACGACAGTACGCGTTTGATAATTCAGGCAGGCATCTGTCATTTTTATTGTATAGGTACCTTCTGTTAAATTTTTTATGCTATCACTTGCCTGAGGAGCTGTTGTAAAAGGAGATGTAACCTCCCAGGTAAAAGGAGCCTTACCTGTTCCGGTTACTGGGTGACCCAAAATCATTCCGTCAGAAGAACCCGGACAGATCGGATTAATCGCAGCGGGCTGCATATCAGGTAATCTATATGTACCATCGACAACAAATTGCTGATCTTTAAATGCAAAATCTATATCATATACACGCATGGTGTATGTGCCGGGAAACAAGGAATAAAAGGTTGAGTTGTTTTGAAGAGGTGCAGTAGATGGACCTGCAATAATTTCATAGATCAAAAACGGATCGGGCTTGTTGCTTGTTGCTGTAACAGTTACTGTTCCATTATTCCCGCAGGTACTTTCGGTTGTAGTAATAGATTGAATGGTTATGGCTGCATGAGCAGATGAACCTGCAAGTAGTAATAAGAATAAAAAAAGTACGCGGCTTTGTACACACAGGTATGAGATGATTTTGTAATACTGTAAATACTTCATAGCCTGCTTTCCTTTATATATCTATCATTCAGCTCTAATACTTTTTCAATATTCTATTATATAGATATCGAATTAAAGTAATTACAAAATGATCTATGAGTAGATACAGATTTTGTTCCTTTGGTAACCTTTCAATATAACAAATAAGGTATAAAGGATTGAAGCAATGCAAGCAAACAGTTCATATTAAATAAAGTATGAGATAATGATAACAATTTTTTAATAGCAACAGCTATTAACAATTGTATGTTCAACAGGTGAAAGGTAGTGAATGAGTGAAATACAAAACAGGTTTTATTACACATAAAAATATTTGAATGAATTGAGAAGACTTTAAGTTTTTCAAGGGTATTCGACCTCTCAGAATCCTAACACAATGAAATAACAGGAACTACCAGAACAGAATATAAAAAACGTTTAACCAATTCTCCTCTAGAAAATAAATAAGGGAAGCACCTAACAATAACAAGATCATTGGTTCTTTTAGAATGCTTTTTAATGCATTCAGTACAGGGTATTCTTTTTTTATAGTCATATTCATTTCTTCCATATGTTCTACGGGAAAGAAGCACTTGTTCGTTTGTAAGACCTTTTATACTTGTAGCTATTACAGACATCATCATAGATTGAGATTGCTACATTACTCAAAAGAGGTGAAATATGGTAACCAATATTTTGAATATTGTTCATACATGCGCTGTTACAACTTTTTATCAAAACTCATTAATCAAATAACAGTAATGTGTCAAAAAAGAAGCCTATACCGGTTAAAAAAAGGGGGTTCACCGATAACTAATAAAGATCATTGTGTCTAATGCTTTTTATCATACCCTTAATTAAATAGCTTTTATAATTTTAATAAACAACCACTTAAGCTTATGAAAACAATTTTAGTACCCACCGACTTTAAAAGCCACTCTGAAAAAGCATTGAAAGTTGCAATGAAAATCGCAGCAAAAGCAAGTGCAAAAATCATTTTGGTTCATTCTTTTGTCTTATATGTTACAGACATATATGCTACATCAGATATGGCCGTCGATATATATGAAGAAGAAAAGGAACAATCCAAAGAAATCCTACGCAACTACTGTGAAAAAATAAGATTAGAAAAAGATGTTCTTGGAAATCCACTTCAGGCAGAATACATCGTACATCAAAATTTTGCACCTTCAGAAATTCTTTTAACAGCTTTGAATACAAAGGCAGATCTTATTGTCATGGGAGCCGAGAAACATTCAAACCTATCAATTATTTTAGGAAGTATTGTAAATGAAGTTATGCATAAGTCTGATTGTCCAGTATTGCTGATACATGATGAAACTGTAGAATCTGATTTCAGCACAATTTATTTGGGTATTGAAGATTTACAGAAAGAACTTCCTTCTGTTCAGCAAGTCATTCCTTTCGCAAAAGTTTTTGATGCTACGATTTCCATCATTCATATAGACAGCCAGATCTTGACGATGCCGGATCTGCGAAACATGAACATTGAAAGAGCACAAGCCGAAACACTTCTGAATACATTAAAGCAAGAGTATGATTTTTCAGACATGTACCTCCGTTATTCGGTAGCAGATGAAATCATTCAAACAATGGATGCTATTCTTTTAGAAGAATCGCCGCAGATACTTGCTTTACGATACCAGAAAAGAAAATGGACAGATTCGATTTTTCATAAAAGCCTCATCCGGTATCTAATGATACATTCTAGTACCCCTTTGCTCATTATTCATTAACACATTTCTTTTTATACTATTTAACTTTTAAACAATTCACGTATGTCCCAGCAAAACACAAGTCCCGCTGTTAAGGCGAACAATGGCAATATCAAAAATGAATTATTTCCTTCTACATCTGCGCACTCCAAATCGTCCCTGATCCATAATCTTCCCGCTGCCAATATAAAAGACCTGCATGCGCATTATGAGATTGAACTGGCCGCTCCTGGTTTCAAAAAAGATAATTTTATGGTTAACATAAACAAACAAGTGGTAACAATTTCAGCAGATAAAAAACCATCGGAAAGAAAAAAATTCGTTCAGAGAGAATTCAAGTATGGCTCCTTCAAACGCACTTTTGCCTTACCCTTACCCATTCATAAAAAGAAGCTGAAAATGTATTACAAAAACGGAATATTACTACTTAGTGTTTCTAAGAAAAAAACTACTTGAACAGCATCTCTACTATCATCATTTGACAACAATTTTAACATAAGATTTCATCCATCATTTTTAATTGAATAACCACCTAAACAACTACCGCTATGAATACCTACATACTATCTTTCAACCAGATTAATATCAATACAATCGCTACTGTTGGAGGCAAAAATGCTTCTCTCGGAGAAATGTTCAACGGACTTAGTGAAAAAGGCATACGAATACCGAATGGCTTTGCAACTACAGCCTTTGCGTACAAACAGTTCTTAAAAACACACGGTCTATACGAAACAGTGTCAGAAACTCTTTCTACACTCGACACCAAAACATTTTCCAACCTGGCTTCTGTTGGTGAAAAAATCAGAAACATGATTCTGGCAACTAACATACAACCAGATCTTGCTTCAGAAATATGTACTGCATACAAACAGCTTTGGCTTTCTCCTACTATGCCCGTTGAGGTTGCGGTCAGAAGCAGCGCTACTGCAGAAGATCTTCCGGATGCCAGCTTTGCAGGACAGCATGAATCGTACCTGAATATTTTAGGGGAAGAACAATTGCTTCAAACATGTGTACGTTGTTATGCATCTTTATTTACAGACAGAGCAATTAAATACAGACACGACCATGGCTTTGACCACATGAGTGTATCTCTTTCTATCGGAATACAACGAATGGTGCGTTCCGATATGGCTTCTTCTGGTGTCTGCTTTACCCTGGATCCAGATTCAGGGACAGACACTGTCATACTGATTACAGGGGCTTGGGGATTGGGAGAAAATGTTGTTCAAGGTGCTGTAAATCCGGATGAATTCTATGTCTATAAAAAAGCACTTCGGGAAAACAAAAAACCGATTCTATCCAAGAAACTCGGTACCAAAGCAAAGACAATGATGTATAATCTGGATATTTCTTCCAGTGAACGGATTGTAAATGTAGATACCCCGGCTGAAAAAAGAACGGCCTTTGTACTAAGTGAACCAGAAATCATTCAGCTTGGCAAATGGGCGTTGCTTATTGAAGAACACTACAAAAAGCCAATGGACATTGAATGGGCTAAAGACGGAATAGATGGAAACATATACATTGTACAGGCACGCCCCGAAACTGTTTATAGCAAACACACCCAACTGGTAAGCATTACAGAATACCACTTAAAGGAAAAAGGAAAAATAATTGCCAGAGGAAATGCGATCGGAAATAAAATAACCAGTGGTAAAGCCCGCATCATAGAATCTCCAAAAGATTCAGATCTGTTGCAGGAAGGTGAAATATTGGTTACGGATATTACCAATCCGGATTGGGATCCAATTCTGAAAAAAGCATCTGCAATCATAACAAACAAAGGCGGACGTACCAGTCATGCAGCGATCGTTGCCAGAGAGATGGGCGCTGTAGCTGTAGTTGGCACAGGTGATGCAACCTCTTGCATCAAAGACGGGGATATCGTAACCGTATGCTGTTCAGAAGGAGAAAACGGACTGATCTATTCCGGAAAACTTGCATGGGAAGAAGTAACGACAACGATCACATCAGAAGATAAGCCGCATACAAAAGTGATGTATATTCTTGGAGACCCCGATCAGGCATTTCACCTGTCCCGTATCCCCAATGATGGTGTAGGGTTAATGAGACTTGAATTCATTATCAGCAATTCCATACAAATACATCCAATGGCTCTCGTAAAGTTTGATACACTAAAAGATCTTGATGCGAAAGCAGAAATCGAACTACTCACAGCAGATTATGCTGACAAGAAAGATTATTTCACAGAAAATCTCTCAAGAGCCGTTGCTACAATTGCTGCAGCCTTTTACCCAAAAGATGTTATTGTACGCATGAGTGATTTTAAAACGAATGAATATGCCAATCTATTAGGTGGAAAAGAATTTGAACCGAAAGAAGAAAATCCGATGCTTGGTTTCCGTGGCGCAAGCAGATATTACCACAAAGCATATGCAGAAGGCTTTGGACTTGAATGCAAGGCCATGAAGATTGTACGCGATGAAATGGGACTAACCAATGTAAAACTTATGATCCCTTTCTGCCGCACCGTTGCAGAAGGAACAAAGGTACTTTCCATTATGAAACAGTATGGATTAACTCAGGGAGAAAATGGACTGGAGATTTATGTTATGGCTGAAATACCAAGTAATGTAATTCTTGCAGAAGACTTTGCCGACATATTTGATGGTTTCTCTATAGGCTCTAACGACCTTACTCAGCTCACACTTGGAATTGACCGCGACTCTTCCATCGTCAACGAACTCTTTGACGAAAATAATGAGGCGCCTAAAAAAATGATACGTCAAGTAATTCAAGCAGCAAGGCTTGCCGGACGAAAAATAGGATTGTGTGGCCAGGCTCCAAGCGACTTTCCATTGTTTGCTGAATTCCTCGTAGAACAAGGGATTGATAGCATCTCCTTCAATCCCGATGCTTTACTTAAAGGAACAAAGAACATCCTGAATGCGGAGAAAAAAATATCCATTAAAGAGAAACAGTTATTAAATATGCTGGAGAAGATTGAATAAATCGTTTTCAGGAAATTTTGTTCCTTATAATATCATATCACAATAGTATATTATGCAGGCTCTATAAAACTTGTATCAATTACATGCAAGTTTTATAGAGTTTCTTTATACGTATTACATATTGCTATTCAGACAACAGCCTTGCTTATTTTAAACCAAAATTTCAATAAAACATTTTAGTAGATATTAACATTAGCTTAAAAAATGCCTACTAAAATTTTTATCTTTTAAAATCAAAGAGAAACCTTATGAAATCAGAAACACAATTACTTATGGCATTATGGATAGAAGCCCGGACACGTTTTTCAAATCAGTTAAAAACATTAAATGAACAGGACTTAAGGAAAAAGCTTAGCTATTCGCCAAATTCTGTAGGATTTCTCATACGTCATATCGGAGATGTTGAACTATTATTTGCCAAAAATATATTTGGTTCAACTGAAGTTAAAGTTACAGCCAAAACTGTCATCGAAAAAAAAGATACTGGAGAATGGACAAACTTACAAAACCTGAATGAATACGTGAATCATTCATTTGAAACGCTCAAATATATTATAGAAAAACAATCTGATACAGATTGGGAATCAGAAATTACAACCATTGAATTCGGCACAAAAACCAAAGCTGAAGCATTGGGCAGAATCATTTCGCACTCTGCATATCACGCAGGGCAAATAGCAATAGTTAATAAATACGGTACTGTTTAAAAGAATGCTCGTATATGAATGAATAATAAAGTTTAGTGTGCAAAACCTCTTCGCTTCTAAATGTCAACAATAATTATAAACCTCTAACTTGCCCTCTCTGTTCGGTTCGCTGCAATAAAGTGCTTTTGTTATTTGAAATTCATTTTAAAAAAACACACTAAAAAAAAGAAAGGTCTCTTGATTTCTCAAGAGACCTTTAGGGTAGATGGTTGAAATGTTCAACCGGTTTTATGAATACATCAGAACATTAATCGATTAAAATAATGACATATCAACTATTTAATCATTTACTCATATTGTTATTTTTTATACACAAAATATAAGGTACCGAATTTATCATCGGTGAAATAAAATGCATCTTCTCCTAAAGGAAATATTCCGCAAGGCCTTCCATGAATCTTATTGTTTTCATCTCTAAATCCTGTAATAAAATCTTCTGGCGCAGTATTTTCTCTTACTCTTTGCAGGCAATATCCCCTTCCTATTGCAGGATTATAAGATCCATGCTGCGCTACCAGGAAATAATTCATGAGTGCCGGATCTGAAGCCCTTTCTTTGCCAAACCAGGATAGTCCGAGAGGGGCAGTATGTGCTCCAAAATAACTAAAGGCGCCTGGAACATTTTTAGCACTAATTTTTATTTTTGAGGTGTCATATTTAGGATCGTCGTACACCTTATTATTTGAGTGATAACAGTATGGCCAGCCATAATGTTTGTTTTCAAGCAATCTAAACATAGCATCATCAGGCATGTCTGTTCCTAAGTGATCTGCTGCCATATTGGTTGCAAAAAGATTTCCTTCGGCCCACTCTAATCCTACCGCATTTCGTAATCCCTTTACAAATATTTTTCTATTCTTACCATCCGGATCCATCTCCACAACAGCAGCTCTTACTTCTTCCTTTTCAATACATGAATTACAGCTGCTGCCAACAGAAACATAAAGCTTATTATTGCTACCGAATTGAATGGTTCGGGTTAAGTGCCACCCACCATATCGGTAGCTTAAACCATAATCCGGATAGGTGTCCAGCACTTCAGGCTCTGATGATGGTTTTTCGTCGCCTTCTTCATAAGCATAACGAATCAATTGGTCTGTCAAAGCAATGTATAGCCAGTCTTTTCCTGAAGCATCTTTATAAAAGGCAATACTATTAGGATTGTGTAAATTCTCAAGATATGTGATTCGCTTTTTGAATGTCATGGACGAATCATCGAAGTCCGATAAGATGTATATCTTCCCTTTCTTATTATCTTCCAGATTATACATATCCGTTAGAAACAACTTTTCGTCAGGACTCTGTGCCATAAACCGGATTCTTTTCATTCCCCACGCCACTGCTTTAATGTCAAAACCTCTGGGAATATTAAGTGTAAAGGTGTCTCCGTTTGGATGCTGAATGGTATGTGGAATTAATTGCAATGCTGCTACATCGCCCTCCGGAAGAGGGATTACTGTTTCTACTGCAGCAGATGGTTGAGCTTCTGATGTTACATGTTCGATAACAGTTTGTTTGCTCTCACTGGATTCTTTTTCATCTGAACAAGAAGTTATTAAAAGAGAAATACACAGGAAAGCCCAAAGGCCATTATAAAAATTCATATACGTTTTGTTAAATACAGCTCAAATATGCAAAATTATATTTTTCTTCAAAAGAACAATAAAAAGGAATATTAGAACTTATATTTACCAGCGAATGATTCGTTTATCTCACATGAAAAATTTGATTTGGTTGATTTTATTAGGTCCTATTGCCTGTTCACAGAAAAACATTGAATATAAACAGGAGAAAGATCTTTATAAATCTGAAAATTTTACTGACTCTCTATTTAGCATTGGTATTGAAGGACCGTGTTATTATAAGGGATTCTTATATGTTGTGAATCTTCACAAGAGAGGCAATATCGCTAGAGTAGATAGTAATGGACAGGTTGAATTATTTGTTGAACTGCCTGAGGGAAGTATCGGAAATGGCATACGTTTTTTCAAAGGAAAAATGTTTGTCGCAGATTATAAGAAACATAATGTATTAATTGTAGATCCTGATACCAAAGAAATTTCCATGTATGCCCATAGTGATTTCATGAATCAGCCTAATGATATAACCATTCGAAATTCAGGTGTCATCTTTGCTGCTGATCCGAAC
Source organism: Cytophaga aurantiaca DSM 3654 (assembly GCF_000379725.1). GTDB lineage: Bacteria > Bacteroidota > Bacteroidia > Cytophagales > Cytophagaceae > Cytophaga > Cytophaga aurantiaca. The sequence continues at coordinate 72,702 of NZ_KB903632.1, forward strand.
TGGGGCAAATCGAATGGAAAACTTTGGAGCATTAATATTGATGGAACTACCAAACTTCTTGAAGACCGCATGGGCACCACTAACGGAGTAGAGATAAGCCCTGATGGAAATACGTTATATGTCAATGAAAGCGTTCAGAGAAACGTATGGAGGTATGATATTACTCCTACCAATGAGTTAAAAAATAAAACACTGTTTTATAAATTTGATGACTTTGGTATGGATGGAATGCGGGTTGATAGCCTGGGCAATCTATACATTACAAGGTATGGAAAAGGCACGATAGCAGTTATATCTCCTCTTGGGAAATTAATAAGAGAAATTAAGTTAATAGGTATGAAACCGACTAATCTTTCTTTTGGAGGAAAGGATGGAAAAAAAGTATTTGTTACAATGCAGGATACAAGAAGAATAGAAGTATTCGAGAATGAAGTACCTGGCAAAGACTACGTGTATTAAGTCTCTTTCCCTTCTCGTTTAGAAGATTCGTGCCTTTTATCGGATAGATCATGATGTGGCATGATAGCTTTGTAATATTGATAAATCTTAATACAACAACGTAGCTTTTTATTTTTATCACCCATATAAAAATAAAAAAGGTCTCTTGATTTCTCAAGAGACCTTTAGGGTAAATGATGGGGTTCGAACCCACGACCCTCGGTACCACAAACCGATGCTCTAACCAGCTGAGCTACATCTACCGTGTTCTAAAACGTTTGTTTTAGGTCTGCAAAACTACGACATAGCAGATAAAAATACAAGTCTTCTGCAAAATTTATCTTTCAAATATCAACCGTGCCCCTTTTTGTTCTTCATTAAACGTTCCATCGTGATAGGCCCAATGACCTGAAACAAAGGTATCTGTTACCTTAGATTTGAATTGATGTCCTTCAAAAGGCGACCAATTGCATTTTGAAACAATAGTATTTTTTCCCACAGTCCATGGGCTGTTTAGATCCACTAAAACCATATCTGCAAAATATCCTTCACGGATAAAACCTCTCTTTTCGATCTGAAATAACTTAGCAACATTATGTGCGGTTTTCTCAACGATCATCTCCAGCGAAATTTTTCCTTCGTGATATTTATCCAGCAATGCAACCAGACTATGCTGCACTAAAGGACCACCGGAAGGTGCATCCAAATATGGAAGCTCTTTTTCTTCGATCGTATGTGGCGCGTGATCTGTTGCGATCACATCAATACGCCCGTCTAATACTGCTTGCCAGATTGCTTCTCTGTCTGCAACCGTTTTTACTGCCGGATTCCATTTGATGTAATTTCCTTTCGTTGCATAATCTTCGTTTGAAAACCACAAATGATGTACACAAGCTTCGGCTGTAATTTTCTTTTCTTCCAGCGGAATATCATTTCTGAATAAATCTAATTCTTTCGCTGTAGAAATATGCAGGATATGCAAACGTGTACCGTGCTTTTTAGCCAGTGCTACTGCCTTCGACGAAGATTCGTAGCATGCTTCTTCGCTGCGGATCAGATGGTGATGTGTTGCATTCAGCTTGTCGCCATACAATGCTTTGTACTTCTCTGTATTCGCCCGCACAATCGGATCTTCTTCTGCATGAATTGCAATAAGCATTTTTACTTTCGAAAAAATCTCATCCAGCATGGCAGTATTATCTACCAGCATATCGCCTGTAGAGGATCCCATAAAAATTTTAATCCCGCATACATTCTTCGGATTCGTCTTCAACAACTCTTCAATGTTCGTATTGGTTGTACCCATGAAAAAAGAATAGTTTGCAAGACTGGTACGTGAAGCGATCTCATATTTTTCTTCCAGCAAAACCTGCGTTACCGCTGGCGGTTTTGTATTGGGCATTTCCATATAACTGGTGATCCCTCCAGCTACTGCTGCGCGGGATTCCGTATAAATTGTTGCCTTATGTGTTAAGCCTGGTTCTCTGAAATGTACCTGATCATCAATCAAGCCCGGCAATAAATATTTACCCGTTGCATCTATCGTTTGATCCGCTTCAGCAGCAATCTTTCCTATTTGTTTGATCAATCCGCCCTCTATCCATACATCTCCCTGAAAGATCTGACCTTCATTTACTATATTTGCATTACGTATTTTAATCGTGCCCATATTTCATTCTTATTTTGGGTCAAATTTAATCCATTATTTCATAGAATTTACCTTGAATTTCGAAGAACTTAAATTAAACAGACAGCTGCTGAATGCGATTGAAGAAGCAGGATATACTGAACCTACTGAGATTCAGTTAAAAGCCATTCCTCAAATCTTAGCAGGTCACGATATTATTGGTGTGGCACAAACAGGTACGGGTAAAACCGCTGCCTATGCCTTACCTATTTTGATGAAAATAAAATACGCTCAAGGCCATAATCCAAGAGCGGTTATTTTTGGACCAACACGCGAATTGGTTATGCAGATCGAAATTGCAGTTAAACAATTTGCTAAATATACAGACCTGCGTATTGTTGCGCTTTACGGAGGCGTTGGTACAAAACTTCAAAAAGAACACTTACAAAAAGGTGTGGATATTATCATTGCTACTCCAGGCCGTTTTCTGGATCTGTATTTAGAAGAAGAATTCGTTTTGAAAGAAGTTAAAACGATGGTATTAGATGAAGCAGATAAAATGATGGACATGGGCTTTATGCCCCAGCTTCGTAAGATGCTGGAAGTGATTCCGCGTAAGAGACAAAATTTACTCTTTTCTGCAACCATGTCTGAACGTGTAGAGCGTTTAACAGAAGAGTTTCTTGAATACCCAATGAAGATTGAGGTGACACCACAGGCTACCCCTGCAACGTTGATCAGTCAGAAATTATATACAGTCCCCAATTTTAAAACAAAAATTCACCTGCTGGAATACCTGATCCGGAAAGATGAAACTGTAACGCGGGCTATTATTTTTGTTCGTACAAAAAAATCCGCAGATGATATTTATAAATTCATCGTTCGCAAAACAACAAATACGTGTCGGATCATCCATGCCAATAAAGATCAGAACAGCCGCATCAATGCGATGGATGATTTTAAAGATGGATCGATCAAAATCTTAGTTGCTACCGATGTGGCGTCACGTGGTATTGATGTACGCGAAGTAAGTCACGTGATCAATTTTGATGTACCGATTATTTATGATGATTACATTCACCGGATCGGTCGAACCGGAAGAGCCAATCACACGGGTGTTGCGATTACTTTTGCTACAGAAGCAGAATTGTATCACATCCATAAAATTGAAAAGATCATTCGAATGCCGATTCCAGTAGAAGAACTTCCTTCAGAAGTTGAGATTACTGAAACAGGTTTTGAAGAAGCACAGGAATTTGCCCGAGAACTGGATTTTTACAAGAAAAAAGAGGATCCTACATACAAAGGAGCCTTCCATGAGAAAAAAAGAGAGCTAAAAACAGAGAACAAATCTTCTACGTTCAAACCCGGCAAAGCCTCTAAACCAAAGGTGTCCAAGGCGAATAAACCACAGCCGAAAGCGAAGCCTCAAAAACCTAAAGCACCGAAAAAGCCGAAATAGCAATAAAATGTGTATAAATATTTTTGCAACTATTGGAATTAACAATTGTATACAGTAAATTTGGTCATCTTAAAATAAAGAATCTTTAGATTTACATAGCTGATTTATCAAATCCCTCTGAAAATCTAAAAACATTTAAGATTCCATAGCTGGTTGAAAGATCCCGGAGTTTAGTTGGCCCCCCGCCGCTTGCTCCGGGCTTATTTTTTATATACGTTTTAAGTAATAAGTTTTAAGTTCTAAGAACTCATTATAAGTTATCAGATGTTTATTGCATTTCTGCCGCCGAAAATCGTATCTCTTCTTCCTTTCTTATAACTTATTACATAGAACTTATTACTTTTTTTCCTATCTTCTGTATCCATTTACCATTCTTTAAACGTATTAATTTACTGTTTACTGACCACTGTTTACTGACCACTGACCACTATGATAATACCAGCTTCTTTTGATATTCAAGGACATCGCGGATGCAGAGGACTATTACCTGAAAATACAATAGCTGCTTTCACAAAAGCATTATTAATGGGTGTAACAACATTGGAATTTGACCTGGTTATTTCGAAAGACAAACAGGTAGTTGTTTCGCACGACACATTTTTCCATCATGAAATTACAATGATGGTTGATGGCGAAGATGTGACCGAAAGCAATGAACATCAATTCAATTTATATAAAATGAATTATGCTGACATAAAAGAAATAGATGTCGGGATGAAACGCCACCCCAGATTTAACAGTCAGGTGAAAGTGCCGGCGGTAAAGCCTTTATTAAAAGAGCTCATCGAAACAAGCGAGCGTCTGTCTTCAAAAATATTATTTAATGCAGAAATAAAATCTACCGTTGAAGGTGATGGTATTGATCATCCCCAGATTGCCGAATTCTGTGATCTGGTCATTGCCCAAATTAAAAAAGCACATCTTACAAATCGTTTTACCATACAATCCTTTGATACACGCGCATTGGAGTATATGCATAAAATGTATCCGGAAATAAAACTTTCTTATCTGGTTGAAACAAAAGGAACATTGGAAAAACATTTGAAAGCGCTTACGTTCACGCCTACGATTTACAGTCCTGATTATACACTCTTAACAAAAAAGGATGTGGATACAGCACATAAGTCAGGCATACGTGTTATACCCTGGACGGTTAATACAAAAGAAGAAATTGAAACGCTCATTAAAATGGGTGTCGACGGTATTATAACCGATTACCCGAATTTATTTTTTGAGTAAAAGCTGAAACGCATCTGTATAAGCAATGCGTTGCTGATCAGTCCAGCTAAGTAAGATCTGCATACAGGAAATTAATTCCTTGTAATAGCCTTCCGCTTCATTGCGTCTGAAATAAAAATCTGCGGTACGTCTTATAATGAAATCTTCGGGTTTGCAAACAAACTCATGCTTGATGGTATATTGCAGCTGTGCTTTCAACCACTTAGGAAGATTGTGTAATGCAATGCGTTCATCGATCTGATGCAGCTCTGCAACATAATGTTCGATGTTGCTTCCATACAAGCGGATCAACCGTGTTGCAGTCAAGGCATCAATTCCTTCGCTTGTCAACTCTGGAAGCTTCAATGCAATAAACGCTTTCAAGCCTCCGTGCTTAGCAATGTCACCACCATACAACATGTGTTTCTCTGTTGTACAGGAATCAATGTCGTATGTATCTTTCAATCGTTCAGCCAGAATATCTGTGATGCGTTCAGCCATTTTGCGATAGCCTGTTAGCTTACCGCCGGCAATACTGAGTAAGCCTGTCTTACTTGTAAAAATCTCGTCTTTGCGTGAAATAGCAGAAGGAGACTTGCTGTCTTTCTGACGGATCAAGGGACGCAGGCCCGACCAGTAACTTTCAATATCTTCCTCTTTTAATTGAACAGTTGGAAACACAAGCGTAACACATTCGATCAGATATTTCTTATCGGATTCTTCTATGCCCGGCTCTTCAAAACTTCCTGTATATTTGGTATCAGTAGTTCCGATATACGTCTTCCCTTCTCTTGGAATTGCAAATACCATTCGTCCATCTCCAACATCAAAATAGGCAGCCTGCTTAATCGGAAACTTTGCATAATCCACTACAACGTGTACACCTTTTGTAAGAAGCAATTTATCTTTTCGTATATCTGCATCCTGCGCATCGATCCCGTCAACCCAGGGTCCGCTCGCATTTACAACTTCTATTCCTTTAAAAGTATATTCTTTATTTGAAAGTGTATCCAGCACCTTAACACCCACAATTGTCTGTGCTTCATAGATCAATTCTATAACTTTTGCATAGGTAAGAATTACTGCACCTTGTGTTTGTGCAGTATGTGCAACAGCCATTGTTAAGCGCGCATCATCGGTACGATACTCATAATAATGTATGCCACCTGTAACACGGGCTCCCGCGAGCAAAGGTTCCTGCTCTAAGGTAGCAGCTTTATCCAATACTTGTCTGCTTTCACTTTTCTTTACACCTGCTAGCAGATCGTAAATCCATGTACCTAATGAAGCCATCCACTGCGGCATAGAACCGCCTTTAATGATCGGCAATAACATAGGTTCCGGAACGGTTATGTGTGGAGCTAAATGATGAACAACGGCACGCTCTCTCCCTGTCTCTTGCACCAAGCCAAATTCCAATTGCTTTAAGTAACGTAATCCGCCATGGATCAATTTTGTTGAACGCGAAGAGGTACCTGAAGCAAGATCATTCATTTCAATCAACAAGGTCGGAATACCGCGGGTTTGTGCATCCAATGCAATGCCGCTACCGGTAATTCCTCCGCCAATCACAATCAAACCGAATTCGGTATGTGTTGCATTTTCTAAAAGTGCTTGTCGTTGTTGATAGTAGCTCAAAATACCTTCGTGTTTAAAAAGCAGTTAATTTTTAATTTTCAAATAATTAAACATGTATTAAAACGAAAATGATGTAAATAAGTTTTTGAATATGTTAACGGTTCGATTATAACTAATGTCTTGACTATTTTTTATAAACTGAATTAAATTTTAATCTTCCTAATTCTTCAAATGAGTCAACCTTTCCCCTTTTAATCAAATACCAGCCATCTTCAAAGAGTTTGTAAATTTTCACTTCACTTGGATAAACATAATCATAAGTGTCGAACTCATTTTCTGGCTCTTCAGGAATTTTCTTAGGTATTTCAAAAGCATAATATTCAGCACCAGCAATTCCATTCTTTATTGACTTTCCTTTAAAATCAGTTCCTTCTTTTAATTCAATTTTCCTGTTACTGTAAACAATTAAGTCAAAGTTTTTATTAGCAAAACACTGTGCCATAATAAAAGGCCCGGTGGAATCAGATACATTTATGCCTTGAATACCTCCTTGCCACATATCAAGAGAATCACAGTCTGTCAAAAAATCAAAATCGATTTTTTCAATTTTAACTTCCTCTCTAGGATGTATATTGGTATTTTTATCAATGATCGTATCTTGTACGATCTCTGTTTTTTTAATCAGAGATTCTTTATTAGATGAGTCTTCGCATCCCAATAATATATATGCTCCAAGTATTAAGATTAACAACTTTTTCATTTTATTATTGACTTTAATACTAAATTTATAACACAAAATATTTAACGTCTACTGTCCACTAACAGGCACAACAACCGGTAGTTCTTCTATCACCGTTGCTTTCAGCTTCACTATTACGATCGGGTTCGCAGCATCTGTTGAAAAAATACTGATCATTTTATCTTCTACACCCAAACGATCATTTGTATCAAAAACAATTTTAATAGTAGTTGATGCGCCGGGTTTTAATGTGACTTTATCAGCAAAGGCTTCTATACACGAACATGATGTGCGTACAGAACGAATCGTTAAGTCTGCCATTCCTGAATTGGTAATGCGTATTTCTCTTGTCGTTTTCTCATTTGTTTTGATTGAACCGAAATCAACAAATGTTTTATCAACCAGAATTTTTGGGCCCGTAACGGAAGCTTCTTCAGCAGGTGTATAAGTATCTTTTATTGTAGCAGTCAATACCAACGGCACTTTCGTCACCGTACTTCCCGACAAAAACAATACTTCAACCTGCTCAGCAAAATAACCCAGATTAGGAACATCCTTGGTATTCAACGAAACTTTGATCACACCGCGTTGTTTTGATTCAATTTTAGTTGGCAGTAAAACAACCTTCATATATGCCGGCAATTTCATTTTATCCGCTTGAATTAAAATGGTCTGACTTCCTGAATTGTAAACAGGAATCTCCATACTTACCGGACTCTTTGTAGACACAACTCCAAAATTGGCGTAATTTTTTTGCAGATAAATATTGTTGTATTTAAAAGAAGACGTGCGCTCCCATTCCGGCAATGGCTGCGGAGACGGAGTTACATAGCCTTGTACATATAAATTAATTGGCGCCTTTGAAGCATTACCTTTGACCGTAACTTTTTGATTGAATACGCCGGGATGATTTACCAGATCTACATACAACACAATCTGACCTTTTCCACCTGCATGTATGGTATCCGTTGGATAGTCCGGTGTGATGCATCCGCAGGAAGGATCTACATTTTCAATAATAAAATGTTCCGGACCAAGATTTACGAATTTAAAGGTGTGCGATAAAACACCTTGTTCTTCTTTCACCGGACCAAAATTAATAAGCGTATCAGAAAACTCTAAGTGTCCAATCTCTTTAATGGTTTGAGCTTGGGCAACAGCTGAAAAATATACACTCAATAAAAGTGTGCTTACGGTTAGGATGAACTTCATGTAAATAAACAGTTATAGTCAAAGATAGTAAATTTAGTTACTAGTTACTAGGTACTAGCTTCTAGTTACTAGACAATAAACTATTTCAGTATCTAGTAACTGGAAACTGGCAACTAGTAACTATATTTGTTCATTAACCAATACACAATATGGCCAGAATTTTAACAGGCATACAAAGCAGCGGCAGACCACATCTAGGTAATTTATTGGGTGCAATCCTCCCTGCAATTGAATTGTCCAATACACCGGGTAATGAGTCTTTATTTTTCATTGCAGATTTGCATACACTTACCTCATTAAAAGATGGAGCAGTACGCAAAGCCAATACGCATGCAGCAGCTGCAGCCTGGCTTGCATTTGGTTTCGATACAGATAAAAATATATTCTTTAAGCAATCAGATCTTCCTCAGGTATGTGAATTGACGTGGATTTTAAATTGCTTTACGCCTTATCCAATGCTGGCAAATGCGCATTCATTCAAAGATAAATCGAGCAAATTATCGGATGTAAATGCAGGGTTGTTTGTCTATCCGGTATTGATGGCGGCAGATATTTTAATGTACAATGCGGAGATTGTGCCTGTTGGTAAAGATCAGATCCAGCACCTGGAAATTGCCCGCGATATTGCTTCGGCTTTTAATAAACAATACGGCGAAACCTTTGTATTGCCGAAGGAGAAAGTGGATAACAATGTTATGACAATCCCGGGTATCGACGGACAAAAAATGAGTAAGTCGTACAACAACTACATTGATATCTTTGTCTCTGAAAAAGAATTACTGAAAGTAGTTAAGACTATTGTTACAGACAGCAAAGGATTGGAAGAACCGAAAGATCCGGATACCTGTAATGTTTATAAAATATATTCACTGGTAGCTGACAAAGATCAGATCACAGACATTCGTGCGAAATATCAGGCAGGTGGTTTCGGATACGGCCATGCCAAGCAGGCCTTATTTGACGTCCTTTGGACGAAATATGCGAAAGAGCGTGAATTGTTTAATTATTATATGAACAACACCCACGAAATTGATGCGAAGTTAAAAGCCGGTGCTGAAAAAGCCTGGGCGATAGGAAGTAAAGTATTTGCAGATGTTAAAGAGAAGGTCGGTTATTAAACAAAATAAATTTCATACTATAAAAAAGCCCTATAAGAAATGAAAACTTATAGGGCTTTTTCATGTATTGAGCGAGCAGGTTATTGACCTTCTCCCCAAACAACTACCTTTTTATCTTTACCCGTTATTAAGACCAATCTCAATGGATTTGGTACAAATATCAAACGTGTATCTGTATTTTTAAACTTTCCGCTTTCAACCAATACGCCTTGATCTGCAGCGATCTCAAACTGCTGACTTCCATCTGCATTTTTTGCTACAGGTTTATAATATGCACCAACATAAGCAATTGGCAATAACACATCGTTATCTGCATCGATCTTCACATGTACCTGATCCAGAACTTCTTCTAATTCATCTCCGTACGCATCTAAAAAATCATCTTCCATATCATGCAACTCTTCTTCAATGTCATCATAATCCTTATGATCGTAAGTAAGTGCATTCAATTCGTTCTTTTTAAGAACAATTGCTTCTAAATCTTTATTTAATTGTTTTAAATCCATTCGAAGTTAATGTGTAGAATTTCCTCCAAGGTAAGGGAATCCCTTCTTTTTTTGAAACCTTCTGCACTTTTTTTTCCAAAATTCAGGTAAAAACGTTATTTTAATAATACCGTATAATAATTCGATTTATATTGTAGAAATTTTAGTACCCATTAAATACTTAGTTTTAATTGTTATGAGCGAAATCACGACACAATTGCCAAAGGCAGACGATGCAACCAAAAAGAAAATTCAGACATGGCTGACCGGCAGTTATGATGCAGATACAAAAAAACAAATTCAATCTTTGGTAGACGCAGGAAAAGAAGATGAATTGATCGAATGTTTTTATAAAGATCTTGAATTTGGTACAGGTGGTTTGCGTGGACTTATGGGTGTTGGTTCAAACAGAATGAACAAATATACCATTGGTGCTGCTACTCAAGGTTTATGTAATTATTTAAAAAAGAATTTCCCGGGCCAGTCATTAAAAGCGGCAATTGCCCATGACAGCAGAAATAACTCAGATTTTTTTGCTCGTACTACGGCTGAAGTTTTTGCAGCAAACGGCATCAAAGTATATTTTTTCAAAGCGCTACGTTCTACTCCGGAACTTTCATTTGCCATCCGTCACTTCGGCTGTCAGACGGGTGTAGTACTTACAGCTTCCCACAATCCAAAAGAATACAACGGCTATAAAGCATACTGGAACGATGGTGCACAAGTAATCGCTCCGCATGATAAAAACATTATTACAGAAGTTCAGAAAATTTCAAGCATCGACGATGTTAACTTCAAAGCAGATCAATCATTGATTACAGAGATCGGTGAAGAAGTTGATAATGCATATTTAAATGAAATTAAAAAACTGACAGTATCTCCGGATGCAATCAAACGTCAGAAGGATATGAAGATCGTCTTCACTCCTATTCACGGTACAGGTATCGTTTTGGTTCCTGAAATATTAAAACGTTTCGGTTTTGAGAATGTACGTGTAGTGCAGGAACAAGCTGTTCCGGATGGCAACTTCCCTACGGTAGTTTATCCGAATCCTGAAGAGAAGGATGCTTTGAGCTTAGCTGTAAAGCAGGCTACAGAATGGGATGCAGACTTAGTAATGGCTACCGACCCGGATGCGGATCGCGTGGGTATTGCTATTAAAAATGATAAAAATGAATTCCAGTTATTAAACGGAAATCAGACAGGTAGTTTATTGATCCTATACATGCTGCAGGCATGGAAGAATGCAAACAAAATCACAGGCAAAGAATTTATTGTTAAGACAATTGTTACAACCGACCTGATCGAAAAGATCGCTACTAAGTTTGGTGTTAAGTATTACAACACACTTACAGGTTTCAAATACATTGCTGCAAAAATTAAAGAGCTTGAAGGCAAAGAACAATTCATTGCGGGCGGCGAAGAGAGCTACGGTTATTTGATCGGCGATAGCGTGCGTGATAAGGATGCGATCGCATCGTGTGCGTTCATTGCTGAAATGGTAGCCTATGCAAAAGATCAAGGCAAATCATTATACGACACGTTGCTTGATATGTATGTAGAATATGGTTTCTACAAAGAGAACCTGATCTCCTTAACAAAGAAAGGTAAATCGGGAGCAGAAGAAATTCAAACCATGATGAAAGAACTTCGTGCGACACCTCCGAAAACATTGAGCGGTTCTCCGGTTGAATGGATGTTTGATTACGACAGTCAGCTTGCAACAAACATTATTACTGGTGCAACTAAGAAAATTGAATTGCCGCAGGAAAATGTACTTCAGTTTAAAACAGCTGATGGTACACTAGTATCCGCGAGGCCTTCAGGTACAGAGCCGAAGATCAAGTTCTATTTCAGTGTAAACGAACCGTTGGCATCGAGAGCAGAATTTGCAGCCGTTGATAAAAAATTAGATGCGAAGATTCAGACCTTGATTAGTGATTTGAAATTGGCGTAACAAATTAGAAATTATGAATAAAAAAAAGCTCCGGGGAATACTCGGAGCTTTTTTATTTATTTCAAAAGGCAATTCTTACCAGAACTTCCACCAAGGCTTAAAGTTTTCAAAATCTGAAAGTTTATTTTCAAGTTTATCAACAGCAGATTCAGGTCTTAAGTCTACGTCAACAGAGGTGAATGTATATCCATCCATCATATGAAACGAATTAAAATCTACAGCATCCTCCAAAGGAGTACCAAGATACCTCGCATAAAAATCCATACCAAAATCTATCATTGCTCTCTCATTGAAAACAAATTCTCCTTGTCTATATTGAACTTTCCCATCCCATACAATAGCATCTTTTAAAAAAGGCTTTTCATGTTCTAAATGTTCTCCAAAACTTACAATTCTTTCATTTTGCTCATTCACCGCTATTAATCGAACAGTCGTTCCCGATTGGATCAATCCGATCCCCCATGCAATGTTACCAATACTCATAACGTTAATAGCGATTTCAGATGTAGGAAATACGCTTATAAGCTTTTGCTCAAAAGGTGGAGCATAAGGTGCTAATAATTGCGAAGGAAAATCCAGCAGATTAATAATTAAATGATTGTTGTACGTAGTTATGTAAACTTCATTTGCTGCCGGAACCAGACTTTCGTAATGTGTTTTCGAAGTTGTTTTAACCAAACCTTTAAAGCCTAGTTTTCGCAGTGTTTCTTGGTAGTTCGTGTTATTAAAATCTTTAACAATTATTGAAGAATATTTCCAACCCATATCGTATAGTTTTTATAAGAAGTTATTTCGACAAGGTAATTAAATTAATTCAATGTGAATTAATTTAACGAAATCAATTTGTACATAGTTGATATAGGTTTAACTCATATTGGGGATCTCCACCTCCAACCTAGCTACAAATCACGCTGCTGTTGCGCAGTCAACGACCCATAAAACTATTAAGCTAAAAAACTTTTTGTGTTCGCCGCGACGAACACAAAATAGTTACCTGACGAAAGAGCCTAAACAAAAAGTGGTCTGAAGAAAATAACTCTTCAGACCACTTTTCAATTTATTATAAGCTATCGAAATTTATAACTCATTACGCATAATTACAATAAAAATGCCTTCTTAATAAACGCCACACTCATCCCCCATGCTTCTTTTGTATATGCTTTGTTATATTGCGGATTGCTCGGATTTGCAAAGGCATGATCCGCATCAAAAATTCTGAAGGTGTAATTTTTATGTGCTGCAGTCAAATCTTTTTTAAATGTTTCAACCATCTCCGGATTGATCCACTTGTCTTTTGTACCAAAGATACCCAATACATCCCCTTTTAAGGATGTAAGTTTCGCAGGATCTTTTTCCGTCATACCATAATACATAACTGTCCCTTTACTTTTGTCGCCTGCCAGGATAGAAGATTGCAACGCCCAGCCGCCACCGAAGCACCAACCCATAGAGATGATCTCTGCTTTAGTCCCTGCAAATGTAAATGCGCCATTCAAGATAGAAATAATCCGTGCAGCATTTGCTGCGCCCATGTAAGCAGCCGCAGAATCTCTATTCGAAGTAACCTTACCATCGTACAGATCCAGTGCCATAATATTTACTTTACCGCCAAGATCCGCATACAATTTATCCGCATCTTTTTTGATGTAATCGTTTAAGCCCCACCATTCGTGGATTAGAAATACATATTTATTGCTTGACGACGAAGCTTTAATCATATAGGCATTTGCTTTTTTACCATCTGCAGCATCAAATTGTATCATTGCACCTTTTGCATCCACCAATGTATATGCCTTGGGAGATTTATGCGCCTTTCTGAAAGCAGCATCTGAACTGAATACAGACATACCTGAATTACTTGCAGCCGCAACTTTACAGCAGTTCGGCTGTTGAGCAAATGCCGTTGCACCAATTACAATTGAGGCAATTAGTAAAATTATTTTTTTCATAGTTGAGTTTATTTGAGTGTTATAACTGTTAAACATAATTTAGGCAGAATTGTTCGAATTCTATATGCATTAAAAAACGAATATCTTATACACGTGCAATTTGCTGCTGGCGTAAGTATATTACTCTTAAATTTATTGTATTAAGCTATTAAATCTAAACCTACACGATTTACACTGTATAAATTTAAAAGCACTTTTCATTCATTTTGTTCCTGCAATTTTCGAACTTTGTATTAGTAATGAAGGCGGGATTAACCTTCTATTTTTTATTGGTTTACCAAGCGCGAGCAAGAATACTTCAGCGCCCTATTTACTCCACATAATACTCTCACACGGAACATTCACGGAATATAGTCGGAAAATACCCGGAACATCCATGCTTGCACCAGTCTTTATGCATCATTCAGGCATACTCCTTTCGTACTTCTGCTATACTTTGCTGAGTACTTTTGCTTTGGATTCTCCTACTGTTTTTCTAAATATAACTACTTACTACAAACAGCATGTCCAATGCCTACATAGCCGATTACACACTTAATACAGATTTTTTCATTCAAATCACAGATATATTAACAGATTATCCACTTAAAATTCAAATACTATCAACATAAGTATGCCATCGAAAAAAGGCGTTTATTTATTTAAACAAGCAATCTCTTACTTATCAACCTCCATATTCACACAAAACCAACATTTTATCCATACAGCCAAGCCTGGTTATAAACATATCTCTAACTGAAAGTTATCCACTATATTTTCGCTTCTGAATCAATTAAAACCGAATCCTTTTATTACCAAAGCATTATTATTGGATTATCTCTGCCTATAAGCCTTTTTCAGACACTTTTAAACCAATATCTTTTATTACAGATTGCCCCAAGTGTTTGCCTCAAAAACTTCGTTTTTAGATAAAAAATGCGGAAATTTGCACCTCCTTACCTAGAGCACACGATCACGCTTGAGATAAGATTTAACAATTGATTACAAGAACAATTTAAGCATACAAAATTTGCATGGAAACAATCGAGAAGGTTCCGTATTTCGTCATTGACTTTGACAGTACATTTACTCAAGTTGAAGCTTTAGATGAATTGGCTACGATTTCATTAGCAGGTAATCCAAATCAACAGCAGATCATTCAACAAATCATTGATCTTACCAATCTTGGTATGGAAGGCAAAGGTTCGTTCAGCGAAAACCTTGTTAAAAGATTACAGCTTGTTAAAGCAAACAGATCTCACCTTGAACCATTGATTGAACTGTTACGCTCTAAAGTTTCCAAATCTGTAAAGCGTAACAAACATTTCTTCCGCGATTATGCAGAGCAGATCTACATTGTTTCTTCTGGCTTCAAAGAATTCATCTTGCCGATCGTAACAGAATTCGGCATCAAAGAAGATCACGTACTTGCAAACACATTTACGTTCGATAAAGACGACAACATCATTGGCTGCGATTCAAACAATCCGCTTAGTCAGGATAAAGGAAAAATCAAGTTAATGGAAAAACTTGGTTTGACAGGTGATGTACACGTGATCGGCGATGGCTACACAGACTACGAGATAAGAGGTGCAGGTCTTGCTACTAAATTCTATGCATTCACAGAGAATGTAAGTCGTGCTGCGGTAATTGCAAAAGCAGACAGCATTGCTCCAAACTTCGACGAAATATTATTCCAGGAAAAACTTCCGATGACGATCTCTTATCCAAAGAATCGCATTAAAGTTTTATTGTTGGAAAACATTCATACAGACGCTCTCAAATTATTCAGTGGTGAAGGTTATACCGTTGAAGTAATTGCGAGTGCATTGGAAGAAGATGAATTGATCGAAAAGATCAAAGACGTTTCTATCATTGGTATCCGTTCTAAAACAACGATCACTGCAAAAGTATTGGAGCACGCTCCGAAACTATTAGCGATCGGTGCATTCTGTATCGGTACAAACCAAATTGATTTAAAGGCTGCACAAAAGAAAGGTGTTGCAGTATTCAATGCACCATTCAGCAATACACGAAGTGTGGTTGAATTGGCAATCGGTGAGATCATCATGCTTTACAGACGTACGCTTGAGAAGAGTATGCAAATGCACTCCGGTAAGTGGGACAAGTCTGCTAAGAACTCATTCGAGATCAGAGGTAAGAAATTAGGTCTTGTAGGCTACGGCAACATCGGTTCTCAGCTTTCTGTGATTGCAGAATCACTTGGAATGGTTGTGTATTACTATGATATCGTTGAAAGACTTTCTCTTGGTAATGCTAAAAAATGCAACACATTAAAAGAATTGTTAAATACGGTAGATGTTGTTTCCTTACACGTGGACGGAAGACCAAGCAATAAAGGTATTTTCGGTGCGAAGGAATTCAATGAAATGAGACAAGGTTCTATCTTCTTAAACTTAGCGCGCGGACCGGTAACGGATCTTAAAGCGTTAGCAGAAAATCTGAAGAGCGGCAAAATCTTAGGCGCTGGTCTGGATGTATACGAATACGAACCAAAAAATAACGACGAAGAATTCATCAACGATGTACGAGGCTTACCAAACGTAATTCTTACACCGCACATTGGTGGTTCTACAGAAGAAGCGCAATCAAACATCGGCAACTTCGTACCAAACAGAATTACGGATTACATCAACAACGGTACAACATTGCACAGTGTTAACTTCCCGAATATTCAGCTACCTGAATTGCAGGAAGGTCATCGTTTCATGCACTTACACGAAAACCAACCGGGTGTGCTTGCACAACTAAATAACATATTCGCAAAACACAACATCAACATTTTAGCACAGTACTTAAAAACCAACGAACAGGTTGGTTATGTAATTACCGACATCGCTAAGATCTACGATAAAGAAGTGTTGAACGAATTAAAAGAAATCCCTGGAACAATCCGTTTCAGAACGTTATACTAGTCGCTAGTTTCTAGGTGCTAGTTACTAGACAATAGAAGATAGTTACTAGGCACTAGTTTCCAGTTTCTAGACAATAAAATATTAGTTCTAAATACACTTTTAAAATAACAAAGTCAGTTACTAGTTAAGTAGAAAAAAATCTAGCAACTAGTAACTGGCAACTAGTAACTAACAAAATGAACAATAAAATCTACTTTACCCCCGGCCCGTCTGAATTATACCCAACCGTTCGTCAGCATATGATCACGGCGTTGGATGAAAAGATTGGTGTTATCTCTCACCGCAGTAAGAAGTTTGAAGAAGTGTACAAAACAGCTTCAGACAATCTTAAAACATTATTAGAACTTCCTTCAAACTATGAAGTGTTGTTTCTTGCTTCTGCTACAGAGATCTGGGAACGTATCATTCAGAACTGTGTAGAGAAAAAAAGTTTTCATTGTGTAAATGGTTCTTTCTCAAAACGGTTTTATGAATTTGCCGGTGAGCTTGGTCGTGAGGCATACAAAGAAGAAGCTGCTTTTGGAAAAGGCTTCTACCCTGCCAACATCACTGTTCCTGCAGATGCAGAGATCATTTGCTTAACGCACAATGAAACCAGTTCAGGGGTTTCTATGCCTGTTGAAGACATCAATCAGTTCAGAGAAAAAAATAAAGAAGCATTGATCTTTGTTGATGCAGTATCTTCTCTTCCTTATCCAAAATTTGACTGGACTAAAATAGACTCTGCATTTTTCTCTGTGCAGAAATGTTTTGGTTTGCCTGCAGGCTTAGGTGTTTGGATCTTGAACGACCGAGTGATTGCAAAATCAAAAGCTTTGTTAGCGAAAGGACAATCTATCGGAACATACCATACGATTCCTTCAATGTTGGAGAAAGCGAAGGTAAATCAAACACCTGAAACACCAAACGCGATCAATATTTTCCTATTAGGAAAAGTTACGACAGATATGTTGCAGATCAGTGCAGATGGAATACGCAAACAAACAGAAGAAAAAGCAGCATTGATCAATAAATACATTGAATCAAGCAAGGTCTTTAGCTTTGGTGTTGAAGATGCGAGATTGCGTTCTATGACAACGATCGTTGCAAATACTACAATACTACCCGGCGATATCAATAAGGCATTAGAACCTTTTGACATGGCTGTTGGTGCAGGATATGGTTCTAAAAAAGAAACGCAAATACGGATTGCCAACTTCCCTGCACACTCTTTAGAGCAGGTTCAAAAGCTTGTTAAAACATTACAGGAAAAAATCGGTTAATTATGCTACAGGTTGGTGATACATATTCAGAAAAATTCTCTTATACACAAGAGCAGGTACAAGCATTTGCAGAACTTTCGGGTGATAAGAACCCGCTGCATTTAGATGCAGAATATGCGGCTACTACAATGTTCAAAAAACCGATCATTCACGGGATTTTAGGTGCAAGCATTATGTCAAAAATTCTTGGCATGCACTTTCCAGGAGAAGGAACTGTTTATTTAAGACAGGAAATAGATTTTAAGCGCCCCATGTACGTTGAGGTACAGTATGAGGCTCAACTTAAAGTTATTGAGATCAACAGCGACAAACACACTGCTGTTGTTGAAACAAAAATAGTAGATAAAGAAACAGGTAAAGTAAATGTATTGGGTAATGCCCATGTCATGCACAAAGATAAAATATGAAATTAGATAAGGAGTCGTTAAAGCTTGCACTTATATTCAAGGGTGCTATCGTAAAAAGATTACTTGCAGGAATGCTGGTACTTACTTCGATCACATTTGTATTGGTATATCTTCACAACAACAATGCAGAAGAATATAAAAAACTGAACATGACAATCAGTGGAGCGTTACCTGGCTACATGGGGGCTGCATTAGGTTTATTACTTGTATTCAGAAACTCTACAGCTTATGACAAATGGTGGGAAGCACGCAAAGAAGTAGGCGCACTTGTAAATACTGCCCGCAATTTAGCCATTACATTAAATGGGCTGCTTCCTTTCAATACTCCTGAAAGAAAAGACGTATCGCATTTATTGATCTGTTTTACATTTAGTCTAAAAGCACATTTAAGAGATCAAGTCGAAAAAACATCGCTTGATATTCTTTCTGAAGAAGATCGAGTATTAGTTGAAAATGCCAAACACAGACCGGTTGTAATTGCCAACATTATGACGAATAAAATTGAAAATGTTTGGAAACGCAAATTGATTACAGATATTCAACAAAGCCTTCTTATTGAAAAAATACACGGCTTGGTAGATATTTTGGGGAAATGCGAACGCATTAAAAATACTCCGATCCCAATGGCGTATATGTATTTATTGAAATTTCTGATTAATTTATACGTAATTATTTTACCATTCAGTCTGGTTGATGAGATCGGTTGGTTATGTATCCCTTTGGTAATACTTTTATATTACATTTTAATGAGTATTGTAATTACTGCTGAAGAAATTGAAGAGCCATTCGGTTACGATTTGAATGACCTGGAAATGGATAAAATTGCATTAAATATCAAAAACAATATTGAAGAAATTGTAACGCATGACTAAACCTCCTTCATATAGAGCTGCATTTTTTAAGTCGACGATAGTTATCCTTTTTGTTTTTTTAAATTTATTACTAACCTTAAATACCTTCGCCGGAAACACATGGGAGACAACAATCGCTCCCATGACCACAAACAATAGGCACGCCGGCGGAAAATACGTGCATACCTTCAACCCCAATAAGGCGATCTCTCCTGATAGTGCATTAAGGCTTGCTAAAAATTATTCCTTTAAGAAAAATGGAATTGATATATATTCAAGAGTAAGCACTATAAAACAGCCGGTATGGGTCTATTTTAAAACAGATAGTTTTATTTCATCTGAAACACATTTTTTAGTTATTGAAAATTGCAACTTCAATCTCATTACACTTTATGCATATCAAAATGACTCATTAAAACTCATTGAAAGAAAAGGTATGAGTCTGCCGTATCAAAAAGACAATTTATTCCCGGAACAAACTTCCTTTTGCATTCAGCCCAACACCATCTATTTTATTGAAGCATATGATTTATTCAATATTGTTTTACCCATCTTCATACGCACCAACACAGTTAATATAAAGAGTTCTGTTTTTAAAAATTATTTCAACGGATTTTATTGGGGTGTAATTTCAGTAATGGGTATCGTTGCGCTGTTCTTCTTTATTCGTTCTAAAGAACGAGCCTTTCTATATTATTCTCTTTTCTTATTCGGAACAATCGTTTTAAACCTGTGCCTTGAAGGATATCTCTTCGCTTATTTTTGGCCCGACCATCCTGAAATAAATACACATAAAATTGCCATATATGCATTAAGTGCTATAACAACTCCGCTGTTTGTTTATCATTTCCTGGATATTAAATCCTATTACCCAGGAACGAAGTTTGTCTTCCTGATCCTTACAGGTGTTTTTTTACTGATCCCGATTATGAGCTTTATGGGTTGGTATGCGCAAGCTCTTTATTCTTTGCAGATGATAGCGTTCCTGCAAATCATTGTATACATCGTATACGGCATTTCAATATGGAAGAAAGGCAATCAGAATGCATTGTATTTCATACTTGCCTGGTCTCTGTATTTATCTTCTATTGTATTTGCCGTTCTATCTTCTTTAAATATCATTCCGCGTACTACGTTTGTAAATAATTATGTACAGATCGGAACACTCATTCAGGGAGGTATTTTTTCTTTTATTATGGCAGGAAAGTATCAGCAATACAAACTGACGCATATTCAGTCGCAGGAAAAAATTATTGATGTGTTAAAAGAACGTGAATTGTTATTAACGAATCAAAATGACACACTTGAAACAACGGTATTCAATCGTACACAGGAATTAAATCGTACAAACAACGAGTTAAATACCCTGAATACAAAATTAAATGAATTGGTTTCTCAAAAAACATGGGAACTTCAAAAATCTCTTGAAGAAATCGTTAGCACAAACAATCAACTTCACCAATTCAATTACATTACTTCTCATAATTTACGAGGGCCTGTATCAAGCTTAAAAGGCCTGATCGAATTATATTCTGAAGAAAAAGATGCTACAGAACGTGCTGTTTACATTGAAAAAATCAGACATGTAATTAATCGAATGGATGAAATACTAATTGACCTGAATAAAATTTTATCTTATCGAAATAGCAATTCTATTAAAGAGCTTATTGATTTTGAAACAATGATCTCAAATAATTTAAGGCAATTAGAAATCCAACGAATTCAGGTAAATCTATACATAGATCCAAGTCTTGAGATATACGGCATCAAATCTTTTTACGAAAGTATTTTTTACAACTTGTTAACCAATGCCCAAAAATATTCGAGCCCGGAACGAACATTAAAAATTACGATACAAATAATCCGCTTAGCAGAGCATCGATTTACATTAACTGTGTCGGATAATGGTATCGGAATGGATGAATCTAAAACAGGAGATAAATTATTCGGCTTCTATAAACGCTTCCACACACACGTGGAAGGAAAAGGCCTGGGTTTATATATTACAAAAAATCAAATTGATATGCTAGGCGGTACGATTCGTGCCGAAAGCGAGTTAAATGTAGGCACGACATTTATTATTGAACTACCGTGTTAATGTAATATGTTTTATGTTCTAAGTTTTAAGAAAAAAAGTAAATCTTAAAACTTAGAACATATTACTTATAACTACTTCAGCTTTTCAAATATTCTCTGATCGCATCGCGGATGCTCGTGAATGTTTGCTGCAGCAATTCTTCATTCTCTTCCAGCAACGTTACTCTGAAGCCTTTTAAATCTGAGCAGAACGAAGAGATCGGCACTACACAAATCCCTTTAGATGCAAGTAAATAATATACAAAACGTTTATCCAGATCAACATTCGGCTCGCTAACCCACTTTTCTACCAAAACCTTGTTTGCTGCATTACTAATCGGCAACGTTTGTTTATCATTCAACACACCGTCTTTAAATACAATGGTATTATAAAAGGCACCATATGTTTCGTTAAACATCAGCTCAGGAATCTGTCCAAGTATACCTGCAATGATTTTACTGCGCTTGCCGATCTTATTATTTAATTCTTCTCTGTATGGCAAGTAACGCGGATCAGACATGATCACCGGAATTGCTAATTGCGGAAGTGTTGTAGAACAAACTTCGATCATTTTTGCATTATCCAATGCTGAACAGAATTTATCAAAGTCCTGATCTTTGCCGCGATTGTAATATTCCATCCAGCCACAACGGGAACCCGGCCAAGGAAATTCTTTCGAAATCCCCTTCATGGCAATGCCCGGAACATCTTCAATTACTTCTGCTAATGAATACGCACGGGCACCGTTGTACGTAATGTTCAAATAAATTTCATCACTCAATAAAAATAAATTAAACTCTCTCGCTATTTCAACGATGCGCTTTAACGTCTCTAATGGATAGACCATCCCTGTTGGGTTATCTGGATTGATGATCAGAATTCCAATGATGTTCGGATTGTATTTTACTTTATTATACAGATCATCCAGATCGGGATACCAATGATTATTGGGATCTAATTTGTATGTGATCGGATCCTGACTTGCGTGTGCAGCCTCTGCAGAAGAGTGTGTAGAGTATGCAGGTGATGGCCCGATAACACGAGAACTGCGGCTTATAAATTGATACACTTTTGCAATTGCATCTCCCAAGCCATTGAAGAATAAAATATCTTCCGCTGTTATTTGCGCTCCGGCTTTTTTATTATTTAACTCGGCTAAAAATTGACGCGTCTTCAGAATTCCTTTTGAAGGAGAATAACTGTAACTCTTATTATCTAAGGTCAGATTAGAAATTGTTTCTCTGATCCATTGAGGAACGACATTATTTTTTTGAATCGGATCACCAATGTTTTCAAAAACAATTGATTGTCCGTTTTTATTTATCAGATCGGCCTTTTTAACAATCTCTCTGATTTCATAACTGAGCTCCTTCGCTCCATCACTTAATATCTTATTCCTCATTCTAATTTGATTAAAATCCTGCTAATTTAAGAACACTTTACGGTATTGTCTGCAGTTTATCTTCGAAAGTGGAAAGAAAGTTTATTCTGCATTTTCAACCATTGCAATTCATTCATTTTATAAAATACCTGTATACACGCATGAAGCAATTTCAATACAGATAAAAACAGAATAATATTCTGTATAATATAATATTTTTAATTATTTAAGAATAATATTTGCTATTATTCATTTTTATTTTACATTTGTATCACCTACCCGATTGAGGGTCGTGTATTATAAAGAATGAAGGGAGAGATTAGGCTCTGTGAACTTCTGGCAACCTGCCCACCAAAGCAAGGTGCCAATTCCTACCCATGTGGAACTATAAAAATTACGACTATGAAAACAAGATATTGTTGCTAAAGCCTGACTTCTCGAAGTTACCAGCTGACTTAACCTGCGGTTTAACGTCATGCCCAAAATCCATTTCTTACACTCAATCTATTACACGTATGACAACTACAATTCAATATAAAACGCTTTCAATAACAAAAAATGCCGTTTCTAATGAAACAACATTTTCAAAACCTGAATCTGTTTACACACCAAATCTGTTTGATGAGCAATTGATAAATATTATCAAACCTTCCGCAAGCCTTGTGGAAATAGACCAAACGATATTTGAAAAAAACATTTTGAGTTCTTTAAAAACAAACAATCCATTACATAGCTATGTTTGGTTTTTAAATTAATACAATCTTTCACTCAGTATTGGCTTGTTCAGTATTTGTATTCGCATCACTTGATGTTCATACAAAACTCTGATCAAGCCAATCTTTGTTTTCTTCCAATAATTTTTATTTAATTATGAATTATAAATGATAAATTATGAATGAAAAGCTTATTCCCTAAGCTATTCAGTTTTGGAAATTCATAATTTATAACCTATAACTCATAATTCAATCTATGTCTGCTTCGCTTGATGACATGCCTGCTTATGAACATTTTCAGGATGAACTGGATCTTGAGCTTGCCCGCTATGCCAAAACACATGCATTATCGGATCTGTATGTTGAGAACGAATTTATTCAATACATCTGCTTTTCACTTTTTTTAACTAAACCCAGCGAGCTCACTTCCGAAATCCTGGAGCATTTTTTGTCGGAAAAACCTGAAAGCAGATCAGCTGTAGAAACCTTTATTTTATACATGAATGATAACGATAAATCTTACCTAAAAAACATGTTTACCAATAATTTCAATTTCACCAGCAGATAAGCTATCTACTCAAGAAATCAATACATTGAAGCCGTATTCAATTTATTTTTTTGTAGTATTGATATGAATTTATGCCGTATCCTTTTAACAAAACCGTTAAATAACCGAAGCACAGACAATGGAATTAAATAATATCCAAATAGAATCTTCAGCTTCTGATAACCAAGACATCATTTTTATAATTAATGAAGATTATATTTTCTTAGAAGTAATCGCAATAAACGAAGACCTACTTTACAAAAAGAAAAGCGACATAATTGGCTTTTCTATCAATGCCGTTTTCGACGAAGATAAAAACAGAAATTTATTTTCCAATTTAATAAAAAACACATTAGTATCCGGAAAATCCATAACGATCAAGTATAACTTAACCGTTATGGCAGGAGTTGAATTATTTTTTGAAGCAATCTGCTACCCATTCCGGATCAATTTTGATGGCAAACGTTCCGTAATGATTCATATTAAAAACATTACTGAAAAAATCGCTACAGAAAAAGCATTACAAAAAAGCGAGACAAATTTTCGAAGTATTTACGAAACAACAAATGTAGGTATTGCTATCAAAGATGATCAAGGATACTACATCGCTGCAAATAAAGCGTTTGAAAATATTTTAGGTTATACAGAAGCAGAACTAAAAGGAATTCACTTTACACACTTTATTTCTCCGGAAGACCTGGAAGCAGAGCTTACTGTACATAAACAATTAATAACAAATCAAATCAATAAGTATAATCTTGAAAAGAAATTCATAACAAAATCAGGAGAAATAATCTGGGGCAATCTGAATGTTGCAGCAATCACAGATATCGGCAATAAAACAACCAGCTGCATAAGCGTACTTGTTGATGTTACAGAAAGACGTACACACGAAGAAAAGCTTATGAGCTTAAATACAACAAAGGATAAGTTTTTCTCCATTATTTCTCATGACATACAAAATCCTCTTATTGGTATTATTGGCTTAGGTGAAATATTAAAAGACCGGGTAGATACAATTGAAAGCTGGGAGCGTGATAAAATAATACGATGGATCATTGAAGGAAGTCAAACGGCAAGAAACCTTTTAATAAATCTATCCGAATGGTCGCGTTCTCAAAGTAATCAGATCGAATTGCACCCAACGCAATTAAATTTATTTGAACTAGTTGAAAACAACATCGCCATTGCAAAAAATCTTGCTGAATACAAACGCGTAACTATTGAAAATAAAATACCTGAATACTTTTCTGTTTGGATCGACATCAACATTCTTAATACCATTATCCGTAATTTAATTACCAATGCAATTAAATTTTCTCATAGTGAATCTGTAGTTGAAATTACCATTGCGACTGAAGGAAATGAATGCATCGTTTCTGTGAGAGATTTTGGAATCGGAATGACTCCTGTACAATTGGAAAAATTATTCATTCCTACAAAAAAAGTAAGTACACTCGGAACTTCTAATGAAAGAGGAACCGGATTAGGCCTTATTTTATGTAAAGAATTTATAGATAAATACAATGGTAAAATATGGGTTAAAAGCTCTCCCAATGAAGGGTCTACCATCAGTTTCACCATACCTATGCAACCGAACCCAGACCAGAAATAACATTTTTATAACAGTACTATAACCGTATGGACGTTAAACTAACTCTGAAACTTGACGAGGAAATAATTAAAAAAGCCAAATTATTCGCAGCAGATAACAATACAAGTCTGTCGCGAATGATTGAAAATTATTTATTGCAAATAACTTCTGAGTCTACAACTGAAACAAAAGTTACAACGCTCGTTAAAAGTCTTTCCGGAATTATTGATTCTGAACTTGTAGGAGATTATAAAAAACAAACTACAGATCATTTAATTCAAAAGCTCTCTTAATATGGAACGCATCTACGTAGACACGGATATTGTTATGGATCTGTTGGCAAAGCGCGAACCGCATTATCAATTTGCAGCTCAATTATTTTCTTTAGCCGATAAGAATCAAATCGAAATATGTATCTCCCCTCTTACGTTTTATAATATAAGCTATATCGTTTTTAGAAATTACAATTCTTCTGAATCAAGAAAAAATCTATTGAAGTTTAAAACACTAGTTACTTTTTTACCTGTGAACGACAAAGTGATTGACCTTACCTTAACCTCCAAATTTAAAGATTTTGAAGATGGCATCCAGTATTATACTGCCTTGGAGCACAATGTCAATACACTTATTACACGAAATCTAAAAGAATACAAATCTGCTGAAATCAATATCATTACAGCAGAGCAGTATTTGAAGAATAAAGCGAAATAATTTATCCTTTTAGATATTCTATTTTAAGCTTCTGCAGGTACTTCACCGTATGACTTTGTGCGTATGGTTGCTCCCAATTGATTGAGCAGATTATACAAGCCAAAATATGTTCGGTTAATATAGATACCGTGGCGAGAGCCACGTGCTTGTCTGGCATCTTTTATTTCTTTCACGTTACTTATGTGTTCACCAAATTCATAAATTTTGGTAAAATAAGAATCATCGCTAAAATCAAATGTTTCAGCATGAAATGGTAAGCCCAGCAAACGTGTCATCTCACAAAACAAATCAAAGAATATCTCGCGCTGTTTAGGTGTATCCTCTGCATCAAAGAAATTAAGTCGCTCAAATGTTTCCAACAAAATCGTTTTATCGGCTATTACTTCTTTATTCAGCAATTTAAAATACTCATTATAAAATTCATCTGGAATCTCTTTTACACATCCAAAATCAATTACACCTAAGGTGCCGTCTTTCCGCATCAAGAAATTCCCCGGATGCGGGTCGGCATGAACCGTACGTAATTGATGCATTTGAAAATCATAAAAATCCCATAATAATTGCCCAATATGATTACGTACTTCCTGTGAAGGATTGGTTGCCAGAAATTCTTTCATGTGTAATCCATCGAGCCAGTCCATTGTTAGAATGCGCTTGCTGGAATACTCCGGATAATAAGCAGGAAAAACTAACCCCGTTATATGTGCACATTGCTTAGAAATTTCGTCCGAACGCCTTAACTCAAGTTCATAATCGGTTTCTTCAATGAGTTTGGATTCTACTTCATCCATGTACATATCCAAATCCTTTTCCTTCATGTTTAGCAAGCGAACAGCAAATGGTTTTACCAATTTCAAATCAGATGAAACACTTTCGGCTACACCTGGGTATTGAATTTTCACGGCATACACTTTACCATCTTTGATTGCCTTATGAACCTGCCCGATGGATGCTGCATTTGAAGCATTACGCTCAAATGTATCAAATAAAGAATCCGGCGATTTACCGAAATATTTCTGAAAGGTTTTTACCACTAATGGATAGGATAAAGGCGGTGCACTGTACTGTGCCATTGTAAATTTATCAACGTATGCTTGTGGGAGCATATTCTTATCCTGACTTAACATCTGTGCAACTTTAAGCGCACTACCTTTAAGCTGACTCAGGGTATCATATACATCTTTAGAGTTATCTTCATGCAGCTGCTCTTTTGTTAATTCTGAATCAAAAGCCTTCTTCGCATAATATTTAATATAATTCCCTCCGATCTTCGCCCCTGTTTGTACAAATTTTGTTGCGCGTTCAACTTTGCTTGTAGGAATACTGTTTTGTTCTTTCATGATTCGGATTTGTTGGATTAATTGAAAATTAGGATTTGCTTCATAGTTAATTGATGCTGTAAGCCGAATCTAGTTGTTGAAATATGGAAAATGTTAAGTGAAACGACAATCCAATTAATCCATATATCCAACAAATCCGAATCCTATTTCTGAAATAAAAACTTTCCAAAATCCACCACTGAATCCAATACAGTATTCCCCATCAAATCAAACGAAAGATTTACCGCTTTTTCAATGGCTGCATCCGTACGTTCAAAACCACGGCTCTCATCGTCCATCCAAAACTTCAACACAAACATCAATTGCATCCAAACAAGTTTGTCGTAGTTGTCTGATAAGTATGGGCGTTTTACGACTTCGTTCTTTTCAATACCTTCGTTGATTAAACTTTTGGCATATGTTAAGAAGGGTTCTCTGAAGGCTTTGATTGGCGAGCTCATCCAGTTATCTGGACGAAGGCTGAATTTAGAAGTATGAACAATATAACTGCGGTAGTTTTTCAATACCTCAATCCATGTGTAATAGAACGAAAGTAGCTTTTCTCTCGCTGAATACGATTCGTAGACTTCTTCGCTTTTAAGTTTTGTAAGTGTTTCTTCAAATATGCCCATCCATACATCCTTTTCAAGAGATTTGAACGAGTTGTAATGATCGTAAAACTCCGATTCCCTCCTATTCAGTGTTTTCATGAATTGAAAAACTGATTGCGGAAGTTTTCCGTTCATAAGTACATATTCTATAAAGGTATCCCGAAGTTGCTTTGCAGAAATAGCTTCTGAAGTATGTTGGTGCGATTCTTCTGTATGTGTTTCCATAATCTTAAAACAGATGAAGTGTGGAGAATGTTCTTGTTGCTTCTTATTAATTTCAACATTTATCGACTCAAAGTCAATTAATTCGGAAAAGAAGTTACTTTACTGCCCCAAAGTCGTATGTATGACTTTAAAACACCCCAAAATGATATCATTTAAAATCTGGTTCTCTTTTTCGTTGATTGTTTTATTTTCGATACAATCTTTTGGGCAAACTGATAAAAATTCCGACAGTACTGCAATAAAGGTCGAAGCAATGCCTAATAAGCAATACACGAACTTTATGATTCTAACGAAAGAGTGCAAGCATTGTCAGGATAAATTTAAAATAGAAATATGGATCAATGATAATATTTACTTAAATACGATTGCAATAGATTCCCTTGTCATTCATATACCCACTGCACAGCCCAACGATATAATTTCCATTAAAAAATACAAATATTTTGATCATACATGGAATTGCAGAAGTTGGACTTACAACCGGGGATACAAGTTTAAAATTAAAAACAAACCTATAATACGCATAAAATCTACATTAAAAGTAAAAAGCAATTACCCTCATAAAAAAGGGCAAGTCAATTATGATATGTAATTTTATTCAACGTTAAATGATCCGATTCAAAGACATACATATCCCCAAGCCCTGCTCGGTAGAATACGATTCATTGCAAGGCGATGAAACAAAACGGTTTTGCGGTAATTGCAAAGAGTATGTGTATGATTTCAGAGGAAAGAATGAAGCGTATTTAAATCAGGTGACCGAAACCCAGGGGAAGGTTTGCGGTATTTATTATGAAGATCAAATACGGCAACCGAGTTTACGCATAAAACGTCCATTTTACTTTGCAATTGCAACAAAGATTGTAAGCATAGGTCTTTTCATAAAAACTTTTTTTAGCACCCACACCGCCGATGCTTCGACTACCTATACACCCTCTATACATTTCGAGCAGCAGGACACGATTGCAGTCATCAAAGCGGAGTTTAAAAACAAACCTAAAAAACACAATTCTTATACTATAAGCATTTTTATCAACAATGTTTTATACAAAAAGAATGTATCTGTATATGATGGTTATTTGTACATGCCTGATACTACCTCACCCGATGATAGCATTAAAATTATAGTATACAAAAAGAAAGCCTCACGCTATAGCAATGTTTCCTATTCCATAAAACCTAAAGAGTATTTATTTACATTTAAAGAATCGGATAAAATTGTTGTTGAAATAGATTACAAATTCCATTTCACTTTGATCAAAAGAAGAAACATCAGAGGCAAACGAAGAGCTGCCGTGGGATATTATTAAGGGTTACTACACAAACTAAATTACATATTCACTCAATGATCCGATTCAAAGACATACACATTCCCAAGCCCTGCTCTGAAGATTATGACTCGCTTTCAGGCGACGAGGTAAAACGCTTCTGCAGCAGCTGTGAAAAGCATGTCTATGATTTTAGAGGTAAAGATGAAGTTTATCTGAATGAAGTCTTTCAACATTCAACAAAGACCTGTGGTATTTACTATCTGGATGAAATAAATACTATCAAAACAAATGCTATCAAAACAAACAAAAAAAGTTTATTCATACACGTTATAAGCTTCTTGATTTTCATTAAAGCTTTCCTGACAATACAGGATACAAAAGCTTCACAACGCATCATTCCTCAAACAGTACAACTGTCTGAAGATACAGATAGCACTGAAATCAAAACAACATTTAAAGGAAGACCGATTCGATCAAGAGTAAAAATCAACATTTATATTAACGATACTTTGTATAAGCAATATGCTTACCCTGAACAAGGCTATCTCTATTTACCTGACTCGCTAAAAGCCCATGATAAAATCAAAGTGAAAATTTTAGGCAACAAATTGTACAAGTCTAAAACATACAAATTCAAGTTTGCACATGTGGACAAAATAACTGTTATAATCGCTGGTAAATCACCGATACATTTATTTAAAAGAAGAACTATTGTTGGTGCCATGGGAGATTTTTGGTAGTTTTTTTTTATCAGTAACCCTTATACAATATCAGACATGATCCGATTCAAAGACATACACATCCCAAAGCCCTGTTCCGTAGATTACGATTCACTTCCAGGCGATGAAGTAAAACGTTTCTGCAGTAGTTGTGAAAAATATGTTTATGATTTCAGAGGAAAAGATGAAGTATATTTTAATTCCATTATTAATGCACATGGAAAAGTATGCGGTTTTTTTTATGAAGACGATATTAAGTCAACAGCCGTAAAAATTAAGCGTCCATTTTATTCTGCTTTTGCTGCAAAACTATTCGGTATATTTTTATTCATTAAAACCTTATTAAGTTCAGACCATGCGCAGGCGTCGACATTCCAAACACATACCACTACTCAGCAAGCAACAGATAGTAGTGGTGTAAAAGTGAATATCAAAAATCGTCCTTCACAATATCAGGCATACTTACTAGATATCTTTATCAATAATACCTTATACAAATCAGGCGCTAATCTTGATGATGGAACGGGCTTTATATGGCTGCCCGATTCGTTAAAAGAAAATGACAAAATCAGAATTGTAATAAAGGATTACGGCGACAATCGAGGATCGTATAAAATTCATAGGAAGGAATATCATTTCAACTATAAAGAATCTGAAAAGATAACGGTCAAAATAAAATTCCATAAAAGATCTGAAATACATCTCTTCAAGAAAAGAAGAAGATCTACTGGTGGAGTCTATTATTAAATTCAGAATTCTATATTATTATTCGATTTTATAAATAGAATCGAATAATAGTACATCTTACAGGAGCATTCAGAAGAAATGCGTATTTTGATATTAAACCGTATTCCAGATAGTATGAAACACATCATCCATTCTACCTTCCTCCTATTCTTCATAGCTTCCATTACAATTTCCTGTAAGAAAAAAGGTGACGAACCTACAATAGCTGCAGACACCATGAATTATGACATGGATGAAGCTGCAGTTATTAATGCTGGCTGGACCAAGACTATGGACGAACCTTTCAATAATGATCTAAGCAATTGGAATATCTGGCAAAGCGGTGCATACAACAACGAATATCAATACTACTCCAACAGCACAAACAATATTCATCTCAACAACGGGCAGCTAATTATTACTGCCATTAAAGAATCCGCAACGGGTAATACAGATCCGTACACAACAACACAAAAAACATTTGCATTTACTTCCGGACGAATGGAATATAAAACACCCATTTCCGCGAATAGTACTACACCTAAGATTAGATATGCTGCACGCATTAAACTTCCTGCGGGTTATGGTATGTGGCCAGCCTTCTGGAGCACCGGTGCAAACTGGCCTCAAAATGGAGAAATCGATGTAATGGAAGCAAAAGGACAATTACCTTTTGCTTATGGCACCAATTATTTCTATGGATCTACATCAGGCATTAGTCAGGTACCTTCAAACAGCGGACTTAATTATACGACAACAAAAGACTTAACAAAATACTGGCATGTATATGAAGTGATCTGGGAAGAGAATAAACTCACGTACATGTTAAACGGAAAAGTGATCCGTACACTAACAAGCGACGTCGCTCCTGGACAATACATCGATGATATGTTTGGCAAATCTCAAAACATTACGTTAAACCTTGCTGTTGGCGGAGATTATTTTAGAAATCCGAACTTGCCTGATCCGAATGATATTGTTACGGGTAGCATGTATGTAGACTGGGTAAAAGTTTTTACAAGTAACTAACATAAAAAAGAAGTCCTGTACCTTTTGATACAGGACTTCTTTTTTATATCCTATTTCTACATACACGGATTTGAAAAATATTCATTTTACAAGTATATATTTTTCAAAAAAGCAAATTGAATCAATTCAGCCATATTTTTGGAATTGGTTTTATGCAACATGTTTTTGCGATGGGTGTGAATAGTGTTTTCACTCACAAACAACTTAGCAGCTATTTCTTTACTTGTATGACCTTTTTTTACTAAAGCCAGTATTTCTATTTCTCTTTTTGATAATTTCAATTGAGAATTATCTTCGTTAAAAGATGTATAAGATATGGTTTGTTGAATTTGTCCACTTACCGCTTTATAGATTAAGAAATCGATATTGCCGTCTTTTTTAATATGATTAATATCATTCATTAAAAACATCATATACATGGGAGATCCGTCGGGATAGGTTTCGATAACACCAAATTGAACCTGGCACCAAAATTCGTGTTTGTCTGACCGTACTGCTCTAAAGGTAGAATTAAACTTATAGCTTTTAGCATCTTCATTGTTTGCTACTGCTTCTGCGATTGTTTCACTGATTTTGGGATATAAATAGGCATTATAAATTGCCATGTGTGTGGGATGAAAAGTATCATATACTATCTGCATTCCGTTTTCGCTTACAAATGCCTCTCTGGAATACCCCATGAGGCTAGAAAAATTTTCATTGCAATATATGTATCTTAATTCTTTATGGTCAAATATATTTACCGCTACTGGAAAGCTATTGAATAAGACATCCAGTTCTTTTAAAAATATTGGCTTGTGATTGTCCAGTGATTGTGAATTCTTTTTCTCAAATAGGTTTTTCAAATTCACTTCAAAGTCAACAAATGAAATTATTTCATTTTCCATAATTCATTAATAAAGTTCTAAAATCTTATTATATAATAGCATTTGTCATGCAAATTTAACCAATTGCCTGATAGAAGTTGAAATATTTTTTTTACTTGACTTGCTTTTTATTTAGTTACTCTCCTATTTCTACATAACCGGTTTTCAATAGGATTGAAAGACATTCTCTTTTTTTAATTGCGTTAAAATAGCCGAATAAGCTTATTTCTTTTCGCCAATATTTCAGTAGTAAATACTATGAAAATATTTTAAAATATTTATTTTACAAGTATATATTTTTCAAATTAGCAAAGTGAATCAATTCAGCCATATTTTTGGAATTGGTTTTATGCAACATGTTTTTGCGATGGGTGTGTACAGTGTTTTCACTCACAAACAACTTTGCCGCTATTTCTTTACTTGTATAGCCTTTTTTTACTAAAGCCAGTATTTCTATTTCTCTTTTTGATAATTTCAATTGAGAATTATCTTCATTAAAAGAAGTATAAGATATTGTGTGTTGAATTTCGCCACTTGTTGTTTTATAGATTAAGAAATCCATATTGTTATCTTTTTTTATATGACTAATATCGTTCAATAATGACAAAGTAAACATCGGAATTCCATCTGAATAGGTTTCAATAACTCCAAACTGCACTTGACACCAAAATACGTGTTTGTCTGAACGAATGGCTTTAAAGGTAGAACTGAACTTGTAGCTTTTAACATCTTCATTGTTTGCTACTGCTTCTTCCATTATTTCAACTACTTTGGGATATAAATAAGTATTATAAATTGCCATGTGCGTGGGATGAAAAGTATCATATACAGTTTGCATTCCATTTTCGCCCATAAATGTCGATCTGGAATATCCCATGAGACTAGCGAGATTTTCATTGCAATACGTGTATCTTAATTCTTTATGGTCAAATATATTGGCCGCTACTGGCAAGCTATTGAATAAGACATCTAGATCTTTTAAAAATGTTGGGTTATGATTGTTTAATGATTGTAAATTTCTTTTCTCAAATAATTTTTTCAAATTCAGTTCAAAGTCAACAAATGAGATCATTTCATTTTCCATAATTCATTAATATAGTTCTTAAATCTTATTATAAAATAACATTTGCCTCAGCAAATCTAACCAATTGAGTGAAAGAAGTAAATTTGACAAATACTAAAAAATAAATGCCTTGAATTAAATTTACAAGGCATTTATTTTTTAGTATTTAATTATTCTCTACTATTTTTTAATCTACCAAGATTTCAAAAAAACAGAAATCTATAAAGAACTTAGTATGTTATCTTAGGGCGATCAGGAAATTTACTCTTTAGTGAATTTAAAATTATTTTTGTTCCCATCAGCAGTAAATTGAAGAATATAAGTTCCAGGTTTAAGAGTGCTCACATCTATTTGTCCATTGTCGTGATGCAGGATGATTTTACTTCCCAGCATATCATACACACAAATATCTGTTAACTCTGTTGTATTTTGTTTGATGGATAACGTTTGCTTTGTCGGGTTTGGAAACCATAGAGCAGTAGAAGCTTGCCCTGCCAATTTAGTATCTGTAGCAATGTGTGTTGGTGTGAATTCATATAACTCCCTTCCTGTACTCTCTTCGTAACCGAAAAAGAACACCTTGGTTTCAGTAGCGTATATATCACTCTGAGTCAAATCAACTTCATATAAATCAGATCCTCCAAGTGTTCCATCAGATATAAATAATCCATATTGATCCGTTCTTGAATCTGTTCCATTAAATACAAGTCCTGTATTGGTCTTTACCAGCATCAAATCAGAATTGTCATCAATAGGATTACCAATCACAGAAATTGTACCTGCTGGTGTACCGTCAGTTTTGTATATATTCTGCTTATATCCATCATAAGTTGCAGAGAAATAAATTTCACCCATGTATTGAATAATTTGTTTGGGAAAGCTAAGTAAATTACTCTCAGTATACAGGCTTTTTGTACCTGCAACTGTACCGTCTGACACAAACAACTCCAGGGTTCTACTCTCAGGGTCTCCGGAAGGAAGCATAGCATTAAAATAGTATTTTCCATTCAGGAGATAACAACCTTCAAGACCAAATGAAAAACTGCTTTGAAATTCTTTTAGCTTTTTTGATCCTGCTTGAGTTCCATCAGTAACATACAATGTCTTTGCCGTTTGTCCATGAAAATAATAAATAATTTTATTGTCAGGTAGTTTTTCGAAAAACCACGGACCAGCAGAATAAGCTTCATCCATTTCCAATAATTCTTCTAAAGTCTCTGTAGCTGTATTGTACTTGTACAGCATGGATAATTGGTTATCAAACGACTGAGGGGCGGTGTAATATATAATGTTCCCGTCTACAAAATAATCTTCTATCGAATTAGAATTTCCGTCGGAAACTAAAACAGTCGATTGTTTCTGACTTATAGAATAGCTTATTACATCTGAAAAAGAATTGTAATAAAGCAGATCATTTTTTATACGCAGATTTACTCCTGTGAATGATGCTTCCTGCACTACCGTTCCGTTTAATGTTCCATCCGTAAAATAAAGTACATCGTCAATCAGAATTAATCCACCAGTATTATCCTTTTTTATAAAATCCTGAATTTTGTTGGAAAATTTAGATTCGGTATCTACAAGTATATAAGTGCCTGCAGCCGTACCATCTGAGCGCCACAGCTGATACGTACCATTATCCCCCATCTTCAGTGATATAAGAATTACGTCGCCAAGGTTTCCGATTATTTCGGAGTAAGTCATAGAAGATTCTGCACCTGGCAGAATGTCTTTAACCAATCTTGCATTAACATTTTGAGACTTTGCTGTAAAAAATGTGAATACAAATAAAAGCAGTGGTAATCGAAGTAGAATTTTGTTCATAAGCGCTATTGTGAATAGATAATCTAATAGTAAAAGTATTTAAAAGAAATTCTGTTTTTAAAATTAATAAAAAAGGCCTTGCATCTTTCGATACAAAGCCTTTTTATTAATTGCTGTAGGGGAGGGATTCGAACCAACTCACGGAGCAATTAGCCATAGTACATAACATTAAGTGGTCAACCCTAGCTTTTGTGCTTTACACTACGTTTATTTTGAACTCTCCACCCCCGAGACAGGAGGGCATGTCTGCCAATTTCAACACCCTACAGTATAATTGTCCGACTGACAACAATACAAAAGTAATAGACCGAACCTTTTATTGCAAATATTATCGTAAATTATTTTAATATTTAACATTTTATCAATAGATTAACATTATAATTATTAATTTAATAATTAAGACCTGAAAATATGGCTTTACATTCCGAAATTGATAGCATCGATCTGAAAATTCTAACTGAATTGATCCAAGATGCTTCCCTACCCTATACAGAGATTGCAAAAAAAATTGGCGTATCCGGCGGAACCATCCACGTGCGCATGAAAAAAATGGAAGATCTGGGCATTGTAAAAGGCTCGCACCTGGAAATCAATTACAACCGTTTGGGCTACGACATCACCGCTTTCCTTGGAATTTACCTCGATAAGAGCGAGTTCTATGATAAAGCAGTAGACGATCTTCGTAAAATTCCGGAGGTAGTAAATGTGCATTACACTACAGGAAACTACAGCATGTTTGTTAAAATTATCTGTCGGGATACGCAACATCTGCGGGAAGTTCTCCACGATAAAATCCAAAAAGTCTACGGTATCCAGCGCACGGAAACCAGTATCTCGCTTGAAGAGTCGATAAATAGAACATTGGCACTTGACCTCTAAGTTATAATCATCTAATACATAACAACTACTGTATCTCAGAAGAGTTTCTAGTACCTCGTACCTCGTAACTAGGAACTGGTGAAGATGTACCCAAAAACACAACATTTCAATAAATATTTGTACCTAAAAGAACTCATTGTTACCAAATTTGTTCTACTTTTGTATTATAATAGAATTAGTCTAAACTAATTAAAAGACCCATGAGCGATAGTAATAAAATACTGGAAGAAATAACTTCATCGGAATACAAATGGGGATTCGTTACGGATATCGATAACGATTCTTTGCCAAAAGGTTTAAATGAAGATACAGTACGTTACATATCCGCGAAGAAAAATGAACCTGAGTGGTTGCTTGAGTGGCGATTGGATGCTTTCCGTAAGTGGTTAAAAATGGAAGAGCCTATATGGCCAAATGTAACATATCCTAAAATTGATTTTCAGGATATCATTTACTACTCTGCTCCGAAGCAAAAAGTTACATTAAACAGTTTGGATGAAATTGATCCGGAACTACGTGCAACGTTCGAGAAGCTTGGTATTTCGTTGGATGAACAAAAACGTATGACAGGTGTAGCGGTTGATGCTGTTATTGACAGTGTTTCTATTACTACTACTTTCAAAGTAAAATTATCAGAGCTAGGAATTATTTTCTGCTCAATGAGTGAAGCTGTTCAGGAACACCCTGAATTGGTTCGTAAATATTTAGGCAGCGTTGTTCCGGTAACGGACAACTATTATGCTGCTTTAAACTCTGCAGTATTCAGTGATGGTTCATTTTGCTACATACCGAAAGGTGTTCGCAGTCCAATGGAACTATCTACCTACTTCCGTATCAATGCTGCCAACACAGGTCAGTTTGAGCGTACGTTATTGATTGCAGATGAAAGTTCTTATGTTAGTTATCTGGAAGGTTGTACAGCTCCGGTGCGTGATGAAAATCAATTGCATGCTGCCGTTGTAGAACTTGTTGCCATGGAAAAAGCAGAGATCAAATACTCTACTGTTCAGAACTGGTATCCAGGTGATAAAAATGGTAAAGGTGGCATCTACAACTTTGTAACGAAACGTGGTATCTGTGCAGGCGACTACGCTAAGATCTCATGGACACAAGTAGAAACTGGTTCTGCAGTTACATGGAAATATCCAAGCTGTATTCTTAAAGGCGATCACTCGATCGGTGAATTCTATTCTGTTGCTGTTACCAATAACTACCAGCAAGCAGATACCGGAACGAAGATGATTCACATCGGTAAAAACACGAAGAGCCGCATTGTATCAAAAGGTATTTCTGCAGGTCATAGTCATAATAGCTACCGAGGTTTAGTGAAAGTAATGAAACGTGCTGAAGGCGCGCGTAACTACTCGCAGTGTGATTCGCTTTTAATGGGCGATCAATGCGGTGCACATACCTTCCCGTACATCGAAGTTGAAAACAATACGTCTACTGTTGAACACGAAGCAACAACTTCTAAGATCGGTGAAGATCAGATCTTCTATTGCAACCAACGTGGTATTGCTACTGAAAAAGCAGTTGCCTTGATCGTTAACGGTTATTGCAAAGAAGTATTAAATCAATTACCAATGGAATTTGCTGTTGAAGCCCAAAAGCTTCTTGCGATCTCGTTGGAAGGCAGTGTAGGATAAACGTTTTAAGTAATACGTTTTAAGTTTTAAGAAGTCGTTTCGATATCAACCCTTAGAACTTATTACTTAAAACATTGAACAAACAAATATATCTTAATAGAGTGCAGCATTAAAATACGCACCTCTGATTATTAAACAAACGTTATGTTATCAATTAAAAATTTACACGCCCGCATTGAAGAAAAAGAAATTCTTCGTGGTATCAACCTTGAAGTAAAAGCGGGTGAAGTGCATGCTATCATGGGACCAAATGGTTCTGGTAAAAGTACCCTTGCTTCTGTTTTAGCAGGACGTTCAGATTATGAAGTTACAAGCGGAAGCGTTACTCTAAATGGCAAAGATCTATTGGATTTATCCCCTGAAGATCGTGCTCGTGAAGGAGTGTTTCTTGCATTCCAATACCCGATTGAAATTCCAGGTGTTAGCACCATCAATTTCATGAAAACAGCAGTAAACGAAATTCGTGAGTACCGTGGTCAGGAAACAATGGATGCTGTTTCTTTCTTAAAATTAATGAAAGAAAAAATGAAGTTGGTTGAGATCGATGAGTCACTATTGAAACGCGCATTGAACGAAGGTTTCTCAGGTGGTGAAAAGAAACGCAATGAGATCTTTCAGATGGCAATGCTTGAACCATCTTTAGCAATACTTGATGAAACCGATTCAGGTTTGGATATTGATGCGTTGCGTATTGTTGCAAACGGTGTGAATAAATTGAAGACTCCAAACAATGCTACAATCGTTGTAACGCACTATCAGCGTTTACTTGATTACATTATACCTGATTTTGTTCACGTATTATACAAAGGACGTATTGTTAAATCCGGCACAAAGGAATTAGCATTGGAATTAGAAGAAAAAGGCTACGACTGGATCAAAGCTGAAGCAGATGCACAAACGGTTTAATACCGCATTACAAGACAATGACTACAGAATTAAAAGAATCGCTGATACAGCATTTTAATACGCTTGAAAAAACACCGTCTTCTGCACTATTAGTAGATACACGTAAAGAAGCGATCAGTGCTTTCCAGGAATTGGGCTTCCCGACTACAAAGCACGAAGAATGGAAATACACGAATTTAAAAAATACGATTGCTAAAACGTATGCAATTGAATCTGCTGCAACTTTTTCTGCAGAAGATATCAAAACGCTTACAGCATTACCAATCGATTGTTACAAAGTAATTTTCGTAAACGGCATCTTCTCCCCTTCTCTATCTACTATAGATGCTGCAGGTGTGACGATTGAGCCTTTTCAAACAAGCAATCAGGAAGTAGTAAAAAACTATTTCGCAAAAAATCTTCCATACAACGACAGTATGGTTGCATTGAATGTTGCCTTTGCTACTGCAGGAACTTTGATTCATGTAAAAGCAAAACAACATGTTGCAAAACCAATTGTCTGTTTCTATTTATCGGATGTGCGTTCAGCAAATGTATTTGCACAACCAAGTGTTTTAGTAGTTGTAGAAGAAGCAGCATCAGCAACTGTGGTTGAATTGAACCGCAGCCTGGGCTCAAACACCGCGTTCACAAATGCATTTACACATGCGATCCTGAAAAAAGAAGCGTATCTGGAGCAATACAAAATTCAAAACGATATTGACAACAGCAACTTCGTTCACAATTCTCAGATTGTTCATGAAGGGAAAAGTAATTCGTATACAACCACCATTACATTAAATGGCGGCTTGGTACGAAACAACTTAAACATCACGCTGGGCGCTGAACATTGCGAAGCATATTTAAATGGCTTGTATCTTGAAAAAGGTGCACAGCACGTAGATAACCATACGCTTGTAGACCACGCCATGCCGAACTGTTACAGCAATGAGTTATATAAAGGTATTCTGGATGGAAAATCTACGGGAGTATTCAATGGAAAAATCTGGGTTCGTAAAGACGCTCAGAAAACAAATGCATTCCAATCCAATAAAAATATATTGCTATCAAAAGAAGCATCTGTACATACAAAGCCGCAATTAGAAATCTTCGCAGACGACGTTAAATGTTCGCACGGAGCTACTACAGGACAACTAGATCCGGAAGCAATGTTCTACCTACGCGCACGTGGTGTTGGTGAAGACAAAGCGAAGAAAATGCTTGTTCATGCTATTGCGTTTGATGTATTGGATAAAGTAAAACACGACGAACTTCGTGCTTATTTGGAACAAGAGATTGAAGAAAGATTGAAGTAGTTGCTAGGTTCTAGTTGCTAGGTACTAGACAAAAAGAACTTAGCAACTAATAATACTTAAATATTGTTACTAGAAACCAGAGCCTAGTAACTAGCAACTAAAAATGTTACTAGCGTCTAGAAACTGGTAACTAGAAACTAGCAACTATGATGACAACCATCAATACTGACCTTTTAACCGCCGATGGAACGTTAAACATCGACCGTATCCGGGAAGATTTCCCGATCCTGCATCAAGAGGTGAATGGCAAACCTTTGGTGTATTTTGATAACGCTGCTACTACTCAAAAACCGATACAAGTTGTTGAAGCCCTTACGGCTTATTATTTAAACGACAACGCAAATATTCACCGTGGCATCCATACGCTTGCTGAACGTGCTACTGCTGCGTTTGAAGCTACACGAGATACGGTAAAAACATTCATCAATGCAAAGGAACGCGAAGAAGTGATCTTTACGCGCGGCACAACAGAAGGCATTAATTTAGTTGCTTCAACCTGGGGACTTGCCAACCTTAAAGCTGGTGATGAAATTGTTGTTTCCGCAATGGAACACCATTCAAACATGGTACCCTGGCACATGCTTGCGCAGCGTACCAATGCTATTGTAAAAATACTACCGATGAATGATGCCGGCGAATTGCTTACTGAAGCATTCGACACCATCATTACTTCAAAAACGAAAATACTTGCTTGCGTACATGTTTCCAACACACTCGGAAGCATTAATCCGGTAAAACAATTGATCGCGAAAGCACACGCTGTTGGCGCAGTTGCATTGATCGACGGTGCTCAGGCGGTTTCTCATTTAGATATTGACGTGCAGGATCTGGATGCGGATTTCTATGCATTCTCAGCACATAAATTATACGGCCCTACAGGTGTAGGTGTCTTATACGGCAAACGCGCGATCTTAGAAGCGATGCCTCCTTATCAAGGCGGTGGCGAGATGATCAGCGAAGTAAGCTATGAGAGCTGCACCTACAACGAACTTCCATACAAGTTTGAAGCAGGTACACCAAACATTGCAGATGTAGTTGCCTTAAAAGCTGCGATTGATTACGTGAATTCTATCGGCAAAGCACCCATCCGTGCATACGAACATGAATTGCTGGATTATGCGGTTTCAAAACTAAAGGATATTGAAGGCATCCGTTTGATAGGTACAGCAAAAGAAAAAGTAAGCGTACAGTCATTTGTATTTTCAGACCTACACCATCAGGATTTAGGTATTATTTTAGATAAAGAAGGCATTGCAATCCGTACCGGTCACCATTGCACGCAACCGTTAATGGGAAGATTAGGTGTTACGGGAACTTCTCGCACCTCTTTTGCATTTTATAATACAAAGGAAGAAGTTGATCAATTCATTGCTGCCATTTACAAGGCGATAAAATTATTCAGATAATACATGGCAACAATTAACGAAATTCAGGATCAGATCATTGAAGACTTTGGTTTGTTTGATGAGTGGGACGATAAATACGCATACATCATTGACCTTGGAAAAAAACTCCCTGGTATTGATCCGAAATATAAAGTTGAAGAGAATATCATCAAAGGTTGTCAGTCGCTGGTGTGGATGGTAAGCACCTACAAAGACGGCAAGGTATATTTTGAAGGCGAAAGTGACGCGATCATTGTAAAAGGATTGGTTGCATTACTTTTAAAAGTATTAAGCGGACAACCTGCTGAAGACGTTGCAAAAAGCGATATGTATTTTATACATAAAATAGGTATGGAGCAGCATCTATCCATGACGCGTTCAAACGGATTAGCGTCGATGGTAAAACAAATGAAAATGCATGCCCTTGCATACCAAAGTAAAACAGTATAATACTATGAGTGAAGTAGAAATAGATCAGGCTGAATTAAAAAATAAAGCGATCGAAGCCATACAAACGGTGTACGATCCGGAGATACCTGTAAATATCTTTGAATTAGGATTGATATACGAAGTGAGTGTATTCCCAGTCAACAATATATTTGTACAGATGACATTGACTTCACCAAACTGCCCTGCGGCGCAATCTATGCCGGCTGAAGTAGAAACGAAGATCAAGGCAATTGAAGGTGTAAATGAAGTTACGGTAGAGATCACATTCGACCCGGCCTGGAGTCAGGAAATGATGAGCGATGCAGCAAAGCTGGAGTTGGGGTTTATGTAATTCGTAAGTATTAAGTTTTAAGTAATACGTTTTAAGAATGCATCTTTAAACTTCATCTTAAAAACTTAATCATTCCTAATACCTCAGTCTGTCTACATCTCGATTAAATCAGAATAGAAACAAAGAAACTTAAAACTTATTACTTAAAACGTATAACATACATATGTATCCAGAACAATTAGTAGCCCCAATGAAAGCGGAACTTGCCAATGCAGGTTTCACTGAATTAACAACTCCGGAAGCTGTTGAAGCTTTTATGAAAAAACCAGGCACATCCATGATCGTGATCAACTCTGTGTGTGGTTGCGCTGCAGGTACTGCAAGACCGGGTGTTAGAAAATCAATCGAACATTCTAAAATTCCTGCAAATTTAGGAACTGTATTTGCTGGTGTAGATAAAGAAGCT
Organism: Cytophaga aurantiaca DSM 3654; assembly: GCF_000379725.1. GTDB lineage: Bacteria > Bacteroidota > Bacteroidia > Cytophagales > Cytophagaceae > Cytophaga > Cytophaga aurantiaca. Next base: position 115,894 of record NZ_KB903632.1, read on the forward strand.
GTAAGTAAAGCACGTGAATTCACATTGCCTTACCCTCCATCTTCTCCTGCAATTGCCGTATTTAAAGATGGCAATCTTGTTCATTTTGTAGAACGTCACCACATTGAAGGTCGCTCTGCAGATATGATCGCAACACACCTTAAAATGGTTTACGACGAATTATAAGATTCTAGATACTAGAAGATATTCAAATAACAAAAGAAGCTGCGTAATGTGGCTTTTTTTGTTTAAAATTAGGTTCAACTTTATTTAGAATGCGTTAACATGAAACACTTTTTTATCCTTATATGTATTTTTATTGGAACAACATCTTTTCAAACAAGGAATCAGGATCTTATTGATGAAATCACAAAATCACTTTTAAAAGATTTGAAAAGTTGTGATTCAAAAGGCTTTCAAAACAAATACAGTATCACCAATTCTGATTTGAAATGGTATACAAATACTGTAAACTCAGATAGTCTAATCGAACCAAATAAAAAAAATGAATATATAAATGAATTAAATTCACTAAAAAAGTCACTGCAAACAAAAGCATTAAAAAGCGAATATGAAAAAATTTGGTTGTCCAATTTGAATACATACCAAATAAATAAAGATAGCATAACAATAACTGACTTTTTTTTCATGTTTGGCAATCAAAAGCTAAATCTAGATTGTTTAGTTATGGAAATGAAATTGTTTCATAAAGGATCGTATTATAAAATCAAATTAGATCTTGCAAACTTCGACAATAAATGGAAAGTACTTTTCATTTCAGAATTCGAACCATGCGATAAATACTACATTAGCGATTATAGATTTTAAAATTCTGCTACTCTAATAAAAACAATAATGAAAAATATATTTTCACTACTTATTTTAATTATTTTAATTACAACATCATTCACAACCAGCCCAATTTCTCCAATTGAAAAAAATGGAGAAATTCTGCTAAATGATTTATTAAATAACGATTCAGAATCTTTTAAAAAGAAGTATCAAATTGACAGCAGCGACCTTCAATGGTACGAGAATAAAATCAATTCAGACACCTTACTTACCGATGAAACAAAACTTGAATACATAGATAATTTCAAAGAATTCAAACTGAAAAATAATAATTCTCAAGAAATTCGATATACTCGAAAATGGACGTCTTTACTAGAAAAATACAACATCAAGAAAAGTGACATCAAATACATAAAAACATATTACATCCAAACCAATCAAAATTTTCATATAAATGGTTTGGGGGTATTCATTAAATTTTTCGCTAACAACTCTTATTATTATGTACAACTAAGCGTTTACGAAATAAATAAAAAATGGAAAGGTGCTCTATTATCCAATTCAGACGAATGTGATAAATACTTTGATGGAATTTAAATTAATATTCGGTATTAATTATTAACGAACCAAAGACAATTAAAAAAAATATAAAATCAATCAATACTTTTAAATGAACAAGTCGAACAGCTTTAAAATTTTAGTAGCAATTATACTTTTTTTTGCAATTGTATATTCTTCCATCTCTCTGGTTAATCACTATTGTTTCAGAACATATGCTTTAGACCTGGGCATGTTCAATCAGGCTATCTATAGCTTTTCACATTTTAAAATGAATTATTTCACGCTGGATATATCCGGTGCTGAAATCAACTACTTCGGAGACCACTTCTCTCCGATCACAATATTACTGTCTCCATTCTATTATATATTTGGCTCCTATACCTTATTGATCATTCAGATCGCTGCTATTTTATTCGGCGGATATGGTATATATAAATACGCTTCATTATCGCATCCCAATTCATACCTGCCCTTATTACTGACAGTCCATTTTTTTTCAATCTGGGGAATCTATTCTGCGTTATCTTATGATTTCCATACCAATGTACTTGCTGCAATGTTTATCCCTTGGCTGGTGTATTTTTATGAAAAAGAAAACAAGAAATATTTTTTGATCGTGTTTGTTCTTATACTCCTTGCAAAAGAGAACATGGCGCTCTGGCTTGCATTCATAGTAGCAGGATTAGTCTTAAAAAATATTTTAGAAAAAGGAACTTCATTTCCATTCAAAAAAATCCTTTCATTCGAAATTCCTCTGATCTTAATTTCGTTTGTTTACTTTGTAGTAATTGTCGCTATAGTAATGCCATTAATCAGTCATGGTGAGGGTACAAATCAAATTGCACGATATGGGCATTTAGGCAATTCCTTTTCGGAAATCATTCTATCTATTTTAAAAAATCCTAAATACATATTCTCGCTGTTTTTTGAAAGCACATCAACAGATCCTATAACTACAGGCATTAAATCAGAATTGCATTTTATGGTGCTGATTTCAGGTGGCTTTGCATTGCTTTACAGACCCTATTATCTAGTAATGCTTATTCCCATTTATGCGCAAAAACTACTTACAACAGACTATGGATTTTGGGGTATTAACAATCAGTATTCAATTGAGTTTGTTCCGATACTTACACTTTGCTTATCTGACTTATTGTTAAAAATAAAACCTATTAAACTTATCTATGCCATAACATTGGCAACGGTATTCTTAACGGCTGCTTATACGATCCAGACCATTCGTACCCGAAAATCTATTTGGTATGAAAATACAAATTCTATTTTCTTCGAGAAAAAACACTATCAAACAGAATTTAACAGAAGTGAAATACTGAAAGCATTGCATTCAATTCCTCAGGATGCTTCGGTGTCAGCCTCTCCGGCCATTACACCACACATTGCATCCAGAGATTCCTTGTATCATTTTCCTGTTGTTAAAAATGCTTCTTACATTGCTTTATTTACAGAACACAGCAGTGTATATCCTTTAAATCAGGAAGAGTTTATTTCTAAAATTCAGGAATATAAAACAGGTGGAAAATACGATGTGATTTATGACAAAAACTTTCTGCTGATTTTAAAAAGGAAATAAGAAGCAGAAAAATTTAAGAGGCAATAAATCACTTTATTAATAGCTAGTATTTATAATCAATAGTCTCCAATACTACTCCTTTTTTATCTATGATTTGTCTCAATGGTTTTACCGGATTACCCGACATAACCATTGATCTTCCATTCACAAAATCTTCTGCAGAAAGATAGATTGCCTTAACCACAATTTTACCTTGTTTATCCATAAAGCCGTACAAGGTATTTCCCGAAGTAGACTTCCAGTTGATTTTCACAACACCTTCATTGTATGCTTGATCAAGTTGATAGATTGATAGTGCAGCAAATAAAAATTTCATCTGCGTATCCATTACTTTATTATTAATAATTGCAAGTCCCTCAGAGAATCTAAATCGAATAAGCTGAATATCGTCACACACAAAACGACCTAAAGATGAGGGTTGGCTAGTAATAATTGCACCGCCCGATGTTAAAGGCATATTGCCCATCAATGGATCAATGTGATATTCCTTGCCTTTTAAATCTACAACACCGTCTACTTTATCTCCATTGATCGAATAAAAAGCAAAGCCTTCATTCACATCAGAAAGGTTTTTGTACTTCAGTGGTATTACAATCGTACCCAAGCTATCAATTGCTCCATACAACCCATTAATGCCAACTACTGCGTAGCCTTTATGAAATGCTTTTGCTAGATCAAACTTTAAAGGTATCGTAATATTGGTTGCTGAAGTGCCAAATCCAAACGATTTTGGACCAACAACTGAATATGCATTGCCTTTGATTTGAACGCGCACGATTCGTTTTAATGTACTTATATCATTGTTAAGTACTGTAATACACGAATCTTTTACACAAGGCGACTGAGCAAAACCATCAATAAAATAAAACAATGAACAAACGATTAATACTATTTTCAGTTTCATATAATTTACTTAGTTATACGTTATCATTTACTATTTTTAATGATCATAACACTGCCCTGCCAATCCAGTACTTCTATTAATGATTCCGGGATTGTACCCATAAATTCATCAACCGCTTTTTTAATTCCTTCCCAGTTATGATTGTAATCGTGAATAATAAGAACTCCACCGGGAGCAACCTTTGGATAAAAATATTTCAATGCTTCAATCGTTGGTAAATAAAGATCTGCATCAATATGCACCAACGAAAATATTTTATCCGTTACTGATTTTGCAGTAGCAGGAAAATATCCCGGATAAAATGAGACATCTTTTACATTTTTAAATAATTCTTTAACAGTTTCTAGAGATGTATCCGAAAAATTATCTGTTGTATAACGCTCATCTTTATTTTTTTCAATATCCAGATCCTTTGAATCAAATCCTTCGAACGTATCAAATAAATGCAACCTGCGGGTAGCATCCATGTGGTGCATCATAAGAGCAGTTTCTCCTTTATAAACTCCCAGCTCTGCAAATGCGCCTTGTATCTTCATTCGTTTCAGTCGTTCTACTTGAAACCACAGATTATAAAAACGTACTTTATCTCTGTACGTACGTTCCATTTTTACAAGCTCTTTAGAAATCATTCCTTGCTTAACAGCATGCTCCCACTTGTGTGGCTTACTGATTTTATAAGACCAGGAAGTCTCCATTACTTTGAAAGCCAGGAATAAAAAAATCAGTATCAAAACAATACTAATGAGCTGAACAATGGAAATAGATAATAACATAAACACAGAATTGACCGGAACGAAGATAAATAATTACTTAGTAATTCTATAATACCATCGTATTATTCGTACATTTTCAATTCGTATATCCGTATTCGAAATAGTAAATGGTGTTTTATCGTAAACTACCGAAGTAAATACCTACCTTCAATCATCTGACAAATCAACCACGTATAATCCCCCAAGGTTAAAAAACAGATTTGGGTAATAAACTATCGGAAACATACAATATTTCTGGCAGTAATTACTTTAAACCTGTATCATGGAAGAGTCTTTTGAATCTTTGATCAATAGCTATATTGAAACAAATGTAGGTATTGCCGAAAATTTTTTACCTGATGCCCTGGCATCAAAGTTAACATCCAACCTACTGAATTTATATAATGAAAATTTAATGTCTTCTGCAGGAACCGGTAGTTTCGGAAATGTGGCACACAATAAAAATAATCGTGGCGATTCAATTTATTGGTTGGATAAAAATCACAACAACAAAGATGAAAATGATTTTTTTGATCACATGGATGCATTCGTTGATTATCTAAACGGGCAGTGCTATACCGGAATTAAAAGCTACGAGTTTCATTACACGTTGTACAAACCCGGCACATATTACAAAAGACATCTGGATCAATTTCAAAACAGTGCCAACCGTGCATTTTCAATTATTAGCTACTTAAACCTTGATTGGAAAAAGTCTGATGGCGGAGAACTTTGCATTCATCATGAAAAAAATGAGCAACGCATATCACCTAGCAATGGCAAAACGGTATTTTTTAAAAGTAATGAATTAGAGCACGAAGTTTTAACAACAACTGTCAATAGATTGAGCATAACCGGCTGGTTAAAAACATAACCATACAAATTCAATTTATAGTAAATTAAGCCACTTAACAGATTTGCAGTTTCAGTCAATTAGTAATATCTTCATACCAAACTTATCACTACAGCTATGAAAAAAATGCATACTTTATTAAAAGAGATCAACATACTCACGTTGAAAATTGAACGCGATTACCCCGAATTATACGAGCATTTAGATGAAAATCCAATAACGATACCAAATATTCCTCACCCTCATTTGGATACTCAAATTTTTTCAGAGTATCTCGAGTCTTTAAAAACACTTTTAGAAAATCATTTAGCTTCTCACATCAAAAAGTAACTTAGAGAAAAAATTCCTATACAATTTTCATAGCAATTCATTTCGAATCAACACTACTACACCCCTATCATGTTTAGCCGCTCAGGTTGCATGATCAAGCTATAATATTTAAAATATGAGTAATTCCGAAGAAACTTTATTCAAAATGGATTCGTTTTTTGAGTTATCAATGGACCTATTATGCATTGCAGGTTTTGATGGTTTTTTCAAAAAAATCAACCCTTCTGTTTCAAGGATTTTAGAATACACAGATGATGAACTTTATTCAAGACCTATTAATGAGTTTGTTCATCCTGACGATCGTCATATTACAAGTATGTATAGAGATAAAATTTATGAGAACATTCCTCTTTTAAATTTCGAAAACAGGTATATCACAAAAAGTGGATCTATTGTCTGGTTCACTTGGACTTCCATGCCATCGATAGAAGACAGACTGGTATATGCAATTGCAAAAAATATTACGCACAAAAAAATTGCAGAAGAAGCCAGGAACAAAATGGTTTCAAGTTTGACTGAAGTAAATAATAATTTTAAACAATTAACCTATACGATCTCTCACGACTTAAGATCACCGATTAATAATTTACTTACCATTTTTGATTTTATAGATTCAACCAAAATAAATGATATTAAGACACTTGAATCTATAGAAATGTTAAGACTTGCCAGCGAGAATTTAAAAACAACAGTCGATAATTATGCAGAAATTTTAAATAACAAAGAAAAATACCAAACGAATTTAACAGTCTTAAATCTAAAGCACACCCTGCATGCTGTCCTTACATCTATTCATACATTAATTGTAGATTCAAATACAAAATTTGAAATTAATTTCTCTCAACTTGAATCCATTACATTCAATAAGGTTTATTTAGAAAGTATTTTTTTAAATCTCATAACCAATGCAATTAAATATTCAAAGCCCAATTGCAGTCCTATTGTAAAAATATCATCACGAATACATCAAGGGGTAAGTCAATTGATTATATCCGATAATGGACTAGGCCTTAATCTTTCTGATGTTAAGGATGAAATATTTACGTTACATACTAAGTTTCATGAGCACGCCGACAGTAGCGGAATTGGGCTATATTTGGTATATAGCCATATTAATAACATGGGTGGTAAGATTGATATTGAAAGTGAACCTAATAAAGGAACTACATTTATCATTTCATTTAAAAAATAATTTATTCCATTCATTCTGATGTCTATTCTGATTAATGAAACAAATTATTTATAGTATATTTTTCCTGATTTGTTCAAATGCATTTGGACAACAAGACTCTATTAAATCCTCTTTAAAAGTCAGCGGCTATATTGAAGTATATTATGGTTATGATTTTGGAAAACCTTCAGATCACAACAGACCACCTTTCATCTATTCATTTAACAGAAGCAATGAAGTAAATCTAAACCTTGGATTTATTAAAGCTTCATTTGAAAATACATACACCCATGCCAATCTTGCGATCATGGCAGGTACTTATTCAAATGCCAATCTGGTATCCGAGCAAGGAGTGCTGAAAAATATTTATGAAACGAATGCTGGAGTTAAAATCCACAAAAATAAAAACATATGGATCGATGCAGGAATATTTGGTTCTCATCTGGGAATAGAAACGGCTGTTGGAAAAGATTCCTGGAATTTAACCCGAAGTATGGCAGCAGATAATTCTCCTTATTATGAAACCGGTGTTAAAGGCACCTATATAAGTGATAATTCCAAATGGCTTTTATGCGGTCTGATTCTAAACGGATGGCAACGCATTCAAAGAATTGATGGCAATAATTCCTTAGCAGTGGGCCATCAGATTACTTTTACACCATCAAAAAAATTCACCTTAAATAGCAGCTCTTTCATTGGCAATACCAAACCTGATTCTGTAAAACAAATGCGCTATTTTCATAATCTTTATGCAACGTATGAATGGAATTCAACATGTGGATTAATAGCAGGATTTGATATTGGTGCTGAACAAAAAAATAAAGGCAGTACTGCTTATAACATATGGTTTACTCCTTACCTGCAGCTCCGTTACAAGCTATCACAAAAAATAATTCTTGCTGCACGGGCAGAATATTATTACGATAAAAATCAAGTGATCATTTCTACCGGTACTATCAACGGATTTCAAACCCTTGGCTACTCCATCAATACAGATGTACAAATCCATACCTATGCAGTATGGAGAATTGAAGCAAAAGCATTGAATAGCAAAGATGAAATATTTACATTGCACAATAAAAGCAGCAGACTGAATTACGCTCTTACAACATCACTAGCTATTGCTTTCTGATCATACATTCCTTCAGATTTCTCTATATACTATGACACCTATTGCAGACCCCATTGGAAGTGCAATCCTGGATTTTCTTTCAACTAAAAATCAGAACGCAATTCTTGTCGAATCGGATCAGACTGAAGACGAAGAAATTCCGGTACCGTACCTTTTCAGAAACAAAGAAGAACTGCCGGAAAAAGAAGTTTTTGCCTTATCAAAAGCACATGGACGTATACTTGATGTGGGTGCAGGTTCAGGTGCGCACAGCTTGATACTTCAATCTGCTCAACAAAATGTAGTAGCACTTGACGTTTCAGAAAAATGTTGTGAAGCAATGAAACTGCAAGGAATTACACAGATTGTCTGTGCAGACTTTTTCACTTTTCAAGACACCGAAAAATTTGACACCATCCTTCTATTGATGAACGGATTCGGCATTGCCGGCACCCTTGACAATCTTGAGCCGTTGTTGCAGCAATGTAAATCCTTACTTAAGCCCGGAGGTATTATTATTGGCGAATCTGCAGATATCCTATACCTATTCGAGGAAGAAGACGGTTCATGTAGTATTGACTTAAATGGGAATTATTATGGCGAAATGAACTACCGAATGAGCTACCAAAACGAAGTGGGCAATTGGTTTCCATGGTTATATATCTCAGCTGATTTGCTCATAGACATTGCTGATAAAGCAGGATTTCAGATGAGCGAAATCAAGCACGGTACTGAAGATGATTTCATAATTTTTCTTCAGTTAAAACAATAATTTTACACCCTTTAATACAATAAATCAGCTTTAAAATCCATTTAACCTGATTCATAACAATACATATACCTATGCAATAAAAATTAAATACTGCTAATTTTATCGTACATTGCATGTATATATCATATAATCCAGAAGTGGCGGCGCAATTCTACCAGTTCAATTATATCCTTATAATTAATCAGACATTTAGAATCAATCGCGTAAGCACACTATGAGTAAATCACAAGAAACCTGGAACAAAAAAGAAGCAGAGAAGAAAAAAGCAAAAAAGAAGCAAGATAAGGAGCAGAAGAAAGAAGAGCGTAAGGCCAATGCCAAAGATGGCAGTAGCTTTGAAGATATGTTGGCTTATGTAGATGAATATGGTAACATTACATCAACTCCGCCAGATCCGCTTAAAAAGATTGTGATAAAAGAAGAAGACATTCAGATCGCAATCCCTAAACTTGCTAATATGGCTCCTGTTGATCCTGTTCGCAAGGGAATTGTGACATTTTTCAATGATTCTAAAGGATATGGTTTTATTAAAGATACCGATACACAAGAAAGTATCTTTGTACATATTAACGGTTTAGTTGATTCAATTAAAGAAAATAATAAAGTTTCCTTTGAAGTTGAAATGGGACCAAAAGGACCTAATGCAGTAAATGTAAAACTGGTAAAATAGTTTTAGTTTAACCTAGACGATTTTAAGTCCCGTCTCGACCCCGATAGCTATCGGGGTCGAGACGGGACTTTTTTTATGAAATCATTACATTTCCAGAAAAACAACGAATAATCCAACTTATTTATATTATATTTATACTTCTAAAATATAATATAATGAAAAAAATCCCCCTGTTTCTCTCATTATTCTGTAGTTTCCACCTCCTTTTCGCCCAAACCGGGATGCTGGAAAACTTCAACGACAATTTACTGGATCCGAATTGGAAAAGTGTTCCCGCAGGAAAGTTTACGTTTACTGAATCATCCAGTCAATTGGCAGTAGCAACTTCTGCAGTAGGTCCGGGCTGGGAGAACTTCGAATACAGCTTTAGCTCTGTAAATCTAACAAGCAACCCAACTGTTACAATCAAAATAAAAAACAGTACAGCATTAACACTTCGAATAGACCTCGTTGATATCAATGGAAAATCAACAAATGCAAGTCCGGTATCAAAATCAGTTGCCATCAATGGTTCACTAACAACACTTACCTACGACTTTACAAATAAGTTTAGCCAGTCTGATGGAGCAACGGTTGATAAAACAAAAATCAGCAAAGTGGTTTTCTTTATTAATCCGGGTGGAACTTCCTATTCAAATACAATCACACTGGATGATGTTACCGTTGGAGATGCCATTGCTACTACAGCCGGAAACATTGTTCTCAATCAGGTGGGCTATGAATTAACGGGGACAAAAACAGCGATATTTACAAATAGCACTACAAGTTTAACAGCTACAACCTTCGATATTTTATCTTCTACAAACGCTGTTGTATATACCGGCAACATTGTATCAAAAGGAGCTGTAGCAGGTTGGACCGGTAGATACTTCTGGGAATTAAATTTCAGCAATTTTCAAACAGCCGGCATTTACAGAGTACGAGTAGGAACAAAAATTTCTTATCCATTTGAAATCGGACTAAATATTTTATTCAGTAAAACAGCTTTTTCTGTTGTTGATTTTTTCAAGGGAATGCGTTCAACAGTTGATGCAGATAAAACCCTTTCCTTCAATGGTCCGCGTAATGACCAGGTGAATGTATACGGTGGCTGGCGTGATGCCACAGGGGATCAAGGCAAACACATGTCTCACCTCTCCTATGCAAATAATTTCAACCCGCAGCAAATCCCGTTTGTTGTTTGGTCTTTATTGAAATCATATGAAATGTCTACTACCTCATTTTCCGCAAAATCAACGGATCTATTGAACGAATCAAAATGGGGTGCTGATTATCTGTTGCGAAACATTGATAAACAACAAGGCTATTTATACTTATCTATTTTTGATGATTGGGGCAATAACCCATCTTCCCGTGAAATTACTGAATGGGGACAACCAGGTTCAGGAAACGACGGAGCGCGAACACCGAATTACCAGGCTGCGATGCGTGAAGGTACCGGTATTGCAATTGCTGCACTTGCCAGAGCCTACCGCATGAATCTAAATGGTGATAGTACAAAGACGCAATATCTAAATGGTGCTATACGCCTTTACAATCACATCACCTCACCAGGTACCGGATACGCTACAAAAAATCTGGAATACTGTAACGATCACACTGAAAACATTATTGACTTCTATTGCGGTCTGCTAGCTACGATTGAATTGTATAAAGCTACGAACAATGCCACATACTTAACGGCTGCTTCTGCTTATGCAGATAAAATGATCAGCATGCTGGATCCTCAAGGCTGGTTCAGATCTGATGTTGCGGGTAATCGTCCATTCTACCATGCGGCGGACGAAGGCCTACCTCTTATTTCATTAATGGAATATATGGATATTGATGCATCTAAGAATACTGCAATTACTCAGGTGATCAATAAAAATATTACCTGGTACATGAGTATTTCAAAAGAAGTAAACAACCCGTTCAATTACATGCGGGAATATTACAAACCTTATGTAAGCGGCGCATTGGGCACTGCAAAAAAAGGATTCTTTTTACCTCATGATAACGAAACGGGATATTGGTGGCAAGGAGAAAATGCACGTTTAGCATCTATGTCTACTGCATTGTTAATGGCCGGAAGAAAATTGAACACTCAATTTGTAATGGGTACCGATTCATTAAGCACATACGGCTTAGCTCAGTTGGATTGGATCTTAGGTAAAAATCCGTTTGATGTATGTATGATGACAGGTGCTGGCACAACCACATACCAGAGCTATCCTGTGGGTGCTGCGATACCAAATGTAACAGGCGGCATCTGTAATGGTATCTCTTCTAAAAATTTAGAAGAAACAAATATTGATTGGATGCCTTATGCAACAAGCGACTGGCAAAACTGGAGATGGATCGAACAGTGGCTTCCTCACGATGCCTGGTATCTACTTGCAGTTTCATCTATTGATGTATCCAACAAAGCAGCAGTTCTCCCTATAGCAGCTTCTTTCACAACAAGTACAACAATACTATGTACCGGTGTTTCTACAACGTTCACCAATACATCACAAGGAACTGTTTCAACATATGCATGGAACTTCGGATCAGGAGCATCTATTGCAACTGCAACTACAGCAGGACCGCATAACGTTTCATGGACAACAGCCGGCACTAAAACCATTACACTAACTATTACAGGCCCTACAGGAACTTCTACTTCTACATCAACTGTAACTGTAAACGCTGTACCAACAGCCGCAGGAACAATTACAGGAGCTGCTTCTGCCTGCATTAACACTACGGGGATTATCTATTCAATCCCTGGCATTGCAACTGCAACGGGATATACATGGTCATTACCTACAGGGGCTACCATTACAAATGGTGCAAATACAAATAACATTACAGTTGCATTTGCGACAACGGGATCAGGTACCATTCAAGCCACGCCTGCAAATACCTGTGGAAACGGAACTGCAAGTAGTAAAGCAGTAACAATAATTGCAGCACCTGTTACCGGCACAATTACTGGTCCGGCTTCACTGTGTGTATATAGTACAGGCATTATTTATTCTACTCCTGCTATTCCAACAGCAACAAGTTATTCATGGACCTTACCACAAGGTGCAAACATTACAAGTGGCGATAATACCAATAGTATTACCGTATCGTTTGGAGAAACCAGTGGATCCATTCAGTTAACTCCGGCAAATACCTGCGGCTACGGCACAACTGCAAGTACTGCTGTTACCTTATCCCCATTACCTTCATGGCCTAACCCTGTATCTACGCCGGCTTCTATTTGTCCGAACGCTACCGGAGTAGTCCTTTCTGTTGCACCTGTAGCAGATGCAACCAGTTACAAATGGGTTGTGCCAAATGGTGTAACAATAACAAACGGAGCAAATACAAATAGTATTACCGTTTCGTATGGACCAACAATCAGCGGGGGCTATAATGTTAGGGGAGTCAATAGCTGCGGTACCGGAATGGGTAGAGATGCTGGCATTCTGATATCTCAATTGCCAGCAAATGCTGGAGCTGTAACAGGTCTTGACGCTACGTGTGCAAATACAACCGGAATTACCTATTCTATAGCAAGTGTTCCAAATGCTACCGGATATACATGGTCTTTACCAAGCGGTGCAACCATTACAAATGGAGCAAACACAAACAGCATTACTGTATCGTTTGCAACTACCAGCGGTACCGTTCAGGTGACACCAATAAATACTTGTGGCAGCGGTACACCCAACTCTAAATTTGTATCCGTAAACAGTGCACCAACTGTTGCCGGTACATTATCAGGTTATACTTCTGTTTGCGCAAACAATACAGGGATTAACTACTCTATACCAAGCGTTACAAATGCTACAGGATACATCTGGACTTTACCAACCGGAGCAACCCTTACAAACGGGGCAAATACAAACAGCATTACCGTTTCATTTGCAACGACCGGAGGAACTATTCAGGTAACACCGATTACAGCATGTGGCAACGGCGCACCATCCAGCATCAGCGTTACAGTAACAAATCCACCAGCTGCTGCCGGTACAATAACAGGTACTGCAACATCATGTTCAAACAGCACCGGTGTCATCTATTCGATCCCTGCTATTGCAGCAGCAACGGATTACAACTGGTCTTTACCAAGTGGGGCAACAATCACAAATGGTGTAAATACAAACAGCATTACGGTTTCTTTTGCAAGCACTGAAGGAATCATCCAGGTAACGCCATCCAACATTTGTGGTACGGGTACTGCAAGCTCTAAAACAATCACACTAACAGGTTCAGCTACTGCTGCCGGCACAATCACCGGTATTGCTTCTACCTGTGCAAATAGTTCAGGAGTTGCCTATTCAATTCCTACAATTGCAACAGCAACAGGATATACATGGACGTTACCTACAGGTGCAACAATTACCAACGGAGCAAATACAAATAGTATTACCGTTTCATTTGCAACAACAGGCGGAAACATTCAGGTAACTCCATCAAACAGTTGTGGTAATGGAACTCCAAGTTCAAAAACAATAACGTTAACAACAGTACCTACTGCTGCCGGCGCAATAACAGGCCTTACAAGCAGCTGTACAAACAGTACCGGTGTTACTTATTCAATCCCTGCGAATGCAACAGCTACAGGTTATATATGGACTGTACCAGCAGGTGCAACGATTACCAACGGAGCAAATACAAATAGTATTACAGTTTCATTTGCAACAACTGGCGGTAATATTCAGGTTATACCAACAAACAGCTGTGGCAATGGAAGTCCTTCAAATACTTCCGTATCAATTGCAACGATTCCGGTTGCAGGAACAATTTCAGGAGCAGCAAGTACATGTCCAAATACAACAGGTGTCTCGTACTCTATATCCAGCATTGCAACAGCAACAGGTTATACATGGACAGTACCAACTGGTGCAACAATTACCGGTGGTGCAAATACAAATGCAATTACCGTTTCGTTCGCAACTACAGGTGGCACCATTCAGGTGACTCCGATCAGCACATGCGGAAACGGAGCACCCTCCAATAAGTCTGTAGCTATTACACCTATTGGTACTTCACCTTGCGTTGCTCCTACCACTTCAAGCATTTCCGGTCCGGCAACGATAACGTCGAATCAGCAAAATGTAACCTATACAGTAGCGAATAACAGCGGATCAGCATATACATGGACCGTGCCGGCAGGTGCTACCATCGTGAGCGGTCAAGGCTCTAATACAATCACCGTTTCATTTGGCACAAACGGAGGCTCCATTACCGTGCAGGAATCCAATGCATATGGCACAGGTACAACGGTAAGCACAACCGTAACAATTGTTTCTACAGCTCTATCCATGGGATTAGAATCCAACTTGTCGGTCTATCCAAACCCAACCAATCAATACAGTATTCTATCTGCAACAAACATCGATCAGGAAAGCGTTCAGGTATCCATTATAGATATGCATGGAAGAGTTGTATCTGAAAGCAAATGGATCACAAGTAACGAGCTTACCATCGGAGAAGAACTGCCGTCTGGCATATACATCATCCAATTAAAAATTCAGGATCAGATCGTAACCAAAAGATGGATCAAAATATAAATCTGTTCTTTTAAATACGTTCCACTAAATTCAATAAAAAAGTCCTGTTCCGATAATATCGAAACAGGACTTTTTTTATTGTAGGATTATTTTTTCTACAAATCCATTAAGCCAATATTTCTTCATCTCTTAAATCTTTGCGCTTAATATAATTGGAGAGTTTAAATCCGTATACAGATATGTACAGATAACAAACAACTACAATTACCAATGCAAAATCGTAA
Source organism: Cytophaga aurantiaca DSM 3654 (assembly GCF_000379725.1). GTDB lineage: Bacteria > Bacteroidota > Bacteroidia > Cytophagales > Cytophagaceae > Cytophaga > Cytophaga aurantiaca. The sequence continues at coordinate 131,132 of NZ_KB903632.1, forward strand.
TTCGCATAAGCAAAATTACGAACATTGAAAGGTATCACTGCGCCTCCCACAATAAACATGATCAATACGGCAGAACCATCTAAAGAGAATTTACCTAGACCATTTACACCAAGTGTAAATATACTCGGGAACATGATTGCATTGAATAAACCCACAGACATGATTAAATGACAGTTATAATCCATGTATTCTTTAGGCATTAATATCGCAACAATGATTAACAAACTAGAGATAGCACCTGCCATACCCAGTGCTTTATTTGTTGGTACAAACAGCAATAACAACGCACCTAAGAATCTACCCACCATTGCCAGCTCCCAATAGGTGCTTGCCAATTCAGGAGAGAAATCTTCCAGATAATTTGCCAATGCTACTTCGGCTCCCACATATGCAAATATTGCAAACGCACCCAAACGTAATTGAGAAAAATGCATTACGTGTCTTCTGCGTTTTGAGGTAACTTTATTTAACGGCTCTAAATTCTGCGTATCCATTTCAGGCAAGTATATAATCATCAAAAATATTGCGAACAACACCATGATAATACCAAAAAATAAATATAAATAATCGATGTAAGCAGACTCAATCATTACCTTATCTGTAAGCGGCAACAGCTCTAAATAATCAAACGGGATCTTTATGTAATGACTTAAAATTTCCATTGAAATAATTGGTCCGATAACAGCCCCCAAGGAATTAAAGGCTTGCACAAAAACAAGTCTGCTCGCTGCTTTTTCTACTCCGCCCAATAATACTACATATAAGTTCGCTCCTACCTGCAATATTGTTATGCCTGCTGCCATGCAGAATAAGGCACCTAAAAATAAATAATACGATTTATCAGAGAACCAGGTATATGATTTAGACATTACCGAAAGCATAAACAAGAAACAGCCAACACAAGCAAGTAGCCATCCTACCAGAATTCCTTTTTTATATCCGATCCATTTGATCATCCTTCCCGCCTGCAAAGACACTACAAGATAGGTACAGAAAAATGTTAAATTAATGAATGTAGATACCGAATAATTCAGTTCGAATATTACTTTAAAATGATGGTATAGAAATAAATTCAAATTTGTTAAAAGGCCCCACATAAAAAACAAAAAAGCCATTACAAAAATCAATACCCAACGTTGTCTCTTACTAATATGAAGATTTAATTCTTTCATTTATATAATTTTCAAATACTATGTTCAAACAAATAGCTCCTATATAGCCACACCTAAATCCAAAACAATAAAACCAAATGGTGCTATCGAAATGTCGCAAACGATGTTGTTTCTTATTTGTGCTTCGAGTTCAATACGACCATTATCGCTATATAAATATACGACTAATTTATTAGTACGGGATATTGGGTGAGCGAGTTTAATTGAAACCTGCTCATTTTCAGCGCCTAAATTATAAAAAATCAATTTAGAAGCACTTAAACTACTAATTTGCAATGCAATACACTTATTAAAAACAGAATTAAGTATTTTGCAGCTTTCAACTTTCCCATGGAACATTTTCCATTTTACTCTTAATGCTGAAAATTGCTGAATTGTTTTAAAGTAAATTGAATTCCGATCAAACAGATCTCCCGTACCCAGGGGATCAAACAAACACTCTCGTATCTCCCCATCATTTCTGCCCCTGCCGGTCAAACCCTGTTCTGTACCGTAATACACACATGGCAAACCAGGAATTAATAAAAATGCACGAAGCAGATTTACTAAAACAGGTTCGTTTAACGCATACCCAATCCGCTGTTTAGGCATTTGCCCGATTTGATCGTGATTGTCAAGAAAACGCACAGGCAAGGCTTTCAGATGCCCTTCTCCAAAACGTATTTTGCTATTCTTTTTACGAAGTAATTTATCTACAGAAGAAAAATAAAAGTTAAAATCCAGATAACCGTCAATTGTTGGATATTCTTTTACAATGGATTCACCTCCGATAATTTCTGCAAACACGAAAAAATCTTTTTGCACTTCGGCAGCATTCTTTTTAATCGCCGTAATGAATTGATTCAACCAGCTTGGATTGATATGTTTTGCAGCATCAATGCGAAACCCATCGCAATCGGTTAATGCAAACCAATAGGAATAAACAGCAACCATGATGTCCAGATTCTGCTGGCCAACGATCGAATCGTTTTGGATCAGATCTTTCAATTCAAATATATCGCCGTCCCATGTTTCAGGCTTCTCCTCCCACTGCCGTATCCTTCCTTTGCGGCTATAACAATTAAAATTTCTTAATTCTATAGGAATTGGTTTGTCTTCAAATCGCCATGCCTTTGTCGCATACTGAATTCCGTTTTTATACACCGGATTTGAAACTTTATACGACCAATTATCTCCTGTATGATTTAAAACAATATCAAAAAATACACGCATGTGTAATGCATGCGCTTTTGCAACAAGTTCAATGACATCTTCTTTGGATCCCCATTGAGGATCGACTTCCAAGAAATTCTCAATGGCATAACCGTGGTAGGATTCTGTATTATTTTGCAAAAATGGATTGATCCAAACAGATGTAAATCCCATTTCAAAAATATAATCCAGCTGCTTTGTAATACCTTTGATTGTACCGCCACATCTGGCTTTCAGCTGTTCGGCGTTTCCAAAACCCTCTCTGGAAGAAATGGTATTCCGATCTTTACCATCATGAAAACGATCTACCAGCAAAAAATACATGATCTCCTCCTCTATTGGTTTTTCAGAATTCCAATAGTGTTTTCCTTTAGTAATTTCTGAAAGAGAAATTTCTTCGATCGACTTCATAAAAAAAGCCCCAAGGGGCTTATTTATACAGATGCTTGAAACGTAAAATGCTTTTTAAATTCTGCCAACTCCTCAGTAAAATTCGTTTGTTTAAGAGGGATGTATTTTAACAATTTCGTTTCAGGATTTATTTTTTGTTCTCTTAATTCTAAATGCTGATTGATGAAAATGAATTCCAATGAAGGATACAGATCTTTTACCTCATCGATCAGATCATAGATCTCTAAATTGCGTTCTGTTAAATTATATATATCTGAAGGAATATCTTTTGTTAAAATTGCTTCCAGCGAATCAACCGCTTTCTGTACATGAATAAATGAACGACTTTGACGGCCATTTCCATGAATAGAGATTCTGTTTTTGTAATGTGATTCAAACATAAATTTATTGATCACCGCATCAAAACGCATGGAAGATGAATAACCATATACATTACCCAAACGAATAATGATTGCATTCATTTTTTCTCCAAGCCTTGACACATGCTCTTCGCCACGCATCTTTGAAACACCATAGATTGTTTTAGGATTAACAGCTACGCTTTCATCGATCAATTGTTTGCCTGAACCGTATACAGAACAACTGCTCACATAGATCATTTTTTTGACTGTTTTGATATCTTCAATGGCATACACCAATTCAGCTGTACCCCAGTGGTTCACCTGTTCAAATAAATGACTGTCTGTATTTGCAAACGGTGTAGAAGCACGGGCAGCTAAGTGATATACAACATCAATCCCTGTTAATACTTTTCTGATTTTGCGTGTATCTAATAAATCACCAAATTCAAATTGAATCTTATCTTTAGAAACATGTTTGGATGCATTAATAAATAAATTATAATTCTCTCTGGACAAATTATCATACACCACAACTTTTGAAACGTCAGGATTTCCTGCAAGTTTAAGCACTAATTCCGTCCCTACATATCCGGCGCCACCAGTAACCAATACATTCATATTATACGATTCTTAAATTAATTCTTACTTACTAATTCGGTATTTAAACCGCATTCTGTTTTATTCAAACCAAACCAACGGCCTTGTCTGTTGTATGTATCAATATCAAATTTACGTGTACATGGTTCGCACCCGATACTCAAGTATCCTTTTGCTTCTAAAGGATGACGAGGTATTTTAAATTCTTTGATATATTTTTCAATCATACGTACGTCCCAATCCAGCATCGGATGAAAACGTATTGTATTGTGAGGAGCAGGCTGCTCAACACCAAAACTTTTACGCACTGCGCTTTGATCTGCACGTACACCATTGATCCATATATCGTAATTAGGCAATACAGCATCCAACGGTTGTACTTTATTCAAATAGCAGCAGTAATCGGGGTCTGAAGTAAATAATAATCTTCCTTCAGCATCTTTCTGCATATTTCTTGGAGTAGAAGAAGATACAACCTGAACATTTAACTTGAACAGGTCTGCAATTTGATCCCGATAGGTGATTGTTTCAGGAAAGTGATATCCTGTATTGATAAAATACACCGGAATTGTATTGTCAAATTCACTCAGAAGGTGAAGCAACACGATACTATGTGTCTGAAAAGAAGATGAAGTAAAAAGCTTTAAGCCCTTTTCCTGATATTCTTTCAATTTTTTGTATATATCTTCCTTTACCATTTCGAAACAAAATTTAATTCTGCAAATTACTAAATAACTACCTTGCAACAAAATTTACTACCCAACAAGTTCCATTTATGAAATATTATTTCGAAATTTAGACTTTATCCTCCCAAACATTTAATTTTTAATTAAAAGTCGAGGATAAATTCTGCAAAAGAAAAGGATTCGAGTTTATGAAATTGTAATTTTGTTAGATATTCGAAATATAAAATTCAAAATATATTGAAAACGGCTATCTTCAGAAAGGAACATTTTAACGCTGCGCATCGTTTGTTTAATTCAGCATGGACAGATGAACAAAACAACCAGGTATTCGGAAAATGTAATAATCCCAATTATCATGGCCATAATTACGAATTGATTGTTAAATTAATAGGAGAAGTTGATCCTGTTACTGGATATGTGTTCGACACAAAGGTATTGAGCGATTTAATTAAAAAACACATACTCTCCCGTTACGATCACAAAAATTTAAATTTAGATTGTGAAGAGTTTAAGCATCTGAATCCAACAGCTGAAAATATAGCTCATCAAATTTACAAAACCTTGCGATCGTTGATTGAACCGTCGATTGATCTGAAAGTAATCTTATATGAAACAGAACGAAACTTCGTTGAATACCCCGCATAAACCAGCTATAATGGACGAATCAGGTGATGACCATATTTCTTCTTCGGCAGAAACGCCATTAAGAGAAGATGCATTTGAAAAAGATGACGCTTTAAAAATTGAATTAATACAAAAACATTTTAAAGAAATTATGCACATACTTGGTCTTGATCTAACAGACGACAGTCTGAAAGGCACACCAAACAGAGTTGCTAAAATGTATGTTAAAGAAATATTCAGTGGTTTAAATCCAGCAAATAAACCCAGTGTAAAACTGTTTGAAAACAAGTATAAGTATAATGAGATGCTCGTTGAAAAAGACATTACGCTTTATTCTTACTGCGAACATCACTTTGTACCAATCATTGGCAAAGCCCATGTAGCGTACATTTCAAACGGACAAGTAATCGGATTATCCAAAATCAACCGATTGGTTGAATATTATTCTAAGAGACCTCAAGTGCAGGAACGTTTAACCGTTCAGATTGCAGAGGCTCTTAAAGAAGCGTTGAAAACAGATGACGTGGCTATAGTCATCGATTCGGCGCATTTATGCGTTTCTTCCAGGGGGGTGAAAGATACAGCCAGCACAACTATTACAGCTCATTACTCTGGAAAATTCAAAGAAGATCAAACCAAAAATGAATTTTTAGCATTTATCCAGAAAAAATGAGATTAGAAGACGAAATTAAACAAGTAAAAGCATTCACTAGTGAATACAGTAAAGCTGCTGTAAACCTTATATACACGTATAACTGGCTAGATTCATTTTCTAAAGTTTTTTTCAATGAATATGATATCACATCACAGCAGTTTAACATTTTACGTATCCTAAAGGGGCAACATCCCAACCCTTCAACCATCAACTTATTGAAGGAACGCATGTTGGATAAGATGTGTGATGCGTCCAGACTGGTAGAACGTTTACGTATAAAAGGTTTGGTAGAACGCTCCAAAGCATCTACAGACAAACGTGCCGTAGATATCTTCATTACTAAAAAAGGCGAACAGCTTTTGGCAAAAATTGCTATAAAATTCCCGGAGTTTGAGCGGAAATTCTTAACGCTGACTGAAGAGGAAGTTGCAGATTTGAACAAGTTATTAGACAAATTAAGAGGGTAATCCACCTACTTATCCACATAATTCAAAATTTAACATATATATCAACTGAACTCGGTTACCAAACTTGTAGTAAAAGTATATAAATCATGAATGACCAAGAGATTTTAGTGCGACTAAAACAGGGCGATGAAAATACCTTGGACTTACTCTATAAACAGCATTACCGGATGATGGTCAAATTGATCCTCAAAAACAACGGTAGTGAAGAGGAAGCAAAGGACATTTACCAGGAGGCACTAATAATACTTTGGCAGAGAGCGCGAGACCCGGAATTTATACTCACCTCTAAAATAAGCACTTACCTTTATAGCGTGTGCTTAAATCTTTGGAGAAAAGAGCTTGAACGAAAAAAACGCTTCTCACACGAAGTAAATGACGGTGTTGAGATCATGGATATGGACAGGGATGAACGCATTAAAATTATCAACAATTGCATTCAAAAACTGGGTGATACCTGTAGAGATATTTTAACATATTACTACTTTGATCGCTTATCGATGGTAGAAATTGCAGAAAAAATGGGTTTTGCAAATTCAGATACGTCTAAGACAAAAAAATACAAATGTAAAAAGGAGCTTGACCTCCTTGTGAAATCTTTATATAAAGAAAGTGACTTTCTTGACTAATTTATGAATATTACAGAAGAAACAATTGATTCATTCTTGCGTGGGGATTTAAACAGTGCCGAGACAGCAGCTTTTAACAAAGCCGTATCCGCCGACCCTAAGCTTCAACAAGAAGTATCAATCCAAAAAGACATTATTGATTCGGTAAAACAATACCGCCATCAACAACTGAAGAATCGCATGAATGCTATTGAAGTGAAACCTGTTGGATTTGGCTTCTTAGGCTCGCCTTACGTAAAGTTAGCTGCATCTGTAGCTATCGTTGCATTGATCGTAGGCTCATTCTCTTTATTTAACAAAGGAAATGAAGGTTCTACAGTTGCTGTTGAATCAAATACTATTGACGATAATACGTCTGCAACAGCAGCTAATACTGAAATAGAATCGCCTGTAGTTTCATCTTCCCAAACGACTTCCGGATCTGAAACACCTTCTGTTGCTGCAGATCAAAAAACTACAGCAACATCTGTGATCCCAAATAACACCAAAGCAGTAAGCGGCTCTAGCAAAAAATCAAAATCGCAAAACAACGCATCGGATGTAGCACATACAGATCTTTCTGAAGAACCTCTTGATACAGACAATGCAATTGACGGCATCAATGACAACTTTGATATGCCTGCAATGAATCATGGCGGAAATACTTCTACGATCTCTTCGCCTCAAATTAAGGTTAGTATTGTTAAAGAAAATAACTTAGGATATCGATTCTTTAACAATCAGTTGTTCCTTCATGGAAACTTCTCAAATAGCACATACGAGTTGTTTGAATTGAACAACAAACCATCAAAACAATTGTTTTTATACTTTGAAAACAACTATTACGAACTGATTCAGGGTAAAACAAAAGTGACTTCACTTAAACCGATTACCGATAAAGCGATTTTACTGCAATTAACTCAGCTAAGAGAGCATTAATCCTAATAACTTCCCGTATTCAAATTGGATAGGTCAGATTTACTTGGTAAATTTGACCTATCGTTTTTTATAGCAGTACGTGGCAGAGATAACAACAAAAAAGAGAAAAAAAATACTGGGGAGCTTTCCCTATACAACAGTAATTTTCAGCATAACCTTATCTTTAAGTGTTATTGGTGTTTTTGGACTTATTTTGATTAATGCTCAATCGATCAAGAAGATCATCCACAATCAAGTCGGCGAAGTACAGATATATGTACACAATCACATCAATGACTCAATGCAGACAGCTTTTAAAACAAACTTGTATCAAAAGAATTATTTAGCGAAAGACGCCTCTGGTGCTCCTGAAATTACCTACATTTCAAAAGAAGCGGCAAAGGACGAATACATCAAACAAACCGGACAGGATTTTACAAAAATCATTGACGAGAATCCGTTGCGGGCATCCTACACCATTCACATTGCAGAAAACTATACAGATTCTTCATCCATGAATTTCATTATCAAAGATCTGAATGCCGATCCTGCAGTATATGAAGTTATTTACGAAGAAGCATTGCTTAAAAAAGTAACACGTAACATCCGAAACGCAGGAATTGTGTTAGCAGCATTTGCGCTCCTCCTTACCATTGTTACCTTCTTCCTTATCAATAATACAATTAAATTAGCGTTATACTCACAACGCTTTTTAATCCGAAGCATGCAATTGGTTGGGGCCCGCCCCTTTTTCATACAAAAACCTTTTATATACAGAGCCATGCTGCAAGGCGCTATCAGTGGTGTATTGGCATCCATCTTATTATTTGCTCTTCAACAGTATGCGTTTGCTTCCATTGAAGATTTACAAAAATTATACGTACCTGAACTAACGTATATGCTATATAGTGCGCTTATCTTTATGGGTGCGTTAATTGGCTTAATCAGTTCATACCTTTCATTACGCAAATACATGTTCTTGTCTTTAGACGATTTATATTAAAATTATGAGCAAAGAAAAATTAGTTTTCGGAAACATCAACTACATCATCATGGTGGCAGGTGTATTATTAATGGTTATCGGATATTTCATTATGGCATCTGATACAACACAGTATGGCTTTGGTCCAAAAGGCTTAACTGTTGGACCAATGATCGTATTGTTAGGTTTGATTGTAGAAGTTGCTGCAATATTTTATACGCCAAAGAACAAAGCTTAAATCATGAATTGGATTGAGGCTATTGTTTTAGCAATCGTTGAAGGCATTACAGAGTTCCTACCTGTTTCTTCAACAGGTCATATGATTATTGCATCAGCAATAATGGGAATTAAAAATGATCCATTTACAAAAGTTTTTGAAGTTGCGATACAATTCGGGGCAATCCTATCTGTAGTTGTACTGTATTTCAAACGCTTCTTCAAAAGTTTCGACTTCTATTTCAAATTATTTGTAGCCTTTATTCCCACAGCGATTGTTGGCTTACTACTAAAACAACATATTGATGAGCTGCTTGAAAAAGTTTGGGTAGTAGCTGCCGCTCTTCTGTTAGGTGGTATTATTTTATTGTTTATTGATAAGTGGTTTGAAAAAAATGAGACCGAAGGCACGGATGAAGTATCTTATAAAACCGGCTTTCTGATTGGATGTTTCCAATGCTTAGCTATGGTTCCTGGCGTATCCAGATCTGCTGCTACAATCATTGGCGGTCTTACACAGAAACTAACCCGTAAAGCAGCGGCTGAATTTTCTTTCTTCCTTGCTGTACCTACCATGTTTGCTGCAACAGCAAAAAGTCTGTACGATGAAAAAGATCTGATTCTTGAATCGACGGATAAAATTCCGTTACTGCTATTAGGTAACATCGTTGCCTTTGTTGTAGCCATGCTGGCAATAAAATTCTTCATTAATATTTTGACTAAATACGGATTTAAAGTATTTGGTTACTATCGAATAGCACTTGGTGCATTGCTGTTGATTCTACTTCTTATGAACGTAGATCTTGCAGTTGTTTAATCTTCCCTCCTCTTCGTATATAGATGTCTGCCGCTATTGAAACTCCTCAGCACGATCTGGTATTATGTTTAGACAAACCATACCATTGGACCTCCTTCGATGTGGTGAAAAAAGTACGCAGAACATTAAAAATGAAAAAAGTAGGTCATGCCGGAACGCTTGATCCACTTGCTACCGGCTTACTCATTGTATGCACAGGTAAAAAAACAAAGACGATCGAGTCTTTGATGGATGATGAAAAAGAATATTCAGGAGCAATCTCATTAGGAGCAACAACAGCTTCTTATGATTTAGAATTACCTCTTGAAAACATAAAAGACATTTCACAGATTACCGAAACACAAATCCGCAAAACGGTTAAACAATTTTTAGGAACCATTACACAAACTCCTCCGATTTATTCTGCTGTTAAGGTAGATGGCAAAAGAGCCTACGACGAAGCACGCAAAGGCAATGAAGTTGTGATCAAACAACGTCAGGTTTTCATCAAAGAATTCCGAATTACCAACATTGAATTACCTCTTGTACACTTCAATATCGTTTGCAGCAAAGGAACGTATATTCGCACGATTGCAAATGATTTTGGAATTGCCTTAAATTGCGGTGCGCACTTACATGCATTACGGAGAGAACGTATTGGAAAATATTCTGTTCAGAGTGCACTCACTCCGGAACAGCTGGAAGCACAATATGCAGCCTTATGAAGATTTACCGCGACATAAAAGAATTTCAAACATTACATAAAGCCGTTGTAACAATTGGCGCATTTGATGGCGTACATATAGGTCATAAAAAAATATTAAACCGTTTAACAGAGTTAAGCAGCCTTGTGAACGGAGAAAGTGTATTGATCACATTCTGGCCGCATCCTCGATTTGTTTTAAAGAAAGATGCCGAACCAATTGGCCTGTTAAACACACTCGAAGAAAAAATACATTTACTCGATACTTATAAGATTGATCATTTATTGATTCTAAATTTCAATGAAGAATTTGCCAAACTAACTGCAGATGATTTTATTGAAAATATATTGATCAAAACAATCGGCACACGTTATCTGGTATTGGGCTACGATCACCGCTTCGGTAATAATAGAGAAGGCAGCATCGATTATTTAAATCAGCATAAAGATCGCTTTGGCATTGAGTCCATTGAAATTCCGAAACAGGAAATCGACTCGCTGGCAATCTCTTCTACACTTATTCGCAAAGCCTTATTAAACGGGGATAGCACTGTTGCCAATCAAAATTTAGGATATCCGTATTTACTGAGAGGTTTTGTAATTGAAGGAAATAAATTGGGAAGAACGATTGGATTTCCAACAGCAAATATTTTTATCGAAGATCAGGATAAGCTCATTCCTAAAAATGGTGTTTATGCTGTACATGTATATATTGAAGGTGAACGTTACAAAGGCATGTTGAATATTGGCGTGCGCCCTACGATTAACAACGACAAACGCAGAACTATAGAGGTGCACATTTTTGATTTTAACGAAGATATCTATGGAAAGACAGTACGTTTAGAACTTCATACATTCATGCGCGATGAAGCCAAGTTTGAAGGCCTCGATGCATTGATTCAGCAATTAAAAAAAGATGAAATAAACAGCAGAGCATTATTATTGAACTAAACTACTTTTTCAGTTCAATATACACAGGAAAGTGATCGCTGTACCCACCGTAATACTTATCTCCCACAAAGGTTCTATACGGACCTGAATTCACATCCTGCTTATAATACAACCACTCCGGATCATATATTTCTGCAGACACAAACTGAAATCCTTTTTTATCCATAACAGATTTGCTTAACAACATCTGATCAAACAAAAGCCAATCTCTTTTATATTTACAAGTCCCTTCTCCTGCATTTTGCTTTGCCTCAAATGGATTAACCATATCTGCGGCTTCATTCTTCTTAGTAGGCTGAAGCTTTGTAATACTTGATATACTTTCATCGTTAGGCTGATCATTGAAATCACCCATAACAATAATAGTACGTGATGGATTTTCTGTTGAAATAGAATCAATCAAACGGAGTGTAAGCTTAGCTGCTTCCAGACGTTTATGTTCCGACTCTTCCTGCCCTTCCCTACGCGATGGCCAGTGGTTTACCAATACGTGAACCGTATCATTCCATAAAATACCTTTTACAACCAGTACCTCACGTAAAAACACATCCGATTCAGAAGATGATAAATACGAAGTAAGCGGAGTAAAATAACTTGTATTGTATAACAAGCATACATCAATACCTCTATTGTCGGATGAGTTATAATGTATGATCTGATAGGAAGAATCTTTTTTCACCAAATCTTCAAGCACGGTTTTGTTTTCAACTTCTGCCATACCAAACAAAGCCAGTGTATGATTTTCATTCAAGCTTTCCATTACTTCCTGAATGTGCTGAATCTTTTGTTGATAGCGCTCATCAGTCCATTTTAATTTGCCTGAAGGCAAAAAATCGTTATCGTTGGTATGTTTATCATCTTCCGTATCAAATAGATTTTCGACATTATAGAAAGCTACTCTGGCTAACGAGGAAGCAGCTTTATTGGATTTATTCGCTGTTTCGGTGTGATACGAACAGGAGAAAAAGATCATAGATATCATCAATACTACTATCCTACTGATATTCATACACTTCATTATTTTATAACAACAATTCTGCTTCATCAGGATAATATTACGATTTCTAAATTTGTTTTAGATGTAAATCATGAAGAAATTAGCAGAAATATTAAGTACAAAATGAAAAATTCAGAAATAAAATTCAGCGTTACGCTGGATGATAAAAACGTACCGGAATCCATTATGTGGGAAGCAACAGATGGCCCTTCAGATAAACCATTGCCAACCGATGCGATCGCAATTTCATTATGGGATCATTCACAAATGAATACCATGCAGATCAATATATGGACAAAAGAAATGCCCGTTGAAGAAATGAAACGTTTTGCGATTGAAGGTATTGGTGGAATGGCAGATTCAATTGAAAATGCTACAGGAGATATAAAAATGGCAGAAATGATTCGCGACTTATGTAAAAAGCTCGTTATTCACGTAAAAGAAAATGCCTCTAAATAAGTAAAAGCCCTCTTAGAAATCCTGAGAGGGCTTTTTTTTTTGAATACGACCCTATTTTTTCTAATTCTTAAAATACTTCTCAAAATAATTAAATCCCTTCTCTGAATCATCTAATTGCAATTCATCAACCTTAAACTTTTCGACCAATATATATAATTAGTCGAAAAGTTTATTACTTTTGTTTTACCGGAATCTAACAACCGAATATCCTATTCCAGGCAATCCTTTAAATAAATCATGCAATCAAGATGAAACAATTAAGTATACTTTTATTGCTATCATTGATGTATACTGCGGTACAGGCACAGCAGGACACAACAACATCCGAACCCACAAGCTTTTCATTGCAGCAGGCAATTGAATACGGCTTAAATGAAAACTTCAACGTAAAAAATGCCAACCTGCAAAGTGATTTGTCAACTGCTCAAAAAGGAGAAGTACGTGCAAATTTGCTACCACAGGTTTCTGCCAATGCGGATTTGATCCACAGTTTTAACGTTCAGCAAAACATTACAGAAAGTGGTGTCGGTTTTCAGGCAAATTCACCACTACCCAAAGGTACTCCTATTGCATTCCAGTTAGGCTTGAGAAATACCTTTACACCAAATGTAAGCGCATCACAAGTCTTATTTGATCAGGCATTCTTTTCTGCACAAGGCGCTGCAAAAGCAAATGAAGAAATTGCAGAAAAGACAATTACACAGACGCGAATTGATGTCAGTGTAAATATTACAAAAGCATACTATGGTGTATTGGTAAATGAGCAACAACTAAAAGCTATTGAATCAAACTTAACAAGTCTTGATTCTTCCTACCAGGAAACCATTGCACGTTATGAATCGGGCTTTGCACGAAACATTGATGTAAGCAGAATTTTAGTGAGTTTGAACAATGTGCGTGAACAGAAAGAAGAGACGACACGTTTGGTTGCTTTAAGCCGTTCTATTCTGCGCTACCAAATGAACCTATCTGAAAACAATCCATTGATCTTAACAGATAGTCTATACCCGGCAATGATGGATGATATTCAAAAGATTTTAACAGAAAAAAAATCTGCGGTATACACCAACCGTATTGAATATTCAATTATGCAAAGTCAGGAAAAGTACAATAACTATTTATTAAAAAATGCAAAGGCAGGTCACTATCCAAGATTAGTAGCAATAAGCACCTTTGGTTATAATCCAGGTGCAACGTACTTTGCAGATTTATCACAGTCTGCACGTTGGCATAATTATTCAACCATTGGTCTGCGTCTGCAAGTACCTATATTCTCTGGATTAGCCGTAAATTACAGAGTTCAGCAACGACAGATTCAATCAAAAATAACAGAGAATAAAAAACACTCTCTGGAAAAAGAAATAGATCTTGAAGTAGAACAAGCGCTGATCAATTTATATAACAGTGTACAATCGTTTAACATACAAAGAGAAAATCTAAACCTTGCTCAGCAAAACCTGGAAATACTCCGTGCTGAATACAAAGCCGGTATTGCGTTAAACGTTGAAGTAACAACAGCTGAATCCGATCTGATTACAGCTCAAACAAACTTCTTCCGTGCAGTATATGTAGCCTTAATATCTAAGGCGAACTACGATAGAGCAGTTGGTAACATCGTTCGATAATTTAAAAGCATTTTAATAAATACACTTATGAATAAAAAAATCAAACAAGGAATTCTATTGATCGTGATCAGTGTAGTTGCTGTTGCATGTGGCGGACCGGCTCAAAATACACCACCTCCAAACCCAGCAGTTGTTACCGATACTGTTGAACTTAAGAACCCAACATACTTTGATGTATATCCGGGAAATGTTGTTGCATTAAACAATGTAGATCTGAATTGTGAAGTAAGCGGATTTATAACCGGAGTCTTTTTTCAGGAAGGCCAACAAGTTCGTAAAGGACAGAAGCTATATGAGATCGAGCAAACCAAATACCAGGCTGCTTATTCAAGTGCGGAAGCATCTCTTAAAATAGCCCAGGCGAATTATGAAAAAACACGCAAAGATGCGGAGCGCTATAAGCAACTTGGTGATAAAGGAATGACAACACAACAAAGACTTGAATACTCCGAAGCAGATTTAGCTACTGCAGAAAGTCAGATTGCGGTTGCCAAAGCAAATCTTTTGCGTGCACAACTTGATCTACAACATGCAACAATCACTGCTCCGTTTGATGGTACAATCGGAATATCATTAGTTAAAAGAGGAGCCTTTGTTACGGCAGGACAAACGAAATTAAATACCGTTTCTTCCAACAATCCGATCGCTATTGATTTTGTAGTGAATGAAAAAGAAATTACTCGTTTTGTAGGCTTAGAAAATAAAAAACTTTCAAGAACTGATTCTTTATTTACGTTGGCACTTCCTGATAAAAGTATCTACCCTTATCCTGGTAAAATTCTTTTCTTAGACAGAGCGGTGGATATGCAAACAGGGACATTAAAGATTAGACTTGAATTCCCTAACCCAACCCGTGCATTAAAAGATGGTATGAGCTGCAACATTCGTGTTGAAAACAAATACTCAGACAAGGTGGTTGTGATTCCAAACAAAGCAGTTGTTGAGCAGATGGGTGAGTTCTTTGTATATGTGATCGAGCAAGATACAGCAAGACAACATAAAATAAAAGCTGGAAAAGTTGTAGGCAAAAACATCATCATCTTAGATGGATTAACAGCCGGAGAACAAGTTGTTGTTGAAGGAATACAAAAATTACGTGACGGTGTGGCTGTTCAAACCGGCGCTCCTAAAGCAGCAGAAGCTCCTAAAAAATAATTAAGCAAAAAACGTATATGATTGCAGATGTATTTATAAAACGACCCGTAACAGCTATTGTTGTTTCGGTTGTAATTACACTGGTTGGTATTCTTACATTAATGAATTTACCAATCAGTCAGTATCCCGATATCACTCCGCCCATCGTACAGGTTACTGGTAACTTTGCCGGTGCGGATGCACAAACTGTTGAACGTACGATCGCAACGCCTATTGAATCGCAGGTAAACGGTAGTCCGGGCATGTCCTTCCTACAGTCGAACAGCACCAGCGATGGTACTATGACAATGAACGTAACATTCGATGTAGGAACGAATATTGACATCGCTACATTGGATGTACAAAACAGAGTAAGTGTAGCTACACCACAGTTACCGGACGATGTGAAGAAGACCGGCCTTACTGTGCGTAAACGTAACCCGACAATTTTAATGTTGGTTGCCTTGTATTCTCCTAACGGAACACACGATGTAAAATTCATGGACAACTACACCAACATCTTTATCAAAGATGCGCTTTTGCGCGTAAAAGGTGTGGGTGATATTTTCACGCGAGCAGATAACTTCAGTATGCGTATCTGGATGAACCCGGATAAACTTGCGCAATATGGTATGACTGCAACTGAAGTTGTAACAAAACTACAACAGCAGAACGTGCAGGTTGCAGCAGGTTCTATTGGTTCATCTCCGCAAACACCGGATCAGGCATTTGAATACTCCCTACAGGTAAACGGCATGCTTGAAAAAGTATCCGACTTTGAAAACATTGTAGTACGTACCAAACCGGACGAGGGTAATATCGTTTATCTAAAAGATGTTGCACGCGTTGAGTTGGGTAAATTCAATTACTCAAGCAACAACTTTGTAGACGGAAAACGATCTTCCTATTTATTGGTTTACCAATCTCCTGGAAGCAATGCGCTTGAAACAGCAGAAGGCGTATACAAAGCAATGGAAGAATTGAAAAAATCTTTTCCAAACGACGTTGCTTATGTAGTTCCATTTGAATCTGTTTCTGTAGTAGATGTATCCATCAATGAAGTTGTACATACACTTGTAGAAGCATTGTTGCTTGTAATCGTTGTTGTGTTCTTATTCTTACAAAGCTGGAGAGCAACATTGATTCCAATCCTTGCTATTCCGGTATCCATCATTGGTACGTTCATCTTCTTTATTCCACTTGGATTTACAGTTAATACATTAACCTTATTTGGATTCGTATTGGCGATTGGTATTGTAGTGGATGATGCGATTGTTGTAGTTGAAGCCACACAGCATTACATAGATCACGAAAAGCTTTCTCCGAAAGAAGCTACCATTAAGGCGATGAAAGATATTTCAGGGCCTGTAATTGCGATTGCACTTATCCTTGCTGCAGTATTCGTTCCGGTAGGATTCATACCAGGTATTGTAGGACGACTATACCAACAGTTTGCGATCACTATTGCTGTATCTGTATTGCTTTCAGCGTTTGTTGCCTTATCATTAACTCCTGCATTGTGTGCCTTGTTATTAAGACCAATGCACTTAGATGAAAATTCAAAAGGCTTAAATAAATTCTTCTTTAAATTCAACTACTGGTTTGCGCGTGTTACTGCATCGTATTCCAATGGTGTAAAATACTGCATCAGAAAATCACCAATGGTATTAGTAATACTGGCATGTATTTTCGTTGCAACATTCGGTTTATTCAAATCCAAGCCAACCGGATTTATTCCAACGGAAGATGAAGGTCGTTTGATCATTACATTTGAATTACCTGACGGAGCATCTACTACACGTACGGTTGAAGTATTAACCAAGATCATGGGCATTGTAAAAGCAAACCCTTCTGTAAATCACTTTGCGGCATTGGGCGGTTTAAATGCAATCACCTTCAGTTCTAAATCAAATAGCGGTACGTTATTCTGTCAGTTAAAACCATGGAAAGACCGTAAAGATGCATCCATGCAGGTTGATGCGATTGTGGGACAATTCCAAAAAGAATTTTCTGCGATCAAAGAAGCAAATATTATTGTAATCCCTCCTCCTCCTATTCCGGGTATGGGTACAGCTTCTGGTTTCAGTTTCATGATCGAACAAAAACAAAGCAACGATGACATCAAAGGGTTTGAAAGAGTGGTAAAACAATTTATGATGGAAGCCAATAAGCGTCCGGAGATTGCAAGAGCCTTCACATTCTTTACTGCACGTGCGCCTGGTTACAAAATAAATGTCGACAGAGTAAAATGTGAACGTATGGGTGTATCTACCGGAGATGTTTTCGGAACCATACAAACATTGATGGGCAGTAGATACATAAATGACTTCTCTATTTATGGAAGAAACTTCAGAGTAGTTACACAAGCCGACACCATGTTCAGAAAAGACATTTCAAATATGGATAAATATTATGTTCGAAATGTAAGCGGAAGTATGATACCGTTAAGCTCACTAGTTACGTATGAAGCGGTTGAAAATGCACCATTGATTTCACATTACAATTTATTCCGTTCTGCAGAATTTAATGGTACTCCTAAACCAGGCTACAGTAGTGGTGATGCAATCAAAGCACTTGAAGAAGTGGCTGCACAGGTATTGCCTGCAGGTTATGGTTATGAGTTCTCAGGTTTAAGTAGAGAAGAGATCAAATCCGGATCCAGTGCTGTATATATATTCGCTTTATCAATCATATTTGTATTCTTGTTCTTAGCTGCATTATATGAGAGCTGGTCTGTACCATTCTCTGTAATGCTTGCAGTACCGCTTGGTGCATTCGGTGCTATCTTAACACTTTATTTCTTACCTAAATTAAGTAACAACGTTTATGCTCAGATTGGTTTAATCACGTTGATCGGTTTAGCGGCGAAGAATGCCATTCTTATTGTAGAATTTGCAAAAGAACGTGTAGATAAAGGAATGGAAATTGTAGCAGCTACAATTGAAGCGGTTCAGCTACGTCTTCGTCCGATCCTTATGACTTCACTTGCATTTATTCTGGGTGTATTACCATTGGTAGTAGCATCAGGCGCAGGTGCTGTATCCAGACAAACTATCGGATGGACAGTATTTGGAGGCATGCTTGCTGCTACAGGTTTGGCTGTGTTTATTGTGCCGGTTTTATATGTTGTGATTACAAAAATTGCATATAGAAATAAAAAATCTCTACCGGCTGAAACTTCAACAAACAATCATTCTTAATTTATCGTACAATACAGCATCCCTTAAACCGGATGCTGTATTTATTTTAAACAAATGTCTGAACCAAAAAACAAAACCGAAGAAGGTAAGCTTGAGATCATTATCAATGCAGCTCAAAAAAGATTTGCGCATTATGGTTTATGCAAAACAACCATGAATGAAATTGCTGCAGATGTAGGTATGGGTAAAGCTTCGCTGTATTATTATTTCCCGGACAAGGAAACCTTATTTGCATCTGTTATTAAAAAAGAACAACAGGTCTTTTTTGATGAAATGAATAAATTTCTCAATTCGGATATGGAAGCTACATTGCAGCTTAAAAAATATGTCAAGTTGAGAAGCCAGCATTTCAGACACCTTTTAAATCTTTCCAAACTACGTTCCGATTTCTTTAACAATGTAAAAACGGTTTACACGAAAGCATTTGAAAATTTCAATAACATGGAACAGGAAATGGTAGCAAACATCATTCAACATGGAATTGCTACGAAAGAATTTAAAAGGATTAATAAACATGAATATGCTGAATTTCTAGTGCACTTGCTTTTAGGAGTAAGAATGGTAAAGTTGAAATACAAAGACATCAATGAATTTGGAGAAGCAGACTACGAAGAGCTCGACAAAAAAATGTGTAAGGTTGCCGGAATGTTTTTAAAAGAAATTCAAGCAGAACAATAGAGTATATTAAGTTGCTTATAAATAAAAAGACTCACGTTTTTAGCGTGAGTCTTTTTATTTATAACAGTAGATTTAATTATTTATCGAATACAATTTTTAATACTGCCTGCTCCCCTTCACCTTTTATTACAAGCAGATACATTCCTTTTGGTAAATCTTGCGCATATACTTCTTCGCTCAGATTCGTTGTGCCGGCAATTATTTTTCGTGCCACAACCACGCCTTCCATCGATATAATTTCAAGTTCTTCTACAATAAACGGTGAATAATTATTCGACAATGTAAAGTGACCTGCAGATGGATTTGGTGCAATCATAAATCCTTTTGTCAATGCATCCTGTGTAGATGTAGGAGTTGATACCGTTACAACAGTTGCATTTGAAGAAAGCTGAGAAGCACAAGGGCTCATGATCAAACAGGTGTAATTATTATCGCTATCGCTAACCTGGGCATTTGATATCTGAAGAGATGCTGTATTCGCTCCGGAAATTCTTGAATCGTTCACCAGATCTACTCCGTTTTTCTTCCACTGATACGATAATGTAGGTCCTGTTGCAGTAACAGACAGTTGAATCAATTCACCTGTTTCCAGTACCTGTGCAACCGGTTGTGTTGTAATAGCAATTGAACTTGTCGATTGAGTCAGATTCGCAACATTAGAAGTTAATGTACCACATGTACCCGTAACAGTTACTGTATAACCAAGTAAGTCTGCGTTCGAAACATTTGATATACTTAGATCTTTTGTAGTAACTCCTGAGTATGTTGCATTATTAGCCAAACTTGTACTGCCTGTTTTCCATTGATAGGTAAGATTATCTCCGGTAGCACCTACAGAAAACGTTACGTTGTTTCCCAATGCACACACAGATTGACTACCAGGCTGCGAAGCAATTTGTGTAGCCGAAGCTACTACAATCGTTAAGCTAGTTGAGCTAGCAGTAGAGCTCGTAACACAGGTAACAGAAGATGTCAACACAACCGATACAGCATCGCCATCTACTAAACCGGAAGTTGTGAATGTATTCGTTGCAGTGGCTCCCCCTGCATCAGCCCCATTTATTTTCCACTGATACGATGCAGTACCACCATTTACAGGTACAGCAGTATAAGTCACAGATCCACCTAAGCAGATCGTACTCTTATCAGAAGTAATTGATACAGCAGGAGTCACATTTGTTGTTATAGCAATTGTTTTACTATTAGAAGTTACAATAGTACTCGCTACGCACATTAGGCTGGAAGTCATTTTAACATTCACTATATCTCCATTTGACAAAATCGTAGAAGTATATGTATCCGCTGAAGCAGTTGCACCTTGTGATATATTATTCACAAACCATTCGAACAACGGTGAAGTACCACCATTTGTATATGAAGCACTATACGTTACAGATCCTCCAACACATATAGTATTAGCAGATGTTGCGATTGTTACTGTTGCAGTTACAATCGGATTTACCGTCATTGTAATTGCTGTAGACGAAGCATTTGTTGTACTGGCACAGCTGGAATTACTAACCATATCTACACTGATCTGATCTCCGTTTACTAATGCCGAATTTGTATATGTGGCATTAGTTGCACCGGAAATATTAACTCCTCCCTTTTTCCATTGGTATGTCGGTGCTGATCCTCCATTTCCCGGAGTTGCGGTAAAGGTTACCAATGTGCCTGCACAAATTGTATTACCTGGATTCGCAGAAATTGCTACGCTAGGCGTCACACTTGTTGTAACAGTAATAACAATCGGAGTTGAATTTGCAGTATTTGTTGATGTACAAATAGCGTTGCTTGTCAGTTCTACAGAATAACTATCGCCATTTGCAGCAGTTGTTGTGGTATAAGTTGAATTTGTTGCTCCGGAAATATAACCACTTCCCAATTTCCATTTATACGTAGGCGTTGTACCACCATCTGTTGGTGTTGCAGTGAACGTAATACTTGTTCCCGTACAGATCGTAGAGTTATTTGCGGTAATAGCAACTGTTGGTGTTACAACCGCATTTACGGTTATTGTTTGCGTTGTTTGACATCCATTCGAATTAGTATATGTTATTACACTTGTACCACTAGCAACTCCTGTAACCAGACCGGAAGCATTTATTGTAGCAACACCTGTTGATGCAGATGTCCAGGCATTTGAGGCCGCAGCAGTAGCAGAACCTGTTAGTTGAACCGTAGAACCTGTACACAAACTCGATGTACCCGTAATGGTTGGCAATGCATTTACAGTCACTGTAGCAGAGAAGCTACAACCTGTATTTGTTGTATATGTAATGAGAGTTGAACCAGCTGCCACACTTGTAACCAATCCTGTAGTGCTTATGGTAGCAACTGCTGGTGTAGCCGATACCCATGCATTACTTGTTGCAGCTGTTCCTGATCCTGTCAATTGTGTTGTAGAACCTAAACAAACAGAAAGTGTTCCTGTAATGTTCGGTGTTGCATTCACCGTTACAGTTGCAGTTTGTGAACATCCATTACTATTTGTATACGTAATATCAACTGATCCTGCAGCAACACCTGTAACCACTCCGGCATTTGATACTGTTGCAACAGAAGGTGCAGAAGATACCCAAGGACTTGATGCATTTGCTGTTCCTGAGCCGACTAATGTTATTGTAGAACCTGCACAAACAGCAGTAGGTCCGGTTACTGTTGGTAACGAATTCACCGTAACTGTGATATTGTTAGATGCAGGTGATGTAGGTGATGCACACAACGCATTGCTTGTCATCACAACAGAATATACATCTCCATTAACGGCGCCCGTTGTTGAATAAGAAGTCCCTGTAGCTGCAGGTGTGATAGCTGTTCCATTTTTACGCCATACATAATTTGGTGTTGAACCAGGGTTTGTAGGTGTTGAAGTGAATGTAATCACGTCACCTGAACAAATGGTAGACGAAGTAGTCGCAATCGTAATCGTTGGAACGAGTGTCGGATTAACTGTAATAACTACAGGAGTTGAAGTTGCCGTTGCAGGACTTGCACAACCAGATGAACTCGTGAGCTCCACTGTATAACTATCATTATTTACAGCAGCATTTGTTGTATACGTTGCATTTGTTGCGCCGCTAATTGTTACTGTATTCTTTTTCCATACATATATTGGTGTTGTACCTCCATTTGTTGGTGAAGCTGTAAATGTGATGCTTGTTCCAGCACAGATTGCACCTGTTGGTGATACAGTAAGCCCTACTGCTGGAGTTACATTAGCATTCACAACCATTGTAATTATATTCGAGCTCGCATTTGGTGTGCTAGCACAACCCGAGTTACTTACCATATCTACACTAATCTGATCACCATTTGCCAATGTTGTGCTTGTGTATGCTGTATTTGTTTCACCTCCAATATTAGTACCGTTCTTTTTCCATTGATACGTTGGAGCTGTACCGCCATTACCGGGAACTGCTGTAAACGTTACACTTGTACCTGTACAGATTGTACCTGCTGGTGAGGCCGTAATACTAACTGCCGGTGTTACAACAGTTGTTACTGTGATAACTATTGCATTTGATGTTGCCGGATTGCCACTTGGACACGGTGCATTGCTTGTCAGAACTACTGTGTAGCTATCTCCGTTTGCTGCTGTAGTTGTTGTATATGTTGCATTTGTTGCTGATGCAATATTAACGCCTCCTTTTCTCCATTGATATGTTGGTGCTGCACCTCCGTTTGTTGGTGTTGCGGTAAATGTTACACTTGTTCCTGTACAAATTGTTGTCGACGGTGTCGCTATACTTACACTTACCGGCAAGATCGGATTAACTGTCATTACAATTGCAGTGCTTGTTGCTGTCGTTGGGCTTGCACAAGTAGCATTGCTTGTCAGTGTCACTGTATAGCTATCTCCATTTGCTGCAGCTGTTGTTGTATACGTAGCATTGGTTGCACCTGCAATATTAGTACCGTTTTTATTCCATTGATATGTTGGTGTTGTACCTCCGTTTGTTGGTGTTGCAGTAAATGTTACGCTTGTTCCTGCACAAATCGCTCCTGTTGGGCTTACTGTTGTTGCTACGTTTGGTACTAAGGCCGGATTAACTGTCACAACAATTGCTGTGCTTGTTGCTGTTGTTGGACTAGCACATGTTGCATTGCTTGTCATAACTACATCATAACTATCATTATTCACAGCTCCCGTTGTTGTATATGTTGCATTCGTTGCCGATGCAATCGGTGTAGTATTCTTTCTCCACTGATATGTTGGTGTACCGCCATTTGTCGGTGCTGCTGTAAAAGTTATGCTTGTTCCTGCACAGATTGCGCCTGTCGGTGAAACTACTGTTGTTACACTTGGCACCAAAGTCGGATTAACTGTAATTGTAATTCCTGTACTTGTTGCTGTTGTTGGGCTTGCACAAGCAGCATTGCTTGTCAGTGTAACTGTATATACATCACCGTTTGCTGCTGCTGTTGTTGTAAACGTTGCATTTGTTGCTCCTGCTATATTTGTACCACCTTTTTTCCATTGGTATCCAGGTGTTGCTCCTCCGTTTGTTGGTGTTGCTGTGAATGTTATACTTGTACCTGCACAAATTGAGCCGGTTGGAGATACTGCTATAGATACTGCCGGTACTAACACCGGATTAACTGTCATAACAATCGCAGAACTTGTTGCTGTCGCTGGACTTGCACACGTTGCGTTGCTTGTTAACGTTACGGTATAGCTATCGCCGTTCGCAGCTGTTGTTGTCGTATATGTTGCATTTGTTGCACCTGTTATTGCGACACCACCTTTGTTCCATTGATATATTGGACCCGCTCCTCCGTTCGTTGGGGTTGCGGTAAATGTTACACTTGTGCCTGCACAGATTGCTCCTGTTGGAGAAACAGTTGCTGTGACGGATGGTGTTACTGCTGGATTAACTGTAATTGTAATTCCTGTACTTGTTGCTGTTGTTGGGCTTGCACACGTTGCGTTACTTGTCAGTGTTACTGTATATACATCACCGTTTACAGCTCCTGTTGTTGTATACGTTGCATTTGTCGCACTAGCAATTGGTGTACCACCTTTATTCCATTGATATATTGGAGCTGCTCCTCCATTCGTTGGTGTTGCGGTGAATGTTATACTTGTTCCCGCACAAATTGCTCCCGTTGGAGAAACCGTTGCTGTGACAGATGGTGTTACTGCTGGATTAACCGTTACGGTCAACGTAAATGGAGAACCTGCACATCCGCCAGTTGTTGCAGTTGGAGTAATAATATAATCTACCGTAATAGGCGAAACTGTAGAATTCGTCAACGTTTCAGTAATCGGACTGGTTAAACCAGAACCTGTGTTTGGTGTAATACCCGCTTTAAGTGCTCTACTCCAGTTATAAGAAGATGGAACACTGCTTGTAATCACGTAATTTAAAGCAACACCACTACAAACAGTTGTTGTAGCTGAAGAAGTAATAGATGGTTTAGGATTAACTGTTACGGTCAACGTAAAAGGATCACCCACACAACCACTTGAAGTTGCTGTTGGGGTAATGATATAATCTACATTGATTGGTGCTAAAGTACCGTTCGTTAATATTTCAGCAATAGGTGTTGTTGAACCGGATCCAGTTGAAGGAGTAATGCCTGTTTTTAGAGCTCTTGTCCAGCCATACGATGCGGCAATATCGCTTGTAATGCTGTATCCTACAGAACTACCACTACAAGCCGGTGAAGTCGCAGCAGATGTTATTACTGCTTTAGGATTTACAGTAAGCGTAACACTATTGGATGGTACTGTTTGACATGCATTGATAACATCAACTGTGTAAATACCTGCTTGGGCAACAGTAACCGCTGCAATAGAGTAACTTGCATTTGTTGCTCCACTTATAGCAGATCCAGCTTTTTTCCATTGATAAGAAGTAGCATTGCTGGCAACAACTGTAAATGATGCAGCAGCATCTTCACATCTCACAATACTAGTTGGTTGAGTACCTATTGATGGAGGTGTACAAAGTACATGTCTTGATATAAAACCATCTTGCGTACCTGAAAGAGCTAGTGTAGCTACAGCACCCAGGTTATAATCTCCCGCGCCTAAATAACTACCAACAACTAAGATTTTACCGGAAGAAGCAACAGCTACTCCATTTGCTTGTTCATCACTTGCACCGCCTAAATTATATGCACCTGTAGCTAATCCTGAACCTCCTGAAAACACGGCAAAAAAAGCATCCTTACCGCCTAGACCTGTAATTGTTTTCGAGTTGCCGAAATTAACAGAACCACTCGCATAGCCTCCTGCAACAATATTTCCTCCTCCATCAAATGCTAAAGAAGTCAACAATTCTTCTCCTGTACTTCCTGTTGCTGCATGCCAGTTATAAGTACTGTCAGATTTATAGCTTGCTACAAAAATATCATTCAAACCAACGCCTGCAAAATTAGCAGAACTGGTAGGTGACGGATCAAAATCTACATCCAGTGCATCATTTTTAACAATACCTCCCACAAATACATTTCCTGAAGTTTTATCAACAAGTAAGTCTGTTCCTTTATCCGCTAACCCTGCTCCGATATTAAAAGCCCATTGACAGGTCATTCCTGAATTATATTTTGCTATAAACGCATCCATAGAGCTATTAGGCAGAGTCAGATTACTTGCATCCGAAACAGTTTTTGTACCTATAGGATCTATGTCTATATCTTGTCCGGTAAAATATCCTGTCAGATAAATATTTCCACTATTATCCAGATCAATACCTGCACCACCATCAGAGCTAGCACCTCCAACACTGTATGCCCATGCATTTGTTAAGGTTGTTGTATCATACTTTGCAACAACAATATCGGATATACCGCTAGCAGATGACGATATTTTTTTTGAAGTTCCTCCCGGATTAAACTCAACATTAGTACTGAACAGTTCACCTGTAACATATAAATTGTCACCAAAAATAGAAATGTCATTTAACACGTCTCCGGTATATCCTGTAGCATTATTAAATATTTTTTGAGATTTAAAGACAAGCGCATTATCATACTTTGCTATTGCCATAGAACCTGCTAAGCCATTTGTACCAAATCCTGTTGCAAGAGGATCAAGCTTTACTCCATTTCCATATATACTAGCTAGTAAGTATACATTCTGCTTAGCCGCGTCAACATAAACCTTTACACCCTTATTATTAACATTTGCACCAAAAATAATTACAGTCTGCAAAATACCGTTTACATTATATTTAGCAATAAACCCAGAACCGCCAGTTCCTGCACTTTTTAATGTAGCTGTCCCAAGCGGATTGAAATCAATACTTGAACCAATAGCACTACCGCAAACAAAAAAGTTTCCGTTCGCATCTGTATCAACAGAAGCAACATTTATCGTAGAACCTGAACTTCCTAAATGGTAAATTAGGTCTGACGTTTGAGCTTGCAGCATTCCTGTACATAAGAATGCTACAACTAAAAAAAGGCATTTGATGTGTTTAATCATAATAGTTATAGTTACGGATACAAACTAACAGTTTATAGCTATATAAACAATATCCATTAATGAATTACTTCTATTTTATCTACATAGAATTCATTTCCTAAATAAATTTGGATGAAATACATGCCTTGTGGCAATGTTGAAGTATCTATCGTTATTTTTTCTGAATCAGAATTCAATTGAAATGTGCTATTTAAAACCAATGCTCCCTGAGCATCATATAATACAAAGGATACTTCTCCTGTATTGTAATCTTTGATTTCAAGGGTAGTGCGGTCATTCGCAGGTTTTGGATAGATCGCAACATTCTGCCCGTTCAGATCAGCAACTGAAATAGCTGTACATACTGAAACAGTTAATGTAGCTGGTTGAGATATTGCCACAGGAGGGCAAATACCTGTTACATTACATGTATAATCTCCATTATCTGCAATGGTTGTACCCGTGATTTTTAATGTAGCAGTCGCAGCGCCGGATACTCTTCCTCCATTTGTTACAGCAACACCATCTTTATACCATTGATACACAATATTACTACCTGTAGCTACAATACTGAATTGTATTGGCTGACCAAGACATACAGATTGAGGGAACGGATGTTGAATGATAGACGGAGAATCAATCATTAATGCTGCCGGTGCAGAGTTTTGAACCGCACCACACGCTTCAGTTACAACGCATCTGTATGCTCCTTCTTCAGATAGATCCACATTGGAAACAACCAGATTTTTTGTTGTTACTCCACTGAATTTTCCACCGTCAACCAAATCTGTGTATATAGATGCTGCATTTGCTTTAAACTGCCATTTGTATACTATACCTGATCCGGCAATGCTTACCGTATATAATACACTTTGTGTTTTACATACATTTGCTGAAATCGGTTGCTGCGTAATAGACGAAGAAGTTGTTGTTGACACTACTGCAGTCTGACTGGTTGTAGGTGTTGAACAACTCGTTGCTACCGAACAGGTATAATTTCCTGCATCCGCCGCTGTAGTTGATGTAATGGTTAACGTAGCACTTGTTGCACCGGAAATAGTAGATCCGTTATTTACAAGATCAACTCCATTTTTTTGCCACTGATAGATAACAGTACTTGCACTGGACACAACAATATTTAATGTCAGCGATTGTCCTGTGCATATTAAAGCACTTGCAGGAGGCTGAGTAGTAATGGTCGGTGTTGTAGATAAAGACAATACAGATGTACTGCTTGTTACACTTGAACCGCAAACAGTTGTAATCTGACACGTATATGAATCGGCATCCGACGCGCTCACAGATGAAACTGTTAGTGCGCTGGTTGTTGAATTTGAAATATTTCCTCCATCAACTAACGCAACAGAATTTTTAAACCATTGATACGATACAACACTGCCTGAGGCTACCAAACTGATTGTTGCATTATCTCCCGGACATGCACTTATATCTACAGGTTGAGTAGTGATTGCAACTGGGGAATTAACTGTCAATATAGCTGCTGCACTTGAAATAAAACCACAAGAGGCTGTTATATCACATGTGTATGTTCCCGCATCGGTTGAAACAATGCTTGCAATCGTATAAGTAGAATTTGTTGCACCTGATACAGGCGCACTTCCTTTCATCCACTGATACGTCAATCCTGCACCTGAAGCAACCACATCGAATGAAACAGATGTGCCTGTACATTGTGTTGACGAAGCAGGCTGAGAAGTAATAACTGTTGAATTGTTTATCGTTAAGGTCGCAATATTAGATGTCAATGTAGCTGAACATGTACTTGAAATGTCGCATGTATAGTCGCCTGCATCAACTAATGCTATGGATGATAGTGTCAATGTAAATGTTGTAGCACCTGAAATATTTCCACCATCTGTTAAAACAGTTCCATCTTTTCTCCATTGATACGTGAGCGAACCACCGGTAGCATTACATGTAAATACTATTGATGATCCTGTACATGCCGTTTTAGATACTGGCTGAGAAACAATGCTGCTGCTTGAAGCTAGAGTTAAAGTTGCACCTGTTGAAATTGCCTTTGGTGTACATGTTCCGCTCACTTCGCATATATATGTACCGGCATCTGAAGCTGTTGTTGTAGATAATGAAACGGTAGCAGTCTGAGAGCCGGATATAGCTCCTCCATCCGCTAAAGCAACTCCATCTTTTTTCCATAAATAGGTTAAAGATGTTCCGGTTGCTGTTACAGAAAACGATGTAGGAGTTCCCGTACAAATAGATTTATTAACAGGTTGGGCTGTAATTACGGGTACAGTGTTAATTGTAATCGTTGCAGCATTTGATGTTAAAAATCCGCTGCACGTATTACCGGTAACGCATGTATAAGATGCTGCATCAGCAGATGTAGTTGAAGTTAATGTTAATGTTGCAGAAGTAGCACCACTCACATTCCCTCCATTAGTTAAATTTGTCCCCCCTTTTTGCCATTGATAGCTGATACCTGTACCCGAAACAATTATCGAAAGTGTTGCGGTTGATCCTGCACATGCACTTACATCAGCAGGTTGAGTAGTGATCGTTGCCAAAGAACCAACTGCCAGGTTTGCAATATTTGTAGTTACAGACGGAGTACATGTTCCTGATATTACACAGGTATATGCACCGGCATCTGCTACAGTAGCAGGGTTAATCGACAAGACAGATGTTGTTGCACCTGAGATAACTCCGCCGTCAACAACGTTCGCTCCACCTTTCTTCCATTGATAACTTATACCGGTTCCCGATCCCCCAACAGTGAATGTAGCCGGGGCAGATCCACAAATAGTAACATCTGTTGGCTGAGTAGTAATTGCCGGCAAAGCATTTACTGTTAAGGCTGCAGATGTTGAATTTAAAACACCCGAACATGTATTTGTTATTGTACATGAATATAAACCTGCATCCGATGCAACCGTATTGGCCAACGTCAATACAGGAGATAATGCTCCACTAATATTTCCAACGTTTGTCAGATCCGTTCCGCCTTTTTTCCATTGATAGGTGATTCCGCTTCCGCTTGTTGTAATACTAAATGTTGCTGTTTGTCCGGCGCATGTTGTTGCTACTACAGGATTACTTGTTATTGCAGCTGTTGAATTTACCGTTAACGCAACTGCATTCGAAGTAATAGCAGGTGAACATGTTCCGGAAACGATACAGGTATAATTACCTGCATTCGCCATCGCGATCGATGTTATTGTTAATGCATTTGTTGTTGCTCCACTAATACCACCTCCATCAACTACATTAACGCCGTTTCGTTGCCATTGAAATGTAAGAGAAGAACCGGTAGCAGTAATATTAAAATTAGCTGTAGCTCCCTGACACAATGTACTTGCAGTTGGCTGTGCAGTGATCGCCGGCAAACTATTAACAGTTAAAACTGCATTATTTGTCAATGCTGCAGGAGAACAAGCTCCGGTAATTGAACAGGTATAGGTACCTGCATCCGCTGTAGTGATAGAAGTCAATAACAGGCTTGAAGTTGTTGCTCCACTGATATTGCCGCCATTCACAAGATCAACTCCTCCTTTTTTCCATTGATGCGTTGTTGCTCCGCTTGCTGTAACTGAAAATGTTGCGCTTTGTCCTGCACAAATGGTTTGTGTAGCTACAGGTTGTGTAGTTATTGCCGGAGCAGATGTAAGTGATAATATTGCCGCAGTAGTTGTAGCAGAACCACAAGAACTTGTTATTACGCATTTATAATTTGTTGCATCACCGGCTACAACACCTGTGATTGATAGTGCAGTTGATGTGGCGCCTGATACAGTTCCGCCATTGGACATATTCACACCATTTTTTTGCCATTGGTATGTCAAACTCGAACCGCTTGCTGCAGTAGTAAATGTAACATTTCCACCGAGACATGTAGCAGCAGCAGTTGGGTTTGTTGTAATTGTTACACCAGAAGATATTGTCAATGCAACGGCATTACTTGTTGCTACCGGAGTGCATGATCCTGTAATGTCACAACTATAATTCCCGGCTTGAGCAGCAGTAGCGCCAATGATATTTAATGTAGCAGCTTGCGCTCCTGAATAAATCGCGTTATTAGAGATTGGAGTTCCATTCAATTTCCATTGATAGGTTGGCAATGTCCCTGTAACTGTTACAGCAAAAGAAGTATTTGTCCCTGAACAAACAGACTGAGCCGTTGGCTGCGTTGTTATTACAGGAGGAGTATTAACAACAACAACTGCATTATTTGTAGTTGCCGAATTTCCACAAATTGTAGCAACTAGTGTATATGTACCGGCATCACTTGCAACAGAAGATGTTATTGTTAATGCCGATGTAGTAGCACCCGAAATAGTTCCGCCATTCACTACATTTGTTCCGCCTTTTTTCCATTGATATGAAATACTTGAGCCGGTTACTGTTGCCGATAAATTAATTGTAGCTCCTGCACAAATAGTCTGGCCTGAAGGTTGTGTCGCAATCACAGGTGTAGAACTACATTCCTGATATTTGCTCCAAAATGAATTTGTACCCGTTGGTGCTGCCAAGGTTGATGAACCTACTCCCGGATCAAAATCCCCGATTGCTCCTGAATAATATCCTCCGGCATATACCATGGCGACTGAATTAAAAGCCATTGCAGTACCTCGGTCATCCGCTGCACTACCAACACCAAAAGCCCATTGATTTATACCTGCAGATGTATACTTGGAAATAAAGATATCTTTCCCACCAGTAGCTGTAAGATTAAGTGCTGTGCCACCCGGATTAAAGTTTACGGTTGCTCCTTCAAAATAACCTGTCAAATAAATATCTCCGCTGGCGGTTGCTTTGATAGCTGTAGCTTCATCATCTACATTGCTTGCTCCTATTTTTTGAGCAAAAACGGGCGCCAACGTACTTAAATTATACGAAGCAAAAAGAATATCTTTTCCTGTTCCTCCAGAAGTTAAATTTTGTGTATTCCCACTTCTGGGATCTGCATCTATAAAACCTGTAAATGTACCAGCTACATTTAATGCACCGGATGAACCGATATGCATTCTATTTACCATTTCAATAGAAGCCCCGGATATCTGACCAACGTTTACATAATCCCCGGCAGATGTGTACTTGGCAATAAATGCATCACCACTTCCTTGAGGGGTAACTTCTGTTAAGATGGAACTGCTGGATGCTGCAAGCGGATCAAAATCAGCCGTATCAAATAATTGACCAGCTACGAAAACATTATTTGATGCATCGATAGCTAAAGCTGTCCCCTTTTCAGCACCTGTAGTACTTCCAAGACTAAAGCCCCATTGAAATACTCCACTGCTCGAAAATTTTGCTACAACAACATCTAATAAACCTGGCGAGCCACCCTGACTGAATATGGTAGCAGTAGTAGCCTGTGTACCTCCTGAATTTTTTCCATAAACAGATGCGTCTGCAGAAATATATCCTGTAACATAAATATCACCATTTGCATCCAATGCCATGTCAAGAATCTCATCGTTTCTGTTTGCAGCACCAATGACTTGTACCCACATAAAAGTACCCGTACTTGAATACTTTGCAATAAAACCATCCGGATTGGTTGTAGTTGGACCTCCCAAACTTGTTCCTGCAACAAATCCATCAAAAAGTATTGATGTGCCATATAGTGATCCAGCAATGTACATATTACCGGATCCATCCACTGCCACCCGATAACTTTTAACACTTGCTCCTGAAATCTTTTTACTGAATGTTACTGCACCTGTTGAATTTGCACGAATTAAAAAAGTATTGTCCGCTGCACCGCCGGACATAGAAACAGGAGCTGTTATATTTGTATTGTAATATCCGGTACTGTATATATTATCAGAAGCATCCGTAGTAACATCCTGCAAATAGGCTGCACTACCACTAACAATGGGTATAGTTGATTGCCATGTTTGAGCATTCCCTTTTATGGCTGCAAAAAATAAAACTATAATAATAACGGATACTCTGTTGTATAAATGCTTCATTTACAATGATTTTAGATTCAAACAAATCTTCGTCCTCTTTCAAACGAAAAAGTATAGCCGAAGGTTATTATTTAAATATAAAATATTGAATAAATAAAGCCTCTTTTTAGGCTCCGCCAGAAAGTTCTTTTGCCCTTTTCTCTGCATTTTTCAATGCTTCCATGATATGAGGGCCAACTTCACGCTGCTTTAATGTGTTTAAGGCAGCTTCTGTTGTACCACCTTTTGAAGCAACCATTGCTATCAATTCATCAATTGTCAGCTTTGAATGGTTTAAAATCTGAAACGCGCCCATCATGGTTTCTTTAACCAACATGCCGGCTATATTCTCATCCATCCCCATTTGCTTACCTGCTTCGATCATATGCTGCACGATATAATAAAAATACGCTGGCCCGCTTCCGCTTAATGCCGTAACAGCATCCAGCATGGTTTCATCTTTCATGAAAATGGCTTTGCCAGTTGTTTCCAATAACATGTCTACAACACTTATATTTTCAAACGAAGCATCTTTAGCAACTGTAAATGCGGTAATACCAAAACCCAATTGCGCAGGAGTATTCGGCATGGCACGTACAACATTTTTATGAGACAACAGATCCTGAATTTGTTTAATCTGAATTCCGGCCATGATCGACAAGATCATTTGGTTTTCGGATAAATAGGATTTCAATTTTTCTGAAAGAACTCTGAAGTCTTGCGGCTTAACAGCTACAATTAATATGTCGTAATTTTTAATAGACTCATCAATATCTGCCGATAAAGAAGCAACACCTTCTAATTTCAACTGTTCTCTTTTCTCGTCGTGTTTTTCAACAATTAATAATTCATCTTTTGAAACAATCTTTCTGCTGACAAATGCTTTTGCGTATGTCATCCCCATATTTCCACCACCTAAAATTGCAATTTTCATATCGAATTCGTTATTAATGTTTCTTAACCTGTATCGTTTAATTCTGTAACGCTAAAATTTATTTAGAATGAATTTCTCTCATGCTTTCTTCATGCGCGTGAATGATCTGATCTGCCAACTCTGTTGTTATTGCTGTTGAAATGAACAGACTTTCAAATTGTGATGGCGCAAGATATACTCCTTTACTCAACATAGCCTGAAAATAGGAAGCAAAAGATTTCAGATCCGACTTTTTTGCAGATTCAAAATCATCTACTGCTGTATTAGTAAAGAACATGGTAAACATAGAACCTATGTGATTAAATGTGTAATCCAATCCCAATAAATTATTTGCTTTACGCATTCCATGAATGATGTATTCTGTTTGTTTATCAAGCTGCGTATAAACAGATGGATTACCTTTTAAATATTTCAAAATGGCCAAACCAGCTGACATTGCAATTGGATTGCCTGAGAGTGTGCCTGCTTGATATACAGGTCCCGCAGGAGAAACCTTTTGCATAATTTCTTTTTTGCCACCGTATGCTCCTACAGGCATGCCGCCTCCAATAATCTTACCCATGGTTGTCATATCGGGCTTCACACCCAATATACCTTGCGCGCCGGAAATAGATAAACGAAAGCCACTCATCACTTCATCAAAGATCAAAACGATGTTTTCTTCATCACAGATTTTTCTTAATCCTTCTAAGAATCCAGGCTTAGGTAAAACACACCCCATGTTACCCGCAACAGGTTCAACAATAATGGCTGCGATTTTATTTTTATTATTCTCAACCAATGTTTTTACCGCATTGATATCATTATAAGGAGCTGTTAACGTATCGTTCGCTACACCTTGCGGCACTCCGGGACTATCCGGCACACCCATTGTAACTGCACCACTGCCTGCTGCAATCAAAAATGAATCACCATGACCGTGATAACATCCTTCAAACTTTATAATTTTTTCTTTCCCTGTATAACCACGAGCCACACGAATTGCAGACATGGTTGCCTCTGTTCCCGAATTTACCATGCGAACCATTTCAACCGATGGAACCATACTCACGATCAACTCAGCCATTTCTACTTCTTTGCGAGACGGCGCTCCGAATGATAATGAATTGGATAAGGCATCACGAACTTCTTTTTCAATCAACTCATTTGCATGGCCCAATATCATTGGCCCCCATGAATTGATCAGCTCAATAAATTGATTATCATCTTCATCAAATAAATAGGCTCCTTTTGCACGCTTTATAAAAATAGGATTTCCGCCTACTGCTCTGAATGCACGTACTGGTGAATTTACACCGCCTGGAATTACTTCTTTTGCTCTAGAAAAAAGCGCAGAACTATTTATATTTTTCATTGAACCGGATTTGCTAATGTAAGTTTCAAATTATTGAAATAATAAACCGGCACATAATTATTGCAAGCAGATCTACTGAAATTAAAACCTGCCATGAAATGTCCTTTGTGCGTTGGACTTGT
Source organism: Cytophaga aurantiaca DSM 3654 (assembly GCF_000379725.1). GTDB lineage: Bacteria > Bacteroidota > Bacteroidia > Cytophagales > Cytophagaceae > Cytophaga > Cytophaga aurantiaca. The sequence goes on from NZ_KB903632.1 coordinate 166,300, forward strand.
TCTTAAATAATTAAAATATCCTGTACCATATTCTTTCATGGATGCACCAGCCAATGACATTAACTCATAGCCGATGACACTGTATTTGGAAGGATAGGTATTATACTTTTTAGTATACGAAGACATAAATAACTTATACGTCCCATCATAAAACGTTACAAAATCAGGATAAATAAAGTACACCTTTCTTCGTTCAAACTGCTCGTAGGTTTGATTATTAATATTGAGCCAGTTGCTTTTTGTAATAATCGGAATTGCCATCCGACTTATCTCCAATGCACTGATTACATTTGAGGCTAAAGCAGCATCGTCACCGGAAGCAACAAATACATGACTTATTTTATTGAGATTAATTGAATCTGCTATGATCTTGCCGACATTGCCAATTCTAGATCTTGTTATCTTAACACACTTAGAAACTTTAAAACCGTTTGCGATCAATGAATCCCTGTAATAAACAGCCAACAGAGAATCTTTAACATCAACTGCAGAATAAAAAATAACTACTTCATTCTTAGCGATCAGATCATTATCCTGCGCATCGTTCTTACGATACACAAAATTTTTCTTTGCAAAAGCAGCCGTCTGACCAGCCATCACCTGAAGCGAAGGTTGAAACAATAATGTCTGGGTTGTATTTTCAATAATAGATGAATTAACCGAAATGGGATTTATTACCGGTATGCTATTCTTCTCTCCAAAAGCTGTAACATACGGTATTAATGCGGGAGATAGCGGACCAATGATCAGATCCATAGATTTAAATTCAGGATAAGCAATAATTTTCTGAATTGCTGCTACATCTTTATCTACATCATAAGGGTGGACAATAACAGTAAGTCCACTTTTCTTCAATGAATCAATCGCTACCAAAATCCCCTGATACATTTCATCGACATAACTATTCAGCGGATGTTCAGAAATATTATCTGTTAAATTAAATGGAAATATCACTGCAACATGATATTCATTCTTCTTAACATAATTCACTGTTTTTTTAATCTTCGTGAATTTATATTCCTGCGCTAAGTATTCATAGAGCATATTATTTTTTGAATTCACCGGATATGCCGCAAGCTTATTAAATAAAGCCTTTGCAAGCTCTTTGTCGGCAGAATAAACGCGCTGCAGTTTTATCAGTGTATCGATGGGTTCAATTTTTGAATAATACGATTGCTTACACGTTGTAACCGTAATCTCCATTCCGTTTATATTAGACAATGAAGGAATCGCAGAACGGTAATTTTTCATTTCAAAATAAACGCACGACAATAAATAATTGGCTTCGTTTATTTGTTTCCAGTTCGGATCCCTATTGATTAGCTGCAACAACATTTGGCGCGCTTCATTATACCTACCTGCTTTAAAAGCAGACAATGAATAATAATACTGTGCGTACGAAGCATAAGCATTTGATACATCAGGAGATGTTACAGGTAAAAAATACTCCATTGCAATCTCATATTTTTGCAATTCGTATACCTGTTTTGCTCTCGTATAATCGCTCTTCCAATCTTGTTGAGCAAACAATGCTACTGAATAAAACAGTACAACAAGAAGTAAGAGTGTTTTTTGTTTCATATTATTCCCATTCAATGGTTGCAGGTGGTTTAGAACTTATGTCATACACAACTCTATTAACACCTTTAACACGATTTATAATTTCATTTGAAATATCTGCAAGAAACTCATACGGCAAATGTATCCAGTCTGCAGTCATACCGTCTGTACTACTCACTGCACGAAGCGCTACAACATTTTCATACGTTCTTTCATCACCCATTACCCCTACCGATTTAACCGGCAATAATATCGCACCTGCCTGCCAAACCTGATCGTACAATCCTTTTTCTTTCAATCTCGAAATGAATATGTAATCAACTTCCTGTAACGTCTTAACCTTTTCAGCAGTGATATCACCTAAGATACGAATGGCTAAACCCGGACCAGGGAACGGATGTCTTTTCAATATAATATCGTCAATACCTAAAGCTTTTCCTACACGTCTTACTTCATCTTTGAATAAGGTATTTAAAGGCTCAACAATTTTCAATTTCATCTTCTCCGGCAAACCACCAACATTGTGGTGAGATTTTATAGTTGCTGAAGGTCCTTTAACAGAAACCGATTCAATAATATCCGGATAGATCGTTCCTTGACCCAACCATTTAACATTATCAATCTTGTGAGATTCCTGATCGAATACCTCTATGAATTCTTTACCAATCGCTTTACGTTTTGCTTCCGGATCACTTAAGCCTTCTAAGGAAGAATAGAATTGTTTTTTAGCATCGACACCAATCACATTTAAACCCATGTGTTTGTATGAATTCAATACTTCATCGTATTCATTCTTACGCAACAAACCATTATCGACAAAAATACACGTCAAGTTTGGTCCGATTGCTTTATGGATCAACACGGCAGCTACAGATGAATCAACACCTCCCGACAAACCCAATACTACTTTATCAGATCCGATTTTATTTTTCAGGTCTGCAATTGTTGTTTCAACAAATGCATCCGGCGTCCAATCCTGTGAACAACCACAGATCTGTACAACGAAGTTTCTTAAGATTTCTTTTCCTTGAAGAGAGTGCGTTACTTCCGGGTGGAACTGAATACCATAAGTTGTTTCGCCTTGTACTTTATACGCTGCTACACGTACGGTTTCCGTACTGCTTAATATTTCAAAATTTGAAGGAATTTCTACAATGGTATCACCATGAGACATCCATACCTGTGAGTCGGGAAGAATTTCTTTGAACAACTCTTCTGAAGTATGGACATTATTTAAACGTGCTCTGCCATATTCACGAATGGTAGAAGGCTGAATAGATCCTCCTGATTTATGAGCAATTAATTGAGCACCGTAACAAACTCCAAGTAAAGGAAGTTTGCCTCTATAAAGTGTAAGATCAACATCCGGAGCATTTTCCTCACGAACAGAGCAAGGACTGCCTGAAAGAATAACACCTTTCACAGATGCATCCAGTTGAGGAGCCTTATTATATGGGTGAATTTCACAATATACATTTAATTCTCTTACTCTTCTGGCAATCAGCTGAGTGTATTGAGATCCAAAATCCAGGATTAATATTTTTTCAGTCATGCTACAAAGTTAAAAATACCAGCCTTTTTTCCCATCACTTTTGCCTTCTAATACATAATAAATTAGGCCTTTGGTGATAACTTTTGCCGGAAAGCTGAACCCGTTAGACATAAAAAAAGGCCGAAAGTAAACCTTCGACCTTTATTAATTAAACTCAAACAAAAATTATATGAAAAGATATTCGGCAGCACGTGCCTTTAATTCTTCTTTTGATAAATCTAGCGCCATACCATCTACTAATGACTGCACCAATATCCAGGCTACAGCTTTACGAACGCCCATTTTCTCTGCAATTTCAGTTGTATAAGTCAATTCTTTAGGACTTACTTCACCGTCGATGCGCATCATCTCAACTAAATCATATAGTTGATCGAAACGTTGCTCATCATTCGTAGGCTTTTTGTAAAAGAAGTCATCCGAAGAATCTACCATTTCAAATACTTCTTCTGCAGAAACGCCATTGCGCTCCCCTATTTTGATTAATAAACCTGATTCTGATTTTGAAATTTTACCGTCAGCTTTAGCCAATTGAACTAAGTTCATTATATGGCTTTTGTGTGCTTTAGTTTTTTTAGTTGCGAAAAGTGTTAACATGATCTTAAATCGTTTTGTTATGATACAAAGGTAGATATAATTCAATTAATGTCAATTTATTTACCAATTATTTTTCATCACAAAACAGGAAGATTTATACTATTATAAAAATAAGCATATATTTAAATACTTATTTTACAATACTTTAAATACAATTAAATTATTTTAAAATATTTTATAAATTAAAATAATCCTATTAATAGATTAATGGCAAAAATTAAAATAATACAATTTTAAAACAACGCATTTAAAAGATTTTATATAAAAACACATAATTATATCATATCAAAGATTTGTAGTATCATACACATCCATTAGTATTCATTATAAAATGACAAAAAAATGAATTTGCTAAAAGAAAAATAGTCTGTACTTTATAGATGGAAAAAATAATCAAATTTTAAAACGAAATGAAAGCTATTGTGATTGGTGGTGGATTGGGTGGATTGAGCACTGCTATACGACTGGCTAGCGCTGGGTATAAAGTAGATGTTTTTGAGTCAGCTTCTGGTGCAGGAGGTAAATTAAATGAAAAAGTCATTTCTGATTACCGGTTCGACCTAGGCCCTTCGCTTTTAACGATGCCTGATTTAATAGATGACTTATTTATTGAAGCTGGCGAAGATCCAAGGCTGCATTTTAATTATTCCAAATTAGATACAATCTGCAATTATTTTTATGAAGATGGCACTGTTTTTAAATCCTATGCAGACGATTCTAAATTTGAAAATGAACTTTATAGAATATTTAGACTCAACAAGAATGTATTCAGATCTTATTTTAAAACCATTCGTACTATATATTCAATAACAGCACACATTTTTATTTTTAAAAGCCTACATAGATTCCGTTCATTTACAACTTGGAAAACACTTGTGTCAATTTTCCAATTACCACTTATTCGTTCCGGAGTAACGATGAATAAGATGAATGAGTCTTTTTTTTCTGACCCCAGATTAATTCAGTACTTCAATAGATATGCCACCTATAATGGGTCAAACCCATACAAAGCACCAGGAACAATAAATCTCATATCACATCTTGAACATGAAATGGGAGCATATTTACCCAAAGGAGGTATGTATGCTATTACGAATAGCTTATATGGATTGGCTTGCAGGAAAGGCGTGAATTTTCATTTCAATGAACTTGTACAAGAAATAATAGTTTCAAACAAAAAAGCTGTTGGAATCAGAACTGCTCAGTCCACCTACAATGCAGATATTATCATTAGCAATATGGATATTTTTCATACATACCGAAAATTATTACCCAATCAACCAGCACCGGAAAAAATATTGCGTCAAGAAAAAAGTTCATCAGCATTAATTTTTTACTGGGGGCTTAATACGAGTTTTTCCAAATTAGGCTTACACAATATTTTATTTAGTTCAGATTACAAAAAAGAATTTAAATCAATTTGGGAAGAAAAAACCATTGATGAAGACCCTACAATATATATTAACATAACATCTAAATACGAGTCGAATGATGCACCCACTGGTTGTGAAAATTGGTTTGTAATGATAAATGTCCCTCATAATTCGGGTCAGAATTGGGAATTACTAAAACAACAAGCGCGTAAAAATATTATTACCAAAATCAATCGCATGTTGCAAACATCTATTGAAGAACATATTGTTGTTGAAGATTATCTGGATCCTATTTTAATAGAATCCAGAACTAGTTCTTTTAAAGGGGCATTGTACGGAAATGCTTCGAATAATAAATTAGCAGCATTTTTAAGGCATTCAAATTTTAGCAAAACCATAAAAGGTTTATACTTTTGTGGAGGAAGTGTTCATCCGGGCGGAGGCGTACCGCTCGCTATTTTATCAGGAAAAATAACCGCTGAGTTAATAAAAAAAGATTTACCATGTTAAAAAAGCTTTATCAAAATCAACTTTATTTTTATTCCATCATTGCTGTCATTATTTATTTAGTTGGTATTGTAGGCATAACATGTATTCCTGAATTGTTTAAACCTGTAACCCCATTAAATCTATTACTTTCAGCGCTATTTATCCTTTATTTCGATAAAAGCCCGAGAAAAAAGATACTTTTCTTTGCAGCTTTTACTTTCATTACTGGCTGGATAATAGAATGGATAGGTGTTTACTCAAAATTAATATTCGGAGAGTATCAATATGGACCAACATTAGGATTGGCTATTGACGGAATCCCTGTTTTGATTGGAATTAATTGGTTTATTTTAAGTTATTATTCAGCAAATTTAAGTGAATGGATATTTCCTAAAACGAATATCTATCTGAAAACAACCTTTGGTGCATTCCTCATGGTTGTTATTGATGCTGTTATAGAACCCCTATGCGGTGATTTGGATTTTTGGTACTGGAAAGGTGATCACATTCCAATGCAAAACTTCATTGCCTGGTTAATATTTTCTTGGGGATATATATTTCTTTTTTATAATTTAAAGTTAGATTCAAACAATAAAGCTTCCCGTGTGTTATACGTAATACAACTAATATTTTTCTTAGCTTTATTCATATCATTCAAATTAATACCATATGCTAATCAATAGTTTAATTGTATTGTCTACATTTTGTTTCATGGAGTTTATGGCCTGGTTTACACATAAATTCTTAATGCATGGTTTTCTGTGGTTTCTGCATGAAGATCACCATACAGGTAAATCAGGTTTCTTCGAAAAAAATGATTCTTTCTTTTTAATCTTTGCAATACCAAGTGCCTATTGTTACATGACAGGTTTAATGTATAATGACTTTAGACTGTATATTGGAATAGGAATTTCTTTGTACGGCCTTGCTTATTTTTTTATACACGAAATCATTATTCACCAACGATTCAAATACTTTAGAAATTGGAATAATAAATATATACTCGGCATTAGAAGAGCGCACAAGATTCATCATAAATACCTTGGCAAAGAAGATGGAGAAAACTTCGGAATGCTTATAGTCCCTATGAAGTATTATAAAACAAACTATACCGAAATCAAAAAATGAATTACATCTACCTTTGGCTGGATTTATTTTGTATTTCCTTTCCATTTATATTAAGTTTTGATAAAAAAGTTGCCTTTTATAAAAAATGGAAGTCTCTATTTCCTGCAATTGCAATCATCGGACTATTTTTTATCATATGGGATATTATTTTTACTAAAAATGGTATTTGGGAATTCAATGAGAAATATTTAATAGGTACCTATATTTACAATTTACCTGTTGAAGAAGTTCTATTCTTTATTTTTGTTCCTTATTCCTGCGTATTTATATATGCGTGTATTAAAGCATATTTTTCAAGTAATTTTTTAGAAAAGTTCCATAGAAAAATTACGCTTCTTTTATTATTTGCATTGCCGATTATTGCTATTCTCAACGCGGATAAAGCATATACCTTTTACACTTCCTTTTTTAGTTGGGTGTTGATTTGGATACAATATTATATTTTAAAAAAATCGTATATGAGTTGGTTCTATGTGGCATACATCATCCATCTCATCCCATTTTTAATAATTAATGGTGTACTAACCTATAAGCCAGTTGTAATTTATAATAATATGGAAAACGTTGGAATACGTTTGTATACCATACCTATAGAAGATCTTCTATATTCGTTGTTTCTATTTTTAGGAAATATTATGATTATGGAATTGCTCGAAGAAAAGCGAAATACAAAACCGTTCCACAATTAGCGACGTATTCAAAATAAGAAACAAATTATTACTAATTAATAAACTTCCAGTCTCGATTTAATTGTCCAATTAATTGATGAGCTGTAAGATCAAAGCTACAAGGTACAACCGATACATAACTGTTGGCCAATGCCCACTCATCCGTATCTTCACCTGCATCTTTGTTTTCAAAACTTCCTGCCATCCAGAAATATCTTCTACCGTATGGGTCAAAGCGTTCATCAAACTTCTCTTCCCAACGAGCATGTGCCTGACGGCATATCTTCACTCCTTTTATAGGGGCGGCACTTATTGGAGGAAAATTAACATTTAATGTAATGCCTTTAGCCAAGCCATTTGTCAGTACTTCTGTAGCTATTTGCTTGACATATTTTTTAACATGCGAAAAATCTGCGTGCGCATCGTAATCACATAATGAAAAACCAATTGCCGGTAAACCTTCCAATGCTGCTTCTATGGCTGCAGACATAGTACCTGAATACAATACACTGATCGAAGAATTGCTGCCGTGATTTATACCACTCACAACCAGATCCGGTTTTCTGCCTTTTAATACATAATGCTTCGCAAGCTTAACGCAATCAGCAGGTGTGCCTGAACACTCATACGCAATGATACCAGGGAATAGATCACTAGATTCCAGTCGTAAGGTGTTGCCAATAGTAATAGCATGACCCATGCCTGACTGCGGTGAATCAGGAGCTACAACAACGACCTCGCCCAATTCAGACATTACTTCAATTAATGTTCGGATTCCGACAGAAAATATTCCGTCGTCATTACAAACAAGTATCAATGGTTTTGACATATATAATTTCTTAGGATACTGTATATCCGGCATTACCTTTTTTTGATCCGCGGCAGACTATCGCAGAAATAAGTATTGGAACGGTTAATCTTTTTTCAAGATTGTATGTCCCATTTTATCTCTTTTAGTTTGTAAATATCCAATGTTATGCGGATTAGACGCAATCTCGATTGGCACTGCCTCTGTGATCTCTAAGCCATAACCCGCAAGGGCTGCACGCTTTACAGGATTATTCGTAATTAAACGCAGTTTAGATATTTGCAAATCACGCAGGATCTGTGCACCTGTTCCATAATCACGCTGATCCATTTTGAAGCCCAGTTCAAGATTTGCTTCAACAGTATCGCGACCTTGCTCTTGTAATTTATATGCTTTAAGCTTATTCAATAAACCAATACCTCTTCCTTCCTGGTTCATATAAAGAATAACTCCTTTACCTTCTTTTTCGATCATCTCCATAGCTGCATGTAATTGCGGTCCGCAATCGCAACGGCAAGAACCGAAAATATCACCTGTCACACACGATGAGTGTACACGCACAAGGACGGGTTCATCTTTCTGCCAGGTACCTTTAATTAAGGCCAAATGAATTTCATCTGTGCTTATTTCACGAAAAGCGATCAGATCAAAATCCCCAAGATTGGTAGGCATATCTACACCAATCTCTCTCTTTACAAGGCTTTCGTGCGTAAGTCTGTATTCAATCAAATCCTTGATTGAAATTAATTTCAAATCAAATTTCGTAGCAATTTGTTTCAGCTCAGGCAAACGCGCCATGCTACCATCTTCGCTCATGATCTCGATCAACACTCCTGCCGGCTTAAAGCCCGCAAGGCGTGCAAGATCTACAGCAGCTTCCGTATGTCCCACTCGTCTTAAGACACCTTCGTCTTTTGCTTTCAATGGAAATATATGTCCCGGGCGACCAAGATCTTCCGGTTTTGTATTTGGATCAACCAATGCCTGAATAGTCTTTGAACGATCGGATGCAGAGATCCCCGTTGTACAACCATTTCCTAATAAATCTACAGATACTGTAAATGGGGTTTCGTGTGTAGCAGTATTGCTGCCAACCATCAAGTCTAATTTCAATTCTTTACAACGTGCTTCAGAGATGGGAGCGCAGATCAATCCACGTCCTTCTTTGGACATGAAGTTAATAATCTCAGGCGTTACACATTCCGCAGCACAAATAAAATCGCCTTCATTCTCTCTATCTTCATCATCAACAACAATGATCACCTCTCCTTTACGAATTGCTTCAATAGCTTCCGCAATTGAATCTAATTTTATTTGTTCCATATTTATTTCAACAATATTCAATCTTATACTTATTGATTTATTTCCACACGTTTCTCAACTACTTTCTCAAATGCTTGTTCTAATAAGACAGTCGTTTGAGACCAGTCAAAATGGCGTTTTATAAATTCTTTCCCTTCATTACCAATTTTTTCGGCAACAAGTTCATTTTTCAATACATATTCTATGCGATCTGCAAATTCCTGTGCGGTATCTGCTATATAGATCTGATGCCCATGAACAGCTCCAAGTGCCTTATTTGCAAGACTCGTTGTAATGGAAGGCAATCCGCAAGCCATTGCTTCCAATAATTTATTCTGTAAACCCGAACCGCTTAATAAAGGTGCTACAAACATTCTTGATTCCAGAATGTATGGTTTAATATCTTCTACAAAGCCTGTAACGCAAACCTGGTCTGATTTCAATTTCAGTACATCTGCAGCCGGACTTGTACCAGCTAAACACACCGACAAATTCAATCCTTTCAATGCCAACAAAGGCAATACGTTTTGTACAATAAATTGTGCCGCAACAATATTGGGGTGATATCCCATATTGCCGGTAAAGATCAGATCATACTTTTTATTCAACCGTTCAGCCGCTGCCAAATAATATTCATTCACACCGTTGGGTATAATAGACATATTTTTTTGTACAGATTTAGGAAGAAATTCTGCATCCTGATTTGTGATGATCGAATGTCCCTGAAATAATCTACCCGCATTAATCTCATATCTTTTTAAGCGCTTTGCTTCAATTCGAACAAAGGGTTTCTGATAGAAATTCGAAAACTTAATACGCTTGTACATCCCTTCAGATAAGGCGTCCATATAATCCAAAAAGAATGGCACATCTTCTTCAAATGGTAAATTTTCAACCAATCGAATCAATTGAACATATACAATATCAATATTGAATTTATAGATCCATTGACTCATGATCATTCTCATTTCACTATTCTTAAAATAGTTCACCTGAAAAGGTGCCTTATTGAATAGAGAAGAAAATAAATTCAAATAAATATGCTTCTTGTTTAATCCGATGATTTTAATTTCTGTACAATACGCTTTCAATTTCGAAACATGCTGCTCCGAAACAACCTCATCTGAAAGGCATAATAAAAAAATAGTATGTTTTTTGGAAAGCTCTTTAATTTGATAAAAAGCCCTTAGCTTATCACCCTTGTCTGTGGGATAAGGAAATCGGGATAAGGCAACTAAAATATTCATTCCAACTCTTTGTACATTTTCTCAAACCCGGAAATCAATGTTTCCCAGGAATATTCGGATACTGCTCTATTTCTTGCATGCTGAGCAATCTGGCGCGCCAGAGCTTCATTCTGCAAAAGTAAAACAATCCCATTTTTCAATTCAGTTGGCGTATCGCAAATAAGTATATCTTCATTCGGTATACAATGTATTCCTTCTGCTCCTATCGTTGTAGAAACAATCGGCATACACATACCCATTGCCTCAACTACTTTTAAACGCATTCCGCCACCGGAACGCAAAGGTACGACAAATACATTGTGATTTTGTATAAAATCCGAAGCATTCGGCACCAGTCCTTCTAAAATCACTCCTGGTCTGTTCCATTTATCAAAAGAAGCATCCATTCCTTTTCCTGCTATATAGAACTTAGCCTCAGGAACTTCTTTTAATACTAAAGGCCATACCTCTTTGAGAAACCATTCAATTCCTTCTGTATTAGGCATCCATTGCATGCTTCCAATAAAACAAACAGAATACGGCTTTTTAACAGGATTTTGAATAAGGCTATCTTCAAAACCAGCCTGTATCGTTGTTAGTTTCCCTTTATAATTCTTTGATCTGTAATACGCCTCATCGTCCGGAGTGATGGCAACAATCGCATCAAACTGATGAAGTGTTGTTTCTTCAAACGTTTTGATTTTCTTCGCCAATTGTTGGATAAAAACTTTCTTTAGAGGATTCGTGGTATGCAATGCCAGCCGCTCCCAGATCTGGTGCTCGATATTGTGTGAACGAAGTACGATTTTCGCGTTTGAAAGCCTTCTCAGTAAAGGTATATAGAGCGCCATATATGCACCTTCGATCTGAATAAAATCGTATTCATTTTCTTTTAATGCATTTGTTAATACTTTCTCAAACTCTTTTGATCTGAAACGTTCAATGTTATAAGCCGTTTCAGAAAAAAAACTTTTTAACAAACCTGTTACTGTAATGTTTGTATTGATGTCCGTATAAAAAAAGTTGCGATAGCCTGCAGCAATGGATTGGGGGGCTTCATGATGTTTATTGGTATTCAGAAAAGCCAGATCAACCGAATGCCCAAACTTTTTTAAATAGTGTGCCACATACCATGCAGCAATATTTCCTCCATCATTTAAAGGGAATGGAATACGATTTATGATCTGTAAAATACGGAATTGAGAAGCCATGAATCTATTTCATCATTTTCTCAAAACTCTCCCACAATAAGGAAGCCGTTTTATCCCAGGAAAATTTTTGTCGTTGAATAAGGCCTGCCGCAAGTACTCCTTCTTTCACATGAGGAACTTTGTACAATTGCAGCATTGCATTTGCAATTGCATCAACCGATTCCGGATTCACTAAAACAGCTGCCTTTCCTGCAACCTCAGGCAATGAAGTTGTGTTGGAAGTAATGATAGGCACCTCGCAATTCATTGCTTCTAATAGTGGAATACCAAATCCTTCAAAGTAAGGAACAAAGGTCAATGCGTAAGCAGAACCTAAAATTTTAGCTAATTCAGGCGTTTTAATATGCCCTAAAAAATGTATATCGTGTCTGTAAATTAATGTGTGATAAAGCGATTGAATGTCTTTGTTGTTCCACATTGCTTTCCCAACCAACAACAATTTCATATCGCAATTTGATGTTTTCTTAAATACATCAAACGCACGCATCAGGTTCAATATGTTTTTACGCGGATGCATGGAACCGATGTATAAAAAGAAAGGTCTTCCGGAAGAATATTTATAACGGATCTTAACCTGTTCGGCTTCCTTAACAGGTACAAACAGGGCATTACAACCATTATAAACGACATCAATTTTATCCGGTGAAATTTGGTATGTTTTTGCGATGTCTGCTTTCGAAAATTCAGAAACTGTAGCAATCCTTGTTGCCTGATGGGCAAACTTAGGCATGTTCTTTTTATAATATTTTGCAACGCCTTTAGGTAAATCCTGAGGTCTGTGCTCAAAATTTATATCGTGAATTACATTCAGTGTTTTTACTTTCGTAGATTTTGAAAGGTATCCATCGGTTGTGATAAAAGCATCGGCTTTTACTTTCTTCAACATAAATGGAACGCTCCATTCAAAGAATAAATACCACAATATCGGATGTCTTGATTGAGGATATAAAACGTGCGGAACTACGTTTTTACCAAAAATAAATTTATCGCTGTATGGTCTGTCAAAGAAAAAATGAAACGTATGTTCCGGATGCTGTTCGGTCATCCGTTTGAGTGTTTCATAGGTAAACCAGCCGATCCCTTCGAGGCGGTCTTCCAATAACAGACGGGTATTTACAGCTATATTCAAATCTCTTTTCGGTTTAACTTTCAAATTACAATTAGCCAACTACAATACCAAGTGTCTTATCGATATCTTTAGAGATCACCTTGAGTTGCATGGCCACCTGAAGCAGATGCATCAGATCATCTACGCTTCCTTCCTTTTGAATCCGGTCAATCTCTTTCATATTGTCCCGGATCATACACTTTAGCACAACCCTCTTCAGCCTTAATACGGTCTTGGGGACTACAGAGTTTAGTACCTCAATTTCTTTGGGTACAATAATCTGGAATTTCTCCCAGTTTTCGCTTATGTGAAATTTGGTAGACAATAGATCAATCGCGGCATCGCGCACATATTCAGGCTGGTCTTGCTGAATAAAATAGGTATGTAATACCTGCTCGCCCCGCAATCTTACCTGAATAATATGTTTGATAATATAATCGTATGCTGCATTCTTAAATTCAACATCTTGTAATTCATGGATCAGATAGTCGGACAAAGGCATCTCCTGCTCCATTGTTGAGGAAGCAAAGTTTAATAGATAACGCATCATCTCGCGCTCATGCATTTTAAGAGACTCTTCTTCCAGACTCAGCCTAACGATATCATCCGGCAATTCAATCTCCGGAAGCTCGGGCAAGGCTGCAAATGCTTCACGTTCGCTGATCTGTTTTTTCGCTTCCTGCTGCCCTTTTTGTAACGCCTTTTTATTGTATTCCGAAATCAGGATCTGCTCATCGATCTCAAGTAATTTGCTACATTCTCTAAAGAATACAGAACGTTTGATTGCATCGGGAACCTTAGAAATACTCTCGACAATATCTTTAATTACCTCTGCACGTTTGATCGGGTCGTTGCCAACCTCTTTCAAACTGATCGACGTTTTGAAAGATATAAAATCCCGTTTCGTCGATTTTATATATTCCTTAAATGCTGTGGGTCCAATTTTTTGAACATAGCTATCCGGATCTTCCCCTTCAGGAAATACCACAATAGATACATTCATATCCTGCTGTAAGATCAGATCTACTCCACGCAAAGCTGCTTTAATACCTGCGGAGTCACCATCATATAGAATGGTAATGTTAGGTGTATACCGCTTGATCAGTTTAATCTGATCTTCAGTAAGAGAAGTACCGCTTGAAGCAACCACATTCTCTACACCCGATTGATGCAGGGATACAACGTCGGTATACCCTTCTACCAACAAGCATTCTTCTTCTTTGCGAATCGCTTGTTTCGCCTGAAATAAACCATATAAAATTTTACTCTTATGGTAAATTACAGACTCTATGGAATTGAGATATTTGGCTTGTGTTTTATCCGTTTTTAAAATACGTGCACCAAAAGCTGTTACTCTTCCGGCAACGTTGTGAATCGGAAACATGACACGACCGCGAAAACGATCGAAAAATTTCCTGTCACCGCTATCGTTTGCGTTATCACGCTCAATTGTAAGACCCGTCTTTGTTAGGAATTCAGTCTTATAGCCTTTTTCGATTGCAGATTTTGTAAACGCATCCCATTGATCGTGGCTATAACCCAATTCAAATTTTTTAATCGTTTCATCTCTGAAACCACGCTCTTTGAAATAACTTAAACCGATGGATTTACCATCTTCTGAATTCCATAATTGATCGGTATAATATTGGCTTGCATAGTTGGTTACAACAAGCATGGAATCTTTTTCACTTTGCTCAAAATTCTGTTCCTGAGTAAGTTCTTCTTCCTTGATTTCGATGTTGTACTTTTTAGCCATATAGGCCATAGCTTCCACATAGGTAGCACCTTCATGTTCCATAATGAACTGAATGGCATCGCCACCTTTTCCACAACCGAAGCATTTATAGATCCCTTTGGCTGGCGTTACGGTGAAAGAAGGTGTTTTTTCGCTATGAAATGGACAACAGCCTGAATAGTAGTGTCCTTTACGCTTTAAGGTCACAAAATCACCAATCACCTCGACAACATCGATGGCTTGCTGAATTTGATCTATGGTTTCTTTATTTAAGCGCACGTTTTCTTATACTATTTCCGTTAAGCCCAGTAAACATCGCATCTTTCAAACGAGTTCCTCAAACGAAGTAGTTGTACGTTTGTATATGGGCAGTTTACAAAGGTCTTCTATAAAATGCAGATAACCGAAACGCCTTCCCTTTTATTACCACAATGTACCCCACCTGTTATGAACTCAAAAAGAAAGCTTATAAACTTAGTTATACACATTTTACGCTGAGATTTCAATCCGTTTGAAGTCTGATTTTCTGAAACGCTTGTGACAAATGAACTTGTATGCGTTCGATGGTGTTAAAATCAGGCTTATTTCAAGATAAAATACCCTGCTTCTTACGTCCGATTTACAAGCGGATAAGCTAGTATATAGCCTCTAAATTCATTAAATTGCACCAAATAGTATAGAATAAAATGTCCATTACTCAAGAACACGTTTTAGCAGCATTAAAAACCGTACCCGAACCTGATTTGAAACAGGATCTGGTTACGCTGAACATGATTCGTGATATCGTGATTGAAGGAAACAACATCTCCTTCACGGTTGTATTAACAACACCTGCTTGTCCGCTTAAAGAATTGATCCGAAATTCCTGTACGGAAGCAATACATACATTGGTGTCTGCTGATGCTATTGTTACTGTAAACATGACAGCTGATGTAACAACCGGTCGTTTCAATAGCGGCCCGGTATTGCCCGGCGTCAAAAACATCATTGCTGTCTCATCCGGTAAAGGTGGTGTAGGCAAATCAACAGTAACAGCCAATCTGGCTGTAGCCCTTGCAAAATCAGGAGCACGTGTTGGTATCATCGATGCTGATATCTCCGGACCATCGATGCCTACCATGTTTGATGTAGAAGATGTTCGTCCGAATGTAATCGAAAACGAGAACGGCAAACCTACGATCATCCCGATCGAACAATACGGTGTTAAAATTATCTCCATTGGTTTTCTATCGCCTGCAGAAAGTGCTGTAGTGTGGAGAGGCCCAATGGCAAGTTCAGCCTTGCGTCAGTTCATCAGCGACTGTGATTGGGGCGAGCTTGATTATTTATTGTTTGATATGCCTCCGGGCACTAGTGATATCCATTTAACATTGGTACAAACCGTTCCTGTTACTGGTGCCATTGTGATTACAACTCCGCAGAAAGTTGCTATCGCAGATGCACAAAGAGGGTTGCAGATGTTCCGTCAGCCACAGGTAAATGTTCCTATCTTAGGAATTGTTGAGAATATGGCCTGGTTCACACCTGCAGAACTTCCGAACAATAAATATTATATCTTTGGTCAAGACGGAGGTAAAAAATTAGCGGAGAAATTTGATGTACCCTTATTGGGTCAGATTCCGTTAATTCAAAGCATCCGTGAAAGCGGCGATGCAGGTAAGCCTGCAATCATTAATCAGGATAGCATCAGTGCAGAAGCATTCAAACAATTGGCAGAAAATCTTGCACAACAGGTTGCTATCCGCAATGCATCATTAGCAGAAACAAAAAAAGTAGAAATTAAAGTATAAACCGTGAGCCTAACAACTGAAAACACTGAATTGCATCAACGAGTTGAAGAAGCTCTTGAAAGCATCCGTCCGTATATGATTACTGATGGCGGAGATGTTCGTATTGTAGAAATTACAGACGACATGATTGTAAAGCTTGAATTGCTTGGAGCTTGCGGTACATGTCCAATGTCTGCAATGACGTTAAAAGCGGGCGTGGAAGAATCGATCCGCAAAGCCGTACCTGAGATCAGAGGTGTACATGCGATCAACGTATAAAGACATTTAAATTATTTTTAACTCACAGAAGTTTACATATTCATGAGAATAGGAATCATCTTTGGTGGACAATCAAGAGAAAGAGAGATATCATTTGCCGGCGGAAGAACTGTTTACGATAATTTAAATAAAAACATTTTCACAACAGTCCCTATCTTCATAGACAGTCTCGGTCAATTTATTTTATTGGATTGGCAATACATCTACAAAGGTACCATCCGTGATTTTTATCCTCCGTTTGATTTTTTACCAAACAGCGAACATGGTTTCCAGGTTTACATTGAGTCTTTAGGAAATCTTTCCAAAGAAGAACGTGAGACCATCATTCAAAAAGTAGGTAAAAAAATTGAACCTGCTGACTTAAAAGAATTAATAGACTTTGCATTTCTAGCACTTCATGGCCCCTATGGCGAAGACGGTGCAATACAAGGCATACTGGATTGGAACAACATCCCCTATTCAGGCTCAGGAATACTTCCCTCTTCCATAGGGATCAATAAGCATATACAAAAAAAGCTCCTTGCGCAGGCAAATTTTAAAGGACCAAAATATACGATATATCAAAAATCAGATTGGTTAACGGGCGCAGATCCTGCCGATCTGTTAAAAACATTTGAAGCTGCAGTTGGTTTTCCATTTGTAGTAAAAGCACCATCACAAGGTTCATCCATCGGAATTTCTGTAGTAAGTGAACGCAACCCCGATAAGTTGCGCCTTGCATTAAACAGAAGTTTTTTCTTACAGGAAATCACTGCTGAAGAATGGAATAAAAAATCTTCTTCAGAAAAAGTAAAATGGGTAGCTACTCTTACGGATATTCGTGAAGGCATTGGTATGCCGGTTAACGATGTTCTTAATGGTAAACTATTTTATCATCCGGAAGAATTGCTTCAGCATTTAGATACGAAACTAAAAACAACAGATCGTATCTTACTTGAAAGTCTGGATAACGAAGAAGAGATCATCATAGAATCATTTATTGCAGGAGCAGAATTCTCTTGTATTGTTATTCAGGATGAGCAAGGTAAACCAGTAGCATTGCCACCAACAGGTATTGTTAAAGGCAATGACTTCTTTGATTACAGATCGAAATATTTACCGGGCATGTCGCGAAAGGTTACACCGATCGACATTCCTGCACAACAGGTAGAATTAATTCGCAGCGAATGCTGCCGTTTATATAGCGCATTGCAGTTCAATGTATATGCACGTATTGATGGATTTATTTCAGCAGAAGGTGAAGTAATATTAAATGACCCGAATACAACATCGGGTATGATGCCTTCTTCTTTCTTCTTCCATCAGGCTGCTGAGATCGGTTTAAACCCTTCTCAATTCCTGACTTATATTATCCGTACTTCGTTACAGGAACGAATCAAAGAAGGAAAACGCAGCTTAAAGAATAAACAATTGCTCCAATCTCTGGATCTTGCAATTGCAGAACAAAAAAATTCTTCAAAAGAAAAAATACGCATTGCAGTTGTAATGGGGGGGTACTCTTCAGAAAGACACATCTCTGTTGAAAGCGGCAGAAACATTTTTGAAAAACTATCTTCCAGCACAAAGTATGCGCCAATACCTGTATTCTTAACAGGCAGTGATGAGCAGCATCGTTTATTCGTTCTGCCTATCAATATTCTGTTGAAAGATAACGCAGACGACATTCGCGAAAAAGTTATTGACTTCAAAGGCCACCACCCTATCTTAGTTCAGATAGCAAAAGAGACTGAAGCGATCACAAACAGATATGTAAGCAATGCGATCAGAGATCCAAAAGAAATTTCCTACAAAGAACTTTCAGATATGGTTGATGGCGTATTCATTGCCTTGCATGGCCGTCCGGGCGAAGATGGCAGCATGCAAAAATATTTAGAACAGTTCCATTTGCCATACAATGGTTCAGGTATCGAAAGTTCTCAGATCACAATCAATAAATTTGAGACGAACAGAATCCTAAGAGAGAATGGCATTTCAGTTGCAAACCACCGCATGGTTTACCAAAAGGAATGGAATGAACTTGGTGAAAAATTATTAACCGAGATCGAATCTGGCTTTGTATATCCGATCATTGCTAAACCATCGGACGATGGCTGCAGCTCTGCGGTTAAGAAAATCAAAACCAGAGACGAACTACGCGCGTACATTCGTTTAATGTTTGGGGAAGAAGAAATTCAAGGATCTAAAAGTTCTGAAATATTACAATTAAAATATAAAGAAGAATTTCCTCAAAAGAATTATTTCTTAATTGAAGATCTCGTATCTCAAGGCAAAGCGAAACATTTCCTTGAAGTAACAGGAGGTTTAATGACGCGCTTTAATGGAGCAGGTGAAGTTGAATATGAAATATTTGAACCATCCGAAGCATTAGCAAATGGAGACGTATTATCTCTGGAAGAAAAATTCTTAGCCGGTGAAGGACAAAACATCACTCCTGCACGCTACACTAGCAACAAGGCCGACTATGAAAAAGTAGCTTCTGAAGTTCGAAGTACACTAAAGAAAGTTGCAAAGATTCTGAACATTCAAGGCTATGCACGTATTGATGCATTCGTTCGTGTATTTGAAGACAATACTTCTGAAACAATTATCATTGAAGTGAACTCCTTGCCGGGCATGACACCTGCAACGTGTATCTTCCATCAGACAGCAATCAACGGATACAAGCCGTACGACTTCATCGACAATATATTGAACTTTGGTATTCAAAGAGAAAAGAAAAAATTAGCAAGCATTTAATATGAAATTATTTAAAGCAGATTCATTTAAAGATGTATTGATTCATTTAGCAATCATCGTAAGTATATTCGTTGTGCTTATACTCATATTCTTTTATGCATATCTACCATCCGTAACAAAACACGGTGAATATATTACGGTGCCTAAATTAGAGGGCTTAACCATTGAGCAAACTAAAAAAATATTACACGATAAAGGTTTGCGTTACGAAATCAGTGACTCCACTTTTAAACCAGGCATTAAGGCATTTACTGTTTTAACGCAGCATCCACTTGCAGGCAGTGAAGTAAAAGAAAACAGAAGAATCTACCTAAGCATTTCATCGCTTAATCCTCCTAGCATTAAAATGCCGGATCTATTAGACAATTCACAAAGAGGTGCTGAAATGCAATTGAAAAGTTTAGGCCTAGTTGTTGGACATATTTCTACTACACCCAATCCAAATAATTTTGTGTTAGGTCAGTCGTATAATGGCTCACCTATAAAAGCAGGTTCTCCGATACCTAAAGGCTCTAAAATTGATCTGTTAGTAGGCTCCGGAAGAGGTGATACAGAAGTTGATGTTCCCAATTTAGTTGGAATGTCTTTGGATGAAGCCAAAGCAATGATTAAAAGTATGGGTCTGGTAGAAGGTTTAATGATCATAGATCCATCCTCTAAAGAAGCGGAAAATACGGTAACTAAACAGAAACCGGCATACCAAACAGGGCAAAAACTTCGTTCTGGTGATATGATAGACCTATGGTATGTTGGCGGTCCGGATACTGTCAAACCATAACTATTAATACGTATCAATCAATATTTTAATTTTATCAATGAGCTATAAGGGACTTTTTTTTGTTATACCTGTTTTATTACTGACTGCATTTTTATCGCATGCACAGCAGATGGGCTTGGCTCCACTGACTCAATATTCGGTTGGAGATACAAGATCAGGTGTGCAATTGCGTACAACAACAGTAACTCAACAAGACACGTTAAAAATTCCGTTTATAGAAGATTTTACAGGATATGGTTTACCTATCGATTCTATATCTGTTGACACACTGCAGACAGCAACTGACTTAGTATATAGGGTTACGCATTTAAAACTGCATGGATTAAAAGATAAAGATAGTATTCGCGTATACAATATATCAACTTCGAACATACCTGTCAGTGACCTGTTAACAGGGAAAAAATTTGTTAAGGTAATTAACAAATACACGTTTCAGTTATTTAATGATCATAATTTACAAACACCTGCTACAGTAGCTGCAGAAAGAATCCATTATTTTAATTGGCTTCGCTTGGGTAAACAAGGATACAGCACAATGCCTGATACATTGGTTTTTCTGGATAATCAAGGTGGTGTTTTTATAAATAACGATATGGCTGTTAATATGGTCAATAATGGAGTTGCAACTTTTGATGGTGTGAATTATAAAGGCATTCCTTATTCTACAACAACAACTAAAGGCTATGCTGACAATTTAACTTCCTTACCATTTAATTTGTCGGGTTATACTATTAATGACAGTATCTACATGAGTTTTTACTGGCAATCAAGAAGCTTAGGAGAGAGCCCTCAATCGAATGAATTTTTATATCTGGAATTTCTGAATGCTTCAGGCACTTGGGTTAAAGTCTGGACCCAAAAGGGAGGTACTCAGACAAAGGACACCTTTGATTTTGCCATAATACCTATAACAAATTCCTCTTATCTCCATAAAGGTTTCCGTTATCGATTCCGTTCGTATGGTGTCTTAAATGGAAGATTTGCCGTATGGAATGTCGATTACATATACATTAATAAAAACAGACTCACGGCTAACGAGCCTAAACTTAAGGATGTTTCTATAATTACAACCAACAGAAGTGCATTAAAAAACTATACATCGGTACCTTATAAACACATCAAGGATCTGCCTGTTGCTACTATAACCAGTGAAACAGCACAGGCATTTATGAAAATAAGAGATAGCTTAAACATTTACCCCATCGATCTCCTTCATGCTTTTGCAATAAAAAGACAATACCTTGTGAGAGATAACAGAGGCAACGATAAAATCAAGTATAATATCGATCCGTTTTTTGCATCAAATAATGTATTCACTCAAACATTCACAGATACAATAGTTGGCAACTTAATGGATTCAGCATATGTCTTAAAGGAAGAGTTTTCATTCCAACCCTTAGATACACTTGGCGCCATTGACATGACCTTCAATAATTTCACATCCATTGAAACGTATTTTCATGATTCGTATGCCTATGATGACAATACCCCCGAATGGGCATTCGTAAGTGCAAATGCAGGCGGCACCAAAATAGCAAATGGATATAAGATATTAAAAGCAGATCAACTAACCCATATTGATTTTTGCTTCATAAGAAATAATGGTCCGAACCTAACTAATTTTGCACTTACGATGAGTGTCTGGGAGCTGGATACAGCAGCTCATACAGCAGCCCCCCCCCTTTGTGAGCAGCAAATCGCTATACAATACAGTACAGATATAAATGGTTTTGTTCGATATGAATTAACAACACCCCTCCCGTTGGATTCTGGTAAAACATATTATTTTGGATATTACCAGAAGTTCAGCGATGCGCTTTTTTTAGGCTTCGATAAAAATAACGATCATCTCGACCAAGTATACTTCTGCAATAGCAACGATGTCTGGGATAACTTTAAAGTTATATCTCCTGTACCCGGTTCTCTTATGATTCGTCCGGTTTTCAGTGACAATGAAATCATTACCGGAACAAGCGATCCGTTAGCCCAGCATAATCAATTTACTTTTTATCCAAATCCGGCTAAATCACAGTTACATTTCACCGGCGAACCCGAATATATAGCGATTTATGACTTAAGCGGACTTTTACTTTTAGAAAAAAAGATAGAAGGTACAGAACCCATTTCAATAGATGCCTTGCAAAATGGATTGTATGTGATCATTCTTTCAAAAGACAACTACAAAGAAGCAAAAAGGCTCATTATTCAAAAATAAGTGCTACCGATTCAGAAAGTGTAATTCTCTTTTTGTAATTTCACTTTCTATTATATTAAAATATGAATTCAAAATACAGCAAGTTTTTATGGTTAATCCAATTTCTAGGAGATGTATCATTAATAAATGTTGCGTTTTTTACTGCCTATTTAATTTCTGACCAAACTCCCCCATTCGGTCAAATTAAAGATCATTACATAACCTTGCACATAATTTTCAATATGGCCTGGTTCATTCTAGCATTCATTTTCAATATATATGTTTATTCCACAGCCAGAAGACGTAAGCTCGAATTGGTTGTATGGAATATTATCAAGATCGTATCTCTTCATGTTTTAATCATTTTTACATTTATCGGAGCATTAAAAGATTCTTATTACTCCAGACAAATGATTTTAATAACCTATTTATTAATAGGCGTAAGTATATTCGTATGGAGAATATTTTTCATAATGCTTCTGAACTGGTACCGAAAATCCGGATCTAATTTTAGAAATGTACTTATTATCGGAGCCGGTCCTGTAGGATTACAGGTAATGAGATACGTAATTTCTAAAGACAATTCCGGATATCGTTTCATGGGCTTCTTAGACGATGCAATCAGCCATGTAAAACATAAAGAACTGGTTCTGGGAAATGTTGATGCGTTAAAAGAGATTTGTGAATCTAAAATGAAAATTGATGAGATTTTCTGTACGCTTCCATTTACTTCTTCCAAAAAGATCCGATCAATCATTGAATATGGAGACAACCACCTCATCCGTATCCATCTGGTTCCTGACTTTAGAGGCTTTTTAAATAAAAAAGTTGATTTGGAATTTTATGATCATGTCCCTGTTTTAAATATTCGAAAAGAGCCTCTGGAGAATTTATTCAGTCGGATGTTAAAACGATTGTTTGATGTTGTTTTTTCTCTATTCGTTTTAATATTTATATGCAGCTGGTTGTTCCCTTTACTTGCAATTGCGATTAAGCTAAGTTCTCCAGGACCAATACTCTTCATTCAAAAAAGAAGTGGTCGAAACAATGAAGAATTTGATTGTTACAAATTCAGAAGTATGTCTGTGAACAAAGACTCGGACAATGTTCAGGCAATTAAAAATGATACCCGTATAACATTGATCGGTAAATTTTTAAGGAAATCAAACCTCGATGAACTACCGCAATTTGTCAATGTGCTTATCGGAAACATGTCTGTTGTTGGTCCACGTCCGCATATGTTAAAACATACAAAAGACTATTCTGCAATCATTGATAAATTCATGGTGCGCCATTTAATCAAACCAGGCATCACTGGCTGGGCACAAGTCAATGGATTCAGAGGTGCTACAACTCAACCCAGGTACATGATGAAACGTGTTCGATATGACTTATGGTACATCGAAAACTGGACCTTCTTACTGGACATTCAGATTATTTTCATGACTGTTTATACAATGCTTAAAGGCGATAAAAATGCGTTTTAAACTTGGATGTATTATTTTTATAGCTGCATTTCATACAGCTGCCCTAGGACAAAGCAGATTTAGCCCGTTAGAGCGTCAATATTTACTAAGTGAAGAAGCTTCTATCCATTCTAAAGACAACGATCTACACACATCTATTCAGCCATATTTTATAAAAGAAACAAAGGGGTTATATAATCAAGATAGTTTACGAAATGGAATAAAATATTCTATTCAGCGAAAAAACTTTTTTACAAAAGTTGCTGATAACTTTGTAAATAATTATTTGATACCAATTGATTCAGGCATCGTATCAATCAGAGCCACTCCATTATTTGATTTTGAACTTCAATACGACCCAGGTAAGAAGCAACAGTATTACAGAAATACCCGAGGCTTTTTAGTGTATGGTGATTTTGGAGATAAGTTTTCCTTCTACACCGGCTTTTACGAAAACCAGGCGAGCTTTCCCGATTACATCAATACATTTATAGATTCTAATTTAGTTGTACCCGGACAAGGACTAACCAAAAGTTTTAAAGGAAATGGAGGACAGGATTTCAGTATTCCTTTTGGGTATGTGTGTTATGCGCCCAACAGATATGTAACGGTCCAATTTGGTCAGGATAAAAATTTTATCGGAAATGGGTATCGTTCTTTATTACGCTCAGACAATTCAACCAATAATCCATTCTTTAAAATACAAACTTCGTTTTGGCATATTAAATACATGGTCATGTATGAACAATTCCAGGATGTTCGTGCAGAAGCATCAACGGTGCTGGGGAAAGGCTACCCGAAAAAATATTCCACTACCCACTACTTAAGCTGGAAGATTAATCGATCTTTTGAGTTAGGCTTTTTTGAATCCATTATATGGCAAGCTGCAGATTCTAATGGAGTAAGAGGTTTTGACTGGTCTTATCTAAACCCTGTAATTTTTCTAAGACCAACTGAAGCTTACAACGGGTCTGCCGACAATGCGCTGATGGGTATAAATGTAAAATACCAGATCCTACATAATATGTATGCATACGGGCAATTCATTTTAGATGATATGAAATTCGATGAATTAAAGAAACCGAACTCAGCATATCCTCAAAAATATGGCTTTCAATTAGGGGGACGTTATTTTAATATTGCCAAAATCAAAGGTCTTGCTGTACAAGGTGAGATGAATTATGTAATGCCATACACCTATTCACATCGTTTATCGCTGCAGAATTATTCGCATTACGATCAATCCTTGGCACACCCACAAAATGCCAACTTTATTGAATACATTGGAATCATTGATTACAATAAAAAAAGATGGTCTATTTCAAATCGATTGGTTTATTGTACCTATGGAGCAGATCAAACTGCTGCAACAAACTTTGGACATAACATTTTTGCAGACATCAGTCAATATCCAAGCAATTATTATACAAATGGCCATCAAAAAATTCTGCAAGGATATAAAACTACTCTCTTTTACAACACCTTCACTGCTGCATACATCATCAACCCCAAAGTGAATATGCGTCTTGAAGCATCCTTTACGTTGCGTTCTCAAAAAACAGCAGATGCAAAGGATACAGATAAGATTATTGGATTCAGTTTTAAAACTGCTTTATTCAATAAGTATTATGACTTTTAAAATCTTAGTTGATCTTTAGCTACTTCTATCTAACATCTCCTTCAATAAGATCTTATCAACCGGAGATTTACGTGAGGCTACCAATTGAATCTCATAATAATAACTCACAGATTTATAAGATTAATTTCAGTCCTAAAAAGTGTTTTATTTTTTGTTTAATAGGCAGTTAGTTTTTTCTTTTCAATCCAGGTCTTGTCATTCACCGCAGACATAATGAATGTAGAATATTTGGTGTCAATTTATTTAAGATGACACAGCCCTATACAACAAAAAGCCATACCTTAATTATTAAGTATGGCTTTTTGTTTATAGGATAATCAACCCGAAGGTATTAGTTTTTACGTAATAACGTTTTATCGTTATGGAATTTAGGCTTGTGATTTTTCGTGAATGTATATACTATACCTGCTGAAAAAATGAAGTATCCGTCATTATTTTTCGGATTCCCTCTATAATCCTGAGGTGTATTTGCATCCGAACCGTTATAAGGGAAATTTGTTGATTTATTCGACATGGCCGCAGAAATGGTATTGTCGAATGAACTCGCAGGATCATATTTTGCTTTACTAACGTCGTCAATATGATCTGTGGTTGTGTAGCGGTATCCGCCCTCAACCATAAAACTCCATTTGTATGTGTATCTGAATTTTAAGCCAAAACCAGCCGTATATAAGAAAGCTATATTTCCGTATTTGGTGTGTTCTGTTTCCAAAGGACGCAATTGATGCCATTTACCATTTCCCATCTGTCCCCATGGATCATAGGTCATTAAGCCCACACCTGCATAAATATATGGATTGATCTTTGGACGTCTACGCATCATTTTTTCATAGGGAAAAAAATCAAATTGTCCGGAAGCAATAAATTCCCAGTTTGAAGATCTGAAATTTAAATTTCGATATTTGTAGTAGTCATCGGAATACAATCTAAAAAAACGAACATCTGCTCTTAAACTCAGACGTTTCTTTAAATAATTTGTTCTTAACAATGCACTTGCGCCTATTTGAGGTCTGAATTTAAAGCAATCAATACCTTCGCATAAATCTCCATAATACGTAGCGTATCCAATAGTTCCAAAGATACTTATCAATTCATTTTTAGAAATCTTTTTCAGACTAATGCCTGGTTGTGCTTTGCCTTTATGATATTGACCTTTATAGATTCGTCTTGTTTGCGCATTCGTAATAAATGACAATAAAAGACTTAAAACTATTAGAATTACTGAAAGATTGCGCAATCTCATGATGTTAATTTAATATACCTCTTAAAAATAAGAATTCAAGTTAATTATTACAAATTTCAGTTCGTTTATTTGTACATATTTTATACATAATATCTCTATTAGACATATTTCAATTATAAAATATAACTTTATTCATATTATTATATCAGAGATTCTTATTTCCGTAGCAAGTTTCCTCCTCTAGATGTTCTACGAGTATGGTGTTTTGTAAACGTATAGGTCATTCCTACAGAGACGATAACATACCCATCATTATATTTTCCACTACCCCTACCTGTTTTAACTGTAGTGGGATTGGGTTGAGTTGATTTATTTGACATCATCCTTGATATTGAATTATCAAAAGAATTTCCTGCAGGATAATATGGACCATTTACATCATCAATATAATCGGTTGTTGTAAAGCGATATCCTGCTTCGAACATAAAATTCCAGCGATAGCTGTGACTGTATTTAAAACCCAGTCCTACCGTATACACAAAAGTTACATTGCCGTATTTAACATGCTCTGTTTCCAAAGGACGCAATTGATGCCATTTACCATTTGACATTTGTCCCCAGGGATCAAAAGTCATTAAACCTATACCTGCATAAACATATGGATTAATTTTTGTTCTTCTGCGCATCAGTTTTTCATAGGGGAAAAGATCAACCTGCCCTAAAGCTAAGAATTCCCAATTGGTAGATCTGAAATCTAAATTTCTATCTTTATAAATATCATTTGAGTGTAATCTGAAACCACGTATATCCGCTCTCAGGTTTAAACGTTTTCCTAAATACTGGGTACGTAATATGGCTCCCAAACCCATTTGAGGTGTGAAAGAATGCCCGCTAAATGTACCGGATAAATCACCGTTGTAAGTTGCCAAACCGCCCGTTACACATAATGTAAGCAATTCGTTTTTTGTAATATTTCTTAAGGAAATATTTGAAGTTCTTCTTCCTCCTCCATGATATTGTCCTTTATACAGCTTTTTTTGCGCCTGTGCAGCTACATCAATAGCTAGAATACTTAAGATTAAAAAAATGGACCTAATAAATAATGATTGAAACATAGTCGTAGTAGATGTAAACATACTGTTCATTTGAAAAAAACAAACTTTCAGGTTTTATTATTCAACGATGAAAGATACTAAAATTACTACTGTATTTACATAGGATATTTGAAAATAATAATGCAAAACGTACAACATAGTTTCAATTTTGCATTATTATAATGAATTATATTAATATTCTTTATCCATATCAATGTTATAGGCTTTCATTCCATGTTCAGCAATATCCAGGCCTTCAATTTCTTCTTTTGCAGAAACTCTTAATCCCACCGTTTTAGAGATAATTGTAAAAACAATATAGGATACAGGAAATACAAAAGCAGCAACTGCAGTAATTCCAATTAACTGTGTTATCAACTGAGAAAAACCAGCGCCTTCTGCAGAACCACCAAAACCTTTATCTCCTAATATTCCCACAAACAAGGTGCCTAATATACCACATACCAAATGCACGGAAGTAGCTCCTACCGGATCATCGACTTTAATTTTATCAAAAAACACCACAGCAAATACAACCACAGAACCTGAGATCAAACCGATAAGAATGGATTCGTTCGGACTCATTAAATCAGCTCCTGCAGTAATACCTACCAAACCGCCTAAAATACCATTCAGTATCATTGATAAATCAAGTGTTTTCAAATATACATAGGCTGTGATTAATGCGCCAATAGCACCTGCCGCTGCGGACAAAGAAGTAGTTGCCAAAACCAATGAGGTGCGTGCAGGATCCGCCGATAATACAGAGCCTCCATTGAAACCAAACCAGCCCAACCACAATAGAAATACTCCGATTGTAGCCAACGGCATGCTGTGCCCGGGTATAGGAATAATTTTACCATCAACATATTTCCCAATACGTGGACCAAGTACAATCACCCCGGCCAACGCCGCCCAGCCACCTACACTATGCACTATGGTAGATCCTGCAAAATCATAGAATGATGGCAAGTCTCCACCGATTACATTTAACCAGCCACCGCCCCAACCCCACATGCCAACGATTGGATAAATTACTCCTATAATGATAAAAGTAAAGATCATATAACTGGTTATTTTAATACGCTCCGCTACAGCGCCGGAAACAATTGTTGCAGCAGTTGCAGCAAACATTGCCTGAAATAAAAAGTTTGTCCAATAGGTGTAGCCACTGTTATACGATAGATCCAGCTTGCCATCTATCAATGGTTCCTCAAGTCCAAATCCTGCAAAGCCATATATTTTTTCAGCATAGTTGGCTCCCGGATACATTAAATTAAGTCCCCATAAAGAAAATATAATGATGCCAATAGCAGGTGTAATGGTATTTTTAAATAAAATATTTGTTGTATTTTTTGATCGGGCCAAACCTGATTCAACGCTGGCAAAACCAAGATTCATGATGAAGACCAAAGCGGTACAGATCATCATCCAAATATTACTTGATGTTAAACTGATTGACTCAACCTGTGCCTGTGTTGCATTTACTAAAGTTGCCGATACCAATGTATCTACAGGTATTGCACTGACCGTTTTTATGGTATCTATGATTGTAGCTGCCGCCTCTACTGTATCTAATACTGCTGTTGTCATAGTATTTTATATTTAGTTCGTTTAATTCAAAAAGTATAAATTGATAAAAGGGGTTCTTCTTATGCTTCCGTTATTGCAAGGCAGGCACTCCTCTTTCGCCCGTGCGGATACGTACACATTCTTCAATGTTTGAAACAAATATTTTACCATCTCCGAGTTCGCCGGTTTTGCAGGTATCAACGATGCATTTAATGACTTCTTCTACTTTTTCACTAACAATAATTTCCAACTTTGTTCGGGCAATGTATCCTAAATCATATTGTACTCCTCTATACACTGCCTTTTCTGTTGCCTGATGTCCAACACCCTTCACATCTGAATACGTAAAAAATTGAATGCCCATTTTATTCAAGGATTCTTTCAATTCCAGAAATTTAGAAGTACGAATAACAGCTTCAATTTTTTTCATGGCTCATTTCTTTTGGTTAATTATTTAGTGTATTCAAAGATGCTCTTTTCATTCTTATATAATACGAACTTATCAATTCTCATCAAATTGTACTAATCCTATAAAACAATTTTATCCTCTTTTGTAAAAAACACTTAAAACGCATAAGAAATTATTGAAAAAATTACATTTATACCGTTTTTATACAACTTAAAATATTGCTATAAATAGTATTTATTAATGCATTATATAAGAAATATGGTTTAATTTAAAACTAAAAAATACAAATATTAATAATTATTGTAAAAATTAAGGTTGATTATTAGACATATTTAAAAAAAGTTAAAAAATGACAAAATGAAAAATATCATTAAACAACTGTTCTTTAGTATGATTCTTTTACAAAATATACAATATGACTTTTTCTATGTTATTCAATATCATTCGCATAAGGTATATGCTTACTAATTTATAGAGTATATCTTTTATAAATGAGTACATTTATATACAAGAAAATGCATAAAAATGATCGTTTCGCACAATCCATATACTTCCGCTATAACATTCCAAGGCACATTTGATACAGCTGAAGAATTGAAAACAAAACTAGCCTTATCACAATCAACCTATTCTTATTGGAAAAACACACCTCTATCAGAACGTAAAGATTTTTTTGATGGACTGAGTCATCTAATGGAAGAAGAAAAATCTGCGTTAGCCCTACTGATCAGCAATGAAATGGGGAAGCCGATTTTGGAAAGTATCGCTGAAATAGAAAAATGCATCGGTCTTGTACGTTGGTATGTAGATCAGGCAGAGTCTTTCCTCCAACACAGCGCTGATCTAAAGATGAATGAACAAAACAGCTACAGCTATATTCAATACGAACCGATTGGATGTATACTGGGTATCATGCCCTGGAATTTTCCTTTTTGGCAAGTGTTCAGATTTGCAATTCCAACTCTTTTGGCAGGCAATATAGCAATCCTAAAACATGCGCCAAATGTGCAAGGTTGCGCATCTGCTATGCAGTCTCTTTTCGAACGTTCGGGCTTTAAACCCGGCACATTCCTTTCTGCATTTGCTTCCGTTGAAGATATTGAAATCCTCATTTCTTCTCCTATCATACAAGGTGTATCTTTTACCGGAAGCGAGAAGGCCGGCAGAGCTATTGCAAAAACAGCAGGTACCCATTTAAAAAAATGCGTATTAGAACTTGGCGGCAGCGATCCATTTATTGTTTTGGCTGATGCGAATATAAGCAGCTGTGTAAAACAAGCTATTAAAAGTCGTTTAGTGAATAACGGCCAAAGCTGCATAGCTGCAAAACGTTTTATTATTCATGCAGATTGCTATGATCGTTTTATGCATCAGCTATCAATGGCTCTTAGTTCTCTTAAATTAGGCCCCCCCTTATTGGCTGATACGGATCTTGGACCAATGGCCCGTCCCGACCTTAAAGAACAATTGAAGAGTCAAGTTGATAAAACAATTGCTGCGGGTGCAAGCGTCTACTACACACATCCATTCAACGATTCTGACAGCAATTTCTTTTCACCGATTATTTTAGAAAATATACCCGCTGATTCTCCTGCACGCAAAGAAGAATTGTTTGGACCTGTATTTACATGCATCTGGGTTTCAAGCGAACAAGAAGCAATTGAGATCGCGAATGAAACGTCTTTCGGTCTTAGCGCAAGCATATGGACAAACAATATTGAACATGCAAAACAATTATGCAATCAGATCGAATCCGGATCGGTATTTATTAATGATATGGTACGTTCCGATGCACGTATCCCTTTTGGTGGAATTAAAAACTCAGGTTATGGCAGAGAACTTTCCATATATGGCATGCATGAATTTGTTAACATCAAGACACATTGGGTTTCTCTTTAGCTTCCAGTTACTAGTTACTAGTTTCTAGACGAAGAAAGTACGAAGTACTGAGTATAAAGTACGATGACGCTTAAATTTCATCATTCATTCGAAAATCTGCTTTGCGCACTTTGCGGTTTATTTTTATATTGTATTGAAATAACTATTCAACATCTTGCTACCTAAAATTTCCATCGTAACACCTTCCTTCAATCAAGGCCAATTTATTGAACAAACAATTGATTCGGTCTTATCTCAAAACTATTCAAATCTTGAATATTTTATTATAGATGGAGGCAGCACCGATAATACTGTAGAGATTATAAAAAAGTACAGCAAGCATTTAACGCATTGGGTAAGCGAAGCTGATCACGGACAAAGCCATGCTATAAATAAAGGTTTAAGATTAAGTACAGGCGATGTCTTCAACTGGCTCAATAGTGATGATTATTATGAACCAAACACACTTGATTTTGTAGGCAAACAATTCATGCAAAAAGATTGCCTCGTGCTTTGTGGCAGAAGCAGAATATTTGATGATACCGGAATTGATTTTTTTTCTACCGGTACAGATGTATACAAAGATAATCTTGCTAAAACTATAGGCTGGGCACGTATTGATCAACCGGAAACATTCATCCGTAAACAACTCCTTGATCAGATCGGATTTGTAAATGAAAAGCTGAATTATGTAATGGATCGAGAACTTTGGATGCGTATTTTATTTAAAATTGATCTAAAAAATATTTATACAACAGATGCAGTTTTAGCCAATTTCAGATTGCATGCCAATAGTAAAACAATTGCAACAGCTTTAAATTTTGAACGTGAGATGGACTCATTGTGTCATACAATTGCTTCGACATATTCATTGCACAACAGTACAAAAGCCTTTGAATCTTCGTTTGAATTATCATCAAAGAAAGTAAACACATTATTAAATACGAACGATCAAAGGTTGGTAAGCGATGCTATAAATTATTATCTATTCAAACGATTCCTAGAATCATATACTTCAAACGATTACAAAAACGCGAAAAATCTACTCAACTATATTGATATCGCCCCATTAACGAATGAAGAGAAAAAACAGATCAAGCAAATAACCAAACGGATGAATATGCCTATCCTGTTCAAAAAAATATTCAATGCGTTTAAATCAATCTAACGTACTATAAAACAACGAACCGATGATTGCATTATTTTTATCAAGCTTTATATCTTTATTTCTTTTTATTTCTTTTGGATTCTTTACCACAAAAATTGGCTCGTTCAAAAGCAATATCTTTGAAAAAATATTAATCGGGTTTGTTATTATAAATACATTAACATGTTTGATCTCCATCTTTATACCAATAACATTTACTGTCACACTCAGCTTCATCATTTCTGCAGCTCTGATCACTTTCTACATAAAAAATGAATTGATTAAAACTGCAAAATCAATTCATTCAAATTGTCATATTCTGTTATTTGCTACGCCTTTTGTAGTCGTAGGTTTTTATCTTGCTAGTCAGGAACCTGCCGTTTTCGACTCCGGACTTTACCACATTCAATGCATTAAATGGATCGAAGAATACCCGACAGTTCCTGGACTAGCGAATCTACATCACCGCTTTGGCTTCAACCCAATTGTGTTTAGTTTGTATGCACTAACTTCGCTTCAATCTGTTTTCGGTCAGGAAATTTTCTGCATCAATTTGGTATTATTTTCAATACTGACGGTATACTTTATTCGAAATCTTTTTAATACATTCAATCAGCACGGTTTAACGACCTATTTTATTTTTCAGGCAATCTTTTTTTATGTTTTGATTTTATTAAGCACTAAAATTTCTTCTCCTTCGCCGGATTATACTTCTTCAGTATTCTTATTATTTATTTTTCTTAGAATCATTGAGATCGAGCGTTCAACTAAAACAATAACATTCAACACCTTCATCCCCATAATTCTGTTAAGCGTGTATTGCATCATGGCAAAGCTCTCTAGTGTACCGATCTGTTTGATCACTGGATATATTTTATTTACCTACACTGCACATTGGAAGGAAGTTTTACGAATCAGCATTATCGCATTTGCAATTTGTATCCCATGGCTTATAAATACAGTATTGTTAACAGGGTGGCTAATCTACCCATTCTCCGCAATTGACCTATTCTCATTTGATTGGAAAGTACCAACACATATCGTACATCAAGCAAATACTGAAATTGTAGGATGGGCGCGCTCTCCCAACGACTTTTATTACGAAGTTTCACAAATGCCTTTAACGAAGTGGGTATCCATCTGGTGGAACGCTTTAACGGTATACATAAAGTTGCTTATTATTGGAAGCATAGTATTGCCAATGCTTTTATTCATAGGACAAATCTTAAAAATCATACCTGCTAAACGTCTGCTAAACATTACTGTATTAACTTCTGTGTGCGGAGTAGTGTTCTGGTTTTTCACTGCACCGGATTTTAGATTCGGACATATATTTATATTAATTGCTTGCTGCAGTCCGCTGTTGTATTTCAATTCAGCATTTCATTTTTTCAACAACTATTCAAGTAAACAAAAACAATTATTCTTCATACTTGTGTGCTCAATACTGTTATTTAAATTAATACGAAACAACTACGGTTTCGGAGCATGGGGATTACGTCGTACATTAAGTAAAAACAGCATACTACCTGAAAAAATAAATTCAAATGGTGCTACCTATACCCATGTATATGTAGGAAATAAAAAAATCTATGTCCCCCTTATGGACGAACGCTGTTTTGATCATGAAATACCATGCAGCTACCTTGACCTATCGTCTATACAATTAAGAGGAGTCAATCTGGCAAACGGTTTTAAACCCATACAGAATAATAAATAAGTACTTAAAATCAATTTATTTAACGTATTTGCTCTATCAATTTTATAACTACCTTTGAGTAAATGAATATTTTAATACACGGCATTAACTATACACCTGAACTAACAGGTATCGGCAAATATACGGGCGAGATGGGCGCATGGCTGGCGAAAAAAATCACAACGTTGATGTGATTACTGCAATGCCCTACTACCCTGAATGGAGTAAAAAAGCGGCTTACAAAAACAAGTGGTGGTTCAAAGAAACGATTGCAGGTGCATCCGTATACCGTTGTCCGTTATATGTACCTAAAAAAGTTACTGGTGCTAGCCGGATGATACACGAGTTTAGTTTTTTCTTATCCTCCAGTTTTTATTGGATCCGGTTTTTATTTAAAAAGTACGACATTATATTCACTCCTTATCCGCCATTGATCATTGGTTTTTGGCCCTGGTTGTATAAAGTATTCCACCCCAAATCAACGTGGGTATTCCATATACAGGATCTGCAAGTAGATGCTGCAAAAGAACTGGGCTTAATTAAAAACAAAACAGCCTTACGTATCTTAGAAAAGATCGAACTTTTCTGGCTAAAAAAATGCGATTATGTTTCTTCCATTAGTGAGGGTATGAGAGATCGTATCCTTGCCAAGGGTATTGACAAATCAAAATACATCATGCTTGCAAACTGGGCTGAAACGGATATTATAAAACCATTGCCAGTTTCAGAATCTATGCGCACAGAACTTGGAATCCCGCTTGATTCTAAGGTGATTTTATATTCCGGTAATTTAGGTGAAAAGCAAGGTGTAGAATTATTGATTGATGTTGCGGCTGAATTTAAAGCGCAGCCGGATATACTTTTTGTGATTGCAGGTGAAGGCGCCTCCAAGATCCGTCTTATAGAATATGCGACAGCAAAGAATGTAACGAATGTACTTTTCCTTCCCTTGCAGGAATACAGCAAACTCACCTTCTTTCTGGCTTGTGCAGACATTCATATGGTGATCCAGAAAAAGTCGGCTGCCGACTTAGTATTGCCTTCAAAATTTATGAGTATTCTTTCAGCTGGCGCTGTAGCATTGGTGACTGCAGAACCGGGCACATCCTTGTATTCAATGATAACCGACCATTCATTAGCACACATGTGTGAGGCTGAAAATAAAACGGCTGTCTTTGAAAGCATCAACAGCATACTGGCTAACGATCAGACTCAGATTAAAAACAATGCCCGTACATTTGCAGAAAAACATTTGAGCATTGATTCAATCCTTGCTACATTTATTCAGAAATTCTCTAAAAATTTGTCCGAATACGTTTAATCTCCGTATATGCTCTTATTCATTTTTCAACCCAGCGACGAATATTAAAAACCCTGAATTTAAAGACTATACGCATTGGAATTCGATATCAAACCTGTAAGTAAGTTCTCCATTAATGCCCAAGAGATTTGGTCGTATAGGGAGTTATTTTATTTTTTCACCTGGAGGGATATTAAAGTAAAATACAAACAGACTGCATTGGGCATGGCATGGGCTATACTTCAGCCTACCATCATGATGCTTGTATTTACCTTTCTGTTTGGAACATTGATACAATCGGGCTCTGATAGCACTTTACCGTATGCAATCTATGTGTATTCCGGACTTATGTTGTGGGGCATTTTTTCAAATGGAATCCAGGCCGCAGGCAATAGTATGGTAACCAATGCCAACATTATAAAAAAAATATATTTTCCGCGACTGATCATACCGCTTTCTTCTATCCTTGTAGCAGTCTTTGATTTCTTCATGACATTAATCCCTTTTGTATTGCTGCTATTTTATTATCATGTTGAAATACATATCGCAAGACTCATTATCTTTCTGCCCTTCAGTTTATTCATTATCTTAATAACAACAATTGGAACAGGCTGCTTTCTTTCTGCCTTAAATGTTAAGTACCGGGACTTCAGATTTGTAATTCCATTCCTTGTTCAATTTTCATTGTATAGCAGCCCGACTATATACAAAATAGATAGCATAACAAATCCAACAATAAAATTTATATTATCTGTTAATCCCATCAGTGTTGCGATAAACATTTTTAGAAGTGCCTTTGATGCAACAGCAATTATTGATTACACGCTTGTAGGGATTGGAACAGGTCTTGCTTTTGCATGCTTCGTTTTGGGTATTTATTATTTTAGAAAAACAGAATCTTATTTTGCGGATCTCGCATAATCCTATACAACTATGCAGCCGATATTAGAAGTTCAATCGATAGGTAAAAAATTCAGCATTCAGCACCAGCGGCAACCGTATCTTAGCATACGGGATTCGCTTGCTCATCTATTCTCTAAAAATCAAACGCAGGAAGACTTTTGGGCATTGCGCAATGTTTCCTTCAATGTAATGCCGGGAGAAAGTATTGGCATTATCGGAAAAAATGGTGCAGGCAAATCAACCTTACTTAAAATACTATCTAAGATCACTCCCCCGAGTACAGGAAAAATAACCTGCAGAGGACGCATTGCAAGCTTGCTGGAAGTCGGTACAGGATTTCATCCGGAATTAACTGGCAGAGAAAATATTTATTTGAATGGTTCCATATTGGGACTAAAGAAAACAGAGATCACAAAACAATTTGATGCGATCACTGCATTCAGTGGTGTGGAAAATTTCTTAGATACTCCTCTGAAGCACTACAGCAGCGGTATGCAGCTTCGACTTGCCTTTGCAGTTGCTGCACATCTAGAACCCGACATACTTATTATTGATGAAGTACTCGCAGTTGGCGATGCCGACTTTCAAAAAAAGTGTATGGGAAAAATGAATGAAGTAAGTAAAAATGGGAGAACCATTTTATTTGTCAGTCATAATATGGGCCAGCTGGAATCACTTTGTTCAAAAGCATTTATTTTAGAAAATGGAATTTCTTCTCCATTGATGCAATCAAGTGAAGCAATTAAACAATACCTCCAAACGAGTCAAACAAAGTCTGCCATAACAAATCATTCGATCAATGCTTCTATTCTGATCGAACAGTTTGCGGTACATTCAACCTTTATTTATTCGAATGAATCTGTAAAGATTTCCTTAGCTCTGCAGTTTGCATCAAAAATATTATTGAAAAGTATTGCATTGCTGTTGTACAATTCTGCAGGTGTACGCATCGGCATCATAGATCTAAGAAACGCAATCAGTACTTCTTCCAATTCTTTCAGAACTACGCTTGAACTTCATAAACTGCCTTTAGTTGCCGGCACCTATTCCTTTGGTCTGTATATCGACTCAGATGCAGGAAGCGGCAACTATCTGGATTTGATTTGTCTGGATGTTCTGGAAAAAGAAACTACCGATGTAATTAAATACCATCCGAATGTTCGAGGTATTATAGACATCAATCATAACTTTATAAGCAATGAGTGATTTTAATTCGTATAGCCAATATGGCGAAGATTATGTTGTCTATTCTTTTTTCAAAAAGCGTACAATGGGCATATTGATTGATATAGGCGCATTTGACGGATACCACATCAGCAATAGCTATGCTTTATATAAAAAGGGATGGGAAACAATTGCCATTGAAGCCAACCCAATCTTCTTTGATTTTTTGATCAAGAATAGGCCCGATGCGATCAATATCAATAAAGCTCTTGTTAAAAATGAAGAACAAAAAGAAGTTGTTTTTCAAACAGAACCTACAGGCTTATATTCAGGAGTCAAACCAAATACTGAATGGTTTGACACAACCAATAGCAATGAGATACGAGTACCTGCCTCTACGCTAAATCAAGTTGCAAAAGAGTATGTAGGCAAGAAACAGATCGATTGCATCTCCATTGATGTTGAAGGTACAGAAGAAGAAATTTTATCGGGTTTCGATTTTAATACCTACAAACCTACGATGCTGATTATTGAAGCCAACGATAAAGAAACAAAGGATCGTTTGGTTTCCTTAATGAAGGGTTTTAATTATACATTAAGTGCAGAGATCAATGTAAACCTGTTCTTCTTATATAAACCATCCTTGCTGGACATTATTCGTTTAAATGCGATACGGGTAAATTGTATTGCGGTAAAAACATTGCATCCTATTATTGAGAGTTCAAGCCAGAAACCCTTCAAGCCGGAATCACGCATTGCACATGTAAAAAGAATGCTGCGTTTTTTATTGAAAAAGTAGTCAGTTGACAGTCAGACCTCATCCCCAGCCCTCCTCCTAAAAGGAGAAGGGAACGTTCCATTATCTTCCTATTTGTAGAGTTAGCAAAGCACTTCAGCTACTGAATACAAGCCTTTGACTCAATTCAACCATTCGACAAGCATATCAAAAACGAGTCAAGACTCTCTTCTATTAAACATCAGTAGAGTGCTTCGCTAACTCTACTGATAGACTGGGTGATTCTTTAAACTTCCAAAAGTGAAGTTTAAAGAATCATTTAACAAAATAGAATGGTCAAACAGAAGGAGTTCCTAGAAAAGAATGTTCAAAAAAGAAATTACACTGAAGAACCTGAAGCAAAACTTTATGAGACTCAAAAATCTTGTCTATCATGTTAATCCTAAAATCCTGTTCTTTATTTGTTTAATTCAGCACATTTCTGTAACATTGCAGTTCGAAAGGAATTAATTCCTTTCTCGGGCTCTTAGCTCAGATGGTTAGAGCATCTGACTCATAATCAGGGGGTCGTTGGTTCGATACCAACAGGGCCCACATAAATCCTTCTAAGTCATTGATTTAGAAGGATTTTATTTTTTAATCATTCTAAGATAGTCCGAAAAATCTTTATTACTTTTCTATCCATCTACTATTTTCCTTCCCTTCAAGCAATTATCATAAACGAACGTATGTCGTTTCTTAAGAATGAATTAAAATAATATGATAATCGGAATAAATCCGATTATATTAATTTATACTAACATTAAATGTTTAATTATTTGCATTTAATCGGATTTATTCCGATTTTCATGTGTAAATATTTCAACATGGAACTAAAAAAAATAGCTAAAGGATTTGGAGACGCTCCCTTTTCCAGGCATTTAATGCTGGAACTACTTAAGGACTATAAGCGGCCCAATGATAAAATTAGTGAATTAGTAAAGAGTGGAGAATTACTTTCAATCAGAAGAGGGCTTTATGTACCAGGGCCCGAAACAGATTTACCTGTCCCCATGCCATTTTTAATAGCCAACCATTTAAGGGGACCAAGCTATGTATCAATGGAAGCTGCATTGTCGTATTGGGGGTTCATACCCGAACGCGTGTATGAGATCACTTCAATAACAATGAAAACTGCTAAAAAATACAACACTCCAAAAGGAAGATTTACGTATCAACACCTTCCTTCTCCGTATTATTCTTTTGGAATAGAAATTATACAGCTTACTCCTAAACAATATGCGCTGATTGCTTCCCGTGAAAAAGCTGTTTGTGATAAAGTGATTCTTACATCCGGAATTACCTTAAGAAGTACACGTCAAACAAAAGATTTCTTATTGGAAGATCAACGGATGGATGAAAGCATGCTACGAAAATTAGATACTTCAATTATTCATTCGTGGTTAGATGATGCTCCTAAAAAAAACAGTCTTGAAATGCTCATTAAAACATTAAAGGAACTATGATTAAAGAATGGATAGCAGAATACAAACCACAGAACGAAGACGAAACGTTATCTGCTTTGCGTGAAATTATGCAGGAGATAACCCTGGCTGGATTATCAAGAACAGATTTTTTTGAAAAGGCAGCTTTTTATGGAGGCACAGCATTACGTATTTTTTACGGACTGGATCGTTTTTCAGAAGATCTGGATTTTTCTTTACTCAAATCGAATCCGGACTTTTCGTTAGAACCTTATTTCCCTTCAATTGTTTCTGAATTTGAAGCGATTGGAATAACTGTTAGCATCAAAGAAAAAGATAAAAAAGTGCAATCAAATGTCGAGTCCGCTTTTTTAAAATCAGAAACGATATGGAAGGAATTAGTGCTCGAAGATATTGTTAAACAGCTAGGCATACAATCAAACAGAAATATTAAAATTAAGATAGAAGTGGATCGCAAACCTCCGCTTGGTTTTGAGACGGAAGAAAAATTATTGTTGCGTCCATTCTCCTTTTATGTGAAATGTTTTACACAACCAAGTTTATTTGCAGGGAAAATGCATGCGCTTCTATTCAGAAAATGGAAAAAAAGGGTAAAAGGAAGAGATTGGTATGATCTGGAATGGTACATCAAAAAAGGTACTCCTTTAGACGTTCGTCATTTTTTACGGAGAGCTATAGATACCGGAGACTGGAAGGAGAAAAATAGTACTCCGGAACAAGTCATCGGCCTACTTAAAGAAAAGATCAATGCTGTTTCATTTGATCATATAAAAGAGGATGTTATTCGTTTTATTAAAGATGATAAAGTCATTCAAATTTGGTCTCCGGATTATTTCAATCAGTTAATTGAAAAACTAAAATTTAAATAGAACCATACAAGCACTGAAATGGCTTTATATGAGTCTGCATTCAATAATTACCCATTGCTTCATGCAAAATCATATAAAGGATAAATAAAAGGCATACTTATCCTGCACACAAAAGAACTACCAAGTATCTTTTATTACTTTAATACATCGTACCTTTATATTATTTTACACGAATAAGATGAACGATTTTACATCCATTAAAAATATTATTTTCGATCTGGGAGCAGTTATTATTCCGATCGATTTCGAAAAAACATTTCAGGCTTTCGCAACACTTAGCTCCCTTCCTGTTGAAGAGATCAAACGCAGATATCAATCTACTTCTCTATTTATTGATTTTGAAAAAGGAATCATTGGCAATTTCACATTCCTGCAAAAACTACGTTCGCTGCTTGAGGTAAATGATACCACCAGCGACCAGCAGCTTATCGATGCCTGGAACACCTTATTATTACCCATTCCTCAAGAACGTATAGACCGGATCAAATTACTTGCTTCAGATTACAGATTGTTTTTATTAAGCAACACAAATCCTGTTCATATTAAAGATGTGAACCGGATTTTGTATGAATGTACTCAGGTGTCTGCGCTGGAACAATTGTTCGAAACAACATGGTACTCCTACGATCTGGGCTTAATAAAACCAAGTACTGAAATTTATGAAACCGTTTTACAACTGAAAGAACTCAAGGCAAGTGAAACGGTTTT
Organism: Cytophaga aurantiaca DSM 3654; assembly: GCF_000379725.1. GTDB lineage: Bacteria > Bacteroidota > Bacteroidia > Cytophagales > Cytophagaceae > Cytophaga > Cytophaga aurantiaca. The sequence continues at coordinate 208,061 of NZ_KB903632.1, forward strand.
TTTAGACGACAATGCCGATAACATTGCAGGAGCTTTAGCAACAGGCATTCATGCGCTGCATGTAACAGAAGAACACCATTTACTTGAACAGCTAAAACATGCTTAAGAAATACAAACAACTGCTCATACATATCTTTTTATTTCTGCTAACCTTTGCTACGACTACGCTTGCAGGTGCGGACTGGAAAGGAGAATATGCTAATTCGATGTGGGATTATATCTGGAGTGGATTAAATTTCTCCATTACATTTCTGGGTGTATTAACCATTCACGAATTTGGACATTATTACTTTGCTAAAAAATATAACCTGGATGTTTCGCTTCCATATTATATTCCATTTTATTTTCCGGGAACCCCATCAATAGGCACATTCGGAGCATTCATTCGGATGAAAGGACAAATTCAATCCCGTACAAGCATCTTTGATATTGGTATTGCAGGCCCATTAGCGGGCTTTGCAGCAGCATTCCTTTTATTGATCTATGGTTTTGCAACGCTTCCTGAAAAAGAATATATCTACCGCATTCATCCCGATTATGAACAATTTAAAGGTGATTATGCGAACCATGTGTACACATACGATTATATGAAAAGTCAGAGTGATGCATATGTAAATAAAAAATTCATAGAAGATTCGATTTATTATGTTGAACATATTAAAACAGAAACGGATCTTGTTAAACCTGAACGCGTATATGAAACCAGCTTCTCTGTTCTAACAGTTGGCGACAATTTATTGATGCTGTTTTTCAAAAAACTTTTCTCCTATCAGGGAGATAAAATACCGAACCAATATGAGTTCTTCCATTACCCTTATTTGTTTGCAGCATATCTGGCACTCTTCTTTACTGCATTGAACTTAATTCCAGTCGGACAATTGGATGGCGGTCATGTTATATATGGTTTGTTTGGTCATAGTACACACAAAAAAATTGCAGGTACCTTCTTTACAGGCTTTGTAACACTTGCAGGTATTGGGTTATTTCAACAGAATCCGGCAGATATCAATTTCTTCACTGCAGATGCGCTCGATAAAATTCAATTCGTACTCTTGTATTTAGGCTTTTTATACCTGGTATTTTCAAGAATGTATGAGAATTATATGAATGCCATTCTAGCTGCTGTAGCAGTTTTCACCATTCAATTACTTATTGAATTTATCTTTCCGGATGTTACCGGTTATAATGGCTGGCTATTGTATGCATTTCTGATCGGTCGCTTCTTAGGTGTATACCATCCGCCTTCAATTGATGAGCGTCCGCTTGATCTGAAGCGTAAATTATTGGGATGGTTTGCTGTACTGGTGTTTATAGTGTGCTTCACACCTGAGGTCATTACGTTTCAGGAGATAGCACGATAAACAAGGGGCAGAACACGATTAAAGGATTTCAGGAGAACAGGATTTTTGCGTCTCGTAATTTATAGTTTAGACTTATTGGTATGCTTTACTAATTCTGACCACTGCCTACTGACAACTAACCTCTATCTGCACCACTCTATCCGTAGAGTTAGCAAAGCGCTCTACGGATATTTAATAAAAGAGTGTCTCTGACTCGTTTTTGATTTGTTCATTAAATAATTAAACCGAGTCAAAGACTCTTATTCGTTTGCTGATTCGTAAACAAGGGGCAGAACACGATTAAAGGATTTCAGGAGAACAGGATTTTTGCGTCTCGTAATTTATTCTTTATGGTCTTAATACTTTATACTCTATATTCCACACTTTTTCCGCTGTTGTTGGTGATCTGCGTAAGTGCGCTTCCTCTACCATCACATATGTTCAAGCAGAAACTCCAACAACAGCCAATCAAAGATGCTTAACTAAACGACATTGGATAAAATATCTGAAGCCGCCCTTTTTACTGACCACTGACAACTGTCTGCTGACCAGTATCCACTGTTTACTGACCACTAGCTTTTCATCATAAAATTTGATATATTAGTATATGGATTCATTTAGATTAGATCGTACAAAACTTCAAATACACAGCTTACATTCAGAAGAGCCAAGTGTAAATTATTTACGAAGTCTTTCAGACGAAAAACGAATTGAAGCCATCCAATTTTTACGAATTCAATTACATCCTGAATTAAATGACCCTACAACCAGACTTCAAAGAGTTTATTCAATTACTCAACGCTAAAGGTGTTAAATACTTAATTGTAGGTGGATATGCAGTTGGTTTTCATGGTAAGCCTAGATATACAGGGGATATGGACCCACTCTATCCGTAGAGTTAGCAAAGCGCTCTACGGATATTTAATAAAAGAGTGTCTCTGACTCGTTTTTGATTTGTTCATTAAATAATTAAACCGAGTCAAAGACTCTTATTCGTTTGCTGATTCGTAAACAAGGGGCAGAACACGATTAAAGGATTTCAAGAGAACAGGATTTTTGCGTCTCGTAATTTATAGTTTAGACTTATTGGTATGCTTTACTAATTCTGACCACTGACCACTGTCTACTGACAACTAACCTCTATCTGCAAAACGAACAGCTGGATTTCCTTTATATATCCCGGGTGCTGCTTCAATACTTTTATATACGCTGCTACGCGCACCAATCACGATGCCCTGATTGATTTTAACTCCTGGACCAATGAATACATCTGTTGCAAGCCAGCATTCATCCTGAATAACAATAGGCCTCGAAAAAATATCAAAGGTTTCTTTAGAAAAGTCATGGCTTCCGGTGCACAGATATGATCGTTGAGAAACAACCGCATTTTTACCAATCGTTATTTCACCTAAGGTATACAATACCACATCATCTCCTATCCAGCTAGATTCTCCAATGGTTAATTTCCAGGGATACGTTATTTGTACAGAAGGACGAAGAATTACTCCTTTACCGATCTTTGCTCCGAATAGTCTCAATAAAAACCGTCTCCAGCCATATAAGATCTGCGGAGAAGGGTGAAAGAACAAGGCCTGAACAACCCACCAGATCTGTACATACCAGCCTGGTTTACCTCTGAAATTATCAGGCATTTGAAAACGGGATAGATCTTGATACACGTATAGTTAGATTTGATTTAAATGCAATTTAGTATTTAGTACTAAGTATTAAGTACTAAGTACTAAAAAAATATCTGATTGATAGCGATATCAATACTTACTGACCATTGACTCTCTATCCTTAGAGTTAGCGAAGCGCTCTAAGGATTTGTAATAAAAAAGAGTCTCTGACTCGAAACTTTACATGGTATATTTACCTGATAATTGTCTACTGATAACTACCCCAAGGCAGGCACCAAATGTATTTAAAATTACATCATCCACATCTGTAATACCGCAAACAAAAAAATACTGCACACACTCTATGCTGCAACTAAACAAGAATGCCATACTCATTACAAAGAGCGGAGTATATCTTGTTGACTTATACAGCAGCAAAAAGCTAAAAGGAACAAACAGCAAAATATTACCTATCAGATTGTATAATAAAACATATTGATCGGCAAATGACTTGTCCATCAATTGTGCTAAGGTAAATCCTGTATTGTGAAATGGTATAAGCTCAATATGTACATCCCTTGACTCTGCTGTTAATATGGATCTCGGACCGTTAAAAAAAACAATGTAGCCAACAAGAAACAGATAAAGTATAAATAATATATACCGATAACGTGTAAACATACAATCAATATCCTCGCTTGGTTTAAAACAAAAATGCGAATAAAAAACTAGCTATAAAAATCAATAGATGTTAATAAAGCACATCTTGCTGTTGTTCGTGTCCGCCAAGCGGATCGCCCGAACGAATGGCCTATGAGCTGAAAACAAAGCGAACCAACAATAACATGTCTATCTACTGACCACTGTCTACTGACCCTCTCTATCCTTAGAGTTAGCGAAGCGCTCTAAGGATTTGCAATTAAAAAAGAGTCTCCGACTCGGAACTTTATGTACTATGTAATAACTCCCACTCGTCTAGCAATTAGAAACTACCACCTAGCAACTTCCTCTCCTCTATTCGAAAACCATTCTACATATCCTAAAAATAAAAGTGCAGTAATTCCATAAATAATATAATTGTATATAATGTGCTGATCTTCTAAATCAATATCATATTGAGCCAAAACTGCTAATAAACTAATCCGAATAATATTCACAAAATGAATAATTAAAATAGAGGCCAAAATATAATATAATTTCACTTTCCATTTTCCGGGAAAACATCCAACCAACACAGCAATTGTCATCCACACATAATAACCAATGCAATAATAACCTACCCCGATTCCTCCTGTTCCTATAATGCCAACAATATCACCGTTCTTAAACACATTAAATTGTAATGCTGACAAAAGATAATAAGAACTCGAGACAATAGTCATTACGAACCAATCCAATACATTCCATTGCATCAATAGTTTAGACTCTATGCCTCCTGGAGTTACTAATCCAACATACGTTGTGATAACAGCATCAAAAAAAAAATAAAAGAATACTGCTTTGAATGCAAACAAAAAAAATAGTCTATATCGCTCATCTTGTGCTTTATACCAAAGCGCCAGATTACGTATAAATGGACTATTCATATAATCAGATTACTGTTTGTTTTTTTTGAAAACAAACTTATAAAAACCTATTCCAAGACCTCCAAGTAATGCTATCAATATTCCTCCATCCAATGGTGCTCCTACATCGGGATCGCCTCCGCCAGGATCACCAGGCAATTGAGCATGCACATGAACCACTGTCAACAACAAACAGCTCAATAGCAAAATGGATTTAGTATATTTATTCATAGCTGTATTAAATTTATTTGACAATGATTTTTTGGCTTACTGTCGTGCCATTGTACTGAACCACTACATTGTACATGCCTCCTTCGATTGAAGCAGGTAATTGAAGCGTGTATACCGATTGCGCACTTTCAACTCGTTCAATAGATAAAATTTTATTTCCCATCATGTCATATACACTTATATCAACAGGATTGTTATTTGCTCCAGTATATTTAAGCGAAACGTTTTTATCTGCACCAGCAGGATTTGGATAAATAAGCAATGCTTCCTGTGTATTCGTTCCGGAAAGTATCGGCGTTGTTAACGCTGTCTCCACAACCAATTTAAATCTGTTCGCTGCAGTCAATTCATTTACCCCTACCGTGTACGTGTATGCAAATGTACTACTAATCGGAAACTTTTTCTGCAAATATGAATCAAATAAATATGTTTGATAATCATTGTTAATTGAATATTCAGATACAGCCAATCGATACTGGCCAGCTTTTACATTGTGCGTAAACAAAAAGATCGTATCCACAGCAGCGATGTTCGTATTAAGCGTGTTTATAGAGAGTATAGAAGCATTTTGCTGGTACGAGCCTAATGCAGGATAATAGCTATTGTACAATTTATATGCATCCAGTTCGCCATCAAAATCAGAAGTAGCGTCATCCTGAAAAACAATTACGGTTTCATCCAAAAAGTTTGTCGCGTTAACGCTATCCAATTGCAATCGAAGCAATTGTTTATCTGTGCCAATGCGATATATAGATGGTGCGGTTGTTGTTTTATGTGTTTCGTGCAACGTTAAAGAAGGCGAAGATGCATTTGCTTTCACCCAGAATCCTTGAGAAGAACTGATCACACCATTGCTACAGTTCACACCTATACCATTAACATACGTTCTGTACACAGGTGAAGCATTGTTATTGTCCAGATAATAAATCGCATTATCAACACCCACTCTATCTGATGCATCTATCAGGCTCCAGTCAATGGATGCGGGATACGGATTGCCAACCAGATTCCAACCATCTTCTGCAGCTCCTCCGAAAGTAGAAGTATAGGTAACAGGCAGGGCAATATTACCTTTGTAAGGAGTTCCTGTCAATGAAACTACTTGCGGACGATCGACATTATCCCGAACAAAAATAGAATATCCCTTCCCTCTGATCAGCGTAGCAGCAGATGATAAACCAGATGCCGGAAAAGCAGTATAGCCTACATCACGCAAACCGGCGCTTGCTTCATTATAGGTAAATAAACTTGGTGTAGTGCTGTTAAGACCAACTCCTGTGCTTGGATTGGAAAATGTTCCTGTAATGGGAATGCTTGCCTGCCATCCCGAAACTTTTGCATTATTGACTGGTGACGATAAATATCTATAGATACGCTTTGATGAATAAATGTATTTTTGGACCGTAATGTTTCCATTAAGCGTTGCTCCTGTTAAGTTCGCAATACTCGCTGTAACCGTAGGCGAAGTAGCAAGCAATGTAAGATTCCCGTTTGCATTCAGTGCAGCGCCCGGTTGTATGGTTAACACACCTGACTGTTGCTGAGCTGAAGCCAAGGTTACAATAGCCGGTGCTTGAATAAGTATATTATTAAACTTCGTTATTGAAGTACCTGAGACACTTTGAACCGCTCCTTTCCCATTGAATACTACCGTATAACTTCCTGCATTGAAGGTACTGTTATTGGTAAAGTTTCCTGCTACACTAAAACTACCTGCCGCTGTTTTTGTTCCGGTCCCACTTAATTTTAAACCGTAATAGTTTACTGCCGGTATAGATTGCGGTGTGGAAGATATAAATTCTATGGTACCGGTAGTCGGGTTAAAGTTGCCGGATATATATACCAGACTTCCGGATATATGAATGGTACCGGCAGTAGCTGTATATTGTGTTCCATCCATCGTTACATTATTTACATATAGATCCGCTGTTTCTCCTACTAAAAAACCGCCGCCTAAATACGAATTACCAGAAACAGTAAAATTATTATTTCCTCCTTGTACCAAACCTGCATTAAAGGTTGACTGTAAAGTAATATTCTTTACTGAAACCGGCACGTCAATAAATGCATTGGAAATACTATTCTGATCAAAATAGATATTATCATTTGTTCCCGGAAGACTCGCACCACCAATACCTCCGGAAGTTGCAGACCAGTTTTCTCTATTACTCCATAAAATATTTGTATTGTAATAGCTAAAATAACTCAGTTCAATCGTTCCTTGCTGACCGGATTGGTTTTCTGCAGCAATAATAAAACGTACCTGTGTTGTAGCAGGATCCCACGAATAATCACTCATGTTGATGGTATAAAACCCTGCACCCGACTGAGGATCCTGTAAATCCTGTTCAGAGATAAATGTACCTGATGCATTATATTCCTGAACCTGAATATAAAAGGTTTGTGTACCTCCTGTTAACGCCACTACCTGGTATTGAACCTTACCATATACCTTGTCCAGACTTAATAATCTTGGAGTTGTGCCTGTTGTAACACTGAACAAGCGGTTGGCATTTCCTCCCGCTGTATTATCCATTTTTAAAATGGCCGAAGACTTCGTTGTTGCTGTCCAGCTTCCTGTTCCATTATCTTCCGTCAGCCTCCAGTGTGAAAGATCTGCCGAAGTGGCAAAATTATCCTGATAGATGGCTTTACCTACCCAATATCTGTTTTGTTGCGCGTATACTTTTGAACCAAAGAAGATTCCTATAAAGATAAAAGCAAGAATGTTGAATTGCTTATTCATAATTATTTCAATATTTTAAATTTTTAAAATAAAGTACTGAGCTGTTTTATCAGTACTTTATTAAAAACTACTATATCAAATTACGGATTTTAAGGAAAATAGTATAAAATGGATTGGAGGCGGTCTTGTAATAAAAACAAGAATTAACGTATGTTAATGAAAGGCTTTATTCCTGAATTTTATACAAAAAGTGTTTAATTATTTAATAAAGAAACATAATATATGACAATCATCATTTTTCAAATACTGACTATTTAATTATTTATTACAAATCAAATTTTAAATTGAATTATTCCGACTTGATTCTGAATTAAGAATTGTTAATAGGTTTTATTAAAAATAAATCCGTATGTATGTTTTAATAATAAATGTTTAAACATTTATTTCCATAAAAGCATTTTAATTATTTTGTCAGTGCGTCAGTCTGTTACCGAACAAAGCAAATAACCTATTAGTCAATGATTTTTTGATTAGGTGATTGCCTACTAGAAATGAATCTGATCGCAGAAGTAAATAGCTGATGAGGGAATACACCATTAATATTATTCTATTTCTTCATCAGCTATTACAGGATCATATTTAAAAATCTATTTTAATTGATTTTGCCAAAAAATGTGACGGTCTTTCAATTAACAAATAATATAAATATGACAATGCCCCTGTCGCAATTACTGCAACGGCAAATACCCAGAATAAATTCTGAAGATCCAGTTTGAACATATCAACTACAATTATAGCCACAGCCTGATGAACCAGATAAATTGAATAACTTATCATTCCTCCAAATGCCCATACCTTACTTTCTTCTCTGGTAGAGAAGTATTTAATTTCTGCTGCTAGCCAATAATATGCTATAAAAGAAAAAGGCAGCAATGTGTATGAAAAATTGATATTGAAATGAAATCTTAACACTGAAGTCAATGTTGCAATTCCCCATAAAGCTATTCTAAATACATTTATATATCGAACAATAAAATCAGTTGTCGGAAGCTTATGCTGTGTAAACTGTTCTGCCAATAACACTCCAAGCAACCATATCGGCAAACCTATAATCCAGGTAGTAGCAAAACCAGCCCTATGAAAATTTCCATCAGCATCTCCATTTAAAAATGCGAATAAGATTGTCCATATAGCGCTAATTAAAAAAGTGGCTAAGAGTAATTGTTTTAGTTTCCCTCTTTTAATAAGCATCAAAATCAATGGATATAAAATGTAGTATACCACTTCACAAACTAAACTCCACAACACCTGCATTTCAACCTTAAAATAGATTTGAAACATTAACAATGCTGCAATTGCCGGCAAACCGATACGTATTATTCGTTGTATCAGAAATTGAACCGGCTTCATAGGCTTCCCGTTCGCATATGGATAATGAATACAAAAGCCTGAAATAATAAAGAAAACAATTACTGCTGCAACACCAACAAACATGTTGTTGTACACTCCCCTAATCCCGGTTAATATTAAACTGGAAGAAACAAATTCTTCAGTAAACAACTGAAAACAAAAATGACTTAAAACAACTATACACGCACAAAACAATCTAATTGTATCTAATCCTTTAATTCTCATAGCTCTACTTTATTGAAAGATTTGAAATAAGCTTTCATTCTAACATCACAACACAAGACTGATTCTGTCTCTCTACAATTTATGACTTATTTTTAATTCTCTGCTCATACATTTTAGCATCTACTAAAAAACGATACCAAAAACCCTGAAGAAAATGCCAGATCAAGCCAGGAGTGCCATCAAGAAAGCCTAATAAAAAAATATATCTATAAACAAAGTAGATAAACGGCCTAACAAACAGAGGGATTTTACTATATATCTTTTCTTTAATCCAACGTTTTCTGGAATATTGTTCCCCGACCAATGTTGATTCAACATTTTGGGATGATGTTGTATGATTAGCAATATGCAACAGATCGATTACTTCTCTGGATGCATAGCTATTGTGTTTATTAATCCACCAGGTGAGATCATTCAGATTGTGATCCACCATGTCTTTGTCAAAAAAGATCGTTTTACCTTCCTCTAAAACAACATGCTCGTCCATCCAACGATCTTCTAATTTAGCAGTACCAGATCTCCAGATCCGTAAAAGATTATGGGGATAAAAACCTCCTCTACGAATCCATTTATTCATGAAAATAACTCTCCGTTTCAAAATAATTCCACCTACATCAGCAGGTAAGCCAGGCAATTTATGATTTACCTCATCAATCAGTTCATCTAGTAAATACTCATCGCAATCCATTCGCATGGTCCAGGTCGTCTCTATCGGACAGTTTTCTAAAGCCCAATTAAATTGACTTGCATAATTCACCCAGGGATTTTCATATACCTCTGCACCCAGAGAGCGTGCAATTTCTACGGTTTTATCAGTTGAATAACTATCAATAATAAAAATTTTAGAAGCAATCTTATTTAAATTACTTATGCATCTAGCAATATGCTTTTCTTCGTTAAATGTTAAGATTATTACTGTTATAGAATTCATACTTTTATATAAAACGATTTGTCTTATATCCCCGATTAAAATTTAGCTAATCCATTTTTGAATAAAAAGATTGGCAAGCATCCAATTAAAACTCCCAATGAATTGAGAATTACATCATCAATATCGGGGATTCCTATTGATAGCTTCCATTGCATTAATTCAATTATACAAGATAAAATAATTCCGCTTAAAATAATACTTATTACCCCCTTAATCCGGAATACATACTTACATATTAGCGGAAATGGCACAAACAATAATATATTTCCTAAAAAATTAGTGTAGAATTCCCATTGCAATTGATTAGAAGAATTTTTTATTTCTAAAAACCATTTAGCGGTATTCATAAAAGGGATTGTATTCAAATGTTGATCAACATCTTCAGCATGAATATTTATTCTTCGCCTGGAAAAGAAAACAATATAGCAGAGCAGACCAAAGTAAATAAGAGTTACGAAATATTTTACAATTTTACTTATCACTATTTGCCGCTGTTTGAAATTATTATTTTATCCTTAAATTTTAAAAACCACTTTTCAAACAAATTCCAGCTGATCAACGCTACCACAACGGTTATACTGATATTCAAAATAATAAAACCTATTGACCAAAAAGTTTGCAGACCAAAAATAACTTTAGGCTCTCCTACAATTTTAAGCATGAACTGTCTCACAAGTGGATGAAAGATATAAATGGCATAACTGTATTTACCAAAAAAAACTAAAAAAGAACTCCTGAATATAGGTCTTAATATAAAGGTATTGCTTGATTGAGTAAGTAAAATCAACATAGAAAAAGTCATTGCTGTTAATGTATATCCAATTGTATATACAAGAAGATGCTTGCCTGAACTTGGGCCGAATACATAAATCAGAGAAATCGTACTCAAGGCTAAGCCCAATAATATTTTTTTTACGATATGGTAATTAATTTCCTCATGTTCGCTAATAAACACAGCAACCAAAGCCCCCATTATCAACGCATCCATACGGGTCAAGGTAAACACATAAATAACTTCTGGATCCACTTCAGAAAGTCCTAAGTAGATCCTTAAAAGCAATGCTGCAGCTATTAAAGTCCATGAAATCATTTTTAGACTTCTGATTGAACTGAAGTATACGATACATGGCCATAAAATATAAAATTGCTCTTCAATGGACAATGACCATAAATGTCCTAACCCTCCTCCAAAAAATGTTCCATCCATTACTTGCTTTATATTTGATAGATATAACCAAAACCATGCTTGTGATTGTTCTGTCAAAAGCATTTTACTTTGTTCAAATTCAGAAACTCTATTAAAAAGGATCGGATAAATTATGAAGAATATCAGTATGAGATATAAATAGTATAAAGGAAAAATCCGTAACGTTCTTTTGTAATAAAAAGAGATAAAATAATTGGATCCGCTTTTAGTATTTAATAAAATACGGGTAATCAAAAAACCTGACAAAACGAAAAATAAATCTACACCTACCCAACCAATTGCGAATAATTCTTTAAAAAAATGATCGAAGGAATTATTAGAAAGGATCGGTTGATTTAAAAAATGAAATATAATTACCAACAACACAGCCAGTCCTCTTATGCCGTCCAACTCTACAATATGATTTAATTTAGTCGTTTTCATTTTGCGTGCTTAATAAGGTTATCTATATCGGATATGTTGTTTCAATATGATGCTCTATAAAGCAAAAAAGTGCAGCTGTAGGATTAATCCCACCAGAACGCTGTAATAAACCTGTATTGAAAACAAATAGATTAACATAAGGATTATACAGTTCTGTTATATCTTTATTTTCATCCGAAGAAAATAATCTGTATGGATGATACGTATCTTCTAATTTTAAAGAACTTGCATCGTTATCTTCTAATTCAATAAAATCAATTTTATTTTCTTTTAATATTTTAGCAATCGATTCTTTTATTTTTTTCAATTTATAAAGCGAATCTTCAGAAATACTATATTCCAATTCAACTCCATTTTGTTTATAGATATCCTGCTCGTTTGATAATACTACACTGTTTTCACTCTTTGATAATTCAATATCAATATTTAAAAACCAACTTTTATAAACATACAGTTTCTTAAGAAAAAAATAACTGTACACAAACGGGAAGATTGCGAATGCCTGACTAGCTGCAGAGAATAAAACTTTGGAAGAAAAATCACCTTTAAAGATCAATCGTTTTAAAAATTGAAAAAAGATGAATTTTTCATTGAATACCGGGTGAATATAGTAAGACACATTATCCATTTCGCCAATTAATCGGGACGTGATCATTGAGCCATTTTCAAACCTGAACTGAAAATCCTGAGAGCCTATCTTGGTCTGTGTTGTTTCTATCTCAAAAGCCCTAAGGGACACATGATCCGAGAAGCCTTTTGAAACTTCTGCCATGTCAATCAATTCAGATACATGCATCAGTCTTAAGGATTCAAATGCCCCGGAAGTAAGATAGAACACATCTGCTTCAAATATGGTTGATTCATTATGTGATTCTTGTATTGCAATTGAATGTATTTTACCTTCAACTTTATTGAGTTTAACAACACGAACATTTGAATGAATAATAACTTGTTTATTTTTAGAAAGATTGAAGTGATTAAATAAATTCCGTTGACTGAATTTTAACCAAACACCTTGTTTCCGAAACATCCCTGAACCGAAATCATTCTCGGTTAAAATAGGTGGTTGTTTAAAGAAACGGCTCAACACTTTAGAACGATAAGTTATATTCGATTCAATAACCGTTTTCATTCCATTGGGATTGGAAAAATCTTTATTAGAGAAAAACAAAAGTTGCCCTCCCCATTTTGCCGATGTTCCTCCCAGACCAAAAAAACGGCCGTCTGAAGTTGCTCTATACAATCCTTTTTTCAATTTAGATACAAAACCAATCTCTGCTTCAGATTTGGTATTCTGATCACCAACTTCAAATAAATGTACTTCAACATCCGAAAACTTTTCGGTTAGCGCATTTGCTAAATATGATCCATACGTCCCTGCACCTATTATGGCAATCTTCTTTTTCATAATAATTATTTTGTCTGCAACAGCCGATTGGTAATCCGTTTCTGAATTTCAGTGAATTGTTCAAAGGCATTTGGCGGCAGATTCTTTACTCGATTCCAGGAATCAATTGTTCCAATTATCTTTTCATTGCTTGAAGAAGTAAATAACGTTATTCCATTTACTGTACTTGCATATTGATGCATTAAAAAAACGTCGATCAATTGTTTCTTACAATCAAACCCTAGTTTATCAGATATTGACCTAGCAAATATTTCATCTGAATGCAGAATCGTCTTTACTTGATTCAGGTATTGTAACGGACTAAAATAAAAACGTTGCTTAATTTGTGGTCCTCTTTCCAATGATTCCGGCACAGAAAACGGAAAGCTATTACTTGTTTGCAATACTGTATGAGCGCTATTTAACGTGTTGAATTCTTTTTCAATTATATCAGAAAAACTTGCGATACCAAATTCTTTGATAACACCTTGTCTTTTTTTATTTTCTAAGAAATCAATAAGCTCTGCGTTATTTGCATCCGAAATGAGCGGTTCGTGCATTACATAATAATCGATATAATTCGTTTTTAATTCTTTCAAAGAATTGTTCAACGATTTCTCTGCATTTGCAACACTAAAATCTTTTGGCGTCATTGTAGCACTCGACGCTATACTTTGAGTGGTATTTTTTAGTTTTGATTTTTTAACAACTCTATACGCTGAACGAATGATGTTTTGCAAAAAAAGGTTTTTTAATACAGAATTATTTGCAAGTATGCCAAACTTCGTTGTAATGGTAAGTGTATCGCGTTTGTTTTTTACAAATTCACCTAACATTCCTTCGGCTAAACCAAAACCATACAAAGGAGCTACATCAAAATGCCGGATGCCATTTTCATAAGCCGTTTCTAAGTTTCGAAGAGCTTGCTTTTTTGTATAGTTGGATGTTAATCTTACACACCCAAATCCCAGATTTACAGTTGAATTAGGATTATCCTGCTTCATTTTCGTTTTGAATTAATTCGTATTTTTTAAACACTGATTATAATAGGCAATATACTTAGTCCCAACATTGCTCCAGGAGAATTGTGCAACATACTTCTGTGCCAATTCTCTTACTTCGCTCCGATCTTGATTTAATAGTTGATTTTTGATTGCATCAAAAATCGAATCCGGATTTAGATCAACCGTACGTCCACAACCAAACTTTTCTACATCTAACCAAGGTGTATATATACTTGCTATGATAGGTGTACCTGCTGCCAAAGCTTCAGCATATACATTTCCAAAATTTTCGTTGTGAGACGTCAATACAAACAGATCTGCATTCGATAAAAAATTTATTTTATTCTGCCCCGAAATCGGATCAATGATATAGATTGTTTCCCCCATTTCATTTTCTGTGATCCATGATTGCAATGATGCTTTTTCACCTTCATCATCTCCGGCAATAAATAATCTTAGATTCACTCCGCTATTGCGTAATCTTTTAATTACAGGTAATAATATATCATAACCTTTCTTTTTGTGCAACCTTCCTAACGATACCAGGATAAAATCAGGAGTATCCTGACATCCAGCATAGGTTTGCATAAACTCTCTTCGAGAATATGTGGTTGCATTAACATATTCATCTAATTCAATACCGTTTGGAATAACTTCAACGATTGCTTCAGAGTAATGATTTTTAATTTCTTCTTTTTCCTGTTCAGATGTTGCAAACCATCTGGCGTTGGTTATCAACGGCTTCATTAGATGATTCAGCCATATTTTTTTAAACTTCAGGCCCTGTCCCATGATCCAGTTACCCATAGCCCCTCTGGGTGATATGAATACAGGAATATTGTTTCTTTTACAAATCCACAACGTTAACAACGTTGAAAAATTAAATATAGGTTGTACATGTACAACGTCTGATTTTTTCAAAATGGGTGTTATTTCCCATAACATATCCCATGAAAAACGATCTGTAATTGTTTCTTTGAAATAACGTACGCGAAAACCGTCCATTGAAACCCAATCTTTTGTTGAAACATCTAATCTCTTTTCACGATTTACATTTGTAGTCACAACCGATACATACTGATTTTGTTTAGCCAATGCCCTGCACGTATATAAAGATGAAAAAGTAGGACCTCCATAAATAACGGCAGGATAAAAAGTTGGAATGACAATCGTTATTCGCATGAACGGACTAATTATATACTTAAGATTTTTGAAATAGTAAGATACAAAAAACTACCGTTATTCATTGTCCACTCAGTGAAAACACTGAATAATAATTGCCGTAACTAAAAAATAATTTCTATTTTCTTTGAAGAAATTACTCAAAAACTATCCCTGTATTTCTTTAATAGACTATTAAAAAGCTAATAATCCGCTTATTATCAAAATTCATTTTCAAACAACCAACGATCAAGCACCACTAAGGACCAAATATGCATCCACATTACTTCATTGTTACCTTTTAAAAATCGACTCCATAAAACTTTTAAAGCTTCTCCATCAAACTCTTTACGCTTAGCTAAGCGTTCGATTGACAGTTCACAAAATTCCTTTAATTCTCCTCGCAACCATGTATCCCAAGGAAATGCAAAACCCATTTTAGGACGGTATACTATTTCATCCGGCAAATGCTCTTTAAGTGCATCAACCAGTAATTTTTTTGGCGTAATGCCATCTGATTTAAAAGCATCTTTTACCTGCAATACATACGACACAAAGTTATAGTCAAAAAATGGCTCTCTCAATTCCAGAGCCCAGGTCATACTCATCAGATCCGTATCTGTCAATAATACATCAAGTGTATATCCTTTCAATTCTGCAACGCTGTATTGTCCGTAAGGCTCTAATTGTTTCGCATGGATCAGATCTTCCTTTTGATGTAACGAATGACCGTTGATGATTTTATTTTTCAATATTGAGCGAACTTCTTTTTGTAAAAAAATACGACGGTTATTATTGTAAAATGAAATCAACCCTTTCGTACTGTCCTGACAATAATCAGCCAGTTTGGCCAAACTACGCGTTGGTCGACATTTAAATACTATTCCTGCAATGAATGCTATTATTTTATTTTGTAATAAAAACGAAATCGATACAATTTTTTTCCATCGGTAAAAACCAGGATATCCGCTAAAAAGCTCATCCCCACCTAGACCAGACATTGCAACCTTCGTTCCCGTGCCGGATACAAACTGAGATACAATGTATACATTCAATCCATCAATCCGCGGCGAATCCATTTGTTTAAAATAATTCGGCAATTCTTGTAATACACGTGATGGAGTTAATATAAAATTACGATGTTCTGTATTATTTTTAGCTGCAATCATCGTTGCATACTTACTTTCATCGAATTTTTTTTCTTCAAATCCGATCGAAAAAGTACGGATAGGTTTATCCGTATGTTTGCGCATCACCCCTACTACTGCAGAAGAGTCAATACCACCCGATAAAAAAGCTGCAACGGGTACATCAGAAACCATACGGCTTGCCACACTTTTTTCGAACAGATCTTTTACTGTATCTACCACTTCGGAATAGGTCGATTTAAGTATCTGTTGATCGACACTTTCGGGTACTAAATTCCAATATGTTTTTAAATTTAATTTACCAGCTTCAAACCAGCCAGATGTTGCAGGAGGTAATTTAAAAACTCCATCAATCAACGTGTATGGCGTACGTACAGACAAAAATGACAGGTAATCAGAAACAGAATCTTCATTCAATTTCTTTTGTACCAAACCCGAACAAAGTATGCTTCTCAACTCAGAAGAAAATATCAATACATCATTTACGATTGCATATACAAATGGTTTTACTCCCAAACGATCGCGTGCAATAAATAATTTTTGGTTTTGTGTGTCCCAAATAGCAAAAGCGAACATTCCATTAAAATAGTTCACACAATCTTCACCATATTTAATAAATGCGGCTAATAATACTTCTGTATCTGAATTGCTTTGCCATGGATAATCTAACTCAGCTTTAATTTCCTGATAATTATAAATTTCGCCATTAAACACCATTACATACCTCTTCGTAACATCCCAATAAGGTTGGTTTCCCGATGCAGTTAAATCTATAATTGAAAGCCTTCTATGCCCCAATGCAACGGCCTCATCAACATATACAGCTCCGGCATCCGGCCCTCTATGAACCAGTGCATCTGTCATTACTTGAATCTTAACTGTGCTCTCCTCACGTTCCAAACCTATTATCCCTGCTATTCCACACATAAAATTGTATCGTTTTAAAAGCCCTCAACAAGCACTTAATATTACTTAATAGAATACCAAATTAAAAAGTGATAGTTATCAATTATATACAACTACGTTTAACTATAATTATTCTCAAAATTTTATCCAAAAGAACCGCAAATCAGTAGCATAAACTGATAATTAAAAATCATATTCAAATCATAAATTATACAATTTTAGTGTAAAGATTATTGATTGCATTTAAGCTCTGTTCTGTGGAAAAGCGTTCAACAAAATTTAAACCTTCATGTATTTTAGTATCCTTTTGTTCCTGGGATAAGCCTATGACATTTTCCAATACTTTTGAAGATTCTTTCAACCAAACCTGCCTTTCGTCTTTTTCATGTGGCATGCGCTTGATATAATATGCAATCTCTCCTCCTACTTCATTCATCGGCGCTTCATTTGTTGTTATCACAAGCGTACCCGATGCCAGAGCCTCTGCGATTGGCCAGCCAAAGCCTTCTGCTAAGGACGGAAATAAAAGCAACGTTGCTCCACTATATGCTTTATTTACAAAATCATTTGGAGTATCCAACGCTAAATAAATTGAAGATTTAAATTCAGACTTCTCAATTGCTTCCAGAACTTTGCCTTCAGGTGTTTGCCCCAGTAAAATTAAAGGTATATCTTTTTTAAATTCTGAACGCCATGCCGAATATAAATCTATTGCACCTTCTCTGTTTTTATACCACTGATTCCCGCCAACATGAAGGATATATCCGCTAGGTAATTTTTTATTAATAAATGATTCCATTTGATGTTTGGATTCTAATGGGTCAAGTTTTTCAAACGTTTGATTCAGTCCATTATACACCACTTCCGAAAATTCTATTTTTTCACCTAGATAATATTTGTGTAGATCTGCTTGTGTTTGTTTCGAAACAGAAATAAAGTTCTTGCCTTTTGAAAAACCTTTCCTAATAAATGATTGATACAAACGTCCCGAAAAACTAGTGGGGTTTTCTGCAAATTCTCCTAATGCAGATCTGAGCGCTAGAAAATCATGGCAATGAACAATATGTTTTCGCGTGGCAACCAAAGGCACCCAGGGCCCCAAAGCCTGATCAGCAAAAACAAAAAGTGTATCCTTGTCGTATTTTCTTAAACGAATCCAAACCAGCAAAGGAAACACAATGTATTGATCAATATATCCAAACCATTTACTAGTAAATGAATTAAAGCCTAATTTGTAGAAAAAAGGTGACGGTGATAAGGTTTGTATATCATCCCCTTTCGCTTTAAAATAATCCCATAACATTTTTGCATATCGCGGCATGCTTTGCGATTGCATAAAGCTAGGATGTGTAAATAATATTATTTTCATTCGATCTATCTCCTGCTTTTAGATTTTTTTAACGCTTCTTTTATCATCTCGTCTTTTGACATTTTATTTTCTTTCGGGAACCCTACAATTCCCAAAAGTCTTAATACCCATATAGCAACCCAGTATATTAAAAATATTTGCCATACCCCTCTAACCAATACACTCACCGTAGCCGTTACACCTTCGAAGGCAATGGTGAAAAATATACTGAATGGCAGAAGTAGTCCAATCGTAGAGAATGCCCTTTGATCGTTTCCTCTTTCATTAATAACGGATATCATACCACTAAAAATTGCAAAGATCAATCCGTAAAGTATAATGACCGCCAACGGATACCACCAACCAAAAACTCCGTATGCATGAGCAACCAAAGAACCTGTAATAAAATTACCCAAATTGGATCCCGCGTATATGTTATCAATTAAATCTCCGATGGAATATCCGTTGATTGCATTTTTATTAATCTGTATGTCGAGCATTTCCAATACCGGTGTAGGAAATTGAGCCAAGGTCTTATCAACCAGAGATTGCATTAGAAGTGCTCGCTCTTCATTGTCAAACGTATTGATCCTATAAAAACAATTGTCATCAAATTTGATCTGAATAAAACGTTGAAGAAAAGGATTGGAAACATAATCTTCTGTCCACACCTCATCTGCCCCCCCTTTATCTGCTATAAATTCAAAATTTACGGTTTTGTATTCATGCAAGGCTTCTTTGTCAAAGAAATTTTCAATGGTTAATGCCAATTGTTCCGAACTTGTTCGTTCTTCTCTACCTGCTCTCGAAGCCAATATTGCCGTTGAAAAATCCACGAAAAAACTCAATAAAAGAAGACCTCCAATGCTAAGAAATATTACTTTCGAAATTATTTTTTTATCAACCTGTACTTGTCCCATGAGTAAGGCTATGACCCATGCAGAAGCAATCACCGCTATGGGAGCCACCATACCCATACGGCTATTTCCGGACAAGGAAATCCCTGCTACTAACAGATAATAAAAAAACAAACCCCATTTCAGCCATTTTGATACACCTAGTTTTGAATACGGAGGCACGATTAACAAAAAGGGAGCCCATACAAAGAAATCAAAGGCATCGAAAAACTTTTCCAATGTCAACGGAATTGGTAAAAAGCTCGCAAATACCGTTGCCAGACCAATAGCACCTATACCCAACACACCTTTTTGATTTAAAAACTTATTAGAACCAACAAGCGAACCCAACTTACTGAAACCATATCGGAAGGGGAATAATATATTCGACTTTGCAACAATATGCGCTGCCAATAATGAAACAGAAAAAACCAAACGATGAAAAAATGTTTCTTCCGGAATCAACAAACCAGTGACCAACGAATTTCCATCCAAAAGTGTTCCTACAGCAGCGACCAAGGTATTGGCCGTAACAGTTAGAAAGATGATCGTGGCAGAAAAAGCCTTTCCCATAGAGGAATTAGTAGATTGAAAAATTACCAAACATGAAATACAAAAGGCGGCTAAAGCAAAAAAATTCGAAAAAGCATTTGGGAAACTAAAGTCAACAAAAAGCTGAACAATAAAAACGATTAAAGATAAAATCATCAATCCATTGCGAACAAATGACAGACTTTGCTTGGTTGCTTCTCTATTAGTTAGAATTTTAGGCATAAAGTTACTTATATCTTATTCTTTAGCTTTCCAATCAAATCCTGCATTCTGAATTGAATGCCATAATTTAATCTGTTAAACATTTCAAAAGCTGTATTGCCCATTTGCTCACACAGTTCGGGTCTATTTACTAAATGTAACAATTTCTCAGCACATTCTTCTTTTGTAGAAAAAAAAGCGGCATTCACATCTTCAGTAAACAGTGCTTCATGTGTGGGTGTACGTTCAGCCAATAGCAATACTCCGCAAGCTGGGACTTCATAACTTCTCATCGTCCATTCGTCGTGATTGGAATGTGAAACCAAACCCAAACATATCTGAGAATCGCGGATAACATTTGCATATTGTTCGCCTTCTACTGCAGCGTGAAATTGTGTTGGGAATTTTTTAGGCAGATCACTTCGCGTATCCCATCGTGTACCAAAAACATGCATAGGAATCCCTTTCTCTAATAAAAAAGAAATCAATTCAACTCTATTATCCATACAGGTTCCAACAAAACTAACCGGATATTTTTTAGGAATTATTTTTTTAACTGCAGGATAAAAAAGCGGAGAATACATTCCATGTTCCCACATGTACATTTCTTTTGCTCCAAGCGCTTTCAAATGAATAACATCACTTTCACGCTTTACTATGTGAACATCAAATTGGGGAACAATTTCAAAATAATCTTTCCACATCCATTGATCACTTTTTCGATCTCCCCAAGGATTATCATCCTGCATGGAAACCCAAATTGCATTGGGTAATAGTTTTTTGATTTTTAAAATGGTTTGGGATTGAAACTCTTTAGCCCATTCCATCCATATAAGATCAGGCTGTTCCTTAATACACAGGTCAATTAGATCTTGTTCAAGTCGAACCGTATTTGATAAGAGCTTTGGATTTTTCAACAGTTTTGCAACCTTTCCTGCAAAACGTCCTAAAAAATTCTTGTAACCATCTTTATCTAACACATGTACATCCATCCCACACTCCCGCAATGCCCATAGTCTTTGATGACCTGAAGCACTGGGTGATTTTAAAAAAGCTACAAAAACAACTTTCATTTCATTATTTTATTAAAGCCGACATAGAGCAATTGGGTGAATATATAATTAAGATTTCCTGATTATTGTTTTTAAGAACGATGAATACTGATCTCCATACGTATCCCATCCACCAATGGATGAGACCTTATTTAATGCAGCATTACTCATTTCATCTCTCAACATTTTATTATCTGCGAACAATTGTAGGCGTTCCCAGATCGCATTTTCATTGCGTATGGGAATAATAAAACCTTCTTTTCCATCATCAAAGAGATCTCCGCCACCGGTATTATTTGTAACAATCAATGGACAGCCGCAAGACAAGGCTTCACCTTGAACCATTGCAAGCCCCTCTTCAATACTACTCAATACAAAAGCATGTGATAGATTATAATAACGTATTAGTTCTTTATTTTCAACACGGGAAATAAAATCAATGTTGTTTAAATTTTCTTTTAGCAACAATGCTTTTATCTCTTCACTTACATTTCCAATTACTGTAAATTTTTTAGCCGGATGTTTTAATTTTTGGAATGCTTTGAGTGCATACATAAAACCTTTCCGAATGCTTACCCCTCCAACCCATAAAACATTAAACTCATCCAAAGCCGGATCAGATGTTTTATAGAAGCGATCTAAGCGTGCACCATAAGGTATTTTTTTAATTTTTGATTCGTGAATCCCCTGTTCAATAAATGACTGTTTTACAAATTCAGAAGGAACCGTGATGTAATCACTCTGGCGATATTCCGATTCTTCTTTATCAATCACCCTCGGATCAACGCCTTCAAATACAAAGCCCCAACGTTTATATTCTTCTGTCAAGATATCGTTTTGATATCGAATATGGGAAGATCCTCTATCACAAATATAATTTCCGCCCAACTGCTGAGCATACGTACCGCAATACAATCCGGAACCAGATAATGCAATTAAATTTACCGGAGAAGATAGATTTGATTTAACATGTTGATCAAGACTTTGACTCGCGAGCCAGCACCATTCTTTATTCAACCAATTCAATTTATTTACACCTAACCTTGCTGCATACATATAAGGTGCCTGCAGCCATGGAAAAGCATGGATCTTTTCTTGGGGAATCCCCTGCTCTTCTTTCAATTTAAATTTAGGAAATCCTGTATAAATAGAATTCAACATTTGGTGTTTCTCCAATTGCCTTGCCAAATGAAAATGATGAAATCGACCTATGCTTACTTGTACTGCTTGTAACATATTTGTTCTATTAAAGATCCATCCAGAGTTTTGTTATTCTTTCATCTGAAAACCATTTCAAATAACTTGATCGGGACAATTCCTTTATTTTAACATCCGGTTTATTCAATTGGGAAATATAGCCGCCAAATTCTTCAATTGATTTTAATGCAACACACTTATTAAAATCTGAATCAAGAGGTGCAGCACCAAAAGCTATAGTACCTCCGCCAGATGTTGAAATAACAGGCACACCCAAACTAAGTGACTCTAATATTACTGTGGGAATCCCTTCACCATGCCCTATCGATGGCACAAGCAGATAATCGATCGAATTGAAAAAATCAGGCAAAACGACTTCTCTGTTTGTTGCTCCAAACGCGCCTTTATATTCAATGCGTTTATCCGTTGATGCAGCTTGAATGATATCATTTTTACATTCTCCATCACCCAAAAAGTATATATGATGTGAAAAATTATTTTCTTTCCAAAGTTTCAACGCTTCAATGATTCCTTTTGATTTGAGCAAATTTCCTACGATACCAAAAGTTATCTGTTCAGTAGTGTTTTGAGAAAATGAAACTATTGTCTTTACTTCACTAAATTGAGGCAACCATAAGACCGGCTGTTTTGCATTGACCAATTTAGAAACAGGCTCTATCGAAGCCGGAGAGATAACAATGATGCCCGTAAATGCACGAATACCCAAACCCAATCTCTTAACCTGAGATGCAGTTGGATCATGATTGATATAGTAAAAATATGTCTTCTTAAACTTCCCAAGCAGTGCCAAAATTGAGGCTACACTACCCATTCCTATTGAAATGAAAATATCGCTTTTATTGTTCAGGATAAATTTCAATGCTTTCATCGAAACGCTAAAAGAATTTTCGCCCTTTTCTCCAACACAATAAACCAAACAATTTAATTTATTTAATTCTTCAACAATCCGTGTATTAATACCTCCATGCGCTTCCTGATAACGCACAATCACTGTAACATGAACATTATTTGCGCGATACATTTTGGCTAAGCCCAACACAATTGTAGAGTTCCCTCCAACGGTAGGCAAGGTCGAATATAATGTAATTGACTTCATATTTATTTTAACTTAACTGCCAACTTTTCCATTCTTTTACTAAGGTAATTACAGCAAAGGGTATAGAACACGTCAACATAACCAATGCATATGTTAATGGTAAGAATTCAATACCATCAACTACATAATATAGTACAAGAGCACCTGAAATTAATTTCATCACACCAAAGAAGATTGTATAACCCAATCTGCTTTCAATTCTATCAAATGCATTTAAAAAAGAGGCTAAAGCATTATCAACGCATGCAATAAGTGTATACAAAGCAATTCCGCAAGCCATTTGTATGGTCATTCCAGTGGTATTGTTTGACCAAAACTTAATGAAAAGATCGCCCATCAGGATAACACCTATTCCAAATAGAAATGCAAATAATAAAGAACCTAACAATGTTTTTACGAGATGTTTTTTCAACTCCATAATCAAGCCTTTCGCTTTATAGCTACTAAGCAATGGCCACAAAGGCCGTAACCAAATATTTTGCAATTGAATGAAATTGATAAATAAGGTCATTGGAATCATAAACATGGGCACAATTGCTGCACCTTTTATTGTTCCTACTAAAAAAGCATCGCTTTGCAAGATCAACAACTCTCCAATCATTGTTAAAAAGAAAAGTCCGCCCTTTGACATTAATAATTTATTGTCTTCTGAAGAATATTGATGTCCGGTTAATTTAACATCAAACTTAATCATACCAATGATTGTAGATAAGCCACTTCCTACCGACAAACCGACTAAACTACATATAGCCAGAATTACAATCGAATCCCATTTAAAATAAACAGCAAGTAAAAGCATTAAAAATGAAAAAATACTGGTAGCCAATTCAAAGAAAACCGGCATCGACAAATAACCATGTACATTAAATAAAACACCTCCAACTCTGGTAGGTAAGCCAAGCGCAAACGTTAATAGACACAATATAAAGGCAATCTTAAATTCAATTGCTAATTCCGCATTTACGGAGAACCAACTATCTACCGGAACAAATAAAAACAATATCCCTAATACGAACAGGCCCACTCCAATGCCGCACAACAATTTAAATCCAAAGGATAACAAGGCATCTGCTCTTTTTTTCTCTCCCAAACCCAACAGGTTAATCAGTCTGTTTTGTAAAGCAGATGGTATGCCCAAATCCGACATACTCAACCACCCTACAATGGATGTGATGATCAGCCATAAACCGTATCGTTCAGCTGAGATAACCCTTAGTATTATGGGTAATGACACAAATCGTATGCCTATGCTTACTACCCTTGCCACCAAGCCAATTACTGTAGCTGAAATAAATGATTTACTAGAAGACATCAGTCGTTTTATCAGAATATTTAATTAGAAGAAATGGAAAACTTATCTCTAAGTTTCGTTACAGGGACTTCAAAGTATTTATACAATATCCATGAAACCACGAAAATAATACTTGTTTCGCCGAAGCGAAGGAGCAACTTTGTGAGCGCATTGATTTCAATATCACGAAATACTCTTTCGAAAACATCAAAAATCAACATATGAGACAAATAAACGCTGTATGAACACAATGAAATTTTCATTATAGTATTTCGCAAAAAAGGATTGCTGATATTATAATCCTTAACAATAATTAAAATAATTGCTAACATGATTGGCAATACCGTAAAATACAAGACTGTATACAAACTAGATTCCGTTGTTTTCAATAAAATTTTGGTTAAACAACCTATTAAAATAATAGCTAAAACAGGAACTGCCTTTTTCTTAAACCACGCTATAATCTCTGGATGAAAAGTAGTTATATAAGCTACCAACACGCCATACATCATTGCATCTAATCGGGCAACAACTATTTTTCTTTGCCACGAATCCCAATCACCCTTATCACTATAAAAGATTCTTATTAATACAGGTATAACAATAAAGCATACAGTAGTTATTAAGAATATACGCTTCTTGTAATTTAATTCTAATTTATCTGCACGCTTTGTGATATAGATTAGCCAAATAAAAAACGGAAATAACAAATAGAAAAACTCTTCAATAGCTAAACTCCACGAGACCCCGAAAAACCCTCCTATAGGCTTATAAAGATTTTGGCCGAACCAAATGTAATTCAACAGATCAACCGAAAACGGATTGTGTTGAATAAAGAGGTAATACAAAAAAAACACAATAAGAAAAAAATAATAATTAGGAAGGGTTCGAAACCATCTTCTAACCCAGAAATTTAATATTGTAGTTTTCCCAACTTCATTACTTAGAACAAAATCATTTATTATAATGGTACCTATCAAGCATCCGCTTAATACAAAAAATATTTCTACCCCCCATAAACCAAATATGCTTAAATAGCTGCTAAAAAGATGGGATATTAACACAAACAAGATTGCGAGACTTCTTAAAATGTCCAAACCTATGATTCGCTCTTTATTTATCATTTTTTCTTAACGTCTTTAAAATAATATTTAACATCAGCCAATAGACACTTTACCACCCATATCCAGCCTTGAATCCATATCAGCAAACTAATATTATTTTTAGCCTTTCCTTTTTTAGCAGACAATAAGTCTAAACCAAAATTTAATAGAGCCGGTCTGATTGGCCAGGAAAAAGAGGCCTGAGTGAGTCTATGGTAGTATCCCTGATATTCATCAACAGGAAAGGATTTTACTAATTCATACACATCAAGATTTTTACCGCGCAAATAAAATGCGATTTGATCTCGTAAATGTTTTATTGTTTCAACTGAAATGAACCCATGATGTTTTAATGCAGAAGTAACATTGCTTGAACTCTGTCTTATTAAAACATTTACATCACTGTTCATTTCATACTCATATGTCTGTAAATAATTTGCTAAAAAAATCTGATCGGGCATCCAAACGGATGATAATAAAAAACCTATTGGTGCTCTTTTAAATACAATCGCACTCATATGTCCAAAATTACACGAAGAAATATAAAACGCTCTAACAGGTTCGTTAAGTGATTGTATCTTATCGTAATTCTCTTTACACTTTTTCACCAGAATATCCTGAACACTATCAATGCTTCCCTCAAAATTAACATACCCAGTAAAACACATAAAGGATTTCTCATTACGATTCAATAGTGCAACAGAAGATTCTAAATATTCTGGAGACCAATAATCATCGTCATGAAGAAATGCAACTAAAGGATTCGTACCTACAGTCAAACACCTCTGCCAATTTTCTGTCATTAAAAGCCTTGTATCAAATCTTATATACTTAATACAAGAGTCATTTTTCTTTTCAACAATTTTTTTATATTCTAAATGCTGACAGGCATTATCCAGAACATAAATATTTTGAGGTTTACAAATTTGAGACAAAGCAGAATCTAAAGCTATTTCAAAATATTCAGCAGTACCTGCACATGGAATAATTACATCAATGTCTTTTTGATCAAACATGGCTTTTAAAGATTGTTTTTGAGTAAATCTGACAAACCTTTATTGTAATCGTATTCAGGAAGCCATCCAACTTCTTTCAAACTATCAATAGTTGCTTTTGATTCAACAAACTCGCCCTTCCGTGTAGGTATAGCACCAAAGTTGAGGGCGGAGGAGGAATTACTAATGTGTTTTGCTGCTGAAACAAAATCCTTAATACTTATAGAATTTCCTGTCCCAACTTCAAACTCTGTATACGCCTCTAATGAATGTATATTTTCAGTCACCTTCCAATATGCTTCCACTACATCTTTTATATATACGAAATCCCTTTTCTGTAGCCCTTCAGTCAGATCTATTACTGTTTCATTTAGAAGTAGTCTTTTAATGATCATCGGTACAAATTTCTGTTCCGAATCTCCGCGACCATATACATGTTCTAATTTTAAATTAACACACTTTATTTTAGCACTAAAGGTTTTAAAAAATGTTGTAAAAAATGTTTTTGATAATGTATAACTATTCAAATGACTATACTCACCAGCTGATTTTGTAAAGAATGTATCTGTATTGATAAAAAAATCAACATTATATTTTGTTGCCAGTTCCAACAAGCATGTTGGAAATATCAGATTTGCCTCCAAAATTTCAGTGGCTTTAGAATTAATCCCATATGAAGTAGCAACATGTATAACACCATTGATTTGATTTGTTCTGAAAACTTCTTCCAGATTTTCATCAATCATGTATAATCTTGTATTCTTTATATCACTGATAACAGAAGTATCAGAAGTCGTTCGAACAAGCGCTATAATGTCGTAACCTTCTGCACTAAATTTTTCAACTAAGTGTTTCCCCACAAAACCGGTTGCTCCGGTAAGTAATATTGTTTTCATGTACATTCTAGCCAGTCAAATCCTGCATCATAGTTCTAATACCAGATACTTTATAGGAAGCACCTTTTTACTACTGCCGTGTTGGGATACCCGACATAATCATTAAACTATCCATTCAAATACTCTCTGATCACACCTGCGATATAATCGTAATGTGTCTCATTTAAGCCTGGCCATACGCCCAACCAGAATGAACGGTTCATGATGATATCTGTATTTTCAAGATTACCGATCGAACGGTGTTCAACGTTTGCATATGCAGGCTGACGAAGTAAATTTCCTGCGAACAACAAACGTGTTCCAATTTTATTTTTTTCTAAATGCTGCACCAGCATATGGCGATCAGAAGCATCTCCTTCACGCAAGGTTAATAAAAAACCAAACCATGAAGGGTCACTATCAGCTGTTGGCTCAGGTAAAATAAATACTTCTTCAAATTCTTTCATGCGTGCATACAAAGCCTTGTAATTCTCTCTGCGACGCTGAACAAAATAATCTACCTTTTTCAATTGAGATACACCAAAAGCAGCCTGCATGTCTGTTACCTTCAAATTGAATCCAACATGCGAATAGGTATACTTGTGATCATATCCATAAGGCAATGTACCCAACTGCTGTGTAAAACGACAGCCACAGGTATCATCTTTACCCGGTTCGCAATAACAGTCGCGTCCCCAGTCTCTGAAACTTTCTGCTAATTTTGACAACACCGGATTATTGATCAGCACTGCTCCGCCTTCACCCATGGTAATGTGGTGTGCAGGATAAAATGAGAATGTAGAAATATCTCCGAAGGTACCTGTCTTCTTTCCTTTATATGTTGCGCCTAAGGAGTCACAATCGTCTTCAACAACCCATAGATTATATTTTTTAGCTACACGCATTACTTCGTCCAGATCAAATGGATTCCCTAATGAGTGAGCAATCATGATGGCTTTTGTTTTTGGAGAAACCGCCAATTCGATCTGATCGGCTTTTACGTTGTGTGTAGCAATATCTACATCCACAAATACCGGTATTGCGCCAAATTGAACGATTGGATTTACTGTTGTAGGAAAACCCGCTGCTACTGTAATTACTTCATCGCCAGGCTTAATCGCACGATCTCCCAGTTTCGGAGATGTCAATGCATAAAATGCTACAAGATTTGCTGAAGAACCTGAGTTTACTAATAATGCTTTTGGCGCACCGAAATAAGCGGCAAATTGTTTTTCAAATTCATTTGCAAAACGCCCTGTAGTTAACCAGCCATCCAATGCTGCTTCAACACCAAAAAGAATGTCTTCTTCATCCAATACTTTTCCGGTAACAGGAATATAGTTTACACCCGGAACAATAGTCTGAGTGGTTTTTACTTTTGCAATTGCTCTTAAGCTTTTTTCTAATTCTGGCGTGTTGATATTCTTAAGCATTGTTTTTCTGTTTTAATCTCCATTCATTCTTAGCCGTGGTTGTGTCTTTTCGACCAACCACCTGTGAGTGGTTGGTCGAAAAGACACAACCACGGCGAGTCACAACGTTTATTTCTGATTAATAAAGTTCTTAATTTGTTGTTCTGTAAATACAATAATCTCAGCAGGTGTATGCAGATAACACTTGTACCATTCTACTGTTTTAATGATCGCTGCAGACGCATTGTATGTTGGGGTCCAGCCTAACTCGCCGATTGCTTTATTGATATCCAATTTTAACAAGCCTGCTTCATGAGGCTGATTCGCTGAAGACTCAATTTTAAATCCTCCATCGCCCCAAGCCTGTATAGCAAGTTCTACCATTCTGCTTACGGGTAAGGCATCGTTAAATTCCGGTCCGAAGTTATACGCTGTACTATACTTGATCGCATCTTCGTGCAATTTACTTCCAAGCAACAGGTAGCCCAATACAGGCTCTAGTACATGTTGCCACGGACGCACAGCATGCGGGTTTCGAATTACAACTTCTTCTTTTTTTGATAAGGCACGTACAATATCCGGAATCAGTCTATCCTTTGCCCAGTCGCCACCACCGATTACATTACCTGCACGCCCTACTGTTATAGCTTTCTTGTGTTCGGAATATGTCTTGGTATTGAAAAACGAATTTCTGTATGAATCGATCACAAGCTCTGCACATGCCTTACTTGCGCTGTATGGATCATAGCCTCCTAAACGATCTGTTTCTCTGTATGGATAAATCCATTCATTGTTGTGATATACTTTATCAGTAGTGATCAAGATCACATCACAAGGCTTATTCAATGCACGTACACCGTCTAATACATTTGCCGTACCGATCGCATTTACTTCAAATGTTTCTGAAGGAAATTCATACGATAAGCGCACCAATGGTTGAGCAGCAAGATGAAATACAAAATCGGGTTGGCACTCTGCAATAGCCTTTTGCAAAGCTTCCCGATTACGAAGATCATTAATATGTGACTTACACAGCGTATCCCCTTGAATCAGATGATACAGATCAAATGCATTTTCAGGAGCCAACGAATAGCCTGTCACCTCTGCTCCTAGCATAGAGAGTATCTTCAGCATCCATGAACCTTTAAAGCCAGTATGTCCTGTTAAAAAAACACGTTTCCCTTTATAGGTATTTTCTAATGATTCAAACATATTACCACGTTTTCCATTGAGCTTTATTATTCACCCAATCCTGCTCCAATTCTACTTTATCACGAAGCGTATCCATTGGCTTCCAGAAACCTTCATGCTTAAAAGCAGCCATCTGTTTATCTTTCGCAAGATTTTCCATAGGGTCTCTTTCCCAGATCGTAGCATCTCCACCTTTAATGTAATCAAATACGCCGGGCTCACATACAAAAAAACCTCCATTGATCCAGGCACCATCCCCTTTGGGCTTTTCCATAAAAGATAATACGGTATCATCCTCAGACATATTGATCGCACCAAAACGTCCGGAAGGTTGTACAGAAGTTACTGTACACAATTTACCTTTTGACTGATGAAATGCAACCAGTTTTTTTATATCTACATTGCTCACACCATCTCCGTATGTAAGCATAAATGGTTCGTTGCCGATGTGCTTCTGAATACGTTTTACACGTCCACCCGTCATAGAATCTGCGCCTGTATCCACAAGCGTTATTTTCCATGGCTCGGCATTGGTATCGTGCACCTGCATCGAATTCGTTGCCAGATCTATGGTAATATCCGATTTATGCATAAAATAATTTGCGAAATATTCTTTCACAACGTATCCTTTGTATCCCAGACAAACGACAAAGTCATTATATCCATGACTGGAATACATTTTCATGATGTGCCACAACATCGGCATGCCGCCGATCTCAACCATGGGCTTCGGTTTTAATACCGTTTCTTCGGAAAGCCTGGTGCCTAAACCACCTGCAAGAAGTACTACTTTCATGTTTTTTTATTTTTTTAGTTTCCAGGCACAAGTTTCCAGTTGCTAGACAAGAAAATAGCCCCCCTTTTTATATATCAATTGCACGTAATCTGAACTCCCATTTGCAGTTAAAAGAACTACGAAGAACTCCCCCTTCTCCTTTAGGAGAAGGGCCGGGGATGAGGTCGTAAGCCACCTTTATTTACATCGTCTAGAAACTAGCAACCAGCAACTATATTTCTACTACAACATCCCCTGTAACCGGATACGAACAGCAAAGCAAATATTCATTTTCAATAAGATCTTTTGAAATTTCTTTCACTCCGATCGTTTTGATTTCACCTTGTATCAAACGGCCTTTACAAACGGAACAATTTCCTGTCTGGCAGGAATAATTCAGTTCGATCAGCGCATCGAGGCCCGCTTCGAGAATGCTTTTTCCTTTAATTACTTCTACAGTGAATTCTTCATTATCTTTTCGGATCCGGATGGATTGCGTCTGTATGAATTTGAAATCTTCTTCATTTTTAACAATCTCAAAATCTTCTGAGTATATATTATCAGATAACACATGCGTTTCAGCAAGCGCTGTCTTTACAGAATCCTTTAAGCCTGAAGGCCCGCAAATAAAATGGCTGGTATGTTCAATCGAAGATACTGACCGGATGTATTCAAATGCTTTTGAAGGCTGAATGCGGCCTTCAATAATGTGTGTGCCTGCACTATCTATTTCAGGTCGGGTATGAAATTCAATACAGGTAAATCTATCCGGGTAATCCTTCTTAAGTTTTTCAAGAGCTTCTTTAAAAATAACTGTCGAATGGCTTCGGTTACCATAGATCAATGTTACTTTATTTGAATGATTAACTAACGTATCTTTTAATATAGAATATAATGGTGTTATCCCGCTGCCTACACCCCACAGAACAAGATGTTTATCGGCCGCTTTATCTGCTACAGGAACTATAAAATCTCCCATAGGCTCCATCACTTCTACCGAATCACCTTCTTTCACTACATCCAGAATATGATTGGATACAATGCCTCCGGGAACACGTTTAATGGTTACATCTAATGTTGAATCAATTCCGAAGGTTGAAGAAAAGGAATAAGGACGAATATAGCGGCGTCCGTTTATTCTGAAGATCAGTGTCAAATACTGACCTGCCTGATATTTGATTTTTTTTAGACCCGGCTGTTTAAATGATAACGTAACTGCATCATCAGTTTCTTTTCGAATAGATCCTATTTTAAGCGAATAAACAATCATTTACCTACAGCTGTTGATTAGATACCCTATATGCATTTCTTGCAGAAATGCATATAGGGTATTAGATTTTTTTCTTACGAGTGATGTATTTGTATTTAAATTTTTTCCAGGCACTTTTCCTCGTTGATTCTTCATACCCATAATAGCCATTATCCTGACCATAATAATAGCCCATACCGTAACTATAATAATTCTTATAATCGCGTTTGGCATCATTTAAAACGATCCCTAAATTTTTCATATTTCCTGCACGATAGAAATCATCAATGATGTAGAGCGACTGTTTTACCGTAACACCTTGACGGACGATATACAGGGAAATATCAATATTACGTACCACATTCAGATAATCGACAACCAGACCTACTGGAGGACTATCCAGTATAATAATATCGTAATTTTTTTTCAGATATTCCAGCAGTTCATCCATACGTTTACTGCTTAGTAATTCTGATGGATTTGGAGGAATAACACCTGATGGTATAAAGAAAAGATTTTCATTTAACGCTGTAGGATAAATAATATCCTTAATGGATCTCATCCCAGCCAGATAATTGGATAAACCTGCATCTTTGTTTTCAAAGATCTCTTTATCAATACGCGGTTTACGCAAATCCATCCCAACCAATACAACTTTTTTTCCTCCAATGGCATAGATGGATGCAAGATTTAGCGCAACAAATGTTTTCCCTTCTCCAGATACGAACGAAGTAACACCAATAACTAAACCCGTTGTTTGTTTATTCAAAAATTCAATATTTACTTTAATGGATCGGAACGACTCGGACAAACCCGATTTAGGACTGTCCAATACATTTTTACCATCATTCTCTTCATTGTGTACGACAGAACCTAAGAATGGTACCTTCGTGTATTCTTCTACCTCTTCTTTGGTATATATTTTATTATCGAGATAATACAATACCAATGTAATGATGATGGGAATTAATAATCCTAAAAATATACCTGCGATATACAATGATTTTACATTGGGAGATATTTTTCTTGCATCGTATTTTGTTGCCATATCGATCACCTTATTATCAGGCGTACTGGAAGCCTTGGCAATGCTGGCCTCTGCTCTTTTTTGAAGCAGGTAACTGTAGATTTCATCATTCACATTAAACTTACGTTCAATGTTTATAAATTCTCTTTCAACAACGGGAAGACGTCCCAAACTAGATTGAATGCTTGCTATATTCCTATCCAGTTCCTTTAACGTAATTACAGAAACTTTATTCAGGTTATTTAAATTTTCAATTAACGCATCTTTTGTATACTTGATCTTACTATCCAGATTTGCAACAAACGGATTGTTACTAGACGGATTATTTTTCGTCAGCGCCTGTTTTTCATTTGCAAGGGTAAGCAATTCGCCGATCAAACGATTTAAGGTTACATCATTGATATCTAATGTGGATGGCACAACAAGGGCTGTATAATCCTTTTCTGCGGAAGTATAATCACGCAAATACTGATAATACTTTTGTCGGATTAGTAAATGTGCGCGTTCTGATTCTAAGCTTTTTAATGCTTCGTAATCTACTGCAGCTTCGGAACTGATGTTCATTACTTTATTTTTCGAACGGAAACTTTCCAGATCGTTTTCAATTACATTCAATGAGTCTTTAATGATGCGTAATTGAAAATCTATAAAACTGATCGTATTGGAAGCGATCTGATTTTTTTCATCCAGCCCGTTTTGGATATACACGCGACTCAGCATGTTTGCAAAATCAACAATTTTATCCACGTTCGCTCCTTTAACAGATACCTGTAGAATAGACGCCTTTTTATTAATTTGAGACACATCAATTTTTCTCCATTCTCTGGCTAATGATGCTTTATCATTAA
The DNA here is from genome assembly GCF_000379725.1 of Cytophaga aurantiaca DSM 3654. GTDB lineage: Bacteria > Bacteroidota > Bacteroidia > Cytophagales > Cytophagaceae > Cytophaga > Cytophaga aurantiaca. Next base: position 242,433 of record NZ_KB903632.1, read on the forward strand.
AAATAAAATAATATCCGTTTTCTGTATTTATTGGAATGGATAATGTAGTATCTCTATATACTGTAAATTTACTTTCGCCCAAGGTAATAGGAACACCATATGTAGCCGTTTTACTTTCACTTTTGATCGTAATTCCTTCTACTACTTTCTCCGTTAGAATATTATATATGTTTGCCCTGGTTGCAGCTTCTATCCAGATGCTAAACGTTGTTTCACTTGTTGGCTTTAAATAAATTTTAGTATTGATAAACTGCGGAGACAATGAGTCGGGCACTACATAATAAAAATTATTCGGATATGATTCAACATCTTTGATTGATCCCATATGAAAATAAGAATAATCAAAATTCAATTGTTCAATGGTTTTGTAAACCACGCTTGTCGATTTCATTACAAAAATTTCATTCTCGAGATTGCGGAATGGCTGAAACATATTCATTCCGGAAATAATATCACCGGAAGAGCCTAATGATTCACTGGATTTATCTTTAATAAAAACTTTTGTAGATACACTGTATACTGGAATTGCATACTTCAAATAAACATATACGGTTGCTAAAGCAATAGCCAGGGATAAAATAAAAATATACCAACGTCTTTGCCCTATTTTATAGATTTTATAAAAATCAATAATTTTCTCTTGATGTGTATCTGCAAAATTATTCTGTGCGTTTTCCATTAAGATTATTTATTCAAATAGGTTAAAATTAAAACTAACGCAGAGATCCCTGCAAATGCAATAGATAAGTTGGTTAAGTTAAATTTAGAAGCAAGTGTTCTAGTGGGTGGTACATACACAATATCATTGGGTTGTAAAAAATAATAAGGAGAATGCACCACATTGACATCATTCAGATTTAATATGCCCCTTTCAAAAGAGCCATCTAAGTGCTGACGAATAACTTCTATCTGAGAACGTTTACCTGTAAGGGTTAAGTCACCAACAGACGCCAATGCTTCCAGGATACTTACGCGTTCATTTGAAAAATATGCATCTCCGGGTCTTGTTACTTCACCCAAAACAGCAACTTTAAAACTGGCAAATTTAACAATAACTGTTGACGGAGAAACCATCGCATTCACCTGTTGTGTTACATCCGCTCTGACTTCATTCAACGTTTTGCCTTTTGCTTCGATATCACCTAAAATAGGTAATTCTACGTATCCGCTATCATTTACCAAATACCCTTGAATGTATAAATTTCCCGGAGTAACCTGCACATTACCTCCTGAAGTCCCCATATCGGTGTTGAAGAATGCGCTCAAACGTGGATCAACACTGATAATTTTGATATAAAGAATATCCCCCGGTCTTAATTGATAGTATTTAATAGGATTGCTAAAACTATCGGTTGAAGATGTAGTTATATCCCCGTGAAAATACGTCTGCTTTTTAATGCTGATACAAGATGCCGCAAGAAGAAAAAGGGTTAGTATTAAAAATAAATGAAGTTTTCCCACTATAATGTTAAGTATGTTTAGTTATAACAATATTACACTATTTTCAATCTATAAAAAATTATATTAGGGATTTATACATTTTTTTTAATTACTCTTTTTTAAACAAACCCAATAGCAATATTTCATCCTATTTTATATAAATATAATTTAATTATTAAGACTCAAAAGAAAATCAAAGCCGATTTAAGAACTGCTTTAAGCACGCATCCATTACCTGGAAACTATCTGGATAGAAATAAATTAGCAAATTTGTTGAGTTAAAACATGAAATAGTCCAGTTTTAACAACTCCGATTATCCTTCTTATTTCAAGGAAAATCAATATTCAAAAACTCATATTTAAATAGGAAACTTCAATATGGTTTTTTAAGAACTTATTAGATTTATGCAAGCATTCAAAAAATCACCATTACACGCTTATCTCATCGTGTTGCTGACCTAAAAATCTATTCTGCCAGACTTAATCTTTTACTTTTTTCGGAATATTACTATCAGATTTTCTTTGAAGAACCCTTCAGAATTGTTTCTATTTTAAAGAGAAAATTTTCGGGATTGAAACGCTTTTGAGCGGCTTGAGCTGTTACCAATAAACTATTATCCAACTCAGGTAATTGTTTCGTTACATGAACGAGTGAATCGGCAAGAGCAGAAACATTCTGCGCTTCGGTTTTAAAAAATGAATCATAGCCACTGATATCTGCAATACCTCCCTGATGAGTCGATACAACAACATTACCTGTTACATATGCTTCAATGATGCTTAAAGGCTGCCCCTCCATGATGTACCATGTTGGCAATACAAATACATCCGACCAATACAACAGCTCTTTTTTCTTTTCAAAATCTGCTAAGCCAAAAAAATGTACGCTGTCTCCTAATTCATTTACTTTTTGTTGAAGTGTATCGTGGATACCTTTTTCCAAACCACCGGCAATTGCTACCTCAAACAAGATCTCTTTATCTTTTAAGATACGTAATGCATCCAAAAAATCCAGTATGCCTTTACCCAACATAAGATTACTTAAAAATAAAAACCGCGTTTTCTCATTCTTACTGCGTTCTGTACTTTTCCCAATCAAACGTGGATCATAAAAATTCTCTACGACTTCTACATTCGCTTTAGGAAAGGTTTCCTTCAAGTCATTCGAAAGGCCTGTAGATAGAGCTATGACAGTCTTACTCCCTTGTAATAAATTTTTAAACAACTGTTTTTTGGAAGCGCTCATTTTTTCATAAGCCTTGCAAACATAACCTCCATGAATATGCAAAATATAGGGTATACCCATCAACCTGCATAAAACAATAAACGGCGAATATTTAACAAGTCCCCAAAATGTTTGTCCAATAGCCATATACACGACTGACTTACCCAATACTTTCAGGATGTGCTTATAAATGCTTAGGAACGTGATGATCTTTGATAAACTTATCTTATCTCCTTGTCTGGATGCAATCAAGCCGGTTTCTGTATTAATATAGGATACTTTTTCGCCTTTGGAAATTAACCATTTATATAAAAAATCATTGCTTACGGTTACCCCATTTACTGCAGGCGGGAAAGGCCCTATCATTAATATTTTCATGTACCACTCGAACTGATCCCAAAATTAAACAATTATTAAGAAAAAGGATACCGCTCAAAAAGTTAAAAAATAAAATTTGTATTGAAAACCTATGCAACTATTGCTAAGGTCTGAACGTGAGCGCTAAGGATTCAACAAGCGTATCAAAATGAAATTAGTGACATTTATCATTAAAATCTTCCAAATGAGTGAGTCTGCTATACCTGAATTACATACATAAGAGAGTATTTCTATGGATCTTCGAATTAGTTGCACATGCGGAGCAGAGCTTAATCCGTAATCCCCTTCACATGGTTTGCCCATGTTTCCGGAGTCAAACGTGCAACAAGCATCTTTGAATGATTACCAAATTGCACTACTTCATCTGCATTCAGATTGGCAAATTTATTCAATGCATTGGTACAATCAAGTAGATGTTCTGCATTAAACGAAAACCCATTTTTATTCGGCTCTAATAATTCTGGCAGGCATCCGCATTGATCAGATAGTATAACAGGCAATCCGGCTGCCATGGCTTCGTTTACGACCAGGCCCCAGGGTTCGAACGTACTTGCTAATACAAATGCAGCAGACTCCGCATATAACTCAGGAAGGGCTTTATAGTTAACCCAGCCCGACAATTCTACTTTCTCTTGTAAGTGCTCTTTGTGTATATATTCTTTTAGCGATGCCTTCAAGGGACCATCTCCTACTATTTTTAATACATAGTGTTTTATCAGATCAGATGCTGCAAACGCTTTTATTAATACCAATAAATTTTTCTCTTCGCTGTAACGTGCTACACAAATGATCTGTTTTTTATCCTGCACCCTGCCGATATTTTCATGCGTAGCAAAATGTGCATTATCTACTACACTATAGCCTTGAATGATCTTAGCCGGATCAATGAAATAATTTTGAGTAAAATGTTGATAGGCTCTTGCTCCGGAAACAAAGAAATAATCTCCTAGGAATTTCAACAGGTAGGATTTCAAACGGTCTTTTACTTTCCCGCGCGAATACCATGACTCTGAAAATATAAGCGTACGTACACCAACTAACTTTGCATACAATAAAAACAAATGGTACTCACTCCGCCCGTATGGCATCGCCACGAAACCTATATCATTCGCTTTAATGATTTTTCTGAATGCTTTAAATCGTCCGATAAGATCTTTCTGTTCTACAGGTAGATTTGACAACAGCGTGTGGGTTGAATTGGCAACACTATCCCATTTATAGAGCGCATCTGAACCTGCAAGATCTGCGGTATATACAGCACCTTTGAATACCTTTTCACATGCTTTCACGCGTGCTAAATGATAATCTCCGATTCGATCCCAAACAAGTAAAATGGACTGCTTTTTCATACTGTTCTTATATTATCACAATCATTATCTGTTGTACACAATGTGGCTTTCCACCATCCTCGGTCAACCACCGATTGAATCCATTTATAATTTATAATTCAACGGACTGTTTACTGACTACTGATCACTGTTTAGGATTTCAGAAAGCGCTGAAGCAAATGATTCTGTTGAAAATGCTTGCACTCTGGACAAACATTGATTTGAATAGTTTGATAATACTTCCGTATTACTGAGTATTTCATTTAAAATATTCACCAGTGAAACAGCGCCTGCATTTTCCATTATCCATCCGTTCTTACCATGTTCTACAACCGTTCCGCAAAATTTTGTTGCTATAACAGGCAGCTGCCAGGCCATTGCTTCCAATTGCGTTAAACCAAACCCGTCTGAAAAGGTTGGGAATAAAAAAACATCTGTTTGTTGATAAGCAATATCTACTTCTTCTCTTGTTAAAATACCTTTGTATTGAATATTGGGCAATGCAAATTCCGATGCATCCATTTCATTTCTACCAACAAAAATAAATTCGACCGGACAATCTGCCATTTGCTTTGCAGCTTCAATCACAAGATGTATTCCTTTACGTACCGCTAAAGTCCCTAAAAACAAACAACGTAAAGGCCGTTGTTTTGTATAAGATGCTGGGTATGTTCTTTTAAAATCAGTATGTTTTTTTTCAATGGTATAGGGCAACGGAATGACCTTGATCTTCGTTTCTTCAACACCTTGTTTTACGATGGCATTTTTACTCCACGCTGAATTTACAAAAATCACATCTGACTACTCGCACTCTCTTTTCCATTGATCCCAATACGATTGTGGAGCTCTTTGCCAGGTTGTTTCTACGGAGTATTTATTTATTAAATCAGCAACCAATTCTTCTTCTTCAATGCCGGGATCCATTTGATACAGCACCGTTTTAATACCTTTACTTTTGACATATTCAAAGCATTTGAGGGACGTATAGCTGATCCCTAGTATTACTTGTGGATCCGGAATTTCTTTTACTCTTTTGAGCGCTTCCGTCTCAAATTTTTGATCGCGCAGTATGGTTGATTTCCAGCTATACACATACTTAAGCCGAAGAAAGAATTCAAACAATAAAAAACTACTGCCGAACGAATACACACGTGCAGAAGGAATAGACGAACTGTACCTGCCTGCCAGTGATTTTATTGATGTAACGGGAATCAAGGAAAGCAATTTTCTCAGCCAGCCCGAACCGACCCAGGTATCCGTTATCAATGTACGCAATATACCCTTTTGCTCTAATGATTTAGGGATCAAATAATGAGCACGGGCGCCTATATGGATACAAATAACTTTAGGATTCTGCACGTTATTTTTATTACATTAGATAAATTTCTAATTACTAACTCAATTCCCTAATTTGTGTTTTCATAATTAGAGGAAAGATTTTATTTACCTATACAAATCCATATTCTTTTGAACATGGCAATTCATATATCAAGTTCCTTATACTATTAAACATGTCATCAACTATCCAAGTTAAAAAAGATTACGTTAAGTTAAGTATACTGTGCATAACACTTTTGTTTACCTTAGTAATTTTCACATATAAACCATGGGTTGGTTCTAACCGTTCTCCAATTAAACATGATGTTTCAGGGTACTATTTATATTTACCTTCCATCCTTATTTATCATGATGTTAATGCTGCTTTTTTATCCCAAAATCCTGAAATACTCCATGCAGGCAGATATACATATTCAAAGGAGGACAATACAGGATACATAAATAAATACCCGATAGGTCTGGCTTTCGCATACCTTCCTTTTTTTCTGCTCGCTCATTTTGCATCCTTATTGTTTGGCTATACCGCTGATGGATATTCAACTTTGTATCTTATTGCTATGGCCTTTCACCCTATTTTATATTTGGGGATCGGCTTGCATTATCTGAGTAAAAGTTTGCGATTTTATTTTAATGATACAGCAATAATACTAACGATCTGTGCACTAACACTGGGAACTAATTTGCTTTTCTATTCCACTTTTGCAGGCAATATGCCTCACGTATATTTATTTACCCTACTTTCAATCATTATTTACTACTCAATCATCTGGCATAATAAACCTACATTAAAAAGTACTTTAATAGTATTCTTTTGTATCGGTTTATCAACAATTATACGCCCAACAGCGTTTCAATTTATTTTAATTCCACTCTTATACAATTACAAAAGCTTACTTACTCAACTTCAACTATTTCTCTCACAGTGGTTGAATATTTTAATAGGCCTTATCGTTTTTTCAATCATAGTTTCCACGTTATTTATTTACTGGAAATTAACAACCGGCTCTTATATTTATTATAGTTACAGAGATGAAAGATTTGATTTTCTGCACCCTCACATTATCGAAGTTTTGATAGGATTCAAAAAAGGGTTGTTTATATACACTCCAATATTGGTATTTGCATTGTTAGGATTAGGAAAATTTAAACAAAATGCGCCTCCCTTATTCATAGCATTTGTATGCTTTTTAATTACGTATATATACGTTACAGCTAGTTGGGGATGCTGGTGGTATGGTGGTTCCTTTGGAATGCGCGCATTGGTTGAAACATATGCAATTTTAGCGTTTCCAATGACTGCTTTTTTTGATTTCATTTTATCAAAAAAGTTTTTATTGAAAGTCGCCATTGGATTTGTCGCTTGTTTATTTGTATGCCTGAATGCATTTCAAAGTGCTCAATATTTGAAATCTGTCATTCATTTTGAAGGAATGAATTATAAGGCCTATTGCTTTGTTTTTGGAAAAATAAATTTATCAGAAACAGATAAAGCTAAGCTTTCTAAGTTGTTAGATGAAAATCCTTAAAAATATCAACTATTCGTAGTCTCGGGAATCTCTTGAACGGCTTTATTTGATTTCTTTAAAAATTTGCGATAGTAATGAACGAAAACTATTACCGGCCAATAACTCATTAATACAATTGCTACATCGCCCGGTAAATCACCACTCCTGAAAATAGGTATCAGAGCTGTCAATAAAATACCTGTTAATATCCAGGATAAATCTGAGCTGAACTGATTGAGATAACGGTATAGCCAAATTAAGCCAAATGTCCATAAAATGGAAAATATAATTATACCTTCTGTTCCCATTTCACCATAAAATACCCCATATAACGTTGGGGAAAAACCAATGGTAGACTTTTCCAATCCATATTTTTTTTGATAATTCTGAAACCAACCTGCCAATGGTTTATCAGGCCATAAATTTCGGGGAATCGGTCGTAATAAAATATTTAAATGATCGAAGCCATAATTGTAATCTAAATATTTAGGATAGACTTGATACATCATCATAAAGCCATCTATAAAATTAACGTCATCCGATTCTTCCATACGATCAACACTCTCTTCAAATAATTCCTCTGCAGTAACCGTACGAGCTTCCGCATTTGTATAGCGCAATACGCGTGCAGCTGAAAAGATGACCAGTATCAAAAATAGCCCCAATGCCATTAACCAAATTTTACGCAGCGGCTTGATATTACGGGTAATAAAATAACCGCAAGGAATCATCCATCCCAAAAATTGAAAGCGTAGCTCCGGACTATAAGAAATAAACGCTGCTATTACAAATGATATAACATATACAATCTTCACTTGAATATTAGAAGACTTGGCATAAATGAATATCATTAAAAATAATATTATAAAGGAGCTGTTACCAAGCTTTGTAAGATAGCTATAGCTATTTTCCACATCCTGCAGAACAATTTGAAAAAAAGAAAACACTCCCAAGCCAATGAAAATATAGGTTTTTCTTTGGAGTAAAAACGTTTTCAATAATTCGTTTGAGTCTTTTATTTTTTTTACAGGAGCTTTATAGAAATACATAAATGTATAAATCATTATAGTACTTCCCATCATTATAAGCTCTGCAACGGTGTAGGCAATTTCAAAGTTGAATACAAAATCAATCTGATAATTAAAACTCACAAAATGACTCAAACCTAATTCTAAAGAAAGAACTCTGTATTGAACCATCATATTAAATAATGCAATAAATATAGGGATCTCGCAACGCTTCTGTAAATAGAAGACTATTGAAGCCACTAAATTTATACTGAGTATAACGTAAATCAGATCTTTATCCACTCTGCAACTATTTTAAAACTATTGATTTAATATTCTTTAGTTACCGCCTTTTATAATTTCTTTAACACCTTTTGAGACAAAAGAATTATTTTGAAATAAAGAGAATTTAAATAAAAACCGAAATTCCGCATGGGTATAAAACTATGCATTTCTCTTTTAGCATTTGCTCCTTGAAAATGTATCGTATTAAATCGAACATATTGATTTGTCACCTTCAGAATACCATACGGGAGACTATTAATAAATTCGAAATATTTCCTATTGTCTTTCATTACAAAATATTCATGACCTATTTCAAAGGCAGGGTCAAAGGTAGCTTGTCCGTCTGTAAAATATATATTGATTACATTATTCGGTTTGGCTTCCATATACTTTGTAAGCAAGGTCATATCAGAAACTCCTCCTGCTCCATGTTTCAAGATAAATGCCTTATAGTATTCATCTAACTCAGCATATGCCTCAGGACTGGTATAAATGGAATATATAAAGTTACAAAAATCAATCAATACATCTTTATCAATAAAGTTTGTATGCCCCGAGATCCCACAAAGGGTCATTCCTGCATGAGCATACTTCTCTCCAAGTACCTTAATATCTTCATACAGTAGAACATCTGAATCGAGATACAAACATTTTTGAATATTGTTCTTGACCATAAACTCCTTCAATACAAACCAACGTTGAATACAGATCAATTCAAACTCCATTGAATTGGTACTAAAGTGCTGATAAATTTCGCCAAAAGCATTTGCCTCTTTTTCAAAAGCATGTATGTTTACATGCTTAATTAACGGTTCATATTTTTCAGATTCTTTTGTACCTATTAAATAGGCAAGAACAGTTGGATTTGTCGCCCTTAACTGAAAAAAGGTATTGTATAAATAAGCGCTGTTGCCTTTATGAATAAAAACTACCGGAATCATACTGTATCGTTTTTATCTGATAAGGAATTTACGTGTTTTAACACTGTGTCAACATTCGATTTCCAACTAGCATATTCAAGATATTCATCCCACATGGCAATATGCGCGTCTTTATTATTCAAATCCAGTACATTTAAAACTGAACCTACAAAAGCTTCTTTATTCATTGGAACTACCTCTCCAATTTTAAATTTCTCTACTGTTCGCGTCAGTGCAGAGGTTCCGTCACTTACAATCAGTTTCTTTTTGTGTGGCGCAATCAAATTCAAAATGCCACTTTGTGAGGTAAATGAATGTTTATAATATAAAAGTATAAGATCACAAGCGATTATCACAGATTGAATTTCATCATCACTCAATCTTTTTTCAATCCAAATAACCTGATCTTCTAAGCCTAATTGTTCAATCTGTTTTTTATACACATCAATTGAAACATCTGAATTTGAAGGGTTGCCAGCAATGACTAAGATCATTTGAGGCAAATCCAATAAACTATCAATAAGAAGGGTGTAATTTTTTTCATCCCGGATGTTACCAATAACACCCATTAACTGAGACGATCCTTTTTTTTGCACTAATAAATTATGTAATTCATGATCAAACGTTTCATGAATATATAAGCCATGAGGGATATCTATTTTAGGTATATTGAATGCATAATATTTTTTATCAGGTAAATATTTATGATAAAACGCAATATCCATTATACGCATAACCTTATGCATCGTATATTCCGAAAGCCATTTGAAAGGAAGATAATTATCCCGATCCGGATCATGCAAAATAACAGCAAACACGTGTTTCTTTTTCAAGCCCTTAAATAAGGGTGTCCAGAAGATGGAAGTAATCTGTTCGTAATCATTAAACAGAACGACGGATGCCGGTTGATTTTTTAAATAACGATATACTTTAAGAGGATTAATAATGCTTCGATAAATGAAATACCCTTTACGTAGTAAAACCGATTTTATTTTTAAAACATCTGATATCAAAACTTTTTTAAAAATCTCATCTTCCTTATTGCTTGCATTCTCAGGAACCAATACCACACAGGATGAAACATCTTTGTGTTTGATGTATTCATTCGCAATGCAACGAGAATATTCATAATTTCCGCCAAAACTATTCGTATTTAAAACAATAATTCTCATGTGGTCGAAAATTGTTGTTTTAATTTAGCTGCACCATCTTTTCTGAACTGAGGTGATTTGAAAAATCCTTTATAGTACCCTTTTAAATAATTGATCCGGGTACGTTCCAATAAATAGAAGCTGTATAAAAACACGCCAACATTATACTTTTCATTGCGTAGACGCAGCCAGTTTTTAAAATGATAATAATATGATTTAAAACCAACCAGTGTAGGCAAAAGTGTCGCCAAATACCATCCGTCTAATTTATTCAACAAAACGAATGGCGGTAGAACAAACAACATACAAACAAATAATGTACGCAATACCAATTCTATGACTTTACCGATTGTGCTGCGTTTATTGATGCCGGATTCGCCATCTCCTAAGCCATATCTAAATGCTTCTTTTGAATATCCTGTAGCCGTTTCATGTCTTCCCCAGTACACATAGCGTTTATCCACCATATGAAATTGATATCCGCTTTTTTTAACTAACCTTCCGAAGATGGTATCATCTGCTGCCAGAGTTAGCCATTCGCAATAGCCTCCTACCTTATTAAATACCTCTTTATAATATGCTACAGATCGCGAAGTAGGCGTAAACCATTCCTCGTAAATATCATCTTTATATCCATTAAATAATAAATACGCTGCTTTTGCAGGAAGTGTATTTAAATCTTCCTCTTTCACATCAAAAGCTCCGCCGACAGCCTTAATTGTGGGGTCATTAAACGGTGTGATAATGCTTTCCAACCATTCCGGATGGAAACGGCAACCAAAATCTGTACTTGCTATTAAATCGTATGATGCCTCGCGTATTGCCATATTACGGCCTTCAGCCACATTACAACGTTCTTTTTGAAGTACTTTAATTGGTATTACAGACTCCTTTTGCCATGCTAACAAAATCTCATATGTACCATCTGCAGAACCGGCATCTGTTATAATTATTTCTGATGGTTGAAGAGTTTGCTTCTTTAATTCGTCAATGGTTTGTTGTAAACGAAGAGCTTCATTGTAAACGGTAGAAACAAGGGTAAACTTAAGGGGCATAGTATCGCATTTTCAATTACAATTTAACCATTAATGTTGTGGGAGCAAAGAAGTTCAATAAATTATAATGGTTGAAAAGCCTACATCGGCTCCCATTTAAAGCTTTTGAATAGCATCATTCATTAATCATCTATTCTGAATAATGACCTTTTGAATTAAAAGATCATTTGATATAATACTACTGTAATTAATTATCTTTGATTTCCATTAAAATCTGCATAATGTATTTTAAGATCGAAAATCGATTTGAATCAATAGATATTCTCAGAGGAGTTGCAGCACTTTCCGTTTGCATATATCACTTTTCAATTGGACTACCAGACTTTCTTTCAGATGAAAATCCATTAAAAATTATTGGACAGCATGGATACCTTGGCGTTCAAGTATTTTTCATTATATCAGGGTTTATCATACCTTTCTCTCTTTATAAAGGAAATTACAATTCAACAAAATTTTTTACTTTTTTTTCAAAACGAATCATACGGATAGATCCTCCTTATTTAATAAGTATCGCATTGGCAATATTGTTGAAATACTTAAGCACCTTTAGCCTCCTTTATCGAGGCCCCGAATTCAATATTAGCGCGCAGAATATTTTATGTCACATTGGGTATCTCTGTGATATTTGCAACGAAGACTGGATCAATCCTGTTTATTGGACTTTGGCGATCGAATTTCAATTTTACATTTTAATAGCAATATGCTATACACACTTTATTGTATCAAAAAATAACTATCTATTTTATGCTGCACTATTTTTATTAAACATTCCGGCATTGTTATCTTTGACAAATCCAGATTACATTTTACACTACATTTCTTATTTCACTATAGGCATTGTTTATTTTCGGACAATACTCAATAAAATAAAACCTGTAACATTTTACATAATTACTTCCCTCCTCTTACTTGATATATGTATTGTACATGGCGGTGCCGAAATGCTTGCAAGTGCTGCTACTGTATTAATAATCTTATTCGTAAAAAAATCGACAGCACCTTTTATTTTTTTAGGAAAAATATCTTTTTCACTTTATTTATTGCATACAATTATTGGTTCCAGAATAATAAATTTTTCTATTACCATTACCCAGAACGAAGTCTATAGAGTTTTGATTGTTTTTATAGCATTACTGATATCAATCGTATGCGCATATGTGTTTTACTTGTTTATTGAAAAACCATTTATGAAATTATCTCAACGGATAACATATACTAAAACCAACGCTTAATTTTCATGTATTATAAGCAATTTAATGGAATTCGGGCTTTAGCTGTAATCGGTGTCATTCTTCACCACTGGACTTACGCACAAAATTTCTTAGCTGACTTAACGCATCATGGAGCAAATGGAGTGCCTCTTTTTTTTGTACTCAGCGGTTTTTTAATTACTACTATTTTAATCAATGTAAAAAGTGCTGATGAACTTAACAGCTGGACTGCAATCAAGTTATTTTATGCAAGACGTATGTTGAGGATTTTCCCTATTTATTATTTAGTCATCTTCCTCTTAATGCTCATTGTCCCAATAGCTATTAGCCCTCATTTGATTTGGTTAATCAGTTATCAGTACAACAATGAGATATTCTTCCATGGTTGGCAATTACCAAGTTACATTCATCATTTATGGACCTTATGTATTGAAGAACAATTTTATCTGATTTGGCCATTCATAATGCTTTTCTTTTCATTCAATAATGCATTTCGGTTTATTATCTTCCTGATCATCGCAAGTATTGCGTGTACCGGTTTCCTATATTTAAAAGACCCACAAAGTCCTTATTCATTATTTACACTTTCATCTTTCCCGGGACTTTGCATTGGGAGTCTTCTTGCATTTTTAAGATATAGAAAAATCAACATTCCGTATAGAAGATATCTTTTCTTGCTAGCATTAATTGGGTATGTAGTATTACATACATCACACATTCATTTTTATGGAAAAGGATTATTAAGTGTAATTTCTTTTACTTCTGTTTTATTGTCCGTGCTTATTATTGACAAAACAGTTGATGGTTTCAAAGGTTGGCTAGGGGCATTATTAGAAAATGAAACAATATCTTTTATTGGAAAAATAAGCTATGGGCTTTACCTATACCATATGTTCATTCCGCATATAACATCTTATTATTTAAATCAATTTTCTTTGGCATGGTATACGATGGCATTAATAAACATCAGTGTTTTAATGCTCTTCGCAGTGCTTTCCTGGTATATCATTGAAAAACCAATAAATGATTTAAAACGTTATTTCAACTATACGAAAGCTGCTTAACTATAAAGTTGTTTAATAAAAAACATTATATACTTTTCAACTTTAATGCATTCTTCTCAACCAAATGCCAGGACAACCACGCAAATGGGAAAACTGTGATCAATGCTATCAAACTCAATAAATAAGGATCAATTTCAACACCTAAAAGTGCTAATATGGATTGCTGAACAATCATTCCATAAATATAAATACCGTAACTATAATCTCCGTTTTTACCCCACATAGATATTCGAGGATTAATTGAAAGGTATCCTACATATAGTATCAGATAAGGCAAAGCAACATATTTAAGCAACCAGGGAATATTAAAAAAAATGCAAATAACATACCCTGCCAACGCAAGTGCTGCAAATTTATTCGTATAGCTTATACGTTCTCTGTAAAGATAGGCTATGACACCTGATGTAAAATATAATCCAAAGTCGGAAAAATGATTTAATCGAAGATCGGTATACATCAAAAAATAAAAATACTTGGGCGGAACAGTACAATATATATTTATAAGCTGCACTACGAAAAAAATAAAAAATACTATAAAGATTATCCATTTTCTTTTGAAAATTCCGATGAAACTTAATCCTAGTACCATCATATAATAAGAAAATTCATAGGCAAGTGTCCATATGGATCCATTAACAACCGGAACAATATTCGATTCAAAAACAGATGGCAGTGTCTCCTGTGTTTTGAATAAGGTAAGATTAATCAAATACGACCAGGTGCTTCTTAATTGAAAGTATTCAGTAATTGTTTTACTTGTAAAGACAGGCCCTATAATACATACTGTAATTAAGACACATATTATCAATCCAGGAAATATTCTCAATATTCGCTTCCAGACAAAGGCGCCGCGTGAAGTACTTCTATCCATGCTTTGCATAATCAGCAAGCCTGAAATCACGAAAAAGGTTCTTAACCCTAAGGTACTAATCATAATTTCTCCACCACTCATCTTATAGAGAATATCCTGCTCAACACCAACACCAACCAATACAAGAGAATGTGTAACAATAACCATTGCTGCGGCAATAATGCGCATAAAATTAAAATTGTTCTCTTGTTGCGTATTGGGAATTGAATATGTCATTAAAAAAGTCCTGTGATTAACTGTGATTTAAAAGGGATGCATCGCATAACAAAACATACCAAAACTAGTCGCACCGATTTTATCAATTAAAATACTTTTTTGTTTGCAGCAAGAATTTGTTCTTTAAGCCCAAAGGCCGCTTCCATGGCTTTGTCCATATTATAGTATTCCCATTCAGCAAAACGACCTAAGAGATGAATACCATAGGGCTTAAGATATTCTTTATAAGCCTGAATGATCTTGCGTGTTTCATGATCCTGAATCACGTATGAATTGGGCTCATTGTTATAATCTATAGGAGTAAGATTACCAGGCAGCATTTTAAGCTCCAGGAGCATCTCTTCATATGTACAAATCCCTGAAAACTCAACTGTACAAGATGACCTGTGAGATTCTATCAAAAGATCTGAGTTGTTTGTCGGGCTGAAATTGCCTGTATAAATAATACGATGAGCTTTGAATTTCGGTTCGGGGATATATAACCAGGATAAATCATTTGCATCGCAGCTACACAATACACTTGATGTACCATTTGAACGCAGTTGTTTTATTTGATCATTATACTTGAATGATTTATCAGATGAAATAGTTAAAAGATCCGGAAGTTTTCTGATATCACCTGTATAAATTATATGATTAAAGGATTCTCCAAATATTTTCACCGAACGATTGTCTATGAATATTTCCTCTAATGAACTATTACAGGTTACTGACAAGCCATATGCTAGCCGTTCTGCAATAAACTGAGATCCTCCCGATTTGGGATAATAAAAATTCGCATGAACCATTTCGCCTTCTTCTTTTCGAATAATGTTCGCTGAAATAATTTCAAGCAGTCGGGGCATTGGCAATTTCCCTTCCAGCCATTGCATAGAAACCTTACTTAAATCTGTCTTCCAAATTTTATTATTGTAAGGTTTGAAATATAATTTGTACAGAGTAGAACCAAATGTGTTTTGAAGAAACGTTTCAAAATTATCATAAGCCATTGGATCCTTTGCGCCTACTTTATTTATATCTACCAATTCCGCCATCACTTTTTCTACTATATCCGCATCTAGTTGATATAAGAAATTTTCTATCGGATAACCAATAAATCTATTTTCAAAAAATATTTTAGCATTTCTTTTTGCCTGAACAAATTCTGTTTCTTTATTAAATTTTGTCCAAAACCAATCTAGTATTTCCTTGTTTTTACTATTAAAAACATGACCTCCTACCCGATGATATAGCACATCCTGCGCTCGATCACAATGCACCAAGCCACCAATAGTTGACTTACGTTCAAATACTCTCACTTCATTGGTCTCGTTTAATATTGAGGCTATAGACAAGCCTGAAATACCGGAACCAATAACAGCAATTTTATTTTTCATGAATGATTTCCCTCTTTACTATTAATTTATACCAAAATGAATACGTTCTTACTTATCTATATAACTGGACGATAAAATCGAGCATCCTATAACATGTTTTTACGGTATGCAACTAAGGTTTCATGAAAATTCTCATACTCAAAACCAAGCTTTTCAAGCAGAGAAACTACCAGTTTTCTGTCTACTACTTCGTCATGAATTTCTAAGGCCATGAAATTAACCTTCTCCAAGGTCTTACGAGCGATCTCTTCATTTTCAAATAAATATTTTTCAGATCCTTCGATATCAATTTTCAATATATCTATATAAGGAAAATTATATTTATTTAATACATCACTAATTGTAATACCTGTAACGGTTTCATGTGAAGCAGATTTTCCATTGACTGTTTTAAGAAAGAATGCATATTCACGACCATCTCTAAAATCAGTTGTAATTTCAAGATTTGAATTATCTTTCCATAAGCCAGACTTATCTGCAAAAACTGTATGACCCATATTATTCAATTCAATATTCTTTTTTAATATATCAAAGTTTCCACTTTGAGGTTCGATTGCAACAATTTTTGCTTTAGGAAATAGTGTTTTAAAATAAACAGTGCTGCAGCCCACATTTGCACCTGCATCAACTATGTATAAAACATCTTTCGTCTTTAACTTATTTACAATATCAATCAGAGGCTTATATTCTTCAAACCTGAAAATTTGTCCATAAATATTAAAATCTGTTGTCATTCTACGCAAGCACAATTTTAATCCATTATATCCATAGATATTTTTGAATGTTGCAATATTGGTATTGTCAACCTTTTGCAATTTATTTCCATTTTTAACAATGTAAGACATCTGATCACTCATGACAAAAATATCCTGAGAAATGAATGACGGAACTTTACCAGTAATACGGCTAATAATAAACCCAACAATTAAAAGTACGCCTTCTTTAAACGACAATTGGCTCAATACTTTAACCTTATTATTAAGCATCATACTGTAGTTAAATCTTTTAATAAATTTATATATAGGGTGTATTGTTTTGTATAAAAAATTATAAAATTTCAACAAAGTTACTTTAGCTTCAAATAAAGAAATTTCCTGTTTTTTTATTTCAAATTTGTCGCTTACATACTTATACAACTCCTCATCTAACTTATTCCGCTCTTTGATTGCCTCTAACTCCAACGGAGTTAGCGTCATTGTTTTATTTTTTGTTACATTCTTAATTGAATAATAAATTTTTTTCCATCCCAAATAATGATTCAAGAATATCAGCGATTCGTCAAACCTTTCAGTAAGTCCGATAAACAAAAACATAGAATCAATATTCGATTTTGCAGTAGCTAACATTTCTTGCGTACATTGTCCATATGGTGTATCATAGTCTCCAGCAATATAACGCGTTTGACCATTATCCATATCTTTCAATTCAGCGCAATTCATATACTCTATCAAAGTCATTTTAGATGCATATATATGATTATGCCCTTTAGCAAATTCTTTATTATAAAAATAATCAGAAACTGCTCTTTCATGTGGTATTCTCAAAAACGAAATATATCTTGTTTGCTCAGAAAAATATTTGTGCCAGCCAAAAGGGAAATGCCCATGAATTATTTTAATAGATTTTTTATCTTTAAGTGTATTGTTTTTAATTTCTTCCTCACTTAAAGCCACTCCTTCTATATTAGCATTTAAAATTTCATTTCGTTTAAACATCCTGTCAATAATAGAATAGAATGTAGTGCCAGCTGTTTTATATATGTGAATTGAAATTAAAATCATGTTGATTAAGTCTATTTATTGCAAGCCAATAGCCCACATTGGCTGATTAATATTACTTTATACTTTTCAGGAAATCATTCAGCAGATTTTCACTTCTACTTATTCCATGCATAGGTTGCCAGTTGCTTGCAGTCAATTTTCTGCCAATTTTCATTTTCAATCTATAATATAGTCCAATTGCCCATTGTCCAGTACCCGCTGCATCAAGCAATATTTTCTTAAATGCTTCATCCTTAGTAACAGTTGCCATCTGATAATATTTTGATTTAAATATTAATCGATCAAACCACGAGAAATGTTCGGACCGCATTGAATGATTATAGGCTTGTTGTAAGATACGAAATTTCTCTTTATCACGGCTTAAATTATCCATATTAGCACCTGTAGACTGGTATACATGCAATCTGTATATAAATGCGCATGTATTTATATGTCCTGGAAAAGGTTCTTCCTGAGCAAGCTTCCATAAATAAATCCAATCTTCACTCGTTACTATATCCGTTGGCCATGGACCAATCTGTTCTAAAAAAGATTTGCGAAATAACATAGAAGGGATTGGTATAAATAAACCCCAAATCATCCAATGCTGGAGTGAACGAGTCTGAGAAAAAGAATTATAATTCATAATGATCTCTTCCGGACTTTTCCATTCACCATGAATGCATTCAGCATATATATATGGACTCGTTATGAATTTTTTATTGGATTGCAATAAGGCTTTAGCTTGCTCATATAAAGATGTAGGTGTCATTAAATCATCTGAATCAAAAAATTTAATGCATTCACCTGTGGCTATTTCCAAGCCTGTATTTCTAGCTGCTCCAGGACCAACACCTTTATTTTTTATAAAAGTGACCTTATCCTTATATGAAAAAAGAGCATCCACAATACCATCTGTTGAACCATCATCAACAAGAATTATTTCACATGGTTGTAACGTCTGACCTAGTATACTATCCAGCGTTTGCCCAATAAGATCAGCCCTGTTTTTAATAGGGATAATGACTGATATTTTAGTCATCTCAATTGTGTCAACCTCCATGCAATACGTATTTCTATTTATGATACTCTCAAAATTCAACTATTAAAATTCCACTTTTGGTATACGATTCAGTCTTATACTTTATTTTTTACTCGAAAATAAAAACTGAAAATACTCTTTCGCTTTATTTTTATTCAGCTCCCCTTTTAATGTAAAATAATGCATAATCTTTATTAGATAAAAAGCATATGCATATATATGTCCATGTATCTGAATTAAAAAATTATATTGATTAAGCAGTATTTTAGTTTTAAAATTAATCCAGGGATTTTTTATTGCACTACTTCCTGCAATATGATGAATTACGACTCCTTCAGGTATATATACAATTTTAAGTTTTAATGTATGCTTAATAAAATAACACCATTGAACGTCTTCATAATACATAAAAAAATCTTCGTGCAGTTTTTGCAATGGAAATTGCTTTAATACAGCCCGCGGCATTAATAAAAAAGCTCCCCAAAGCCAGTCTGTCTCCGTATATTTTGAATAGTCCCATAAGTCATTATGAAGACGATTTCTTTTTTTATCTTCCGATTCAAATTTAGATAATCGAAACAATTCAAATAACTCTGCCTTTAATGAAGGGAAGCGTCCTGCAACTGGTTGCGGCCGACCATCTGGATAAATTAATTTCGTACTTAATGCTCCGATATTTTTATCACTCTTCATTTTTGAAACAGCAATACTTACTGCATCATTTACGAACTCAGTATCGCTGTTTAATAATAATATGTATTCTCCATGCGCATTCGCTAATCCCAGATTATTTCCTCCAGCAAAGCCAAGATTTGATTCGCTTTGTATAAAAATAATACTTGGGAATTCTTCTGTCAGAATCTGCATATTACATTCGGAACTATTATTGTCAACAAGTATAATTTCATACTCAACACCTTTTGTATGCTCAATAACTGATCGTATACAGCTAGTAGTTAACTGCAACGTGTTATAATTGACAATAATAATAGACACTGTTATAGGCATTGCTTCAGGCTTTTTTGAAGAGCTAATGCATGTACCGTCGGATTAAAATTAACCGTTGCAAAGTCAAAAGCTCGCGTTGTAATATCTCTCGTATCCGTAATTTCCCAAAGATGCTTTAGAATATGTACTAGTTCATTTACATTTTCCGGATTGAATAAAAAACCTGTTACTTCATGCTTTATTAATTCTTTCCCCGCTCCCGTATTAGATACAATTGCAATCCTTCCTGATTTCATTGCTTCTACAGTAACCCTGCCAAATGCTTCATTTTTACTGCATATCAGTATGCAATCCGCCTGTCGAACATGTTCCCAAGGTGCATCAGAATGCCCAGCGAATGTAATCTGTTCCGCTAAATCATTTTCTTTAATAAAATTATCGAGCAAAATAAAATAAGATGGATCAACACCGCCCACAAATGTTATATGCGGCATAATACCTGCTGCCTTTAATATATACAACGCTTGCAATGCAATCATTTGATTTTTCCCTGCTGCTATTCGTCCAACCATACAAATAGATAGAGATTGGCTTTCTTTCGTTAACATCGGTTGCCACTGCGGATAATTCACCACATAATTTATCTGATCAATTTTGTCAGTCGAAAAATAGGGCAAATAATGCAGCAGCAATGCAGAAGAATTTACAATAATTTTTTTTGATAGAATGTTCGCTAAAAATAATGATGTTTTCTTCCCGTAATTAAATTTCAGATTATGATCAATATCTCCATATTCATGTATATACCATATATGAGGTACGCCTGCCAATTTAGAAGCAAATGCACCACAAGGTATTCCAATGGTATGTGTTATTACAAGATCAATCTGATTGTCTTTAATAATCTTTTTTATCTTAAAAATTGAACGGAAATATCCATATAACATTTGAATTTTCAGTAAAAAAGAAAATGCAGGATTTGATATCCACCAATTATTTTCAACTACAAAAATTGCTGAAGCTTCTTTTGATAAATTTTCAAATAAGGGACCACGCTTGGGCACTACTACAAAATTTTCAAATCCATCCTCCTTTAACACCTGAATCGTTTCAAACGCACAAAGTTCGCTTCCTCCAGGAAAGGCAGATGGTAAAACATGAAGTATGTTCATTTTCTTTTATAAATGTAATAATCAGCAAATGATTTACTACTATCCTTAATTTCTGAACCGTAATCAATTCGATGCATTTTATTTAAGATATACTTTTCATGCATATATATTTATACTTCTTACGTAACTAATAGCCTACAGCTAAAATTGACTAAAAATATTAATTAATTATATGAGAATTCCCTTTCAATCGCTGAATGAAATAATACCACAAAGTTGATATTGAATTTGTAATTGCTTTCTTTGATACACTGGCAGAAGGTGCTCTATAATGAATTGGAACTTCCATGTATCTTTTCTTTCTTAATAAATATCTGATTTCTGTTTGATAAAAATGTGCTTTTGATTTTAATGGATATTTTATGAATTGTTCGACAACATTTTTATTAAACCCTTGATATCCAGATGTCATATCATTCATTGATGTTCCAAGCAACATATTTGAAAGTTGCGTTCCAACTTTAGAAAGAAATTTTCTATTAAATGCTGAATCTGCTGTTGAGCCGCCATTTATAAAGCGACTCCCAAAAGCGCACTCGTTGCCTTCATTTAAAACTCTAATAAACATTGGCAAAGCTCTGGGATCATGAGACAAGCCTGCATCCATTTCTATAATAAGAGTGTGGTTATTATCATACGCAACTCTATATCCTTTCATATATGCGTCCACAACATTTCTATTCTCAGGAGAATACACCGTTATAAATCTAGCATCGCTTTCTGACAATTCTTTGCACAGTTTTAGCGTATTGTCTTTAGATACGTCATCAACAATAAAATAAACGGTTCCACAGGCAAGCTTATCTAATACATTTTGCAATAACTGTATAAATGGCTCGAAGTCTAGCTCTTCATTTGCCATTGGTATAATTACAGCCCAATTATTATTTAAATACATATTCATGTTATATTTAGCAAATTCTTACAACAAACTGATTGTATTACCTTAATGAAAAATCAGTTACCATCGCCAATTGCTTTTCAGGAACCTTCCCTCCTGTACCATAATAATCATTATACAAAATGTTTATTCTTGATACATTCATTATCCAATCTGCAATACCTAAATCATTTGCAGCATAGAGATTAAAATTATAATCTCCCTGTGCCAGTCTGATTTTTTCTACCTGAAAAACAATTACCTTTTTATCAGCATCAATATTTTTTTTATAAATAGAAGAACTTAACCAGGCAACTCTATTATTTAAACTATCATTAATATCTATATCAATTGTAGTTTTAGTACTCATAAAGAAAGCGTCATCAGCTTCATACGAAACATGAATTTCAACTCCTTCACCAACAAAAAAATGTGATGTTGGCTTTCCTTTTAAATCATAAAACTTAATGTCTACAAATCTAAGTAGCCCATTGCCTTGGCGGTTATTTAAATCTGATATTGATGTTTGTAAAGAGTCAATTTCATTTTCTGCATACAAATTAACGACATCATCTATCGACCCGTCCCCTATCAGCATTCCATTTTTCAATAAAATACCTTTTTTACAAAGTGTTTTAATCGCAGTCATATTATGACTTACAAATAATACAGTCCTTCCATCATTTCGACTTACCTGATCCATTTTATTCAGGCACTTCTTCTGAAATTCTGCATCTCCAACGGCTAGCACCTCATCAACAATCAAAATTTCCGGTTCAAGATGTGCAGAGACTGCAAATGCCAACCTAACGTGCATCCCTGAGCTGTATCGCTTTACAGGAGTATCGATATACCGTTCGCAACCAGAAAAATCAACAATTTCGTCAAATTTACTTTTTATTTCTTGACGGGTCATTCCCATAATCGAACCGTTCATGAATATATTTTCACGACCTGTCAATTCAGGATGAAAGCCTGTACCAACTTCAAGCAAACTCGCAACACGCCCTCTCATTTTAACTTGCCCCGTTGTAGGAGAAGTTATGCGCGAGATTATTTTAAGCAATGTACTTTTACCAGCTCCGTTTTTACCAATAATTCCGACAGCATCGCCTTGCTGAATTTTAAAATTAATATCTTGCAATGACCAAACGAATTCTTCATTTGTTTTTTTAGTTCGATCATTTACGAATCCGATTTTTTTTGTTGGATCTTCCTTACCTCTTATTCGTGCTACAAATCTATTCACATCTGAAACTATTGTTCCAGTACCTGAAGAACCTAATCGATAACGCTTAGATAAATTTTCAACTTGTATTGCAATTTCTGACATGATAGAAATTAAATTGAGTCCATGAAATTCTTTTCTACTTTATTGAAAATTGCAATTCCCAAAATCAATAAGATAATTGTAATGAAAGCAGAATAAAACAATGTATAAATATCTAATACACCTATACCAAATATGCTATACCTAAAGGTTTCAATAATCCCTGTCATAGGATTTAGCTTTAGTAAAAAAATAAAAGTAGGATCTTTGATTGAGGACAATGGATAAACGATTGGTGTAGCATACATCAATAAGGGTACACCAAATGTTACTAAATAGCGCAAGTCTCTATATTTAATTGTCATGGAAGAAATAATAATTCCCATTCCGATTGATAAGGCCGCCATTATTAAAACTAAAATTGGGAATAATAATATACCCGAATTAATAGCCGGATAGAAATCCTTTGAAATCAAATAATAAGTAAATATGATTACGAACAATATCAATTGAATTCCAAATGAAATCATTGAAGACAAAACGACAGAGATAGGTACAACTAATCGAGGGAAATATATCTTACTAAAGATATTTGTATTGGCTAAAAACGTTTCTGAGATTTTCAAGAACGTAGATGAAAAATAATTCCAGAATAAAACCCCGCTTAAATAAAAAAGAATCTGAGGCTGACCATCTGTAGACAAGCCCGCAATTTTACCAAAAACCACAATGAATACAATTGTGGTTATCAGCGGCTGGATCAAGAACCATATGGGTCCCAGGATCGTTTGCTTATATTGAGCAATAAAATCCCTCTTCACAAACATAAATATAAGATCTCTGTACTTCCATACGTCCAGTAATCTTAATTCGAACCAGTTAGATTTTGGTTGTATATATATATCCCATTTCCCTTTATCTTTCATGGTGCACATTTTAAAACTTGTTTTTGAAGTTCAAAAACCTCTGCCACCATTTTTCTTTTACTTCCGGCTCGTATCCATATTCCAGAGGATTTCCATAGTATGAATATTTGCGCAGTAAGTGAGCCGTTATTCCATTAAAAATAATAGCGTGCGGCTTGTTAATATATTTATTTTTCAAGTCCTTGATCGCCTCCAATGTTTCTTTAGGAGTATAGTCATAACGAACGATGTATAAATTAACATCTATATGTTTGATCACAGACATATAGTCAGATACCAATCCTACCGGAGGCGAATCCATAATAACGACTTCAAATTTCTCTTTGATCTTCTTTATAAAGTCATCCATTCTCTCTGAAGCTACCAATTCAGATGCATTCGGCGGTACAGGTCCGGGAATAATTTGATATAAATTATTAATTTCACCATCATGGATTATTTGATCTAAGGTAGCCAGCCCAATAAGATATTGACTTAATCCCATGGATCCGCTTGGGATAGCATTTGCCTGCATGTTAAATGCTTTACGCATGTCTCCGCGAACCAGCAATGTTTTTTTGCCACTAATTGCATAGATCCTGGCTAGGTTATGCGAACAGAAAGACTTTCCATCTCCGCTTATACAGGAAGTTATACCAATCATGAACGTTTGCTTGCCTTGCAGCATAAACTGCAGATTTGTTCGTATAGACCTGAAACTTTCTGTAAGAGAGCCGTGCCCTGAATGAACAAGTTTTTCAATTGAATCATTACGGGTATAACCTACCGTTCCCAATACGGACACATCCGTAAACTTAATAATGTCTTCTTTTGTATGAATCTTATTGTCGATTTTGCCATATACAATAAGTGATACGATAATCACTCCTATTCCACCTAAAATATATGTTGTATATATTTTACTTACGGTTGGTGCCACCTGAACATAATCATCTTCTAAAGGACTTTCAACCGTAAATGCATCCGGCAGATTGGATGCCCGTGCGATGCTGGCTTCAGCTCTTTTTTGAAGCAAATAATTATAAATTTCATCATTAATTGTATGCTTACGTTCTATATTAATCAGTGTTCGTTGCTGCATCGGAATGGAAGACATCTGGGTTTCCATTTTAGCGATCCGGTTATCAATATCTTTAATGGAAGATCTTGAAGTATTAACAAGATTGTTCGTAGTTTCCAGAAGCGCGTCTCTTGTGGTTTTAACTCGGATCAGCAATGTTTGAAATGCCGGGCTTTTTTCACTACTGCTGTAGCGCAACGTATTTTTTTGTTGATACAGTTCTACTAACTGACCAACCAATTGATTTAATACTACATCAGAAATATTAATCGTAGATGGCGCAACTAAATCAACTAGCTCTTTATCTGTATTCAAATACCCTTTTAAATATTCATAATATCGCAGCTGTAGTTCGGCTTCTAATTTTTTACCTTCAAGCTCATTTAATTGGGTTATGATACCGATAGATTGTTCTTCGAAATTGTATATTTTATTTTTCGTCCTATACGATTCAATTTCATCTCCGGTATTATTTAAAGAATCCGAAATTACTTTTAGTTGAGAATCAATAAAATTAATTGTGTTGTTTGCGATTTGATTTTTATCTTCTAACTCTTTTCGGATATATACTTCAGACAATTTGTTTAAGAAGGCAACTTCCTTTTGTATAATGGAACCGGATGAGGAAATTGTAATAATAGAAGACTTGTCATTTTCAGTAACAATTAGCTTTGCTTTATATTCCCGTGTCAGTGAATGTAAGTCTCTACCAACAACCGAAAATTGAAGACCGTTATCACTGTTATTGTAATAACTTGTTTTAAGGATTTTGAAATTAAACAGTCCCCCTAAAGAAATGCTTTGTCCGAATTTGAACTCTGCATTCTCAAGACTTTTTACTGAAACGACTGTATCTACATATTCATTTGTAATCGGGTCATACAATCTCTGTCCGCCTCCGGGCACTGTTAGTGTAAAATATTCAGAGTTGATGATCGTAATGAACATCGGCATATTTGTGATGATCAATCCTGAATCACATGCTATTTCAAACGGTTGTACTTTATATATTTCAATGTCACGTAAACTTCCTTTAACACGATATGCCCAGGTAAAATCCAGTTCATCTACAACAAGGCGAATTCTGTTGTAGGACTTTATCAGTTCCATCTCATTCTTCAAATTCTTAAATGGCTGAAACATAGACGAACCTTCAAGAAATGATTTACTTCCGTAGGAATAGGATGATTTATCTTTAATATGCATGGTTGTTTTAACCATGTATATTGGAGTCGAATAACGGATTTTGTAGAAAGAAAATAATAAAGAAAATAATAGGATAGCCACTACTACATACCAGAATTTTGATAAAATTCTAAAATATTCTTTAAAATTAATGAGATCTTTTTCTTCTTCTGATTCACTCATGATGGACTATTAAAATCTGCTTAATATTAATAAGATTAAGGAAACCGAAGATAGGGCAATTGAAACATATATAATGTTTTGCTTGTCTACTTTAGCATGCTGAGGCTGTATGTACAAAATATCATTTGGCTGCAGATAATAATTATCTGAAGTAAACGAGGAATAATCTGTCAGATTTATTTTGTAGATTTTCTTTGTGCCGTTTTCCAATGTTCGGATAAGCTGAACCTTTTCCTTATTTGCATATTCAGACGCATCCCCCGCAGTTGCTATCGCTTCGTAAATCGTACACGTTTCATTTGAAACAAAATGCTGTCCCGGATTCTGAAATTCACCCAGAGCTAAAAATTTAAATGAAGCCAGCTTAACGTCAACGGTTGCATATTTAAAGTAATCATTTGCTTTCAATGTAATGATTGAATCTGCTTGCATAATAGTATAGTCGATCAATTTCACTTGACCAATAATAGGCAGATCTACATAACCGGAATCATTTATATAATAATCCAAAAAATAAGCTTGATCCCCGGAATTATTCATTGAGGATTCTTCTTTTGCCAAAATCTCTTTACTTTCTGAATCCGGATTCAGAATTTTTATTTTTAACACATCATGTATGCGCAATGTGTAGGTTTGAGAAAAATTTGGAGCAGGAAGTTCTGCCTTATCATCTTGAAAATAAAGTGTTTTTTTATAATTTAAACATGAA
This sequence comes from Cytophaga aurantiaca DSM 3654, assembly GCF_000379725.1. Lineage (GTDB taxonomy): Bacteria > Bacteroidota > Bacteroidia > Cytophagales > Cytophagaceae > Cytophaga > Cytophaga aurantiaca. The sequence continues at coordinate 269,938 of NZ_KB903632.1, forward strand.
CTTAACACTACAACTATGAAAAATATAATTACTCGGATAGTGTACCTGTTGTTATAAAAATTCATTTTTATTTTCATCTGACTTATTAAACCTATTCACAGTATTTTATATGCAATCTAACTCATTATTTTTTTATAATGAAATTTAACTTCCCAGCTGTTTGCGCCAAACAAAGCAAACTCCCATCAAGGCAAATAACCTAAGACCCCATATTGTGTTTCTCAAATCTTACACTAACGCATGAAATAAAAACACATCAAATCCAGCATATATAAACCCGTTACAGCCACTTGTTTTACTTCGCTCTGATTGGTTGTATGATTCATATCAATTTCAAAATTATACATATCTTTTAGTATCATTTGTAGTCTTTTTTTACTAAATTGCCGTATACTTAAACTAATTCAGTTAAGTAATCAACGTTATACGTAGTAAAATATGAATCTATCAGCTAAAATTCTTTCAAAGAACGGCTTGAAGCTATCTCTAGTTGCGTTATTCCTTCATTTGTCTTTTGCGGTATTTTCACAACCATGCCCTCCTGGAAATCCTGCTGGTGATCCTGCTTGTGATGGTAGTGACCCTTCTCTTCCATTTGATGGAGGTGCTAGCTTACTTATCGCTGCAGGCGTGGGTTTGATTGGAAAAAAAGCGTTGCAAAATAGAAAATCGTCTCGATCTGAAACCCTATAAAAAATACCTCATTCTAGCAGCAAAGCTTCTAGGATTTTATCTACTCTTTTACACACTTTTCAGGTTATATGTTGGAATAGTAGATCCCAGAGGTACTGTCTATTCCCCTTTCCTACATTCCTTCAGTTTATTACAGCTTGTTTTAGATTCTCTTATCTACCCAACGATGTTTTTGCTGAAAATCGTTGGATTTGAAACAAGACATACCTTAGATACCGTAGGCATCTTAGGCAAAAATGGAGTACATATAGCGTATCCATGCCTGGGAATTGAAATAATGATTGCTTTTATAGCACTATTCTATGCCTTCCCTGGAAGCAAAAAACGCTACTTTGTTATTTTTGGCCTTATAGGAATTCATTGCCTGAATATTATTCGCATTTTTTCAATCATATTACTGAATAAACAGCTACCTAATATTGTTGACCTGACCCATACCTTATTCAACTTTTTTAGCTACTTGCTCATTTTAAGTCTCTTTTACGTTTGGTATAAAAAGCACAGCGAAAGTAAATTTTAGCACTCAATACGAATCCAATACCTCTCTCACCTTCTCTTTATAAATAAATATACTATTCATATTAATCGATCCCTATACAACATCATATTGTATAGAGTGTTGTAGTGTATACTATACTACTGTCTTCATACGTATTTCAATCTCACTATGTATCAAACAAAAAAGTCCCGTTACATCCCGATAGCTATCGGGATGTAACGGGACTTTGGTATTATATAGTTCTATTCAGCTTACTTAACTATGCTAACCTGTCCGGCAAAGCTGATATTAACCATCGTAACTTTTATTACATACAAGCCATCCGGAATAGATGGAGTAAAGAAGTTATTGCCGCTTGTCAGCGATACGTTTGTCAATACTTTAACACGATTTCCTGTTGCATCCAGAATCTCAATTGTACTTAGACCAACCATGTTACTTTTCACAACGAATCCTCCATTTGGACTCGAAGCAATCTGCATTTCAGCCATCGTTGAAGCTTGATTAACACCTGTTGTTAGTGTCTCGCGTAACAAGTCAAAACGATTGATGCTATCTGTTTTCAACCCTAAATACGTGTAGTCCATTGTTTTCACTACCGTGCGTGTTCCCAATTTTTTATCTACTAAAATATACTGCAATGTTGGATCGCTACATGTAATGCTCAATACATAATCTCCATCGGCAGGTAGTTTTGTAAATACCGGAATGGTATCTCTTACCGAAGGGCTTGCTATTGAATTGATCGAGTATTTCGTTGCACCATACGTTGTATAGATTGAAGGAACTGAACTTGCATTTAAGAATTTGTATGCATCCAATTCATTATCAAAATCATTAGTCGCATCCTCATTAAAGCGGATAATCGCATCATCTGATGCAGTCGAGCTCTTCAAGGTTAAACGAACGGTTTCATCCGCTGCTGTACGCCACATAGAAGCATATGTTGAAGTACGCACACTGTTTGTCATAGCAACAGTAGCTGTCGGGAACGATGCATTTCCATCATATGCCACAAAGAACGAGTTCATTGCCGGAATATATTGAGTTGCAGTGTTTGTTCCTTGTCCGCTTACATAACTCGCATATGAATTTGTTGTCGGATTCCAGAAATACGTCGCATTCATAATACCTGTCTTAGTCCAGCCGGAAGCCGCTTCCCAGTCCAGCGTACTTGGATATGGATTCGAAACAAACATAAATTTAGTTGCTACGTTCGGAGACGAATACGAATAGCCTGCAGCATGATTGTATGTACCTGTAAAGTCTACCAAAGTTGGTGTCGGGAACCACATACTATATGCGGTACCTGGCGACAACGTTGTGCTTAAACTATTAACAGGTGTCCATGCAAATGTAGGTGTGTTGTATTGGAACAAACGTGTTTTAGTTGTTACCGGATTAATCACCTGAGCATTATCTGCCAGATCAGCTGCTGTTACACCATCCAGCGGACAAGAAATATAATGTGTTGTGTTTGAAACAACATTCCTGTATACAGTGACATTGCCGCTTACACTACCAACATTACCTGAATTGAAACCTATATTACCACCACCGTCAATATTGATCTTAACTTTATTACCTGTTGATAATGTACCTGCAGTAAGAATTAATGTACCATTCAACGTTAACGGTGTAGATACAGTTAAGCCTGCAGTATTATTTAATTCCATATTAAATAAAGTAGGTATGCCAGAAACGGTTGATGCTGTAGTACCTTTAAACACAAGCTTAGAACCTGCTACTGAATTTACAGTTCCATTGTTCGTTACACTTGCATATGCATTTAATGTACCGCCAGAAGCCAATGTAATTGTACCATTATTGACAATTGATTTAGCATCTGAAGATGCTGAAACAGTCGGCATAAAAGGTACGCCTGATGCAGGAATAGTTATTGCATTTGTTGATGTTGGTACAATAGTAGTGCTCCAGTTAGTAGGCGTATTCCATGCTGTACTTGTAACACCTATCCATGTTAGTGGACAAACCGTATTTGAAAAAGAGATAGACAAAGAAGACATTGCTCCGGTTCCACAAGAATTAGAAGGTGTAACAGTAAATGTTCCGCCTACAGCAGATCCAAAATTAACCGTTATTGCATTTGTATTGGCACCCGATGTAATTGACGCACCCGAAGGTATTGTCCATATATAAGACGTTGCAGCAACCGCTACTGGAATTGAATAAACAGCACCCGTTGAAGCTGGACATACAACAGTTTGACCAGTAATGGCAGCAGCAGCAGCAGGAAGTGTTAAAACAGAAAGAGATTTAGAAGTTACACCGCCATTACCGCAAGAATTTATTGGCGTTACAATAATATTCCCTCCCGTAGTACCGAAGCTTACCGTAATTGATGCTGTTCCTGAACCCGCCGTTATTGTAGCACCGGAAGGTAATGACCAACCATAACTTGTTGCATTTGCGACTGCTGCAATACTATATGTAACACCTGTTTGATTTGGACAAACAGAACCCAGACCTGTAATTGCACCTGCATTACCAGGAAATGGATTTACAGTTACAGCTAATGATGTTGCAGCAGCAGCATTTCCACATCCATTAACTGGAGTAACGGTAACGTTGCCTGAAGTAGAAGCAAATGTAACAAGTATTGAATTTGTTGTTGCGCCAGATATAATAGTTGCGCCCGTAGGAACAACCCATGTATAGGATGTTGCTGATGCAACAGCAGGCACGCTATATGCTACAGAGAATTGTCCGGAACATACGGTGCTTAAGCCCGTAATTGCTCCTGCTGAAGGAGGAATCGCAGATGTAACAACAACACTAATGCTTGAGAACAGACCGTTCCCGCATGCATTTTGAGGCAAAACTTGAACGGTGCCAGAAACAGCCGACGTACTGAAATTTGCTACAATTGAATTTGTGCCTGCACCCGATACAATAGACACGCCAGTTGGCAATGTCCACAAATAAGTTGTTGCATTTGCAACTGCCGCAATACTATAGGTGACATTTGGAGAACCTGAAGCTGAACAAACTGCCAATGGCCCTGTAATTGCACCTGCATTGCCCGGCTTTGGATTAACGGTAACAGTAATCACATTTGAAGAATCAATTCTACTACATGCATCTGTAGCTTTTCTTCTATAATAAGTTGTTTGAGTCACACCAGGCGCAGCAGGCGTATATGTTTTAGAATTACCTCCAATATTTGTCCAAGGACCTGTAGAAGAAGTAGTAGAATTTTGCCATTGATATGTAATTGAACAACCCGAAGTTGCATCCGCAACAGAAGTTAATGCAGCTGGAACTACAGTACTACAAATACTTTGATTCGAACCGATAGTACCAGGCAATAAGTTTGCAGGTGTGGTGGATGTAATTGTTAATTTACAGTATGCACCACCACCACTTTGTCCATACCTGATTTCTACTTGAGAATTTGCCGGCAATGTTGCCGTCCAAACATTTATTTGTGGTGTACAACAAATACCTGTTCCCGTATATACAGTTACGCCATTTATTATGATTACAACATCATCATCCACTTGCGCATCAAATTGATAAGTACCTGCGGCTAGTAATTGTCTATATGACACACTAAAATTAGTAGTACCCACTTGACATCCTGAATAACCTGCAGATGTAGAAGGAGCAGATGTCCACGAATTCCTAGTATCAAAACTATAGTTTACAGCAGATGTGTTATTTTCTACATAACTACCATATAAGGTTGTAAAATTACGCCCGTTATATACATATGCATTCCATGCTCCAATACCCCAAGTAAGGGTAGGTGGCGAAGGCACTCCAACTGTAACTGTAAATACATTTGAATACGCTACAGTTCCACAAGCATCCGTAGCCTTTCTTCTATAATAAGTTGTAACACTAATAGAACCAGGTATGTATGTGTTAAGTGTAGCGCCAGAAATATCTGTGTAACCTGTACTTGAAGATGTTGTTGAAGACTGCCATTGATAGGTAGCATAACAACCTCCAGAAGCATCTGCTGTTGAAGTAAACGGAGCTGGTATATTTCCAGAACAAACAATTGGAGTAGTAGAACTAATTGTACCACCCAAAAGTGTTGTTGGCGTTACCGGATACACCATGGATAATTGTCCATAAGAAGAACCTCCTCCAGTATCTGCCCATCTGAACTCTACAGTAGAAGAAGCATTCAAAGGACCTGTCCATACATTAGTTACCAGAGCTCCCCAACTTACACTCGTATAAACCAAGACTCCATTAATATAAACTGCACCTGCATCATCAGACAAATAATCTAATCTATAAGTACCTACAGGAAATCCTTGTCTTTTATAAATAACACCATGCTGATCTGCATTCACGGAACAGCCTTGATAGCCAGCTGCCGCAGAAGGTGTAGAATTGACACCCCAGCTATTTCTAGAGTCAAAACTTGGGTTTGTTGCAGAAAAACCATTATCAACATAACTACCTCTTAGTGTGGTATACGTTACATCATTGTAGGCATATACATTCCATACGTTAGAGCCAAACACGGATGCATTTGGTAATGGAAGTGGCGCACCAATTGCTATTGAAATCACATTTGAATATGCTACAGCCGTACATGCATCGGTTGCTTTTCTTCTATATGAAGTAGGTACTGTAATTGCAGTTGGCGTGTATGTTACTAAAGTAGCGCCGGCGATATCTGTATACCCACTACCACTATTTGACTGCCATTGGTAAGTTGCATAACAACCACCAGAAGCTGCTGCAGTTGATGTGAATGGATTTGGACTATCTCCCGAACATACGGTAGTTGTAGTATTTGCAATGGTTCCTCCAAGTAACGGTGTTGGTGGAGTTACAGAAACAAATGTAATTGCACCTTGTGAATTACCTGTCCCTTCTGTCCATCTAAATTCGACTTCAGAACTTGCATTCAAATTACCAATCCAAACGGCGTTAATATAAGTAGGAGTATATGCACCTCTGGAATATACTAAAAGACCATTAATATAAAGTGTACACGCATCGTCATTCATAACGTTTAACGAATATGTACCCGTAGTGAAGCCTGTTCGCTTATAAATAACACTATGGTTATCTACGCCTACCTGACAACCTGTATAGCTAGGTGCTAAAGAAGGTGTGGAATTTAAAGCCCAAAGAGATGCGGAGTTAAAACTTGGATCTGTCGATGAAGTACCATTATCAATATAAGAACCCGATAACGAAGATGCCAAATAGTTTTGTGCATTATATACATAAGCTACCCATGCATTCGCAACGGTAACTGAAGTATCTACTGGAACAGGTGGTCCAATTGCTACCGTTACAATATTAGATGTTGACGTTTGACCACATGCATCTGAAACATTACGTCTATAATTTGTACCAAGAGTAATTGCAGTTGGCGAATAGGTTGCTGCATTTGCACCAGCTATATCAGCATAGCCACTACCATCATCTGACTGCCATTGATATGTTAAATAACAAGAGCTCACCGCCGGGTCTGTAGAATTAATTATTGAAGGGGTATTACCTGAGCAGACAGAATTAGGTCCACTCAATGCAATGATACCTCCATAAAGTGGTACTGTTGGTATAGTAAGCGTAATATTTAAACGACCATAATTACCTACATCATTTGCATTCTTATAGTGATATTCGATTGTTGAAGAAGCATCTAAATTACCTGTCCACACATTCGACACAACTGCACAACAACCTGTTCTGCCATATACCAATACACCATTTATGTATAAATAACCTGCATTGTCAGAATCAAAATCTATTTGATACGTTCCTGTAGGAAAACCTTGTCTCTTAAAACTAACTCCTGATAAATTAGGAATAACCTGGCAACCTGCATATCCCGGAGCTGCAGACGGCGTGTTTGCGACTGTATAAATAGTTGATGTGTTAAAACCTACGTTTGCTGCTGAGATACCGGAGTAGGTAAAAAATCCTTTATAATCCGTCCAGTCTACATCTGCAGCATTATATACACCACCATTTACATTGGTAAAATCATATACATAGCCATTCCATGTATTTAAAGGAAAGATAGAAGGATCACCCTGTTGAACAGTAGTAATCGTTACTGTTACAGTATTAGTATAAGCAGTTCTGGCACAATTGGCATCTATTACTGCACGTCTGTAACACGTTGTTTGAGTTAAAACAGGTGCATTATACGTAGCATTAGTTGCTAAAGCAATATCTGTAAATGTTCCTGTGCAGCCTACATCATTTTGCCATTGATAAGCAATAACAGAACTACATAAACCCGAAGCTACTGCTGTACTTGTAAAAGGTAAAGGATCATTATTTGGACATAATATTTGATCCCCAGCAATTGTCCCTGCAATTAATGTAGGGGTAGGAATTAAATTGAATGTTAAAGATCCGGAGCCACCTCCGCCATTGTTTTTATAATGAAAATCAATTGTTGAAGTAGCATCCAAACTACCTATCCAAACAGCAGTAGAAGAACCATTTGTTGTTCTGCTGGATACCAACGTTCCATTAATGTATAAATATCCTGCATCATCCGCACTGAAATCAATCGAATACGTACCTACAGGAAATCCTTGTCTTTTAAATTGAACACCCGTATTTTGATACGTTGCTAATTGACATCCGGTATATCCCGGAGCAGTGGCAGGGCTAGAAGTTGTAGTATAAAGAGTTGTTGAATTAAATGACAAACTGTTAACCGGGAAAAACCCTTTATAATTTACCCAATTATTATCTCCTGTAGACCATGCTCCTGCTGGACCTTGATCAAATACATACCCATTCCAAACATTGGCAGGAAACACAGAGGAATTTCCCGGAGGAGTTGAATATACTGTTATTTTTACGGGAGTAGAGGTTGCTGTAGCGCCGCAGGCACCAATTGCAATACGGTTGTACCATGTTGTAACTGTTAATCCGGAAGGGATTGTGTACGTTGCACTCACTGCTCCTGAAATAGGTGTCCATGTTAAACTATCTGTTGACGATTGCCATTGATACCCTGCTAATGAACAACCGGTTGTTACCGGACTTGCAACATTACTTAATGCTTGAGCTGGAATATCTCCGTTACAAATAAATTGGTTCCCTCCGATTGTTCCTGCAGTTATCGTACTTGCAGGTGTTGCTATTGGCGCAAAAGTTACTTGCAATCCACTACCGCCACCACCTTGCGTTAATCTAAATTCAACTTGATCAGATGCACCCAATGTACCTGTCCACACATTGCTTTGTAGTGTATTCGTATAAGAGAGATTCTGAAATACTTGAGTTCCATTCAAGAACATGGTAAATCCATCATCCTGAAAGTTCACACTTAAATTATATGTGCCAGGTGTAAAGTTGGTTTGCTTAAAACTGATAGACATGTTTGTAGCAGGTACCGAACATCCCAGATATCCCGATGCAAGCGAAGGAGAAAGACCACTCGCCCATCTGGTACGGCTATCAAATGAAAGCGAAGGTTCAACGTAGTAACCTGTATAATTTGTAAAGTTAACGGATGAATAGCAATACGCATTCCATACTCCGTTGCCATAAACACTTGGTGTACCCGGAGCAGCTAAGGCATTGGGAGTAAATGTTGCAACGTTACTTGTTGCATTCGGGCCACATAGCCCTGAAACAACTACACTATAATTATTAGCAACTGTTGGATTGTTTAAAGCAAGAAGATTTGTTGTTACACCACTATAGATTCCTCCGTTTGTAAGCGGCACTCCATTTTCCAGCCATTGATACGAAATCGATGTACCCGTAGCTGCTGCCTGAAATGTAACGGATCCGTTGTTGCCAGAACAAGTAGTAACAGTGGAAGCAGGTTGTGATGTAATAACAGGAGCTGAATTAAGAGTCACTCCGGAGGTAGCTGTTACTACTGCACAACCGCCTCCTGCTGCAATGGTATTTGTTACTGTATATACTGTGGTCCCAGGATTTACAGTAGCAAGGTTTATTACTCCGGTAGTAGTACTTACAAAACCAAGGCCGCCTGTTGCTGTAAATACTCCGGCTACACCTCCCCCACTAAATGTAGGAGATGGATTTGTACCATTTGTACAATAAGGAGTACCTGTATAACTGAATGTCGCTACAGGGAGTGTTTTAATCGTAAGTGTTTTAGTTGATGTTACTGGCACACAAGTACCATTCCCATTCGCAGTTAATGTTAATGTAACACTACCCGCAGTAATATCTGCTCCGCTTGGTGTGTAAGTAGCTAAAGTAAGTGAAGTCGGATTTGCAAAACTACCAGTTCCGCTGGATGTCCAGAGGATTCCTGAGTTATTTGTAGAGCTGGATCCTGTAGTAATATTTACTGCTCCGGAGTTGGAGCATGTATTTATTGCTGTTCCGGCAACAGCCGTCGGAGTAGCAGTTATAGTAATATTTTTGGTAGAAGTTACGCTTGTACACGTTCCGGTTCCCGTTGCAGTCAGTGTTAAAATTCTGGTTCCTGCAGTAACATCGGCTGCTGTTGGAGTATAAGTTGTTGCAGTCAGAGAACCATTATTGGTAAATCCCCCTGTACCGCTGGATGTCCAGGTTATCGTACCGTAATTTGCAGCGCTTGAACCTGCCGTAATATTTACTGCTGAAGTTCCGCAAGTAGCAATTGCTGTACCTGCCCCAACCGTTGGCGGAGTGGTTATCGTAATCGTTTTAGTAGAAGTTACGGTTGCACAACTTCCCACAGCAGTTAATGTTAATGTTCTGCTTCCTGCTGTTACATCAGCGGCACTTGGAGTATATGTAGCTGTAGTAAGTGAATTCGCATTGGCAAAAGTACCTGATCCATTAGATGTCCAGGTTATGCTTGTGTACCCCGAAGCACTGGAACCTGTAAAAATGTTAGCTACTGCTGTACCGCAAGTAGATATTGCCGTCCCTGCTGCAACGGTTGGTGTTGCAAGCAACGTAAATGTTAGAGGAGTAGTTGCACAAGTACCTGTTGAAGGACCACTCGCATTATAAGGAATAATCTTCCAGTAATACGTTGTACCGCATGTAAATGTACCGCCATACGTATATGTTGTGGCTGTAACACTAGTTCCATTTACAAGTTCATTAGCCGCAGTGGTTGTACCTATATATACATAATACCCAGTGGCAGGTGTTCCTGTTGAAGGAGCTGTCCATGTAAACGGTGTTGATGAGCTGACTATAGTACCTCCGGTTGCAGGAGCTAATGCCGTTGCACAATTCGGCACCGCTGCTTCTGCATAATAATTAAAACTTAGAAAAGTTATAATTGAGAGCATACTATAAAGGGTTCTAAAAAATGAATCGTAAAATTTTTTCATAGTCTTAATTGGAATAACTTATCTTAAGTTAACGACTATGAAAGGATTGTGTTAAGACACTCAGCATATAATGACAATTGTCAATGTTATTATTTGAAGAAATTTCAACCAAAAACGTCTTTAATAGATCTTTACTACATTTTTTCTACGTAATTTCAACATAAAAATGTACGTACAAACACGTTATCTGATATTTCATCTCTGAATAGCTATGTTTAAACATGTAAGTTTAAACTGTATAAATTAACAATTGTTATTTTTTATTAGAGGGATATTTTAAGGATATTTTGAATAAAAATGGTCAAAATCCTACAATACAGACTTTAGAATTACGCTACTTTATTGTGATTTCCAATGGTTTTAGCAAGCTGAACCGCGTGCCTTAAATCTATAAATATTTCAATTTTCAGTTCAAACATTCTTAAAACAAAAACACCCAAACCATTTTAAAATGATTTGGGTGTTTTTTAGAGTTTTATCAAAACTCCATCAACATCAATTATCTAATAATGCTGACATGATCAACATAACTTGTGTTATCCATATTCACTTTGATCAAATAGAAACCACCTGCTACTTCCGGAGTAAAGAAATTATTTCCATTTGAAAGCGATACATTCGACAGTACTTTCACAACATTTCCGGTTACATCCAATATCTCAATGGTACCTGTTCCTGAAAGTGTACTCTTCACCAAGAACCCGTTCGGACTGGATAAGATAGCAATGCTTGAATTCCCTGTGCCTGTATTTACACCCGTTGTGGTTGTTTGACGCATCTGAAGATCAAAGCGATTCAGATCATCTGTTTTTAATGCTGTAAAGGAATAATCACCTGTAGTTACAACTGTTTCAGTTCCCAATTTCTTATCTACCAAAACATATTCCATTGATGGATCACTGCTTGTTATGCTCAATACATAATCTCCATCTGCAGGCACTTTTGTATATACTGCAATTGTGTCTTTTGCAGTTGGATCTGCTATTGAATTGATCGAATATTTTGTAGAACCAAACATCGTATAGATCGAAGGAACGGCACTTGGATTCATCATCTTAAAGGCATCCAGATCTCCGTCAAATTCATTTGTTGCATCTTCGTTGAAACGAATTACCGTTTCATCTGAAGCGTTTGAACTTTTTAAAATCAAACGAACCGTTTCATCTGAAGCCGCACGCCACATAGAAGCAGCTGTTGCAGTACGAACCAGACCGCTCATTGAAACCGTTGCCGTCCCTCCTGAGCCATTATATGCTACAAAGAATGAATTCATTGCAGGAATATTTTTTGTAGCTGAGTTTGATCCTGCACCGAAGACATAACTTGAATAGGAGTTTGATCCTGGATTCCAGAAATATACTGCATTATTAATACCGCTTTTTGTCCAGCCTGAAGCTGCTTCCCAATCCAATGTGCTTGGGTATGGATTGGATACAAACATAAACTTCGTTGCAACATTCGGTGACGAATACGAATAGGTAGCAGCGTGATTATACGTTCCCGTAAAGTCTACAGAAGTAGTTGCAGGGAACCACATACTGAATGCATCTGAAGGAGCCATGGTCGTGCTCAAGGTACTTACGTCCGTCCATGCATATGCAGTATTATCAAATTCGAACAAACGTGTTTTAGTTGTTGTCGGATTGATTACCTGTGCATCATCAGCAAGATCAGCTGCTGTAACGCCGTCCAACGGACAGGAAATATAATGTGTCGTACTTGAATTAATTGCTCTGAATACCTTAACGTCGCCACTTACCGAACCCGCATCACCCGATGCATAACCGATATTTCCGCCATTATCAATATCAACCGCAAGATTGCCGTTCGTTGTCAGGGTTCCATTAGTTAAGGCTAATTTACCTTTTAACGTAACAGCATTTGCAGCACCACTTGCGATCGTTACACCAGCTGCATTGTTAACCGTAGCATTGTATAGTATTGGAACACCTGTGATTGTTGCTGCATTTGTCCCTTTAAATGTAACAACAGAACTTGTAGCAGAAGAAGGTGTAAACGTTCCACTATTCGTTAAAGAACCATATACATCCATTGAACCTGTACCAGTCAATGTTACAGATGAACTAGGATTTATAGTAAGATTTGCAACAGTAGCTGTCATACCTGCTGTAATTACTGGTTTGTTTGTAACATTTGGAATTACAACAGTGTTTCCAGAAGTCGGAACAGTACCTAAACTCCAGTTACCTGTTACAATCCATGAGGTATTAGATGCACCCGTCCAGGTGTTTGTACATGGATTCACTGTAACTGTGAATGGATTAGAAGTATTACCGGTACAAGTAGCTGATGCTGGTGTTACAGTAAACGTTCCAGATGCATTACCCATTGTTACCGTAATACTTCTTGTAGTACTTCCTGCGGTAATAACAGCACCTGCAGGAACTGTCCATGTGTAATTGTTTGCATTGGTAACAGCCGCGATCGAATAAATTCCACCAGCTGTATTCTGACATACCGGAGTAGTTCCTGAAGGGGTGGCCGGTGAATTAAGAGTAGAATTTGAAACAACAAATGTTGTAGTAGCAGTTGCTGATGGACAACTTGTAGCAGCTATTGTATAGGTTATAGTGTATGTTCTATTAGAAGTACTTGTATTTGGTGTAAATGCCCCTGTAGATGTAGAGAATCCTGTTAATGTACCAGTTGAAGAATAAGAGAATATACCACCTGTAGTTCCTGTGATTGTTGGCACCTGAGTAGTTGACGTATTCCTGCAATATGTTGACGCCGAATAGGCGATCGTTGCAGCATTCGTTGGACTAACTGTAATAGCTTTGCTTCCAAGTGTTACTCCCGTTGCATTTCCACAACCGTTATAAGGAACAACGCTTACTGTTCCATTAGTCGTACCCATTGTTACTGTAATTGAGCTTGTACCCGCACCTGCTGTAATAGTTGCATCCGAAGGAACACTCCATGTATATCCTATTGCACCCGTAACACCTGAAACACTATATGTATACGATGTATTTTGACACACAGCCGCAGTGCCGGCAATAGAGGCTGTACCCGAAGGAATAACCGAAGAAACCGTAATACTTGCTGTAGCTGTTGCTGCAGGGCAAGCTGTAGCCGCCATGGTATAGGTAATTGTATAAGATGTTGCTGTACTTCCATTCGGAACAAAAGATCCCGTTGATGTACTGAAAGATGTTAATGTACCCGCTGTTTTTGTAAATGTACCGCCTGCAGTACCTGTTATCGTTGGTACCTGAGCTGCACTTGTACCTGTACAGAAGTATGATGAAGAAGGATATGTGATCGTTGCAGCATTGGTTAAATTAACTGTAACCGTTTTGCTTCCTATTGCAGCACCAGTTGCATTTCCACATGTATTGGATGGCGTAACGCTTATCGGTCCGCTTGTAGCGCCCATCGTTACCGTAATAGAGTTTGTTCCTGCTCCTGCTGTAATCGTTGCATCAGATGGTACACTCCAGGTATAACTTGTTGCACCCGTCACACCAGATACGGAATACACCTGACTACTTCCCTGACATACCGCAGATGAGCCTGTAACTGTAGCTGTACCTACCGGTTTTGCTACCGTCACAGCCAAGGTAGAAGTATTACCTGTACATGTTGAACTTGATGCCTGTACAGTAATATTTCCCGAACTAGCCGCCGCTGCTACACTTACTGTTATGGATCTTGTACCTGCCCCTGCTGTAACAGTAAAACCCGAAGGAAATGTCCATGTATACGTAGTAGCTCCACTAACTGTTGGTGTAGTAAATGTTGTCGAAGTAGCAGAACAAAATGTTGTAGTACCTGTAATGGCGCCTGTTACCATACCTGTCAAACAAGCTCCGCTGCATGGACCGGTGTTACAATCACTACCAGAACCAAAAATAGTACTGCTACCAAAAACATTTTGATTGGTCATTGAACCAGTCGATGTAAATGTACCAGTACCTGTCACTGTTGGATTTGAAATAAATCCTACTGAACTATAATTACCACCGACGGTAATAGAACCATTAACAACAACATCTCCATCCGTATTGTTAAAATCTCCTCCAATAACTAAACTTCCTGTAGCATCTACTATAATATTTGATCCTAGATACATTGTTAAATCACCTGTAATGATTAAGGTTGCTCCGGGATAAACGTGTATTGTTCCGCCAAGCATACTAGGAACACTACTGATCGTAACAGTAGCAGGAGATTTAATATCCAGCTCACCTCCTGTAGCACCCAAAATTACACCCATAGTTACAGTAGGTGTCCCGCCTGTATTGCTTGCATTAAAAGTATATACTCCCCCTGCATTTATTGTAAGGTTAGAATTTAGATTTAAGCCATGATTAACCGTAACCACATCTGTCGCTCCGGGAACCGAAGCCCCTCCCCAGGTTCCGGTTACATTCCAATTTCCAGTAGTTGATGAAGTTCTGCTAGCAGCATGTGAAAGCGTTGGCAGTAGAAAAATTGTAAAAAGAAGTATTATGGAATAAAATGATCCAATAGAAGGGGAATGATTTTTAAACATACTGGTATTGAATAAGAATTGAAGATTCGTAAAAAATCGAACGAGTCTATCCTCTAATGGTTATCCACAGATGTAATGAATTCGAATTAACATATGTAATATCAGATATTATAAAAAATTTAAAAAAAAAGATAAGAAATTAAAAAACAGATATTTAAATAAAAAAATAAAAAAAATAGTAGATGTTCAAACATGTACTATTAATTAGTAAAACATACAAAATAACCTCAAAATAATATCTCGTATTACAGATTATGAATTAACATATGTTAAGTAATTTATTAAAAAACACTTTCAAATCATTAAGACGATACTTTTAAGTTACTGTTAAATTCAATAAATCACCTGAAAGAATATAATCTTCAGGTGATTTATCAGAATATATGAAGTTAATTCATCTAATAATACTTACATGATCTACATAGCTCGTGTTATCCATATCCACTCTGATCAAGTAAAAACCNCCTGCCACTTCCGGAGTAAAGAAGTTATTTCCATTTGAAAGCGACACGTTCGAAAAGACTTTAACAACATTTCCGGCTACATCCATGATTTCAATTGTACCTGTACCTGATAAAGTACTTTTAACTAAAAAACCATTCGGGCTTGATAAAATAGCAATGCTTGAAGTTCCTGTACCCGTATTCCCTCCTGTTGTGGTTGTCTGACGCATTTGAAGATCAAAGCGGTTCAGATCGTCTGTTTTTAATGCCGCAAACGAATAATCACGTGTAGTAACTACTGTTTCTGTTCCCAATTTCTTATCTACCAACACATATTCAATGGCTGGATCACTGGTTGCAATGCTCAATACATAATCTCCATCTGCAGGTATTTTTGTGTATACAGCAATCGTGTCTTTTGCATATGGATCTGCAATTGAATTGATCGAATATTTCGTAGAACCAAACATGGTATAGATTGAAGGAACTGCCGTTCCGTTCATCATCTTAAAGGCATCCAGATCCCCATCAAATTCGTTTGTTGCATCTTCGTTAAAACGAATCACTGTTTCATCTGCTGCACTTTCACTCTTCAATGTCAAACGAATTGTTTCATCTGAAGCAACACGCCACATAGACTGAAACGTTGCCGTACGAACCAGACCATTCATTGAAACGGTTGCTGTTGAAGGACCAGTGCCCGTATAGGCCAC
>NZ_KB903633.1 GCF_000379725.1 Cytophaga aurantiaca DSM 3654
TTGAACATAGTTCAGGAACAAGCGTAAGAAAACGAACACATGTATCAAGAAAAGCAAATATGCGTATCAAATCAATATTACACATGGCAGCACTGGTTGCTATTCAATCAAATAAAGAAATTACAGAATTCTACGATCGTAAAATAAAACAAGGGAAAGCAAAAATGAATGTTATAAACGCTATTCGAAATAAATTAATACATCGTGTATTTGCATGCGTTAGAGATAATAGAAAATATGAATATATTTATACCAATGCACTTGCATAAACCATAGAAATCCACGGCGATTATTCGTTGTGACACAAATTAGAGAACGATAGCGACATATTTCATCGTCTTTGTACTCTATAATCAGTACTGAGTATTTATCTGTACTTCCTTCGTCTAGCACCTAGTACCTAGCAACTCGAAACTCCCTTGCTTCCTCAAAAATTAATTCCTACCTTTGTTCTGTTATTGGTTTATTTCATAATCTGAAATAATTAAAAGGGAATTCGGTGTAAGTCCGAAACAGTTCCCGCTGCTGTAAGCTCATATAACGTTGTATTTGATTTAGCCACTGTCCCGATAGCTATCTGGACGGGAAGGTAAATACAACAGAGTAAGTCAGAAGACCTGCCAGAAACACATATTCGAAGCTTTCGGTGAAAAGGCTAGCGGATAAGTTCTTCATGCAGAACTCTCGTCTGCACTGTTGTATTTATCTCCTTTATACTAACCACAAGCTATCGAATGATTTAACTAAATCATTTGATGCAGGCATTGTACGTACTTATTCGGGGTTTATTCATTTGTCTGATATTGATATTATCAGGCAATCAATATCTCCATGCACAAACTTCAACGGATTCGACATATGAAGCAGATATCATTCATATTAAAGGATACCGATACGAAGATTTTTCTGCAGGCAATAAATCCATTGTTATTGATTCAACTTACTTAAAGCAGAACCCTGGCTCTCTAGCCGACGTACTTTCAAATCAATCTTCTGTCTACATCAAATCATACGGTGTAAGTTCTATAGCAAGCATATCGATCAGAGGTGGCTCTGCATCGCAGACTCAGACTACAATGAATGGTATGATCATGAACAGTCCAACCACCGGACAGGTCGACTATTCTACAATCCCTTCTTTTGTATTTACAAATTTACGCGTGCAGTATGGCTCGCAAGTTTCACTGATGGGCAGCGGAGCGATCGGCGGAAGCATTCATTTATCGAATGACGCAGATTTTGTTAAACGAAAACAACTCAGCATTAGCTACCAGCAAGCCAGCTTTGGTTCTATGCTGCCCATTTTATCTACACGTATAGGAGATTCTATACAGCAATTGTATGCAGCCGTATATTGCAAGCAGACTACAAATGATATTTTTTATTTTGATCAAGGTGAGAAAAAACAACTCAACCACGCCAAACAAAAACAAGCCGGCATGTATCTGGATTATTCCAGACGCATTAAAAATCACACACTGAAATACTGGCTATGGTATCAGCAATTCGATAAACAAATACCTGGCACAATAGGAGTGCCGTTTTCAGATGCACAGCAATACGATAGAAACTGGAAGCAAGGCTTGCAATGGATGTATGCAAAAAGAAGAACGGTCATTCAAAGCAGAGTAGGATATCAATCGGATAAAATGAATTACCAATCCGATACAACAAACATACATTCAATTATAAATAGTCAGCTCATTCAGGCTGAACTGGAATATAGATATCAACTAAATTCGAATGTATTGCTTTTAGCAGGAACACAAGCTATTTTTCAAGAAGCCAGTTCTGATAATTTTTCAGAACCAACGGTGCATCAAAATAAGATCGGATTCTTTCTTTCTTCAAACATTAAATTATTTAATAAGAAACTCATTCTTGTTCCAGCCATCCGTAAAGACTGGGTAAACACATGGATACCGTTTACACCATCACTAGGCATGGATTATCATCTGTGTTCTGCAATGAAGTTTCACGGACTAGTATCCTATAATTACAGAGTTCCTTCCTTGAACGATCTGTACTGGAATCCCGGTGGTAATGCATCTCTTAAACCTGAGAGTGGCTGGGGATATGAAGCAGGAGCGGCATTCGAAAAAAAGATTCATAAGCTTACATTTTTTCAGGATGTTACCATCTATACACGAATCATAAAAGATTGGATCTTATGGACTCCAAGTTATGGCATCTGGACCCCCGATAATATTCAACAGGTATGGTCGAGAGGATTGGAGTCTGAAACACGGTTAACAATACCGGTTACAAATTTCATGATTCAATTCAGAAATTCATTTGCTTATACAAAGTCTACCAATGAATCCGATCTGGCATCTACCGATGATCGAAAAGGAAAGCAATTGATCTATGTTCCGCTATATAAAAACTCCTTTACCACAGCAGTTAATTTTAAGAAAATAAACATAGGTCTTATATACAATTATACGTCATGGAGTTTTATTACTTCTGACAATTCAGATTATATAAATCCCTATCATCTATTTGATACATATGCAACATTCAATTTCAATGTTCCAAAATCTAAATCAACACTATCAATTAATGCCCGCATCAATAACATCTTAAATACTTCTTATGAAGTAGTGGCAAGTCGACCAATGCCGCTACGCAATTATCAATTAACATTATCTTATACATTTAATTAATACTATGAAAAAACTATACACATGTTTGTTATTACTTGTGCAGTCCGTTTATGGATTTGCACAAACTACATCAACCTTCGAAGCACTTCCATTAGATGGAAACGGATACTGGATAGGAGCAGATGGCTCGGGTGGATTTACAAATGGAGATGCATATTTTCAAACTATAAATGAAGGGTGGTGGTCTACAGGTTTTGCGTATTCAAACAAAACCGATGTAACTACTGAAGGATATACAAATCAATACAGTGTCTTTACTGGCAGCGGTGTTGGTCGTTCAGAAAAATTTGCAATCGGAAAGAACGGATCCGTTATTGAATTAAAAAATGCAGCAAAAACAAATGACGTAACCGGTTTTTATGTTACTAATACAACGTATGCGGCACTTGATATGATCAACGGATCTGGTTTCTCTAAAGCATTTGGAGGCCCTACTGGTAATGATCCGGACTACTTCCAATTAGCAATAACTGGCTATAGAAATAATGTAGTAATTAGCGATACTGTAAAAATAAAATTAGCAGATTACACATTTGCTGACAATTCAAAAGACTATATATTAAATACATGGCGCTGGGTAGACTTAAGACCATTGGGTGTGGTTGACAGTTTGATTTTTCTTTTGACTTCATCGGACAATGATCCCGTATACGGAATGAACACACCAAACTATTTTGCAATAGATCACTTCAATGAACCACTATATGATTTAGCAGTGGTGAATGGAGGTACAGAAGCAATTTCTAAAGAGAGTACGTTGTTCAAATCATGGGCTACTACATGTACAGTAACCAGAGGTTATCTGGATATTGCTAATCCAGGTCTTGGCTACGCGAGCTATGGTAAAGATGTAAATGGTACTCTTAAAGCAGGTGTGAATGGATTGGTATCATTAGGAGATAACGGAGTTGCGATTCTTGAATTTGCTAAACCAATTAAAAATGGTGCAGGTCCGGATTTTGCAGTATTTGAAAATGCATTTGATCTTGGTACAAATCAGTTTTTGGAATTGGCTTTTGTTGAAGTCAGTTCAGATGGTGTAAACTATGTTCGTTTCCCATCTATATCGAAAACAGATTCCAAAACACAGCTTGATAACAATGCACAAATGGATGCTTCTCTGATTTACAATTTAGCGGGTAAATATGTTGCGAACTACGGAACACCATTTGATCTTGAGCAATTGAAAAATTACTCTTTACTAGATGTAAATAATATCACACACGTAAAAATAATTGATGTTATCGGAACAATTGATTTAACACTTTCCTCTAAAGATTCATTAGGCAACCCGATCAATGATCCCTATGCTACAGCATTTGCGTCATGTGGTTTTGATTTAGATGCAGTAGGAGTGATCAACCAGAATGATCTTGCTACGTCTATCAGTAAATCAAATTCATCTATTTTAGAAATTTATCCAAATCCATCCGCAAATCAATTTAATATTTCTTTATTAGACGTATCTTTCGTTGGTCAGCAATTATATGTATACGATGTAAATGGTATCCTTGTTGAAAATCAGATCATAACTGAAACAACAATCCTGGATGCTACTGCATGGGAAAATGGAATCTATTATATTCGCGTTGGAAATACCGCAGAAAAAATTATTAAGATCGACTAATGAAAAACCGAATCATTCGGCTGCTTATTATCATAAGCATTTTCTATTCATGTAAACCACCGGCAAAGGAATCAGATCCTTTGCCGGATTTACTGCAATCGGGTATGTTCGTAGTGAATGAAGGCAACTTTCAGTCAGGAAATGGAAGTGTTAGCTTTTATGATTCAACAAATAATCTAGTTACACAGGATATTTTTTTCCTAAAAAATAACAGACCTGCAGGAGACGTTTGTCAACAGTTGGCCTATTTTCAAAATCAATTTTATCTGGTCGTTAATAATTCAGGTAAAATTGAAATATTGAATTCAGATTTTATAAGTACCAAAACAATTTCAGGTCTTACATCCCCAAGATACATGGCCTTTGCTTCAAGTACGAAAGGATATATAACAGATTTGCATGCAAAAGGGGTTTCGATACTCAATACAAGTTCACAGACGATTGAGAAAAAAATACGCATCAATTACTGGACAGAAGAGTTGTTGAACTACAAAGACACATTCTATGTAACAAGTCCGGAGAGCAGGTATTTATATTTAATTGACAGTAAATCAGAATCCCTGAAAGATAGTATTAATATAGGTTACGGAAGTTCATCCATTGCAATTGATAACAATAATTTTTTATGGATCTTATGCAACGGAAATGAAGCTCTTTCCATTTTACCATCTATTGTCTGTCTCAATCCACAAAACAGACAAATCGTTCGCACGATCAAGGCTTCTTCCTATTCAATTTTTGCATCTAAAATTAATTTCAATAAAATAAATAATTGTATGTATTGGATCGAACAGGATATCTACAGAATCAATACGACAACTCCTTCATCTGTAAAAGAAATTATAATTGATGGTTCAGGAAAAACGTTTTATGGATTGGCTGTTCACTCTTCAAATGGTGATCTGATTGTAAGCGATGCTGGTGATTTTTCTCAACGGTCTACCATATACACCTATACAAAAAACGGCCTCGAAAGAAATTCCTTCAAGGCCGGTATAATCAGTGGATATATACTTATTAAATAATACTAGAATACAAATCCAAGACGTAATCCGGCTTTAGGAGTTATGCCGGTATAATCCTGAGCTTCTAAGATCCAGAAAGTCCGGTCATCTTTGTTATAAAATGCAGGTGCTGTATTGTTAGATATTTTTAGTCCGCCTCCAACAAACATATCCATTACAAATGCATTTCTTATCACCCATTGAAAACCAAATACACCGCCGCCATCAAAGGATTCTATGTTGTATTTAAAAGATACGGGGATTACTGTTCCATTTGTACTTTGTGTGTGAATTTCAAAATTATTTTTACAGTAACGGAAATAAGGTGCAGCATATAAGCCACTCATTACGGATTGACCTTTCAGAAAATAAAATTTCAGCATTACTTCAGCAAGGCCACCATAGGCTTTGTCTGTATTATTTGATGTAACATACGTATTGCCGTTGTAATATGTACCATTATAATCTGAATCCTGTGATGCAGCCATCATCCCCCCGGTAAGCTGCAAAGTGGTGCCTTGACTTAAATATCTTTCATAAGATAATGCGAAGGTTGAAACGAAAAAGCTTGTAGGATTAACCTTTAAAGAATTTTTTTTAGCTACGATTGCATCTTCCGTTTGAGCAAATACTGTTCCTGCTGAACTCAAAATAGAAGTGATGATAATAACTCCTTTCAAAAAAATAGACGACTTAAACATAGATGGCTGTTTTATTTTAGTTAGATTGAAATTAAATTAAATTTGCTGTAATTAAAAATACTAAAGATTAACGAATCAAACTATGCTTTTGCCCTATATTTGGATTGTTTTTTTATTCATATTCTTTTTATTGGGATTAATTCGAACTTTTATTTTATCTGAAATAGATGTCGAATTCTTAAATCATAATGGTTTAGTAACATTCCGATTACGTATACAAAATGATGCTATTAAAGGATATTCATTCTATTATCGAACGTATTTTCTTTGTATACAATGAAAACACATAAACTACCGCGATCTTTTTATTTACGAGAAAATGTACAGCTTATCAGTCAGGAATTGCTTGGGAAAGTATTAGTATCTTTTATTGATGGTAAGTTAACCTCCGGTATAATAACTGAAACAGAAGCATATCAGGCACCTGAAGACAAAGCTTCGCATGCATTTGGCAATAAAAAAACACCTCGTACAGAAGTATTTTACATGGAGGGAGCAATAGGTTACGTATATTTGTGTTACGGCATCCACAACTTGTTCAATGTTGTTACCAATAAAAAAGGTATTCCTCACGCAATACTGATACGTTCTCTTGAACCACTTGAAGGCATTGAAACAATGATGCAGCGAAGGAAGAAAAATAAATTGGACAAAACTCTTACAGCTGGCCCCGGAGCATTGTCTCAGGCATTAGGTATAAATAAATTACACAACAAAATTTCCTTATTAGGAGATGATTTGTGGATAGAAGACCGAAACATTCACGTTGATTCAATCCATGCAACAACACGCGTAGGAATAGATTATGCGGAAGAATATAAAGATAAACCCTGGCGTTATTACATAAAGGGAAATAAATGGATCAGCAAAGTCTGATTTATAATATTTCAAGAAGAAAAACTGTAACCAATTACTTAAAAACCATTATTCATTTATACCAATACAAAACATATCTATGAAATTCATTCAAAAAATAATTTGTATTTTTTTAGTCTCATTAAGTATACTGGCCAACGCCCAGGAAGGCAACAGCTGTCCGGAAGATTTATTTCCGTATTACGATAAAGAAAAGAAAGCATGGGGATATGCAGACATGATGGGAATGATGGTAGTAGAACCCATCTTTACAAAAGTATCTCCATACAGCAGCAACAAGGCCATTGTTCAAAAAGGAAGCTTATGCGGCGTTCTCGATTGTAATGGAAACCTGATCATACCTGTTCAATATAAAAAGATCTTAAACTTCAGATACAATAAAGCCTGGGCCATGAAAGACAGTCTCTGGGCACTGATCGATGATAAAGGAAGAAATGTATTGGCTCCGCAGTATTCAGAGATCTATTCCATTCAGGGTACAGAATTGACCTGGGTAAAGAAAGCAGGCTTATGGGGATTATTTGATGAAGAAAATAGTAAATATATCATTATTCCACAGTATACAGTTGCACAGGTAATGTCGCCCAATTGTTCATTGATACAAAAGAATGGCAAGTTAGGTGTAGTCAATCACGTTAACGGCGGCTTTTTGCTAGAACCAAATATCGAACACGTGAAAAAGATTTCTCCACGCGACATTATTTTCGAACAGGATGGTAAATGGGGTATATTCAATAACATAGGTAAAGTAACATTGAATCCGTTATACGATTCAATAGATGTTTTCAAAACAAGTATTCTGATTGTTAAGAATGGCGCTAACTATGGACTTACCGACCTTGCCGGAGGAATTTTATTACCTGCAGAATATCAATCCATCGCACCATATAGTAATGGATATTTCAGAATTAAGAAAAATAACTTGTACGGTTACGCATCAATAAAAGGAAAAGTTTATATAACACCTAAATATCCTCAAGCAAGCGACTTTTCTAATGGTACAGCTATCGTTCAACAAAATAATTTATTCGGAATTATTGATCTGAAAGATTTTTTTGTGATTAAACCAATCTATACATCTTTAAAATTATCCGATACAAAAGAGTATTATGTTGGTTCTGAAAAAGCCAATACTGAAAATTTATTACTACCGGTTACATCGAATATTTTTAATACCTATACATTTGATAAAGTTAGTCTGACTGATTCACTCGAAAGTATTCAGGTAAACCAAAATAACGTTTGGTTTTACTTCAATGGAAAAAATCAAGCTAAAAAATTTGATATCGTTTTTGATGAAACAGGATCGTTTTCAAATGGTATTGCTACTGTAAAAAAAGATGGTAAAGTTGGCATCATCAATAGCGCAGGCGCTTATGTGATGCAGCCCAATTATTCAGCAATTGAAAAGCAACAATTAGGAATTACATCGTTTTACATTGCTACAGAAAATAATAAAAAGGGATTGTTTAATGCAGATGGCAAGCGCATTCTTGCTTCCGATTATCAGGAAATTATTCTTGCCGCTCCAAACCATTTAAAAGTAAAAAAAGATAATGTTTGGTCATTGCTGCGAACCGATGGTACAGTAGTATCTACACAGGTCTATACCTTTATGGATACAGGCAACGCAACGCCGATTCCGGTAACACGTTCAAAAAAATGGTGTTTACTAAATCAGGATGGAGTAGAAACAAAATTGATAAAAGCAGTGTCTATCAAACAGGATCCTACAAATGCAAGGAACTATATTGTTGACACTGGCAAGTCTACCTACATCATAAATAAACTGGGAGAGAAGCAATAAGTAACCCGTTCACTTTATTAAAAAAAATCGTACTTTTGTACAACTTATAATTGTAATACAAAATTCTTATGACAACAGGAGAAATTCACACCGACAAAGGTGTAATGAAAGTAGAATTCTTTGATCAGGACACACCTATAGCAGTAGCAAATTTTGTTAAATTGGCTAAAAGCGGTTTCTACGACGGTTTAAAATTCCACCGTGTAATTCCTGATTTTATGATTCAAGGTGGATGTCCGGATGGCACAGGTGCAGGTGGGCCAGGTTATACAATCAAATGTGAAACTAAAAATCCAAGCCAACACCACGACCGTGGAGTATTATCTATGGCACACAGAGGTAAAGATACGGGCGGTTCTCAATTCTTCATTTGCCATAGCCGTAAGAATACAGGGCATTTAGACGGTGTCCACACAGCCTTTGGTAAAGTAACTGAAGGTATTGAAATCGTTGACCTGATCAAACAAGGCGATAAAATCCAAAAGATTGTTATCAACTAATTTAAAGTAAAATATAACAAACAAAAGCCCTGTTTCTTTAGTTAGAATCAGGGCTTTTGTTTATATAACTTTTGCATAGCCCATGGCTTTAGCAATGGGTATCTTGTTTATTTATGAACCAAGTGTAATCATAGTTCATGGTTATCCCACCCTTATCCCATAGTTAAGCGATATATAAGCCACCGTTATCCCACCTATAATCCGCCTATAATTCATCTTTATTCCGCCTACAGGCATATGCTATAAATAGCCAAATTACTGCTGCTATCATTGCTTCCCACAAAATAACATAAATAACACATTAACAAACACTTAATAATAAATAAAACAATACATTGGCTTGCTGTGGATAATACAGGCTTTACCCCTCAGAGATTTTTTGTAAATTGTTCCTGCTACAAAATTTAACATACCCAATTACATGGCAGCTGAAAAACCTGTATATACCGAAGATAGTATCCGTTCACTCGATTGGAAAGAACATATCCGTTTACGTCCGGGTATGTACATCGGTAAACTGGGCGACGGATCCGCTCAGGATGATGGTATCTATGTTCTTGTAAAAGAGATCATTGACAACTCCATTGATGAGCACATGATGGGGAATGGTAAGCAGATTGACATCGTAATTACAGATAAAAAAGTTGAAGTACGCGATTATGGCCGTGGTATTCCATTGGGTAAAGTAATCGACTGCGTATCAAAGATCAATACAGGTGGTAAATACGACAGCGGCGCTTTCCAGAAATCCGTTGGTTTGAACGGTGTTGGTACAAAAGCAGTGAATGCACTTTC
The DNA here is from genome assembly GCF_000379725.1 of Cytophaga aurantiaca DSM 3654. GTDB lineage: Bacteria > Bacteroidota > Bacteroidia > Cytophagales > Cytophagaceae > Cytophaga > Cytophaga aurantiaca. Next base: position 9,977 of record NZ_KB903633.1, read on the forward strand.
AGCATACTTTAAAGTTCAATCCATCCGCGAAGGCAGAACGAAAATTGCAGAGTTTGAAAAAGGTGAATTAGTTAAAGATTATAAGGAAACATCGACAACCGAAAAAAACGGTACGATGATTACCTTCACGCCGGATAATAGCATATTTAAAAACTTCTATTTCATTCCGGAGTTTTTAGAAGAACAGTTGTGGAACTATGCATTCCTGAATGCAGGCTTAACCATCAACTACAACGGTAAAAAATACTTTTCTGAAAATGGGTTGTTGGATTTATTGAAGCGTAAAGCAGATGTCGAATCCATCCGTTATCCCTTTATACATCTGAAAGGTAATGACATTGAAATGTGTATTACACATGGAGAACAATATGGTGAAGAATATTATTCGTTTGTAAACGGACAATACACAACACAAGGAGGGACGCATTTAGCTGCATTCAGAGAGGCTTTAGTGAAAACAGTAAGAGAATATTATAAAAAAGACTTCGATGCTTCAGACGTGCGTTCATCGATTATAGGAGCCATTGCAATACGCGTACAGGAACCTGTCTTTGAATCTCAAACGAAAACAAAACTTGGATCCCAAAACGTAGCGCACGAAGGTCCTACGGTACGAAACTTTGTAAATGATTTTGTTAAGCGTGAACTGGATAATTACCTGCATCAGAACTCTGTTGCAGCCGATGCATTACTAAAACGTATTCTGCAATCGGAGCGTGAGCGAAAAGACATTGCAGGTATTAAAAAATTAGCAAACGATCGCGCGAAGAAAGCCAATCTGCACAACAAAAAATTACGCGACTGCCGGTTCCATTTAGACGATGAAAAATCGGATAAACGTTATGAGTCAACATTGTTTATTACCGAAGGGGATTCTGCCAGCGGTTCAATTACAAAGTCTCGTAAGGTAGAAACGCAGGCTGTATTTAGTTTGCGTGGTAAACCGTTAAACTGCTACGGACTTACTAAAAAGATTGTTTACGAAAACGAAGAGTTCAATCTTCTTCAGCATGCACTAAATATCGAAGATGGCTTGGAAGGATTGCGTTACAAAAACGTTGTCATTGCTACCGATGCCGATGTAGATGGCATGCACATTCGTTTATTGTTAATGACATTCTTCTTACAGTTCTTCCCGGACTTAGTTCGTAATGGACACTTGTTTATTTTAGATACACCTTTATTCAGAGTGCGAAATAAAAAAGAAACGATCTATTGCTACAGCGAAGACGAAAAACAAAAGGCAATTACTAAATTAGGTTCTAAGCCGGAGATCACCCGATTCAAGGGTTTGGGAGAAATTTCACCAGATGAATTTGGTAATTTCATCGGCGAAGACATCCGTCTGGACCCGATTATACTTACAAAAGAAATTACAATTCCTAAATTGCTTTCTTACTACATGGGTAAAAATACACCTGAGCGTCAGCAATTCATTATTGAAAACCTGAAGTTTGAAAAAGATGTTCCAATAGTTGATGAAGAAAAAGTGCCGGTAGAAGTAGTATAACTCATAAACATAATTCATATTGAAAACACACATAGATAGATACTATGTGTGTTTTTTTTTTATATTTAATCTTTCAATTTTATTACCCCGTCTTTTCATAGTTACACATTGTTGTAACGTTTATTCTTATAAAAGTTATGCAGCAAAACAAAAGTAAAACAGAATATCAGGCACTGCAATTCTCACTGTATACGATCGTTGCATTAATGATCTGTAGTCTTATTTTTAATGAATTAACAGAATCAAACATCATTGAAGTCGATGCAGGATCATATGTGATCAGTGGCATTATCGGATTAATAACCATTTACATTTCAAAATTACAAACCAGACCAAAAGATGAAAATCATCCCTTGGGTTTTTCGGGGTATGTACCCGTATTAAATTTAATACGCAGCTTCATGGTTATTTTAATTTGTATAAAAGCAATTGGTGAGTCTATAGGTAGCATTGTTAGCGGTCCGGAGCCAACCGATCATACAATAATGTTCAGCTACGCAGCAGTCACATTATTCTTTAATGTATGTGCATATATATATGTCAATAGACAAGGTAAAAAGATTGACTCTGCTTTATTGAAGACCGATGCATTGGATTGGAAAACAGATATTGTTTTTAATTTCTCCATCATACTTGCAGTGTGTGTTTCTTACGGACTTCAATTCACTACCTATAAAACCTATGCAGACTATGTCGATCCAGTGTTCTGTATTATTTTTTCAATAGCAATGGCATACTATCCAATTGTCTTATTTTCTGAGAATATTAAGATACTCGCCGTTACTTCTATTGATAAAGAAACGCAAACACAGATCATACAATCCTTTCATGATCGCATAGATGTTATTCAGAAGTATAGTCCTGCCTTCACTGTTATTCACGTTGGTGGTGTATTGTGGGTGAATATTGAGTTGAATGTACGACAAGAAGATGAACCTATAGCCCTGGATTATTTAGCAATTAAAAATACTGGTGAGTCTATTCTAAATGAAATTACTCCAGATAATAAAATTTCATTTTTATTTAATCGAATTGAGAAATAGTTGATATAGATATAAAATTAAAATATCTATATATCAGATACTTATAATACATTTAATATTATTTTGTTATTTTTTTTAATCCCATACAATATTTTTCAATATTGTCCGACTATCCTATAGAAGGAAATAAAACTAAAAAATGCCAAGTAGTCAGGAAGCACACATTGAACAGGTTTTTAAGAACCAACGTGGAGGTCTGTTAGGATTTATTCGCAAGCGTGTATCCAGACTGGAAGATGCAGAAGATATTCTGCAGGATGTCTTCTTTCAATTTGTTTCTGCATACGAAAGTATTGAGTCTATTGATAAAGTGAGCTCTTGGTTATTCTCTGTAGCCCGCAATAAGATCACAGACAAATACAGAAAGAAAAAGCCGGATGCATGGTCTGATTTAGCCTTTCAAGGTAAGTCTGAAGACTCTGAAATGCTTATGCTGGAAGATATTCTTCCGGACTTCAAGAACACACCCGAAGACGTTTATGCGCGTAACGTAATTTGGGAAGCAATTGAAGTAGCAATGGCAGAGATGCCTGCAGAGCAGAGACAGGTAATGCTGTTACACGAATTTGAAGATAAATCCTTCAAAGAGATCAGTGATATAACGGGGGTAAGCGTAAATACATTATTATCCAGAAAACGCTACGCCATTTTATCACTAAGAAAGAAGTTACAAGAACTTTATAATGAATTATAATTAAAACATTTAATCTAAAATAGTATTAAACACATACGCATATGAAAAAGCACAAATTAATCATCATCGCAAAGATAGTTATCGGTGCACCGTTGCTGATATTTGCCTTAGGTTTTATAACGATGTATTTATGGAACTGGCTTGTACCAACGTTGTTTAATGGGCCTGCAATCAATTTATGGCAAACCTTTGGTATTGTTCTATTGTCTAAAATTCTTTTCGGAGGATTTAAAGGAAAAGGTGGATGTTGCTGTGGTGGCGGAAATCCACGTCAGGCATGGAAAGAACACATGAAAGCGAAGTGGGATAATTTATCAACTGAGGAACGTTCAAATTTAAGAAGCAAGTTCTTTAATAAATGTAATTTCAATTCAGACGAATCAAGTGAATCTGCTAAATAAGTAATCGTATGGAATTATTTTCTGTAAATTATCAGTTGAAGATATCCATTAATAACAATGGTGAATTCACCGGTGAATACATTACTCGTACTGAGTCCATGACAAATACAAGTAATTATTTACCAGAAATTTTAACAGACATTTATGAGAAGCATCGTCATGAATGGCTGATGGGAGTGGAGATACGTGAAGTGAACAGATTCTATTCAGCAGAACTTGAATCTGCAACATTCGCAGCTACGGTATAATTAAGTAGGAGCATATTATATGCTCTTACTTTAATGGTATATACAATAATAAATTCAGCTGAAGTAAATTATCTTTCTTGCTTTTATTTCCCCATTGAGAAATATTGTCAATGTAATCTGTAAGCGGATTTAAAAAGCCTGCATCTACACCAATTCCATAACCGTTTTTTAAATAATACGTGCCGCCAATTTTTATCGGCAGCATCAATGAAACATTCGAATAGATTTCACCTGCAGCTCTTGTAGAAAATTGATTTGAATAAGAGTTTTTAAATTCATCTTTTGGGTCATATCTCAACAATGCAATACCAGGACTTACATAAAGACTATAATTTTCTTTTTTGAAAATATTGATTCGTAGTTCATATCCTAAACTAATTAAAGATGTTTTGAAATACGTATTCGGAGTAGTGGTTTGTGTTGAATTAAAAACATAGGAATCATTGTTGCCTCTTACACCGCCTATCATAAGGTGTATATAGCCATTCACTCGTTTCTTCTTATTAAAGACCAAACCAGTATGAAATGTGCCACCCCAGCTTTCGAATGAATTTGTTAAATCTCCTCTGTAAGATGTTCCGCCAAAACCCAATGTGAGATACAGATTTTTTTGAGTTTGTTGGGCAAATAAATGTGTGGGAAAAATAAATACGATAATAATACTTATTAAAAATACATTTCGCATAAGTAATTCATCTTTGAAGTTGAATTAAGAATAAATAAAAAGACCAGTGAAACACTGGTCTTTTTTATTTTATTAAAGTTTAGAGAAATCAAATGTCTCAAGAAAGGCTGTTGTAAATTTCCCGGATCTGAATTGAGGATCATCCATCAATTTGATGTGGAAAGGAATAGTTGTTTTTACACCTTCAATAACGAACTCCTGTAAAGCACGTTTCATACGGTCACAAGCTTCATCACGCGTAGGAGCGTTTACAATAAGCTTAGCAATCATCGAATCATAATTAGGAGGAATTGTATATCCTGTATAACAATGACTATCTACACGCACTCCAAAACCACTAGGCATATGGAAGTTTGTGATCTTACCCGGAGATGGTCTGAAACCATGTGCCGCATCTTCCGCATTGATTCTGCATTCAATTGAGTGACGTAGAGGAAGATAATTTTTCTTCTCTAATTTTTCGCCAGCTGCAACTCTGATCTGCATTTTTACAAGATCAACACCAGTAACTTCTTCTGTAATTGTGTGTTCAACCTGAATACGGGTATTCATTTCCATGAAGTAAAAATCTCCATGCTTGTCTACCAGAAATTCAATTGTACCGGCACCTTCATATTTAATAGACTTAGCACCTTTAACAGCTGCTTCACCCATTTTATTACGTAAACGTTCTGTAATAATAGGAGATGGAGTCTCTTCAACCAACTTTTGGTGACGTCTCTGAATTGAACAATCTCTTTCAGATAAGTGAACTACCGTTCCGAATTTATCACCTAATAACTGAACTTCAATGTGACGCGGTTCTTCAATGAATTTCTCAAGATATAAACCATCGTTACCAAATGAAGCACCAGCTTCCTGTTTCGCATCGTTCCATGCTTTTTCAAATTCGCCATCGTTACGAATAATACGCATACCTCTACCACCACCGCCAGCAGTAGCTTTCAGGATCACAGGGTATTTTACTTTATTCGCTAATTTAATGCCTTCTTCAATATTACTTAATAAACCATCAGAACCCGGTATACATGGTACACCAGCTTTTTTCATGGTATCTTTAGCTGAAGCTTTATCGCCCATGGAGTTAATCATTTCGGCGCTTGCTCCAATAAATTTAATTCCATAATCTGCACACACCTGAGAAAATTTAGCATTTTCAGATAAGAATCCATATCCAGGGTGAATGGCATCTGCATTTGTAATTTCCGCAGCAGCAATAATATTTGGTATGCTCAAGTACGACTGATTAGAAGGAGCAGGTCCTATACAAACCGCTTCATCTGCAAAACGTACGTGTAAACTTTCTTTATCAGCAACAGAATATACAGCAACCGTTTTAATTCCAAGCTCTTTACAAGCGCGGATTACACGTAATGCAATTTCTCCTCTGTTTGCTATTAATATTTTTTTAAACATATATCTTTCCCGTAAAATGAACTACTCAACACTATTAATTACTTAGGTTCAACTAAGAATAATGGTTGATCGTATTCAACTGGAGTAGCATTCTCTACTAATATCTTAACAATTTTACCTGAAATTTCAGATTCAATTTCATTAAACAATTTCATTGCTTCAATTATACAAACAGGCTTACCTGCTTCGATAACATCACCAACATTAACAAATGAAGGAGTCTCCGGATTAGAAGAACGATAGAACGTTCCAATCATTGGTGATTTAATTGTAATTAAATTAGAAGCTTCAACTGCCGGAGTTGCCTTAGCAGGCTCTGCAGCTGGTGTAGCAACCTGTTGTACTTGTTGTGGCAGTGCTTGCTGAACAACTTGTTGTGGTAATACTGGCATTACAATATCCGCAGCTTTAACAGCATTATTCGGATATTTTTTAACATTTATTTTAAATTGTTCTGTTTCAATATTTACTTCTGCTAACCCTGAGCTAGCGATAAAGTCAATCAACTCCTGAATTTCCTTTGGTTTCATCAGTTTCTTAATTTAAATTTTATTAACTGTTTAAAATTTTAACAGTTTCTGTTAACGATGTAATGTATAAATTTTCAGTATTCTTAATTTCAATTCTATTTATTTTACTTGGGATCGTATCCCCATTTCAAATAAACAGAGCCCCAAGTAAAGCCACCGCCAAATGCAGCCAACACAAGGTTGTCACCTTTTTTCAATTGCTTTTCATAATCCCAAAGTACAAGTGGGATAGTAGCACTTGTGGTATTTCCATAACGCTCAATGTTAATCATTACCTTTTCAGGTCCAACATTCATGCGGTCTGCAGTTGCATTAATGATTCTTTTATTTGCCTGGTGAGGAACCAACCATTGCACATTGTCGCCGGTTAATTGATTGCGCTCCATAATTTCAGCAGCAACATCTGACATGTTTTTAACAGCAAATTTAAACACGGTTGCACCTTCCTGATGTGCAAAATGTTCGCTGTTCATTACAGACTCAAGTGTAGCAGGATGACGGCTTCCGCCCCCTTTCATGATTAAATATTGTGCACCTGAACCATCGGTTTTTAATACACTATCAACCACTCCAAAGCCTTCATAATTTGGTTCTAATAATACAGCACCTGCACCGTCACCAAATAGTATACATGTATTGCGGTCTTTGTAATTAACGATAGCAGACATTTTATCTGCACCAACTACAATGACCTTTTTGAACTTACCACTTTCTATGTATTGTGAACCTGTTACCAATCCAAACAAAAAGCCTGAACAAGCTGCATTCATATCATAACTGAATGCATTTTTTAGTCCGCACATATCCGAAACTAAATTTCCTGTAGCAGGAAAAACGTAGTCTGGGGTAGTAGTACAGCAAATTAATAAATCGATTTCGGAAGGGTCGGTATTTGTTTTCGCAAGGAGGTCTTTTACTGCCTTCTCAGCCATGTGAGAAGTACCTAAGCCTTCGCCCTTTAAAATGCGACGTTCTTTTATACCTGTTCTAGAAAGAATCCACTCATCAGATGTTTCGACAAGCTTTTCTAATTCTTGATTTGTTAAAATATAATCCGGTACATAACCTGCAATACCGGTAATACATGCATTTACATTGCCCATCTTCTAGTTGTTGAGATTAGCTGTAAGCGTTTTTAATTTTTTCTGAGATTTTGGCATGTGTTAATTGGTATGCCTGGTGCATCATATTCTTAATTGCTTTAGGAGATGATATACCGTGTCCAATTATTACATTACCATTAACCCCTAGAATAGGACTGCCTCCAACTTCTTCATAATTAAACATATTAAAGAAATTGTCATTAAATCCACGCTTAGAAACTAAATCATAAAACGTTTCACCCATCTTAAGAATGATATTGCCTGTATAACCATCACAAACAATGACATCTGCTTTACTGCAAAATAGATCTCTGCCTTCCATGTTTCCAACGAAGTTTACAGAATCAATTTGTTTGATCAGCTGATGTGCAGCCAATGTTAAAATCGTTCCTTTTTCTTCTTCTTCACCAAGATTCATAAGACCAACTTTCGGACTTTCAATGCCATAAATATACTTAGCATATAAAGAACCGATCACGGCAAATTGAGCAAGCATCTCAGGCTTACAGTCAGCATTGGCACCTACATCCATGATAATAGCAAAACGTCCTGATTCTTGAGGCATAAAGCCAGCAATACCAGGACGAAGAATACCTTCAATTGTTTTGATACTAAACATAGAGCCAACAAGCATAGCACCAGTATTTCCTGCACTACAAAAAGCATCAATTTCTTTTTGCTTCAGTAGTTGAAAACCAATAGATATACTTGAGTTTGGCTTTTGCGAAAATGCCTTTGTAGGATGTTCGGCCATGGTTATAACCTCATCAGCATGAACAATTTGTATTCTGCTTTTGTTACCTTCAAGCTGAGACAAATGTTCACGGATTACCTGCTCCTTACCAATGAGAATAATTTCTGCATCGGAAGGGAGAGAGTCTGAGGCTAAGATGGCACCCTCAATGATAGCCTTGGGAGCAAAATCTCCTCCCATCGCATCTAGTGCTAATCTCATCAGATTATACTGCTACGGCTTTTTCAATAGCCAACTTACCTCTATAGAAGCCACATTCAGGGCATACTATGTGAAGAAGCACGGGTGAATTACAATTAGAGCATTCAACAAATTGAGAAGCAACCGCTTTGTAGTGAGTTCTTCTCTTGTCTCTCCTTGTTTTGGAAATTTTGCGCTTAGGATGAGCCATTTTCTTATTACTAGTTTAACTTACTTTTATCTTTTAAACTCTTCAATGCTAACCATCTAGGATCAATCAGATCTTCGGTAGGAGAGTCATTCTTTTCTTCACCTTCTGTATCAGTTGAATAAATTAATAATGTTTCTTCATCATTATCAACTTCTTCTTCCTGAAAACGAGGATGAAGTTTTTTTATCGGTACTTCTAAATTAATAAACTCATAAACATACTGAGCAATATTAATTTTGATTGTTTCTCTTTTAATCCCTATGATTTCATCTGTTATTTCACCTTCTTCTTCTTCAGAAAACTGAAATATCAAAGGGTATGCAGAATCAATAGAATATTCAAACGGATCTAAACTTCGATCACATATAAGTTCAACATTTCCTTTTATCGAAATATTCATTTTTATATGTAATGGAGTCTTTTCTAAATCCACAATAACATCTAATAACCCCTTCTGGATTATACTATCTTCAAACAGCGTAAAGAAAGATGATTCATCAAGCTTGAAATTATACGTATGAGGTACATGTTCTTTGATATGCACAATTTCAATATCAAATGCTCTTAACTTATTCATCTCAATCACCCATTTAATAGGTTGGGGTGCAAAGTTATAATATTCTTATGACTTAAAAAAGGGTTATTCATTCATATTTCCCCTTAATTACTCATTTATCCTTACTTATTTACTAACAAGCTGTTTTTTACGAGGTCGCAAGCAAGATAAACAGCTGATCTGAATGATTCCTCAGCAACTAAATTCTTTCCTGCAAGATCGTACGCAGTACCATGATCCGGCGATGTGCGGATAAATGGCAACCCACCGGTAAAATTAACCCCTTCATCAAAACAAAGGGCTTTAAACGGCGTTAAGCCCTGATCGTGATACATCGCTAAAACTCCATCAAACTTAGTATAGTGATGCTGCCCAAAGAAACCATCAGCCGGAAAAGGTCCGAATAATAACGTTCCTTTTTCTTTCGCTTCTTTGATAACAGGAGTGATCAAATTTTGCTCTTCCATACCCATCATACCGTTTTCACCTGCATGTGGATTAAGGCCCAAAACTGCAATTTTAGGTTTCGAAATACCAAAATCTTTTTTCAGAGATTGATACAATAAATTGATTTTAGTTAATAATACTTCTCTTGTAAGGGAAGTAGCTATCTGAGCTACAGATATATGAGCGGTAGCTAAAGCAACTTTCATAGTTGGGCTTACCATAACCATCAAATTATCTTTAACTCCGCAACGCTCTGCTAAATATTCTGTATGTCCAGCAAATTTAAATCCTTCCTGCTGAATGTTTTTCTTATCAATAGGAGCTGTAACAATTGCCTGTAGTCCGCCAGCCAAAGCGTCGCTGACAGCTTTTTCAAGAGATAAAAATGCTGCTTTACCAGATTCTTTTGATGGCTGACCAGGTGTAACTTCAAAGTCATCCTCCCAACATACAAGCAGATTGATCTTTTTAGATTGAACTTCCTGAATGGATCTAATGGAATGGAAATTTAATTCATCGTATGCACCTAATATTTTTTTATAACGGGCAAACAATTTATAATTACCATAAATTACTGGAATACAAACTTTTAATATTCTTGGATCGGAAAAAGTTTTAAGAATTAATTCAGGCCCGACGCCATTGAAATCACCTAAAGTAACCCCGATTACAGGTCTGTCAAAAACGTTTACTGGTGTCATATAACCTACTTTATTCAATTCAAAGATAATCAAAAGATGTTAGCAAGCCCGAATAATAACTTAGAATATTCCATTCTTTGAAAATTTATATTGTTTATTTTTTAACAATTTGGTTACCTATTGCACACAAACTAGTATAAATCAATAACTTTAAGTAGTTATTTAACAACTAACCATTTTAAAAATCTTCTTTAACAATTCTTGCTCGTCTTGATTAAAGTAGTAATGTTCCCCAAAAAGCCTCTTTCGCCGGAGGCTTTTTGCATTTGTTTATAGTACAATATTTTTTTCTTTAAACTTTACTCAAGGTTAATACTCTTTGCTTCTTCAATGCATATGAATAGATGAAACTAATTGTAACTTCGCATAAAATATTTACGGCAGAGATACAGATGGAAAAGGTAAAAGCGAAGAAGCATTTAGGACAACATTTTTTAAATGATCAGCAAATCGCTAAAGATATTGTGGATGGCTTAACGCTGTATGGTGATTATAAAGAGGTTTTGGAAATTGGCCCTGGTATGGGTGTATTAACTCAATTTTTATTACAAAATACAAACTATCATACACGAGTAGTCGATATAGATGGCGAATCCATTGAATATTTAAAAAAAGTTTTCCCTCTTAAAGATGCGGATGTTATACATGCTGATTTCTTAAAAGCGAATTTAAGCGAATGGTATCCCGATAAATTTGCCATCATAGGTAATTTCCCATATAACATTTCAACAGAAATTCTATTTAAGGTTCTAGATCACAGAGAGCAAATACCTGAAGTGGTTGGGATGTTTCAAAAGGAAGTAGCAGAACGTTTTGCTGCAAAGCATGGGAATAAAACTTATGGCATTACAAGCGTATTGCTGCAGGCATATTATGATATTGAATACTTATTTACCGTACATGAAAATGTTTTTACACCTCCACCTAAAGTTAAATCGGGAGTAATACGCTTGAAACGTAACAGCCGCGACACATTACCTTGCAACGAAAAAGATTTTTTCAAAGTAGTTAAAGCAGGTTTTGGAATGCGACGTAAGACATTAAGAAATGCGCTCAAAGCAATCAATGTGCACAACATTTCTATGGATTTACCTATCTTTGATAAAAGAGCGGAACAACTTTCTGTTGAAGACTTTTTTATGTTAACCAACATGATGACTGGCAAATAAGATTATGGCATTCGAACTAACAGAAGATTTAATAAACGAGCTTAAAGAATGCTTCAATAGTGACGACCAAAACAGTCGGATACTTGATTTGGTAGCTGAAATACCGGAGCAGGATTTGTCTGTTATTTTATATGAACTGGATACAGACGAGTCTGTGGCCTTGCTCGATATATTAAGCACTGAAAAAAGTGCGTTGGTTATTTCAGAACTTGATACAGATATTCGTTTAAAAATACTAAAGAATTATACGCCTGAAAAAATAGCAGGCTTTATTGAATACATTGATTCGGATGATGCTGTAGATATTATCAATGAGCTCTCCATTAAAACAGGAGAGGAAGTAATTGCCTTTATTAAAAACCCTGAAAAGGCTGATCACATCATTGATCTGTTGCATTATGATGAAGATTGTGCTGGTGGCTTAATGGCAAAAGAATTAATAAAAGCCAACCTAAACTGGACAATCGATCGTTGTATTGAAGAGATCAGAGCGCAATCAAAAAATGTAGATAAAATCTTTTCAATTTACGTAGTAGATGATAACATGCGTTTGCTTGGTATTTTATCATTGAAAAAATTACTTCTTGCTGATGAAAATTCACTCATAGCAGACATCTACGAACCTTCTATTGAAAGCATTGAATCATATAAGAGTGGTACTGAAGTTGCTGAATTGATGCAGAAATACGATTTAGAAACAATACCTGTTGTAAATGTTCAAGGTAAATTATTAGGCCGGATCACAATTGATGACGTAATCGATTTAATTACGGAACAAGCAGATCTTGAACGTCAGATGATGTCGGGTATTTCTAACGATGCAGAAGAGGATGACTCGGTTTGGCTGCTATCAAAAAGTAGATTACCATGGTTAATTGTTGGTATGCTTGGAGGTATTTTAGGTGCCCAATTTATCGGTCTGTTTGAAAATGTGATTCACCAGGTAACCGCAATGGCCTTCTTTATCCCTTTAATCACAGCTACCGGCGGCAATGTTGGTATTCAATCTTCATCTATGATTGTTCAATCTTTGGCCAGAGATTCTAGTTATGTCGGAATGGAATTTGATCGTTTTTTGAAAGGATTTGTTGTATCATTAATTAACGGATTAGCATTAGCCTCCTTAGTGTTTTTATTCAACTTTGTTTTAAAACAAGAAATTAATTTAGCCATTACCGTTTCCATCGCACTCTTTTGTGTGGTTTTAGTATCATCGTTTATGGGTACAATTACACCACTCATTTTGTATAGATTTGGGGTAAATCCTGCCTTGGCTTCAGGTCCGTTTATTACTACTGCCAATGATCTTCTGGGCTTAGGGATTTATTTTTCTGTAGCACATTTACTATATACATTTTAATTTTTTATGCGAATGAGATGCTTAATTGTTGATGATATAGATCCTATTCTTTTTGAGTGGCTGAATAAAGCACAGATTCAATTTGACTATAAACCTGACTGGACAAAAGAACAGTGTATTGAAGCTCTTCCAAACTATGAAGGTTTAATTGTTAGGAGTAAATTTAATGTCGATAAAAAAATTATTGACACCTGCTCAATGCTTAAGTTTATTGGCAGAGCAGGAGCTGGCGTAGACAACATCGATAAAGATTATCTTCACGACAAAGGCATTGTTTTATTTCATGCATCAGAAGGAAATAAAGTTGCAGTAGGAGAACACACCCTTGGATTTATTTTATCTCTTTTGAATAACATTGTTCGGGCAAATACGGAAGTTAAGAACGGTATATGGAAAAGAGAAGAAAACCGTGGGCATGAACTTGCTTCTATGACTGTAGGATTGATTGGCTATGGCAATATGGGAAAAGAAACTGCTAAACGTCTGGCTGCTTTTGGTTGCAAAGTAATTGTGTATGATAAATACAGAAGAAACTATTCATGCAAAAATGCTGAACAAGTAAGTTTAGAAATCTTACAGGAAAAAGCAGATATTATTAGTTTACATATCCCCTTGAGTGACTTTTCAAATGGTTGGATCGATACAGATTTTTTTAATGCGGTTGCAAAACCATTTTGGTTAATAAATACATCCAGAGGAAAAATTGTAAAATTGAAGGATTTAAATAAGGCACTTTTATCAGGAAAAGTTAGAGGGGCAGCCTTGGATGTTCTTGAAAATGAAAAGTTATCCACGCTTTCAGATCAACAGCAAGCTGATTTCCAACTATTAGCTCAAAATCCAAATGTAATTCTTACACCACATATTGCAGGTTGGACTTTTGAGTCTTATACCAAAATAAGTAAGGTTTTGGGAGAGAAAATATATCAATGGTCTATAAACTATTTAAATAAGCCTATAAAACTTAATACTCCATAGGGTTGAAGAATCGTAAAAGTATTCTTATCTTTGTTAAAACGGTACGCACAGGTGCACCGTTTTTTTATTTATATAGATATAAGAACGTACATTAATTATGAGTAGTAAAATTTCATATTATACTCAAGAAGGACTAAAAAAATTAACTGATGAGTTGAGCTACCTTAAAACAAAAGGTCGTTCAAGTATTGCTGCACAAATTGCTGAAGCACGTGATAAAGGTGACTTAAGTGAGAATGCAGAATATGATGCAGCTAAAGATGCTCAAGGTTTATTAGAACTTAAAATTTCGAAATTAGAAGAAATTGTATCTAATGCGCGTGTTATAGACGAAAGTACAATCGACATTTCTAAAGCTTCTATTCTGACAAAAGTTAAAATAAAGAATAAAAAAACTGGTCACATAGTAGAATATCTACTTGTTTCAGAAGAGGAAGCAGATTTAAAAGCTGGTAAAATTTCTTTAAAATCACCTATCGGAAAAGCATTATTAGGCAGAGAAATAGGTGATCTGGTATTAGTTGATGTACCAGCTGGTAAAATTGAATTCGAAATCTTAGATATTGGCAGATAAGCTTATGCCTAGCATCTTTACTAAAATAATCAATAAAGAAATTCCTGCACATATTATTGCAGAGAATGATTCTTTCATTGCATTCTTAGATGTATTTCCTTTGGCCTTAGGCCATGTACTTGTTGTTCCTAAAAAAGAAATTGATTACATTTTTTCAATTGAAGATAATCTTCTTGCGGAAATGACAGTCTTTTCTAAAAAAGTAGCTCTAGCCATTGAACAGGCAATTCCCTGCAAGCGCGTAGGTGTTGCTGTTATAGGTTTAGAAGTACCGCATGCACATATTCATTTAATTCCATTACAAACTGTGCAGGATATTAATTTTACTCGGGAAAAATTAAAACCCGCTGCAGAAGAAATGGAAAAAGTTGCGGCCTCTATAAAAAAGTTTTTATAAAAAAGTCTCCCCGATCGGGGGAGACTTTTTATTTACATGATGAAATGATTGAGCAGGCTTCGACTATTTGTTCGTCTGTGATGATTAGTGGCGGAGCAATACGCATGGAGTTGTCACAAAATAAAAACCAATCTGTAAGCACTCCATTTTTTATCGCTTGATCAATTATTTTTTTGAGTACCGGATACGATTCAAATTCTACAGCCATCATTAAACCGGCATTTCGAATTTCTTTAATACCTGGATGTTTCAGATGTTTTAAAAATAGGTTTGCCTTATGCTCAACGCTTTCAATTAAAGCGTCTTCTTTAATAATATCAATACATGCCAACGCAGCCGCACAGCTAACAGGATGTCCTCCAAAAGTAGTGATATGACCCAACACAGGATTATGACTCAGTGTATCCATTATTTTCTTTGACGAGATAAAGGCACCAATAGGCATA
This sequence comes from Cytophaga aurantiaca DSM 3654, assembly GCF_000379725.1. Classification (GTDB taxonomy): domain Bacteria; phylum Bacteroidota; class Bacteroidia; order Cytophagales; family Cytophagaceae; genus Cytophaga; species Cytophaga aurantiaca. The sequence continues at coordinate 25,380 of NZ_KB903633.1, forward strand.
CCACCTCCCATACCTTTAGCCGTAAGCAAAATATCAGGCTCTATTCCGTATTTTTCAAATGCCCAAAATGAACCTGTGCGACCAAACCCACATTGAATTTCATCCAGAATCAAAAGTGTTCCCGTATATGTACAGCGCTTTCGCAATGCTTTCATATAGTCCGTATCCGCAACCCTTACACCAGCTTCACCTTGAATGGTTTCAATAATAACTGCTGCTGTCTGCTCCGTAATCTGTACGAGGTCTTCAATTCGATTAAAATGAATATGCTTAATGCCTGGCAGCAATGGCCGAAATGATTGCTTAAAAAATTCATTTCCCATAACACTTAACGCGCCATGCGATGAGCCATGATACGCATTCACACAAGAAATTATCTTTCTTCTGTTCGTATATCTTTTTGCAAGTTTCAGCGCTCCTTCAGTTGCCTCACTGCCTGAGTTGACAAGATATACTGCATCTAATTGCTTAGGAAGCGTGCTTGTTAGTTTGACTGCCAGTTCTACCTGAGGTGTCTGAATAAATTCTCCATACACCATCAAATGCATGTACTTTGCTGCCTGATCTTGAACCGCTTGTACAACTTTGGGATGACAATGCCCGACGTTGCTAACACCTATGCCCGAAATCAGATCAAGGTATTTTGTATTATCCGCACCATACATATATACTCCAGAAGCCTGATTAATTTCAATTAATAAAGGAGTATCACTTGTCTGGGCGTTATGATTTAAAAATAATTGACGATTTGTAAGCATAGTTACGCAAGTTACTAATTGCAATTGTGATTGAACTGCTTAATAGCCATCCAGAGCAATTGAGGGCATATAAAGCCTGAAAAATGCATGTTATGTAACAAATAGTATTTAATAATACATATCAATATTCATATTATTGAATTGTATAACATTGAATGCAATAATTATATAAAACACTAATTTACAATACTATAATACCTTTTAATTAATTCATCATTTTACCTAAATTCATATTAAACTCTATAAAATTGTTAATATTATATATTATCTATATATATTACAATGTAATAAAGTTGTAATATATGAAAATAAAAGTACTAACGAGGGTAGTGCATACAATAGTATTACTCTTACTCTTTTCTGTAAATCTTTTTGGCCAAAACCGTAAGCATCTTGCAGAAGATCTTTGGCAGTCGATCGACTTTATTTCCATCAAAAAAAAGATTCAGTATCAAACAGGACTTTCCAATCTGGAGATTGATCTCTATATGAAATTTCTTGATCAGAAATTTCCTGAAGAAAGATCTGATTTTTTCAGGAAAGTAGAATTGGGAGAAGTTACTGAATTGAATTTACCAGATTATACAAATGCCTTAATTGAAAAATACGTAAATACATATTCCTTTTATGTAACAGTAAAAGATGAATTTGAGGAGCAACAAAATCAAAATGTATACAAGCCACTTTCTTATAATGGACCTTGTGAAAATATAGATTTTGAAAACGGAACAACAAGCGGCTGGCAAGGAGCAATTGCTACAGCGTGTGAAAATGTAAGACCATGTACTATTGTAAATGGATTTAGTACAACCCGGCATCAAATCATGACTACGGCAATGGTAGATCCATATATACCTACACTACCAGTTGTTGCGCCAGGAGGAATCTATTCATTGCGATTAGAAAATTATGTAAATGGAGGAAATGCCGCAATGGCGCGACAAACATTCCTTGTAACAGCAACTAATAATATATTCACCTACCAATATGCTGCAGTCTTAGAAGATCCGGGTGATCACCGGGATTTAGAACGACCTTATTTCAAAGTTCGGATGTATGACAAAAATGGAGCGGAAATTAATTGTGCAACATATACAGCACTTGCCAAACCTCCAATACAGAATTTTACTTATACAAGAGTACCTAATCCAAATTTCAATCCCACTAGTCAACCTGGAGGGGCGAATAATCAATTTTTAGATTTGTATTATCGAAACTGGACAACGATAACAATACCATTGCTGGGTTATATTGGCCAAAATGTAACGGTAGAATTTACTGCATCTGATTGCTCGAGAGGCGGTCACTTAGGTTATGCATACATTGATGCGTCATGTTCATACCTAGACACTCAAATCCCACCAACGATATGCGGCACAGAAGATGTTACTTTATACGGTCCAATAAATTTTGCTAAATATCAATGGAGCGGACCGGGAATCGTCGGTTCAGCAACAACACAAAATATCCAGGCAAACAAATCGGGGGTTTATAAATTAACTCTTACACCTGTAGCAGATAATCCTTGTCCTATAACCGTTCAGACATCTATACCAGAAAGATGTTTACCTGTGCCGATCAGTGCGCGAGCCTGTGAAACAGTAAAAGGGAGTAACACAAAAAATGGAGTAGATCTTAATAGTTACAATACCCCAATCACTGCATATAATTCCTTAGCCCGAGTACTGGAATGGCATTCAGCAATACCCGCTACAGCTGCAAATAAAATTACTAATCCCGTAAATGTTAACATAACAAACGGTAGTAGGTATTATGCCATAATAAAATATACAACAGCTGGAAGCGATACAGCAGAGCTCCAATTTACGATTAACAGTTTGCCTGCATTAGTATTTGCAGATATAAATCCCTTATGCAAAAGCTCTGTTAACACTAATATCAGTGGAGTCAGTCCTGCGGGAGGTGTATTTTCAGGTGCACACATAACTTCAGCCGGAGTTTTTTCACCAAACACTACCGGAACATTTTCGATAACCTATAAATATACTTCTGCAGCCGGATGCATTGATTCAATTAAGAAAACTGTTACGGTTAATCCGCCACCAACAATAGATCTGGCAGCAACACAATTGCTTTGTGCAACAGCTACATCGGTTCATTTAACTGCAACTGCTACAAATCAAACCAAGATTGAATGGAGTGGAGGAGCAGGTACATTTTTAAACAATCAAAATAGTACAACGGATTATACACCTACTCTTGCAGAAAAAAATTCAGGAAGCACTACTCTTAAATTAACCATTACCGGAATTTCGCCTTGTCCTGTTATTTCAGATAATATTGTAATTTCTTTTACTCAACCTCCAACAGTCAATGCAGGTATTGATAAAGATATATGTGTACCGATTAATTCAGTTATTCAATTGCAGGGTAATAGCACAAATGCACAGCAAAATAGTTGGTCAGGTGGAGCAGGCCAAATTTCAAATGTAAATTCATTGAACTCTATATATACTCCTTCATTGGCAGATCTTGCCTCAGGAAGCATTATATTAACCTTAACAACATTAGGAAATACTCCATGTACACAAGTACAGGATCAAATGCAAATCAGATTTCATAATTCGCCTAATGCCATTGCAGGTCCTGATCGTACTGTTTGCACAGGTAAAACTGTATCCTTCACTACAACACCAATAACAGGAACCATTTATGGATGGGAAAGTTTGTATGGTACATACATATCATCTACCGGATCCGCTTCAATATTAGCAGATAAAGACAGTACATTTGTCTTAAAATTAACAAATCAGTATGGCTGTACAGATCTGGATACAGTAAAAATTGATGCTTTCACACCACCAACATTTAATTTGGGTGGGCCATTTTGTTTTAGCAACAGTTTACTTTTAAACTCAAACCCAATTCTGTCAGACCCATTAAATGCAACTCCTACTTGGTATAAAAATGGAAATTTACTAGCTAGTGAAAACAATTTTTCGCTATTAGTTTCACAAGAAGATGTTTACACTATAGCATATACACAAGGCGAATGTGAAGTTTCTTCCGCTGTAACTGTATATAAAAATCCAGTATTAGTTACACCGGATCAATTTACAGATTGTGAACAAAACACCATACAACTAGTAACAAGCAATATACCTTTGGCTACGTATTATTGGCGAAAAAATGGAACGTTGGTTTCAGGCAATACCAATTCGACCACAGCACAAATCAACAATACAATAGACAAATATACTATTGAAGTCATTGATCAACACAATTGTAAAGCAAAAGATAGTGTAGAAATATTCGGTATTCCACGACCGGTCTTGCAATTAACAGATGCATCTATATGCGAAGGTTCTTCATTACATATAGATGGAACACCAGTAAATATAAGCGGACTCTCAAATTATACGATCACATATAAATGGTATTTCAATAACTCAGATATAGGCAAAAACGTGAACAGCCTTGATGTTACCAACGGAGGAAACTATGCATTAGTAGCTTCTGTAAATAATTGTACGGATAGTACTGCAATGAATGTATCAGTCAATCCATTACCAATACTGGATCTTCCTGATGTTAAAAAATTCTGTCCGGAATCAGATCACACAGTGCAACTGAATGCCGGTAGTCACACGAGTTATGTATGGGCACCTTCTGGAGAAACAAGTCAAAAGATAAGTGTCACCAGTGGTGGCTTTTATTCTGTAACGGTATATAATAGTTTCGATTGTTTTACAAAAGGAAAAATCGAAGTAAAAGAAATATGCCCTCCAAGACTTTTTGTTGCTGATGCATTCAGTCCCAATGAAGATGGTACAAACGATCTGTTTAATGTATATGGAGCACATATAGGAACTTATAAACTTTTCATATTTAATCGTTGGGGTGAAATAATTTTTGAAAGCACAAACAAAGATCATTTCTGGGATGGAATATATAAAGGCGAAATCATGCCAATTGGTGTATACCCATGGATCATTACATACGAAGGAGATAGTCAGGAATATTTAGGTCCATATAAATTGGAGGGTAGTGTAACACTTGTTAAATAATGAAGTCCTTACCGACACTTTCAAAGATTTCCAACAAATGTATTTCCAATAAGTCTACTTGCAGAAAAATTGGTCTGTCACTTTTCTATATTCTATGTTTTAACTTTATTGGCTTTGCTCAGGATATTCAATTTTCTCAATTCTATGCAAATGTATTATATCTGAATCCAGCGTTCGCAGGAAGTTCCCATCAAACCAGACTAATCGGCCATCAACGTTTACAGTGGCCGAGATTAGATGCCAAATATATTACTTCCAGTTTTTCAATCGATCATTTTTTTGCAAAAGCCAATAGCGGCATAGGTCTTATGATCTTACGCGATGTACAAGGAAGTAATATTATCAGTTCGACCGAAATAAGTTTACAATATTCATATGAATTAGTATTAAGCTCAAAACTGGCGTTCAGAGCAGGCGCACAAGGTACCTACGCCTCCAGGTATATTAATTACAATTATCTAAAATTTCCCGATCAATATAACGTTAATGGTTTCACCGGTCAATCTACAAAAGAACCTTTTGGATATAATCAGGCAAGTTATTTTGATGTATCCGTTGGAGGAATATTGTATTCAGAACATTTTTGGGCAGGCTTATCCGCATATCACATCAATACACCGAATCAATCATTTTACGGTGACGTAAGCAACTTACCTATGAAAGTAATGTTTGTGGGTGGATACAAATTTAATCTTTCAAAAAATGATAGTCGATCAGCAACTGATAAAAAAGAGATCACACTGACGCCTACATTAAACTATAAGTCTCAAGGAAAATCAGATCAATTGGATCTGGGAATTTATGGAATCTATGAACGAATCATGTTAGGCTTGTGGTATAGAGGGATACCTGTTAAACATTACCACAAAGGATTGCAAAACAACGAATCGATCGTTTGGTTGATTGGTTGGAAATACAAAGGCTTACAGTTGGGGTATAGTTACGACTTTACAATTTCAAAATTAAATTTAGGTAGAACAGGTGGGAGTCACGAAATAAACATCACCTATATTTTTAACAAACCTGCCAAAAAGAAGAGGGTCTTAAAAAAGATTCCTTGTCCCGATTTTAAATAATAAACAAATAAAATAAAAGAAATTCTCCTTTTAGCTTATTACCTTTGATAGAATAGCAATTAAAGGTATCATGGTTAGAATTGTATTAATATTATCCTGTTTATTATTTTCATCGGCTTTCGTGTCAACAGATGGCACACAATTTTCATGGTCAAGCAGCCGAAAACTAACATGGGCTGATTTTAAAGGCAAACCTGATAAACTTAACCCCGCAGCCGCTCTTACTTATTCGGATATTAAAATAGGCGCTTCCTATATTGATGGAAAAGTAGCTGTTCAAGTACAAAACTTCTTTGATACAAAATTATCCTGGTCAAAAAATAAAACCTCGGTGCCATTGCTTGCTCATGAACAAGTACATTTCGATATTACAGAAATCTACACAAGAAAGATTCGTTTAAAATTAAATGTCATTGCTTCTGAAGAAACAATTCGAAACGGGACATTAAATAAAGAGTCTTCGATTTTATTAAAGGAATGGAAATCGTTTCAAAAAAAATACGATGACGAGACAAATCACGGAATACTAGCAGCTAAGCAGAAAGAATGGCAAGAGCAGGTTGCTGCATTATTAAAAACAATTCAATGAAATTAAAACTATCCGATATATTCTATACCATTAAACGATTCAATGAAGGATCATTGTTAACGCTTTTTTTTCTTTTATTTTTACTTACATTCAATTTTAATAGTGCGTATGGCAAAGCACCTCTGGTACTTACCAATAATAAAAAGATTTTAAAAATAGACAGTAGTGTGGCATACGGATGGGATCCCTCTAGTGGGCAAACACATTCATTAAAAACAAAATACTTTACAAACACGGATCCAAAACAAAGTTACTGGTATACATTTAAACTTTCCAATCCCAATAATGAAAGTAAAACATGGTATATGGTTTCTTACAATTTTACAATCAATGAAATTGATTTGTATGAAAATGATCCAGCCAATTCAATTGCAGCAATTCATAGAGATACCATTAATCTTAGTAACCGGCTAATTAATCATAAGCAGCCAATTTTTATTATTAAACTTAAACCCAATGAAACGAAACAGTTTTACTTGCGGCTAAAAAATGAGTCGGCTTTTTATTATGAGTTTGCTGTATATACTCCCGAAAATTTTGCAACATCATTCTTTAATGAATATTTAGCCTTTGGGTTATTCTATGGCTTCATGGCTTTCGTATTGATTTACAATATTTTTTATTATTCGATCTTAAAAGAAAAGGTAATTCTGTTTTATTGTTTATTTATTATAGCACAGATCATGCATATGCTGTATCGCGATGGAACAGGGCTATTCCTGACTCCGGACTTAACAGCACATTCGGAAATATTGAAAAATATCGGACGTTGTGCGGTTAGCATTTTCATGTTACTGTATACCTACAATTATTTTAAAACATCAAATAATCGGATTGTATATACGATCATTAAAGTTATTATTATAGTACGTCTTGTCTATGCAATAGTCATGATTCAGGATAATACACTCAACACATTTCATTTTGAATTATTTACGTTGGTATTTTGCACTGCGTTTTCAATTTATTCGTATAAGAAAAATAACAATCCGGATACGATCTATATGGTTATTGGTTTAAGTCTGTTGACGTTCAGTTATATTATTTATTATCTCTCTGTAGTGGCTATAAGTAGTCTTAGTGGCTTTGGTTTTTTCATTTTATATTATGGAATTGCAGCAGAAAGTATTTTTATGACCTTAGCCCTGGCTGAACGTTTCAAAAGAATCAAACTCGAAAATATTTCGACACTCCAAATGAATGCTGAGCTGGAGCAGATCATTAAAAAAAGAACCTCTCAAATAGAAGAAAAGAATAAATTATTGGAAGTTAAATCTGAAGAACTAAATCTATTTTTATATAGTGCTTCTCACGATTTAAAAGGTCCGTTAAAAACGATTGAAGGCTTATGTAATCTTGGGATAGCAGATGATGAATCAGATCAGAAAAAATTATTTGAATTGATCCGAAAGAAATTATATAATCTTGAATCAAATATTTCAGATTTAAATTCTGTAACTAAAATTCAAAATGAAGATACACCGTTTGTTCTTATTGATTTTACTGAGCTTCACAAACAAATCTCTGAACGTTACTTAGGAGACAATGAAATTCAAAAAGATCAGATATATTTTCAAAATAAACTTTCTGAGCCATTTATTTCAGACGCTTTTTCAATTAAAACCATCTATCAGAATGTCTTTGAAAATGCTTTAAAATATAAGGATGTTTCTCGAAAGTTACTTCTTGAGATCAAGATTGAAGATTATACAGACTATATTAAAATTTCATTTAAAGATAATGGACTTGGTATTCCCGAATCCATTCTTCCCAAAATATTTAATATGTTTTATAGAGGAAATTATGAATCAAAAGATGATACAGGCCTTGGATTGTATATAGTTAAAAAGGCAATCTTAAAAATAGGCGGGACAATTGATGTATCCAGTCAGGAAGGCATTGGTACTGTATTTGAAATAGTCCTGCCTAGAATTTCTATGTAGTTAAAGTTGAATTTCTTCTAAATATACTAGCCGTGAAGTACCTAAGGCTTCAAATTCAATAGTAAGGCAATTTGTTTTACCAGTTTTATTATCACATTGACTTCCGGAAGTCAGGTAATAATAAAATATTTTTTTTCCTCTATTACTGTACGAAACCCTGTTCGCCTTACCAAGCGTCTGAAAGAAGAAAGCGTCTCTTTTTCCAAGCAATTCCTCTTTTCTTTTATTCAAAACTGGTATCAAAGAGGATCGGTATGTTTCACAACCTTTATAATCCTTTTTCCATCTATCGGTTTCAATCCAGTTGATTTTATTGCTGTTACATGCAGAAAAGGCTAAAATGCTGAATAAAGCAAAGAGAATGTAAAAGTTCTTAGTTTTCCACATGAGATAGATTCGAAAGGTATATTTCAGTAAATTTAGTACTCGATTTAAGGTTTTTCCAAAGAAATGGCAAAAGATATTGATAATAATTCATCAGGAGAACAATCAGACAACGAACATATTCATGACGTTGTGCATGTTAACGGTTTATATGAAAACTGGTTTTTAGAATATGCTTCTTATGTTATTCTTGAAAGAGCTGTACCTCATATTAATGATGGACTAAAACCCGTACAGCGTCGAATCCTTCACGCAATGAAGGTAATGGACGATGGTAGGTTTAATAAGATTGCCAATGTGATAGGCTCTACGATGCAGTATCACCCACATGGAGACGCTTCTATCGGTGATGCAATTGTTAATATCGGACAGAAAGATTTATTGATCGAACCACAAGGAAACTGGGGCGATATAAGAACAGGTGATAGCGCCGCCGCGCCTAGATATATTGAAGGACGTTTATCAAAGTTTGCATTAGATGTTGTCTTCAATGAAGATACTACTGAATGGCAGGCATCGTATGATGGTCGCAAAAAAGAACCCATCACATTACCTGTTAAATTTCCTCTTTTACTTGCTCAAGGAGTCGAAGGTATTGCTGTTGGTTTATCTACAAAAGTATTGCCTCATAATTTTTGCGAACTGATTGAAGCATCCATAGCAGTACTTAAAAATAAAAAGTTTGAGATATTCCCTGATTTTGCAACAGGCGGATTTGTTGATGTAAGCAATTATAACGAAGGTCAGAAGGGTAGTAGAGTACGTGTTAGAGCACGAATAGAAGATCTGGATAAGAAGACTCTTGTCATCAAAGAAATTCCCTTTGGCACAACAACAACTTCTTTAATTGAATCTATCGTTAAAGCAAACGATACAGGTAAAATTAAAATTAAAAAGGTAATTGATAATACTGCAAAAGACGTAGAGATTCAGATACAGTTATTGCCTGGAACAGATCCGGGTATTACTATTGATGCCTTGTATGCATTTACTGAATGTGAAAGTTCTATCTCTCCAAATGCTTGCGTAATTGTTGATGACAAACCTCACTTTTTAAGTGTTCATGAAATCTTACGTATTTGTACAAGACAAACAGTTGATCTGTTAAAACAAGAGCTTGAAATAAGAAGAAGTGAGTTAAAAGAAAAAATACTTTTTTCATCCCTTGAAAAAATATTTATTGAAAATAGAATCTATCGCAAAATTGAAGAATGCGAAACATGGGAAGATGTACTTCTTACTATTGACAAGGGATTAAAGCCATACAAAAAAGAGTTTTACAGAGAAATTACTACAGACGATATTGTTCGTTTAACAGAAATTAAAATCAAACGTATCTCTAAATTTGACTCCTTCAAAGCAGATGAATTGATGCGTGGATATGCAAATGAATTGAAACAAGTTGAGCACAACTTAGCGAACATTATTGATTTCTCTATTGCTTATTATACAGATTTACTAAAAAGATATGGTAAAGGCAGAGAGCGTAAAACAGAGATCAAAACATTTGATGTGATCAATGCAACAGTTGTTGCAGCAAACAATCAAAAATTATATATCAACAGAGCTGAAGGATTTATTGGTTTCGGTTTGAAAAAAGATGAATATGTTTGCGACTGTTCTGATATAGATGATGTGATAGTATTTAGAAAAGACGGTATCTGTGTTGTCAAAAAAATCGGAGATAAGGTATTCGTAGGTAAAGACATTCTACATGCAGGCATTTTCAGAAAAGGGGATGAACGTATGGTCTACAATCTTATTTCTTTAGATGGTGCAAGCGGCAACAGTATGGTGAAACGTTTCAACGTACTTGGAGTGACGCGTGAAAAAGAATATCCATTGGTTAAAGCTAATAAAGCATCCAAGGTTCTTTATTTTTCTGCCAATCCGAATGGGGAAGCAGAGACGGTAACAGTTACGTTATCTCCTACAAGTAAAGCTAAAATTAAGGTTTTCGACTTTGACTTCAGTGAAATTGAAATCAAGGGTAGAGATACTCAAGGCAATATTCTAACCAAGCATCCGGTTAAAAAAGTAGCCTTCAAATCTGCAGGTGAATCTACTTTATCCGGAACTGAAATTTATTATGACGATACCGTTGGCAGAATTAATACCGACAAAAAAGGAGTATTAATTGGTTCGTTTTCGGCGGATGAAAAAATATTGGCAATTTATAAAGACGGTAATTATGAAGTAACAGGCTTCGAATTAACAAACAGATACGACGCGGATCAATTACTGTCCATTGAAAAATATAATGCAGACGTGACCATATCTGCACTTTATATGGATGCTCCTTCAAAAACATATTACATTAAACGATTCAAATTGGAGACAACCACTTTGGGCAAACGTTTCAGTTTTATTCCTGAAGGAAAAGGAAATCATGTTTTATATGTTTCAACCGACAATAAGCCTAAAATAAAAATTGATTTTGCTAAAGGTAAATATGTTACCAATCCAACCCTGATCGTTTCAGTGGATGAATTTGCTGAAATAAAAGGATGGAAAACGGTTGGTACCAAACTTGGCACAAATAAAATCAATTCTATATCCCGATTAGAGGCTAAAAACCCAGTTTCTCCTCCAAATAGTACAACTAAACCTAAAAAGGATGATGGTTATGCTGCAGGCTCAACAATAGAATTAAATTTTAATTAAAAGTCTTCTTAATACATAACCTTTCGAAAAGGTAACCGTATAAAATATATGTAACCGACGAGCAAGGTATGAAGAAGATAGAAGATAAAATCACCACGCGATTAAATCAATTAGGCTACGTTCCGCAAACGGCAGCAATTGCATTTGACATCTTTCTTAAAAGCCTGAAACCCGAAGAAACAATCTTATATTTCTTAGAGGGTTCAATACGTAATACGCTGGGCTTCATTGTAACCACAGATCAGCGTGTATATTACGTTGGGATTAATAAGTTCGGTTCACCATTTAGCGAAAGCATACTATATAATGAAATTACAGGTATAAGTGTACGAGAGTCATTGTTACCTTCCACTGAAATCACCGTACATACCACTTCTGTATTTAAGGACATTAAAGTAAAAGGCTGTGATTCACATAGTGCAGCTGAATATAAAGAACTCATCGATTTATTGACAAATAAGCCGAAAGATTAAGACGCATAGATACTACTTTAATGCTTACTTTTTTCTAATTTTATAGAGCTCTATAAAATTACATTTCATTCAACATTAAGTTACGTTGGCGTATTCTTTTTTAAATTCAAGAAAAAATCACTTATTAGTGCTGATTAAGCATGTGGTGATTTTTTTTAGTTTAAACAGAATTAAAATAGTACTAACAACATTTTTCTTCGCTTCTTTCATTTCTTTTTCATTTTCTCAAACCATTACAATCAAAGGGTATATCCTTGATTCTACCACTACAGATACAATACCATTTGTCACCGTATATGTTCAAGGAACCGGTTATGGGACTACATCCGATGATGCTGGTTTTTATGAATTAGAAGTACCAACTTCTACAGATTCCATATGGGTTACCACTATGGGTTATGTAACCAAAGTTATTGCTTTACCAAAAAAGAAGACTGTACTGCAATTAAACATATCCATATCCGAAGATCTATCCATTCCTGAAATTGTTATTGTTCCCCGTGAGAATCCGGCATATCGCATATTAAGAGAAGTGGTAAAACATAAAAACGATAACGACAAAAGAAAGCTCAGCGGCTACGAATACGAAACCTATAATAGAACATCCATTTTTGTAAATAATATAAATCAGGAATTAAGAGAAAAGAAAATCATGCAGCAGGTAGCGGGCGTACTTGATAGCATGAAATCTTTAAAAGATTCAGATGGCAAACCGATGATACCGGTTTTAATGTCTGAAACCGTTTCATCTTATTATTACAGAACCAATCCCAATGCTTCAAAGGAAGTTATAAAAGCTGTAAAGGTTGAAGGTATTGGCATGGACGATGGTAGTCTGTTATCTCAGGTACTTGGCTCCACATTTCAGGAATATAATTTTTATGAAAATTATATGCATATTCTTGATAAAGATTTTATATCACCCATATCCGATAGCTGGCACATCTTTTACGATTATAAACTGGTTGACAGTTTGTATATGGATAGTCTTTGGTGTTATAAAATCAATTTCACTCCAAAGCAACCAAAAGATTTAGCATTTTATGGCACCATGTGGATCACAGATTCAACATTTGCATTAAAGCAAATTGAAGGAGAGATCCACAAAGAAGCGAATCTGAATTTTATTGATAAAATTCAGATCAAGCAAAATTTAATTCCGTTTGAAGGAGGAGCATGGCTGCCTGAAACAACCCATATTTACCTTGACCTTGAAGATATAGGCAAACTACCAAGTATGGTTGCTACATTTTATTCCAATATTCAGGATCCTGTTGTAAATAAACCAAAGGAAAAGACATTCTTTGATCAACGGATAGAAGTATTGGAAGATGCACAAGAAAAATCTCCGGAATTCTGGAGTAAAGTGTATGAAGATACAACACGGAAGACAGATCCTGAAGTCTACAAAATGATTGACACCATCCGGAATTTACCAATCATAAAAAGCTATGTTGAAGTGTTAGACATTGCAATAAACGGATATAAAAATTTAGGAAAAATTGAGGTCGGTTCATACTTATCCTTCTATTCATACAACAACATTGAAGGCCATAAATTTCAACTGGGCATTCGGACAAATACAGATTTCAGTAAAAAAGTAATACTCAAAGGATTTGTTGGATATGGCACCAGAGATGATCGTTTAAAATATGGAGGATCAGCAACATTCATCTTATCAAGAAAGCCATGGACTCAAGCAGGTGCCTATTACAAATACGATATCGATCAAATAGGAGCACCTTCAGAAAAACTTGCAAACAATAATTTATTCCTGGCCTTTACAAGATGGGGAACACTCAGAGGACCTTATTATTCAAGACAGGTAGGAGTCTTCTTTGAAAGAGACCTCACCAAAAACATTATGCCAAAAGTAATTTTCAGGCATATGTGGTTTGATCCGATCTATAACTTTGCTGCATATGAATCAGAACCCACAGCATCTTATACACCAGGTTTGGTAGAACAATTTCAAACAACGGAATTGATATTGCTTCTTAAATTATCTTATGATGAACTCTTTTTACAAAACGGCAACGAGCGTATCAGCCTTGGCGGGAAGAAGTGGCCAATAGCGCATATTCAATATACTGCTGGATTGAAAGGAGTTTTAGGAGGAGATTACAATTATCATAAACTTCAGTTGACCCTGAATCAATCAATTCGTTTTGGAATAGTTGGACGAACCAATTATGAATTTACAATTGGAAAAATATACAAACCTGTTCCATATCCATTGATAGAAAATCACATCGGTAATCAAACCCTTTTTTATACTACAGCGGCCTTTAACTTGATGAACTTCTTTGAATATTCAAGTGATCAATATGCTTCGATCCGCCTAAAACATGATCTGGATGGATTAATAAGCAACCGGATTCCGGTGATGAAACAATTGAAGTGGAGATTTTTCTTAACAACCAATGTATTGTTTGGCAGTATGTCTGAGCAAAATAAAAATTTGCTTGCACCGATTAATTCTGCAGGAGAACCGACTGTTAAAATTTCTTCATTAGACCCAACCAGACCTTATGTTGAAGTTGGCTATGGCATTGATAATATCTTTAAGTGCGCCCGGATCGATTTTATTCATAGGGTGACCTATAGAGATGTTCCGGATATTAGTAAATTTGGTATAAAGATATCTTTCCGTTTTATCATTTAATAAAGATGAAAATATTCAACCTTGTTAGCATTTGTGCATTCGTCTTATTCATTTTATCGTGTTCGAATAAAAAAGAAAATACGAATAAAATGCCTCCGATCAACGAATTAAATTATTCTTCTGAATTGCAGTTGAGTGCTTTAAATGAAGCTATTGAGGCCGATCCGGATAATCACTATTTATACTATAAAAGAGCAGATTATTTTTATGGCATAAACAATTTCAGAATTGCACAAAACGATATCGTTAAAGCCATACGTCTGGATGAGAATATTTCAGGCTATTGGTTATTAAGTGCACAGATCAATAATGAATTAGAAAATACAGATCAATCTCTTTCTGAAGCTCAAAAGGCATTGGAACTGGGAAATACAGAGCCTTTATTGTATGCGTTATTAGCGAATTGTTTATTAGAAAAAAACGACACCATCACAGCCAATCAATATATTTCTAAATTAAATGCCATAGCACCACAAATGGCAGATTTGAATTATATAGAAGCAAAAAAATTCATCGTTCGTAAGGATACTGCTCAGGCCTTTTTAAAATACAAAGCTTGTATTCAAAAAAATCCTCAATACATAGAAGCCTACATTGCTTTAATGTCATTGTATTACAACAAACACATGTATGATTCGATCATGCCCTTGCTTATTAAGGCAAAGCGGATGCGCCCATGTACACCTGAATTGTTTTTATATGAAGGTAAATTTTTTGAATCCATAAATAAAAATAATGTAGCCTTTGCTGCATATAAAGAAGGGTTGTTATGTGATCCCCAGGCGATGGTTTTATACAAACCACTGAGCGATTATTATCAAAAAACAAACAATTATAAAGAAGCCATGAACTACCTCAGCAAATGGATAGAGAAACACCCAACGGATGCAAAAAGTATCATTAAAATGGGGGATTATGCGCTCAAATTGAATGATAACAGAGGTGCAATAACTTATTATAAAAACTCGCTGGCAATTGACACCACAAATGCCTATTTGAAAAAGGAAATTGATCGTATTGAAAAATATATACAGATAGTTACCGATACCAGCAGGTAATTTTTACAGGATGTACTTCTTGTATAGAATTTTATTTTGAAAATCTTCTTAAATTCGCAGGTTACAATATTATTATGATAAAGATTACTTTACCCGACGGTTCAATCCGCGAATATGAGAATGGAATCACTGCTATGGGCGTTGCCCTTAGTATCAGTGAAGGCTTAGCCCGCAATGTATTAGCAGCCAAAGTAAATGGCGAAGTTTGGGATGCTTCACGCACAATAACAACAGATTCAACCGTTCAATTATTGACGTGGAATGATACGGAAGGTAAATCAACATTTTGGCATTCATCTGCTCACTTATTAGCTGAAGCATTAGAAGACTTATATCCGGGTACCAAGTTCGGTATTGGCCCAGCTATTGAAACAGGCTTTTATTATGATGTAGACTTTGGTGATCGTGCTTTTTCTCAGGATGATTTTGAACAGATTGAAAAGAAAATAATCGACCTGGCAAAGCAAAAAAATGTCTATGTCAGAAAAGAAATTTCGAAGAAAGATGCGATCAGTTATTTTACTGATAAGCAGGACCCATATAAACTTGATCTGTTAGAAGGACTTGCAGACGGTTCTATTACCTTCTACAAACAAGGTTCATTTACAGATTTGTGCAGAGGTCCACATATTCCGGATACTGGATTTATCAAGGCTGTAAAGCTTATGAGTGTGGCCGGTGCGTATTGGAGAGGTGATGAAAAAAGCAAGCAGTTAACACGTATCTATGCCGTAACTTTTCCAAAACAACAAGAGTTGAAAGACTACTTGACTGTTTTAGAAGAAGCTAAAAAGCGTGATCACAGAAAACTTGGTAAAGAATTAGAATTGTTTGCATTCTCTGAAAAAGTAGGGATGGGTTTGCCATTGTGGTTACCTAAAGGCGCATTGCTTAGAGAACGCCTTGAGAATTTCTTAAAGAAAGCGCAAGTACGTGCAGGCTACCAGCCGGTGGTGACACCACACATTGGTAACAAGCAATTGTATGTAACTTCAGGACACTTTGATAAGTACGGTAAAGATTCGTTCCAACCGATTTATACACCGCATGAAGGAGAACAGTTCTTACTTAAACCAATGAACTGCCCGCATCACTGCGAGATATATAAAGTTAAACCACGTTCTTATAAAGATCTTCCGATTCGTTTTGCAGAGTTCGGAACCGTTTACCGTTACGAACAAAGCGGCGAACTGCACGGTTTAACAAGGGTTAGAGGCTTTACTCAGGATGATGCACACATTTTCTGTAGACCGGATCAGGTAAAAGAAGAATTCTTAAAAGTAATTGATCTTGTATTGTATGTATTTAAAGTATTAGGCTTTAATGATTATACAGCACAGATCTCATTACGCGATCCTGAGAATAAAGAAAAATACATCGGCGAAGATGAACAATGGCAAAAGGCTGAACAGGCCATCATTGAAGCATCCGCTGAAAAAGGTCTGAGTACGGTTACTGAATTGGGTGAGGCTGCATTCTACGGTCCGAAACTTGATTTCATGGTTAAGGATGCGTTGGGCAGAAAATGGCAACTTGGAACGATCCAGGTTGATTATCAATTACCAAACCGTTTTGAGCTGGAATATACAGGCTCTGATAATCAGAAACACCGTCCGGTTATGCTACACCGTGCACCATTCGGTTCATTAGAGCGCTTCATTGCGGTACTGATTGAGCACGTTGCCGGAAACTTCCCCTTATGGTTGTCTCCGGATCAGATCGCAATCTTGCCGATCTCAGATAAATTTAATGATTATGCACAGGATGTCTATGACAGGCTTTTAGTGAAAGATATCCGTGGTTTTGTTGATAACCGGGATGAAAAAATAGGCAAGAAAATCCGAGATACGGAAGTTAAAAAAGTGCCTTTTATGCTTGTAATAGGTGAAAAAGAGGTTTCTGAAGGCAAAATTGCCATAAGAAAACATGGTGGCGAGGATTTGGGAAGTATGTTGGTGGAAGATTTCATTCAGTACTTTGAATCAGAAATTGCAAAACAATTGGCAGTATAAATAAAAAAAAACGAATACAGATTTTAGTATACGGTAAAAAAGTGCGATATTCGCAACTCGTTTAAAAACAAACAGAATAAAGGAATAAACTTAACGAATGGCATTACGAAATCCCAAGCCTTTCCGGGCACCAATTAAGGACAAGGACGAACACCGAATTAATGATTTTATCAAAGCCGCTAATGTACGTTTAGTAGGAGAAAACATTGAAGCCAATGTATATCCCATTCGCGAAGCGCTTGCCCTTGCAAAGGCCCAGAACTTAGACCTTGTTGAGATTTCACCAAATGCTGATCCGCCTGTTTGTAAAGTTACTGACTATTCAAAGTTCAAATACGAACAAAAAAAGAAGCAGAAAGAACTAAAAGCGAAGCAGCACAAAGTTGTTGTTAAAGAAATTCGTTTCGGCCCGAATACAGACGAGCACGATTACGAATTCAAATTAAAACATGCTTTTGAATTCTTAAAAGATGGCTTTAAAGTAAAAGCGTATGTACACTTTGTTGGGCGTACGATTGTTTACAAAGAACGTGGTGAAATCATGTTGTTAAAGTTTGCGCAAGCACTTGAAGAGTTAGCAAAAGTAGAAGAGATGCCAAGGTTGGAAGGTAAGAGAATGTTCTTAATGCTTACACCAAAGGCTTCACCTAAAAAGTAATTTCTTACAAATTAAACCGATAAATTAAATGCCTAAAGTAAAAACCAAATCAGGAGCTAAGAAAAGGTTTAAACTTACAGGAAGTGGAAAAATCAAAAGAAAGTGTGCTTACCATAGCCACATTCTTACGAAAAAATCTACTAAACGTAAGCGTAACTTAGTACACGCACACCTGGTTAGTGCAGCAGATGAGTCCAACGTTAGGGCTATGCTAAAAATCTAATTAAGTTTAGATTTAAAACTGGTTAACAATGTTAAACCCAGTGTTTGGTTACCAAGAATTTGCATAAGCAAATCACCAACTACTAAAAAACAAAAAAGAAATGCCTAGATCAGTACCATCAGTAGCTTCAAGAGAAAGAAGAAAGAAAATTTTGAAGTTAGCCAAAGGTTACTTTGGTAGAAGAAAAAATGTTTGGACCGTTGCAAAAAATGCGGTTGAACGAGGAAAAGTTTTCGCCTATATTGGCCGTAAACAAAAGAAAAGACACTTCCGTGGTCTTTGGATACAACGTATCAATGCAGGAACTAGACAATATGGTTTGTCTTATTCTCAATTCATTGGTGCTTTGGATAAAGCAAACATCAAGTTAAACAGAAAAGTTTTAGCTGATCTTGCAATGAACGATCCAGAAGCTTTCAAGGCTGTTGTTGACAAAGTAAAAAAATAATTTCACTTCAATGTGAATCAAAAAGTCACGCTTTAGGCGTGACTTTTTTGTTTAATGCAAAATATAAAAGGTACTGATCCTCGAAACTATCGGGATCAGTACCTTTTATATTTTATAGCAAACAACAATTAGATGTTTTATTATTGCTTAACAATTTTACCATTTTGATTCAATCCATTTGAACCTGAAATGTTATAGTAATAAAGACCAGGATTTAATTGTTGAAGAGAAAGAGTCGTATCATTTTCTGATGCAATATTCTTCGAAAGAACCAATGTACCACTTACAGAATAAATATTTATTCGAACATTTCCGTATGATCCTGAAAAGTTAATTCTAATATTTTCATTTGTTGGATTAGGATAAATAGTCACTGGATTTGTCGTGGTAGTCGCTGCAATACCAGTAGTAACTGTTGACACAGCCGTTCTTAATATGATATTATCTCGTGTTAGATCTTCTTCAACATATTCACCAATTGTTTGTGAAACCATATTCGTAATAATTGCAGAGTTATAATCGAAGAAAATACTCGCTTCATTTTTAATCAATTCTCCATCAGATAATGTAGGTTTTGCAGAAATTGAAAATGTAATAAAGCCTTGCGATTTAATACTATCTATTTTTTTAGGAGTTAAGTTGATATTGGCAAAGTGGAATTTAACGACTTCTTTACCTTGAACATGAATTCTTTCAATAGAATAAGGATGACTTGCACTGCCTGCTACGAAAGTTGTAGCATCCAGGTCTGCATCAAGTGTATCAACAACTACAACTGAATAAGCATCATCTGAACCTGTATTTTCAAAGCGAATTTTATATGTAAGCCTCGTACCTGCACTTATGTAATTTTTGCTTGACACGCCTTTGGGAGACACTGCTTTATCATTGGGATCATAACTATCCGATATCTGTATACACGATGTAGAGGTTACTAAATCATTATTTTGAGGTACATTCATTGCAATACCTTTATAAGCTGTTTTTAATGCCGCTTGTGAAGAAACACAACCTTCAAATATTACCCTCGGTATTGTATTGTAATCCGGATGATTTGCTACCTGATCTGCTTCTAATCGAATTACTTTTCCACTAGTTGGCAATTCTACTTTAAAATATTCCATAGACTTCAATGCAAACTTATGATTCGAAATTAATGTATCATTTGCATATACTCTATATCTGGTGCTGTCTGACATGTCACCATTTCCTTCATTCAGAATTGTAAATTTAGCAACTCCATTCGTACAAGCTCCCTTAACAACAACATCGGCATTGTCCCAATCATTAGACACATTGATACAAATATTGCCTGGAGAAATAGATGCTTGAGTACATTGCGTTAAAAAACGAATACTCTCATTACCACAAATAACAGAATCTATGATTGTAATTGTTTTAGTAGCATAAGCCACTATACTTCCAACTGAATAATACAACGTATCTCCATTTTTTCTAGTCCAGGCCGGCACACTGCTTATTGGTTTTACATACTGCGGATAAACAATTTTAACTTGTGCTGGCTGGGAACTAACATTACCTGCATTTTGATAATTTACCGTAGTAACACTATTAAAACAACGTCTTCTTCGATTGCTATTAATATCTATTTTTAAAATAGCACATTGTTTAATTTTTTGAGAAAAATCATTGCAGCAATAATTAGATTTACCTTTAGGTGTAGATACCGTAAAAACCCCTGTAGATGGACATATTTTTTCCAGTAACTCAAGTTCAAGATTTGTAGGAGTGTAAGAGATGCTGTATGAAGTATGTAAGGTGTCAACTTTTAATTCATAAAAACCATTTTCATCTGTGTATGCATAATATGGGCCAGGCAGAGCTGTTACCAAGCCCTGTTTTACAGGTGCATCTCCTGAATTTAATATACAGTTGGCGTTATTATCATTGAAAATATGTCCTGAGATAGTATTGAAAGACCAATCGACATAGCTACCAAGTTGAATGTAATCTATTTCTAATTTGAGCGGTTTTATATCCGTAACAGGTGATTCAAATTCGACATAAAAATCAAAGCCTGAAATTGCCGAAGAATCAACAACCGTCATTGGCGAACTTCGAAAATCTCTCCAGCTGTTATTAAAATTGAAATAGTAGTCTTTATATTCATTTGTGGGGCTTATAGTGAAATAGGATGCTCCATTTAATGTTATGTTTCCTAATGTATCCATTAATTTAATATAGATATTCTTTGGAGTTAATGAGCCGGTAGATTTCAGCCGGATTTTCATATTCATATTTTCCGGCTTACTCATATCTATTGAAGTAGCTGGAGTTAAAAATGGTCGTACCCAAAATCTATTTTGCAAAAAGCCTACATAATCATATGTATGGTTAACAACAACATAACCCGTAGGGGATGGTTCATAATCATCTTGTCCTTGAAAAGTCAATCCATCATATGACTCGCTCTTTATGAACAATGAATCGTTTGGTGATACATTGGAATAATCAACCCAATATCCGGTTCCTGTGTTATTGTGGGATCCGAAATCAATATAATAACCGGTCTTGTTATAAAGAAGCTGTGCATGAGCATGCTGAAACATGCACAAAAATAATATGCCGAATAAAAATTGAATTCTTTTCATAGTTTAGATCTAGTTGAATAAAAATGAATATAGATACTATTATTAATAATTGAAATCTTGAAAAGGGCAATGCTCTAAAAATAGCTAATACTAGTGATACTAAAACAAAAAAAGAGTCTCACATTTTGTAAGACTCTTTTGCATTATGTAGCGAAATCGGGACTCGAACCCGAGACCTCAGGGTTATGAATCCTGTGCTCTAACCAGCTGAGCTACCTCGCCATTTGGGACTGCAAAACTACAAATAATTACCAATATTGCACAACCAATTTCCAGTATTTATTCACTATAAAGATAAATAATTAAGTATCAGAGAATATCATTTATCCCTTAAATGATATTTTTGAATTTGTGGCATTATTTTTCGTTGTAATAGTTTTATATATGTTTTACGGAATCTGAATATCCCGAAAAATAGTATATATCAAATAAAATCAATAAATATGAACCACTATATTAGGAAAATCGGAACAATAATGCTTGGCCTTGTAACATTTATGGCCTGCAGCAATACATCGTATGAAAACACTGACCGCATAAACCCACCAATGGAAACACATACAGACAATACTGCCCAATTAGATACAGCAACCTTTGGTAACGGCTGTTTCTGGTGCACAGAAGCAATTTTTCAGGACATAAAAGGAGTTGTTAAAGTAACCTCCGGATATAGTGGTGGAACAGTCGTTAATCCAACATATAAGCAAATCTGCACGGGGACTACCGGACATGCGGAAGCACTTCAAATCATATTCAATCCTGCAATCGTCTCTTATAGCGAACTTCTGCAGATGTTTTGGTATTCACATGACCCAACTACATTAAATCAGCAAGGAAACGACGTTGGAACTCAATATAGATCGGTGATTTTTTATCATAATTCCGAACAGAAAAAAGAAGCTGAGTTTTACAAAAAGAAACTGGAGGAGGAAAAAGTATTTGATAAACCAATTGTTACTGAAATTACAGCCTTTCAGAAATTTTATCCGGCAGAAGATTATCATCAAAATTATTATAAAGAAAATGGTGCACAGCCGTATTGCATGTATATCATTCGCCCTAAGCTGGAAAAATTCAAAAAAGTTTTTGGTGATAAAATGAAATAATCGTTTCGTATGAATGTATATTTAGTAAATAATTTAACTTTTAAATGATCATGAAAAAAATTATTGTTTTTATTTTTTGTGCAACTCTGGCTCTTATGAGTCAGGCGCAAGTAAATTTTGAAGGTACTGTTAAATGGGGTATAACATTGGGTGGTTCTCAAGCAGCTCCTGCTCAAAAAGAATTAACTCCGCAGCAGAAAGAAGAACTTAATAAAGGTATTGCTGAATTAGAAGCGAAAATGAACGATCCTGAAATGAAGACAATGCTTGACGGCAACCCATCTATGAAGGCAATGTTTGAGCAACAGCTTGCAACGATGAAAGCTATGCAAAGCAATGGTGCTGCTGGTGCCGCAGCCGGTGCAATGCCGAAATCGTATACAGTAAAACTAAAAGATGGTAACTCTTATACACAAGTTGAAGGAGGTGCATTAGCTGCTGCAGGCGATATCCTTTATCTAAAATCTACCGATAAAACATATTACATTAAAAAGGCTGCGAAAACATATTCTGTAGCTCCTAAGTCAAAAGCACCAGCTTCAACTGACAACGCTGCTGTAACTGTAACCGCAACCACCGAAACGGCTAAAATACTAACGTATACTTGTACAAAATATATTGTTACGTTCACTGAAGCAGGAAAAACAAAAACAATGTTTATCTGGGCAACAAAAGATTTAAAAAAATATTCTTCTAGTTCTTTCCATACGGGTGGAGTAGGAAACCAGTCACATGCATCAGCTTCAGCCTTCAGTAAAATTGATGGTGTACCTCTAAAAATTGAAGTTACAGAACAAGGACAAACAGTTGTTCTGCAAGTATTGGAATTAAAAAGTGCGACTTTATCCGCATCAGATTTTGTTCTTCCTACAGGTTTCAAAGAAGTCCCTTTCGGTCAGTAATGACCGAAAGTACATCATTTCTACTGAACGGCATTTATCAATTATTCATTTAATATGAAGTATTTTCTCCTTTTACTTTTTACTATAGTATTCAACATTTCATATTCTCAGACAGTCCCCTTTGAAGGCAATATGACATGGAACATTGTTGTTGATATTCTGGATGTAAATGCAACGGATAAGTATAAAAAGGAAATCTTAAAAGAAGATAATTCAGAAATTGACGAAACAATTCTTGAATTGGAACAACAATTGAATGATCCTGAAATGCAATATCTGCTTCTGGAAAATCCTACAATTAAAAGTACCATGCAAAAAAAATTGCGTGAGTTAAAAGATATAAGAAGTGCTAATCAATATAATTTTGACAATGCCTTTTTTCCAAATAGTCTTCAGATGTATTTAAAAAACAACAATTCATTCACACGAATTGACGGGGGAAGCATTTCTAAACTAACTGGAAATATGCTTTATTTATATAACACAGCAACAACCTATTTTATCAAAGACGCAACAAAAACGTATTCATCCGTAACTGATTCTGCAGTGATCAACTCATCTGATCACTTAGTAAGCTTGACAAGAACAACAGATACATTAATAATTTTAAACTATACGTGTATAAAATATATACTCATTACAGAAGAAAATAATACCATTGAGACAAGCTATTTTTGGGTAACATCAGAATTATCTACAATGAACCATGATGCGTTCAGAGCTTTAGGATTTGCAACAGGGAATTTACATCACGAGGCTTTTAAACAGGTGCATGGCATACCTCTTCGAATTGAATATATTGAGAATGGCTTTAAGTTTAAAATGGAAGTGTCAGATATTACACCAAAACTTTTGTCAGATAGTTATTTTATTTTACCAACTGAATATAAGATGACAAACTTCGGATTTTAAACACCTCCATGAAACCTGCATTATTTAACAACCAAAAGCATTGGCAATTTGATTCATTCAATAAAATAACATCTGTAAGGCATCTAGTCACGGGATCAAATTTGCATATTCAAAGAGGAGATATTGAAGGATTGAATTATGGATTGAATGTACCTGACCAGACAAGTGTTGTACACAATAACCGACTTGAGTTATTAAATCATTTAGATATAGTAGATGGTTTTGTAACATTCCCAATACAAACACATTCTTGTACAGTTGAAATTGTGACAGAAGAAAATAAAAAAGCTACATTCCAAGACGTAGATGCATTGATTACAAATACCCCCAATATATTAATCGGAGTATTATCTGCAGATTGTGTTCCTGTATTATTAGCAGATCCTGTTACTAAAGTTGTTGCTTGTATCCATGCGGGCTGGAGAGGTACTACAGCAGAAATAGTCAAACATACAATTTCCAAAATGCAACTGGAATTTGGTTGCATTTCCAGCAACATCATTGCCGGTATTGGACCTTCAATTTCTGCTGCCAACTATGAAGTAGGTGAAGACGTTGCCATACATTTCAGAAGTGTCAGTAAAGAGAAATTGCCCAATGGCAAATCATGTATTGATCTATGGATAGAAAATAAAATGCAGCTCCTTGAAATGGGTTTAAAAGAAGAAAATATTTCCATCAGTAAGCTATGTACATATTCTGATCCAACTGCATTTTATTCAGCAAGAAGAGATGGTATTACAACAGGCAGAATTGCTTCTGTAATTGCATTAGTGGCTTAACAAGTCATCCCAGCGAACAACAGTACCTTTAGATTTAGACTTTAATAATTCGTAAGAGCTTTGTATTTTTTTACGGAATGCCCAAACGGTATTTTTATTCAAGCTTAATAATTCAGATAATTCCTCAAGTGTCTTCGATTTCCCTGATCGGATCGTATCATAAACAATATAAAATGCCTTATCCATTGGGATTCGAATTCCGTGGAACAATGTTTCAGCAGTTACGCTTTCAACATGTTTACAAGACGTACACTTACGCGTAAAAGGAGAGGTGTGTGTAATGTATTTATCATGACCACATTTTTTACATACAAATCCGTTGCTCCATTTTATATTTTCTAAATAACGCATACAACTTGCATCATCCGGAAATAACTCTTTAAATTTTTCTGTACTTAATTCTTCATCAGACAATCGGGCTTTTACTTCCTCTTGTACTTTTTGTTTCAATTGCCAGTTATCTAAATCCAGCTTAATATTCATTTGATTTAAGTCTTCAACCAATTTTGAAAGATTCGAATTGAAAATGCTTAACTCTTCCGATTTTTCCCGCAGATCTTTTGTACGCGTTGCAACTTTTGATTCTAATTCTTTATTAACACGATCCTGAATTATTTCTTTTTCTTTTAATTCACTGATCAATTCATTTTTCAAAGATTCATTTTCTACTAATTGAGCAATTGCCTGTTGCTGCAATACTTCACGCTGAATACGTTCTATTTTAAAACGATCACTCAATGCAATGGATAAGATCACAACCTCTATCATAAAGCCAAAATTGAAACTATATACTGCAAATAATCCAAAGCCTTCTGGTACTAAATCAAAAATTCTGAACAAGTAGATAATAAAGCTTATGATGATCATTGTATAAGCTAAAATAAAAAAACGGGCAAATTTTTCACCTTGAAAATAAATTTTAAAGGATGCTATATAGATCAATAAGAAAGGTAATAAGAATACAAACTGATATACCCGCTGCGAATCCAATACAAAGCGCTCAATAAAATAAACCAATATATATAACAGATAAGCACCAATTATAACACTCTTAAATGATTTGGCCGTCCTGTTTATTTCCAGAAATGAAAATGAATATATAATAAACGCCGACAACAGAAGTATCGGAGTGAATAATGAAACCAGAATATTTATAAATGGCACATTCGGCCATAAGTATTGGAAACCTAATCCATCTTCAGAAAACGAATTAAATGCACAACACAAGGCATAAATCACATAATATATATAGACACGATCCCTTGTATTAAAAAACAGGAATAAATTGTAAATGGCCATGATCAACAATACCCCATAATACAAGCCAAGTAAAACATATTCGGTTAATGCATACCCGGTGAAATGAATTTCTTCGCGAACAGAAGTAGAGAAACCAGCATAATTGGCAGAATTAATCAATACATAAAATGTTCGAATACTATCCTTAGGCAGATTCGTTTTAAATAAAAAGTTTTTATGCTGATACTCCTTATTTGAAAAAGGGTACGAAAAACCAACTGTTTTTAATGTTTCATAATGCCCGTTTCGATCTTGACGGAAAAATTCAATTTTTGAAATATGTGGATCTGGTAATTCGATTAGCCAATTTTTATGTTCATTCTGATTTTGAAGTTTAAATCTTAGCCAATAGTTTGCATTCAATGTTTCGGTATAAAATTTATCATCTGCAATTTTTAAAAACTTTGAATCATATTTCCCTGATAAAATTTCCTCTGAACTGACTTTATTTGAAGTATCCTTAAATATATATACTTCATTGGTAAACAGAGGAATTTGATTTTTATCATTTAATTCAACTATTTTCTGAGCATGCAAATCTATGTTTATTGCAAATAAAACAAAGATAATAACAAAAAAACGAATGGTGGTACTAAAGCAATAAATCACGTATGATATAGTTATAAATATATTGATAGTCAACAGTAATTAGTGGTAACAAGTTACAAATTTATGAGTCGAAATTCCAACAAAACAAACAATTATTTTACTTATTTACCCTACAAATGGAACACAATAATCAGAAATTCGGTATAATTGTTTAAATGCTAAGAAATATGAAAAAAGTAGGTTTAATTATTACGATTTTACTAAGTTCTATTTTATCAATGGCTCAAACAGGGGTTGGAGATGATTTTGAAAGTGCAACAGCTCCCGGACTTACAACAGGATGGACGGAAAATAAACCTCTATATGCAGTTCAAACAATAGAGACAACCGCTCCTACAAATACTCAGTTATATACAAAATATACTATTACAGCAACCAATTATAGTGGGTTTGCTTATGCATTTTCTTCCATAAATATGGCAGATGCTCCATTTGTTACTGTTAAAATCAAGACAGGCGCTTCATTTACATTACGTATTGATTTAATAGATGCTAACGAACGAAGAACCAATCAAATAAATACGACACAGGTTATCAAAAATGATAATACGAAGTATTATGATTATCTATTTGATTTTACTGGTCGATTTTATCAGCAATACGGAACGAATAACGGCCCTGTAGATGCGACTCAAATCAAACGAGTTGAATTTATTATAACTGCACCTTCTACTGGAACGTTTTTAATGGACAGTGTAATGGTTGGCACACGCGCTAAAACAAATATAACATCCGGAGCAAAAGGTATTAAATTAAATCAATTAGGTTTTTTGAAAGAAGGGCCTAAAAAAGCGGTTGTGAATGGTGGTAATGCTGGTGATTTCTACATTGTAACAGATGATTTATCAGATACCGTTTATACAGGTACTTTGTCTGCAGCAAAAACTTGGAGTTATTCAAGTGAATCTGTTCGTATTGCAGATTTTTCTAATTTTAAAGTTCCCGGTAAATATAGAATGCGGGTACCTGGTGTGCCTTCGCCTTCGTATCCTTTTATAATCTCAGAAACTACTTTAAATGGTATATCTAAGGGAAGTATTAAGGGCTTTTATTATCAAAGGGCTTCTATGGCATTGACCGCACCGTATGCAGGAACCTGGGCAAGAGCTGCAGGGCATCCTGACAATCAGGTATTGATCCATAACTCTGCAGCTTCTCCTGGAAGAGCGACGGGATCTAAAATATCTTCTCCTAGAGGATGGTATGATGCAGGTGATTACAATAAATACATCGTAAACTCCGGTATTAGTACGTATACATTATTAGCTTCTTATGAACATTTCGGAACCTATTATGATACACTAAAACTGAATATTCCGGAAAGCTCAAATTCCATTCCGGATGTATTGGATGAAGCACTGTATAATGTTCGTTGGATGTTAACAATGCAAGACCCTTATGATGGAGGTGTATATCACAAATTAACGAATGCCAATTTTGATGGAGATGTAATGCCAAATGCTGCAACGTTGCCTAGATATGTTGTTCAGAAAGCAACAGGGGCAACCTTAGATTTTGCTGCTGTAATGGCACAGTCTGCGCGTATCTTTGCACAATTTTCTACGCAGTTACCAGGATTATCTGATTCATGTATAGTAGCTGCAAAAAAAGCGTATGATTGGGCAATATTAAATCCATCAATTTTTTATAATCAGGATGTATTAGCTAATCCTGCTATCACTACAGGAGGCTACGGCGATTATAGTTTTGCCGATGAAAAAAGCTGGGCTGCAGCAGAATTGTACACTACAACACGATTGACACAATATTATTCAGACATTAATTTATCATCTGGAGCAGACCTACCAGGATGGCAAAATGTAAATACATTAGGCTTGATAACATTGGCTCATAATAGTGGTAATTTAAGTGCACCGTCCGATTTAAACACCGTAAAAAATAAGATCATCGCACTAGCTGATGGATATAAAAATGAAGCATTAACTACATCTGCTTATGCAGTAGCAATGGGAGCTAATAGCGGGAATTTCGGATGGGGTAGTAATTCAGTTGCAGCAAATCAAGCATTCATTTTGATTCAAGCTTTTAATTACACCAAAGACAGTTCTTATTTAAAAGCTGCAGTATCAAACGTAGATTACCTATTAGGAAGAAATGGTATCAATTATTCGTTTGTAACTGGTTACGGCAGTCTTGCATCTAACAATCCACACC
The DNA here is from genome assembly GCF_000379725.1 of Cytophaga aurantiaca DSM 3654. Classification (GTDB taxonomy): domain Bacteria; phylum Bacteroidota; class Bacteroidia; order Cytophagales; family Cytophagaceae; genus Cytophaga; species Cytophaga aurantiaca. The sequence goes on from NZ_KB903633.1 coordinate 54,756, forward strand.
ATAGAGTATCTCAGGCAGATGGTATAGCAGCAGCTGTACCGGGCTTATTGGTGGGTGGACCGAATCCAGGTCAGCAGGATAATTGCCCTGGTTATCCATCATCCCAGGCAGCCTTATCTTATGTAGATACAGATTGCAGTTATTCAACAAATGAAATTGCCATTAACTGGAATGCTCCATTGGCTTATATTACCGGTGCAGTACAAAGCATTTATTCAGGCATTGAACCTACAGCAAAAGATAATATCGTAGATATACCAACATCTACCAGATCTGCAGTAATGCAAAATATTACAATAAAATTATATCCAAATCCAACATCATATTTGTTGAATGTTGAGAAACCATTTGACTTGATTGAAGCTCCGGTTGTGTTAGACCTAAATGGTTTAGAATATACTATTTCAGGTGACTGGTCTGGAAATACAATTCAGATTAATACAGCATCTTTACAGGCAGGAATGTACCTAATCCGCCTGCAAGGAGAAAACGGGGCTGCTGTTCAAAAATTTACCGTGACTAAATAAGCGGAATTTCTTATATAAATGAAAAAACCGAACAGATTCCGATAGCTATCGGGATCTGTTCGGTTTTTTCATTTATATAACATAACAAAGAACAGACTTTACTTTGTAGTTAACGAGCAGTACTCTATATTCGAAGATTGTTCATTCTAAATCTATACTTATTATGGCTGGTGGTGCCCCAATAAATTTTTCATCCAATAACTCCGCATCTGATCCAAAAGCGAATTATACTCCAGCAATTGCTTTAATGGCAACGCTGTTCTTTGTAATTGGCTTTGTAACCGTATTGAATGATGTGCTTATTCCCATCATGAAAAATACTTTTCATTTTGAAAAAAATGAAAACTGGAAATTAATGTTGATTCAATTCAGCTTTTTTATGGCTTATGGATTGTTATCCATTCCTTCAGGAAATCTGATCAAAAAAATCGGTTATAAGCAAGGTACCATATATGCTTTATTTATTGTAGCCATAGGATTGCTATTATTTTATCCTGCATCAGAATATAGTTCTTATGGGTTGTTCTTACTCGCATTATTTATTGTCGGCAGCGGATTTGCGCTTCTTCAGGTTGCTATTAATCCGTATTTAATTGCATTAGGAACACCTGAAACCGGCGCAGCGAGATTAAATCTGGGTGGTGCATTAAATTCAACAGCAACATTCATTGGCCCGATATTTGGTTCGTTTTATTTATTAAACGAATGCTTGATGACTGAAGCAGAAACACTCGCTACAACACGTACTTTGTATGTTGCAATCGCTTTATTGATCATAGCAATTGCTGCATTCATGTTCTTTATGAAACTTCCAAAACTTTCCATTGAAAATGAAAAAGACGAAGTTCTCTCTGGTAGTATTTTTCAATTCAATCATCTGATCTATGGCGCATTTGCAATCTTTTTTTATGTTGGAGCAGAAGTTGTAATCGGCAGTTTGCTGGTTGTATACTTAAAATCAGACACAATGGGAAATATTCCGGAAAAGTTTGCAGCGAACCTGGTAGCATATTACTGGGCAGGTGCAATGATCGGTCGTTTTATAGGCAGTAAGATCACACAAAAAATTGCCCCTAATAAAGCCTTAGCTTTTGTTGCAATTGCAGCGTTTGTATTGATCTTCTTAAGCATGACAGACATCATGATTAACAGCAGCATTACAGTACCTGTTATAAACATGGGAGAAGATTGCAAGACCTTAGAGTTTTATTTTAATTTCAAATCACTAACTGTTCCACTTGCAGCAATGTGTTTGATTCTTATCGGCCTATTCAATTCCATTATGTGGCCAAGCATTTTCCCATTAGGCATTGCACGTCTGGGAAAATATACCAGCCGTGGATCCGGATTAATGGTTACAATGGTCGCAGGAGGAGCATTTGTATCTTTACTGCAAGCAATATTGGCTGATCAGATTGGCTATCGCTACAGCTTTGCATTGTGTCTGGTTTGCTATGCGTATATAGCGTTCTTTGCATTAAAAGGCTACAAGCCGAATAAAGTCGCAGACAACGAACAAGGAGAAATTGTTGAAGTGTAATCAACAACCCAATAAATTAAAACAAACATGTATTTACGCTTATTTTATATCAGTTCACTTTTAGGGTTTGTTGTATTACAAAGCAGCTTTAATAACAAACTGAATTTGGATAATTTTCAACAGGTAATAAATCAGACTACTGATTCCTTAGTAAAAGAAAAACTCAAACAGTTTCAGTTAGGAGGAATTGAAAGATCAGTTGATACTTCAAATTATGATATAGAAAAAGTCATTGCATTTGCTAAAACATTTATTGGCACACCTCATGTAATGGGCGGTTCATCAAAACAAGGAATCGATTGCTCTGGTTTAGTACAAGTAGTTCATATGGAATACGGAATTATACTACCACACTCATCACACGAACAGGGCAGGTATGGTACTGTTGTAGCATCTGTTGATTCACTTAAGCGAGGTGATCTGTTATTCTATTACAGTTCATACAACAGCAGTAATTTCATTACCCATGTAGGCATTTATCTGGGTGACGGAACCTTTATTCATGCGTCAGCAAAAAGTGGAGTGATCATCACAAAAACTTCGGACACATACTGGAAATCGAAATATCTTTTTGCTACCCGCTTTAAATCTTAGGTAGCAACCAAACATCTTCCACCTAGCAAGAGCAGTATAAAGGCCGTAATACACCGTATTACCGATCTTAGTTTTATAAATCTATTGTTAAAAATAGACATTATGAGTCAACTCTGATTGAATTCTTTGGCAGAAGGTACAAAGAATCAAAAACTGTTAATTATTTACTATCTTTACTCGTAATCAATTAGATAACACTTAATACTACGTCATTGACCTTTAACGATTTTAATTTTAATTCAGGTTTATTGGATAGCTTAAACTCTATGGGCTTCAATAAACCTACACCTATTCAGGTAGAAGCCATCCCTGTTATTATGTCAAACAGTGATTTGGTAGCCTGCGCACAAACTGGTACAGGAAAGACCGCTGCATACATGCTTCCGATCTTACACAAAATTATTGAATCAAATACTGATGGCCTGGACACTTTGGTTTTAGTACCAACACGTGAACTTGCTTTACAAATTGATCAGCAGATAGAAGGATTTTCATACTTTATTAATGTCAGCTCCATAGCAGTATATGGTGGCGGCGACGGTGCTACCTGGGATCAGCAGCGTAAAGCGTTAACGGATGGAGCTAATATTGTTATAGCAACTCCAGGCAGATTATTAGCTCAATTGCAATCTGGTACAGCTAATTTAAAGCAGATCAAACATCTTGTATTGGATGAAGCTGATCGTATGCTGGACATGGGTTTCTATGACGACATCGTGCGTGTAATAAGCTATTTACCCACAGAAAGACAAACCATTATGTTCTCTGCTACCATGCCTACAAAGATGCGTGCGCTGGCAAACAAACTAATGAAAAATCCTCAGGAGATCAACATTGCTATTTCTAAACCAGCTGCCGGTATTTTACAGCAGGCGTATTTGGTTTATGAAGAACAAAAAAATAAATTGATCAAACACATACTTGGTAGCGGCAACTTTAATAGCATCATTATATTTTCTTCTACCAAAGAACACGTTAAAAAGTTAGAACGTGATCTATCAAACATGGGCTTTTCGCTGAAAGGTTTCCATTCAGATCTGGAGCAGGAAGAGCGTGAAGAGATCATGCGTGCATTCAAAAGCCGTCAGCTGCAAATGCTGATCGGTACCGATATTCTTTCTCGTGGTATAGATATAGATGGTATTGACCTTGTAATTAATGCAGAAGTACCGGGTGATGCAGAAAACTACATTCACCGCATCGGCCGTACTGCACGTGCTGCGACAACGGGTACCGCAATTACTTTCATCAGTGATTACGATCAATACAAATTCTTACAAATAGAAAATCTGATCGGAAGAGAAATTGAAAAATTAACCATACCGATTGAAATAGGAGAAGGCCCTGCTTACGAACCGGAGAAAAAAGGAAAGCATCAATCCAAAGGTTTTTCAAATAATAAATCGAAAGGCGGAAAACACGGTAGTAGTCGTCCCGCTCCGAAAGAGCATTCAAAACCTATACATCGCGAACCAAGTGGTATAAAGCATACGATTGTAAAAAAACAAAATCCTCCACAGGAGTAAGAAAATCTTATACCTACGAGGTTTTTAAAACCTCGTAGGTATAAGATTCATAATTCATAATTATTTCTCCCACCATCTGCTCTTCGGCAGTATACTATCCAATATAATAGGCTCACCAATCATCGGTGTAACAACAGAAAGATTTTTCTTATGAGCTTCTATTGTTAAACGATTAATAGGTTCATCCCAGGAATGAAGTGCCAACGTGTATTTTCCCCAATGTACAGGCATCAGAACTTTAGCTTGCAGATCAATACTGGCTTGTACCGTTTGTTCAGGCATCATATGGATATACGGCCAATACGCATTGTATTGTCCTGATTCTAAAAAAGCAATATCAACTGCACCATACTTCTCATTAATATTTTTAAAGTGTGTGTCGTAGCCTGAATCACCGCCCAGATAAATTTTATGTGTAGGTGTAATCAATAGATACGAAGCCCATAATGTTTTCCCTCTATCAGTAACTCCGCGACCGGAGAAATGACGTGCAGGCAAACAGACCAATTTCATATCTGAACCCAGATCAATCTCTTGCCACCAATCCAATTCATGGATCTTCGTTGTATCAATTCCCCAGGATTCCATATGTGATCCAACACCCAGCGGCATATAATAATTGCCAATCTTTGATTTCATATCCAATGTGGTCTGATAATCCAGGTGATCGTAATGATCGTGTGTTAGCACCAGATAGTCAATAGAAGGAAAATCGGCGGGCCCGTATACTTCTGTACCTGAATATTTTTTATTTCCAATACCTTGAACAGGAGAGGTGCTGTTGCTAAATACCGGATCAATTAAAATATTCTTTCCATCCAATTGAATTAAATAGGAGGAATGCCCAAACCACGTAATCGTAGGCTTATCAGAAGGCTTAACTGTTAAATCTCTTTTTATACTTGGAATTGCTTTCGCAGGTTCACGGGTAGAATCTTTGCTAAATTGCTGTTTCAGCATATCAAAATACGACGCATCCTCAGCCATTACTGGGGTAGGAGAAAGATTCTGAAATACACCATCTTTATAATTAGGGGATTTTTTAATACGCTCCAAACGTGCGTTTGATGGAGAACTTCCAAATGGGGCAGTCTGAAGAAATAAGAACACAGCAAGTGCAATAACTGCAAGTGTTACAAGGGTTATAATCATGATTTTCTTTATGCGTCTAAGGCTCATAATGTGTAAGTCGAACGAGAAACAAAAATATTGTTTTTTAATCAAAGATAGTTGTCAGTGGTCAGTAAACAGTTTTCAGTGAGAGCTGATATTTAGAGATTCCGTCAATGAAAGCCATCAGTAAAATGCATTTGCTGGCTTTTACTTTACTTACTGACCACTGACCACTGTATACTGATCACTTTTTTCCCACTATCCTGAACACATTTCATTTTTTCTCGTTTAATTTACAGGAATTATCCAATTACCTCAACATGAGTATTTCAAACAACAGTTTCGAAAAATTACCTACCAGCATATATGCTTCTGCAGATCAGGCATCACAGGCAGTTGCACACGAGTTGGCCAATATCATCAAACAACGTCAGTCTGAAGGCAAGCAATGTATTTTGGGACTGGCTACAGGTTCAACACCTAAAGGTGTTTATGCTGAATTGATCCGCTTGCACAAAGAGGAAGGCTTGAGTTTTCATAACGTAGTTACATTTAACTTAGATGAATATTATCCTATTGATTTTACTGCTTTACAAAGCTACGTTCGATTCATGTGGGAGTATTTATTTGACCACATAGATATTCCAAAAGAAAATGTTCATATACCAAACGGAACAATTCCTAAAGAACAGATCGATGCCTTCTGTAAAGATTATGAAGAAAAGATCGATTCGTTAGGTGGCTTGGATGTACAGCTTCTGGGTATAGGTCGTACAGGACATATCGGTTTCAATGAACCGGGCTCACGTCTGGATTCTAAAACACGTATTATCACATTAGATCACGTAACCCGTATTGATGCAGCCAGTGATTTTTTCGGCGAAGAGTATGTTCCAAGAACAGCCATAACAATGGGTGTAGGAACAATCTTCAAAGCGAAACGAATTATTTTAATGGCCTGGGGTGAAGGCAAAGCGCACATCATTAAAAAAACCGTTGAAGGCGCTATTACCGAATCGATTCCGGCAACATTTCTGCAAACACATCCCAATGTTGGCGTAATACTGGATATGGCGTCATCCGCAGAGTTGACACGCATCAAAACACCGTGGCTGGTAGGTTCTGTTAATTGGGAACAAAAGGCTCGTAAAAAAGCGGTTGTATGGTTGAGTACGCTTGTAAGCAAGCCAATCTTAAAACTTACCGACCGCGATTATAATGAACACGGCTTGTCTGAACTGGTTGCACAATTCGGACCTGCATACAACGTCAACATCGAAGTATTCAACCTGCTTCAAAAGACCATCACAGGCTGGCCGGGAGGAAAGCCGAACACAGATGACATCAATCGTCCGGAGCGTGCTTACCCCTTCCCGAAACGTGCTGTTATATTCAGTCCGCACCCCGACGATGACATCATCTCTATGGGTGGTACATTCATCCGTTTAGTAGATCAGGGACATGATGTACATGTTGCGTATCAGACTTCCGGAAACATTGCTGTGTATGATGAAGACGTAATTCGTTTTGCAGATTTTGCTGTTGATTACAATCAATTTATTCACGAAGGAGAAGATACAACAACAGCTGTTTTTAAAAATATTGTTCAGACACTAAAAAATAAAAAGCCGGGCGAAATAGATCCGCCTGAGGTAATGAAAATAAAAGGCCTAATCCGCAGAGGCGAAGCCAAAGCTACTTGCCGTTATGTAGGCATACCCGATATGAACGCACACTTTTTAGACATGCCATTTTATGAAACAGGTTTGGTTAAAAAGAATCCGATCGGTAGAGCAGATATTGATTGCATAAAAAAAATATTAATGAAATTACAGCCGCATCAGATTTTCGCAGCCGGTGACTTATCTGATCCGCATGGCACCCACCGCGTGTGTTTAAAAGCGATCTTCTTAGCATTAGATGAATTGAAATACGAAGACTGGATCCGTGATTGCAGAGTATGGCTGTACCGCGGTGCATGGCAGGAGTGGGACATCGATCAGATTGAAATGGCGATACCATTAAGTCCGGATGAATTGATGCGCAAGCGTAGAGGGATCTTCAAACATCAGTCGCAAAAAGATGCACCGATGTTCCCGGGCGCAGATCCAAGAGAGTTCTGGCAACGTGCAGAAGATAGAAACCGTAAAACTGCAAATACCTATAACAACCTTGGTTTGCCAGAGTATGAAGCTATCGAAGCATTTGTGAAGTGGGACGGAAAGTTGATATGACAATTTTATTCTTTAGACCTACGAGGTTTTTAAAACCTCGTAGGTCTTGTTTTACTCAAAAATAAACCGATATACATATACCTATGAAAAATTTTCTCTCATTCATATTTTTAATAATCCTTCTATCTTCCTTTACGCTCATAAAAACAGATGAACCAAATGATAGCTATGTCGGCATCTGGACAGAGCACTGGAATAAATCAAATGTAGATTATGTAGACACACTCAAAATTGAAGTAAATGCTAGGGGGCAACTTGCAATCTCATGCATCAATAATTCTAACTACATATACAGTGAGATCCAACCTAAAAAATCTGCTCTTAGTTTTGTAATGAAAAACAACGGATTTACCGTTCAATATACTCTGAAGCGAATCAATGAGAATTTAATAACCGGAAAAATTCATAATTCCAATAATCAAACAGTGAAGATTTCATTAAAAAGATTAAAGTAATTATTTTTTATATTAATCTGCAAGATCATAGTTCTGATCTTGCAGATTATCTTTTCATTAATACTTCTGTATTTCATTTTTCTTCATAAATATTTTTTATATTATATAGATACATCAGCTATATAATTATGTCAGAATTAAAATTAAAAGGACAAACAGCTCTGATTACCGGAGGAGATTCAGGAATAGGAAAGGGCATTGCATTGAAAATGGCCGCCAACGGTGCCAATATACTTGTAAACTATCATTCCAATAAAAAAGCCGCAGAAGAAACGGTTGAAGAATTAAAAGCATTTGATGTTTCTGCAATTACCTATCAGGCTAATGTTGGTGATGAAATGCAGGTGCAACAAATGTTTCAGGAAGCAATCAACAGATTCGGCACCATTGATATTTTAGTAAACAATGCAGGACTTCAACAGGACTCAGCGTTTAAAGACATGACCTTAGACCAATGGAACAAAGTCATTAATATAAATCTTACCGGACAATTTTTATGTGCACGGGAAGCTGTAAGAGAATTTATTAAAAGAGGACCTCGTCCGGAAGTCTCAAAAGCACTGGGCAAGATCATCTGCATAAGTTCGGTACATGAAGTTATTCCCTGGGGCGGACATGCCAATTACGCCGCATCCAAAGGCGGAATTATGATGCTGATGAAATCAATGGCACAGGAATTAGGTGGATTAAAAATTCGCATCAACAGCATCGGTCCGGGTGCAATTAAAACACCGATAAACCACCAGGCATGGGAGACACCGGCAGCTGCTCAGAATTTGTTAAAACTCATTCCTTATGATCGTATTGGAGAAACCGAAGATATTGGAAATGCTGCTGTATGGCTGGCCTCAGATGAGTCTGACTATGTCCATGGCATAACGTTATTCGTTGACGGCGGAATGACACTTTATCCTGGTTTTGCATCAAACGGATAAGTGGTTAAAGGATGTAACTACTCTTCAGACAATTTCTTATCTTTGAAAAGAAGAAAACAATCTTGTTAGAATGAATCATTTTATTCTGGTACTCATTGGCGGTGCAATTGGCAGTGGCGCACGTTATCTGTTAAGTACATACATAACAAAAATACATCCTGGCATTTTTCCTTACGGAACCTTTGCTGTTAACATCATCGGCTGTCTGCTAATCGGCATCTTCTATGGTTTAACAACACGCATGCAAGCAACACCGGAATGGCGTATTTTTCTTGCTACAGGTCTATGCGGCGGATTCACAACCTTTTCTGCCTTCGCATATGAAAACATTCAATTATTACAAACAGAGAATTATTCAACATTTGCTTTAAATACCTTTGGCAGCTTTATACTTGGCTTTGCGGCAGTGTTTGCAGGTATCTTATTAACAAAGCTCTTTGTTTAAACCTTAAGCAACATCATTTTTACAAAATACTCTGAATCAACCACAACGGATTAATTTATCATAAAAGTTATTCAATTTATTAGTCAATTCTTGTTTTTTATCTTATTTATCGTAATATTGCAATATATAATTATATAGAGAGAAATGGGAGCAACCAAAACAGATCATTTTACAGATAAACAAAATGCCATTGCAGTACTTGCGAAGGCATTGGGACATCCTGCACGTATTGCTATTATGGAATATCTCATGAAAGTTGATACCTGTATTTGCGGGGATATTGTAAACGAATTGCCTTTAGCTCAACCAACCGTATCACAGCATTTAAAAGAGTTAAAAAATGCAGGCCTTATCAAAGGCAGCATTGAAGGTACGGCCATTTGTTATTGCATTGATGAAAAAGCAATTGAAAAGCTTCAAGTTTACTTTGGTGTCATTTCAAAAAAACTAAATTCTAAGAAAAATAATTGTTGTTAATATAAACATATATAGAAATGAAAATCTCTCAATTCAAAAAACATTTGAATACTGTTTCTGAGTTAAACATGATTCAACCAAATGGAATATTTATACCAAAACATTTTCACATTACAGAAGCCGGCTTAACAACCAAACACTTTATCGATTGCGGAGGAACTGTTCGAACAGAAAAGACAATCAGCTTTCAGGTTTGGATTGCCAATGATACAGACCACAGACTTGTTCCTGAAAAGTTAACTCGAATCATTAATTTATCGGAACCTTTATTTAATGGTGAAGACCTGGAAGTAGAGATCGAATACCAGACAGATACTATCAGTAAATACGGTTTGGATTTCGTTGGTAGTAATTTTGTACTTACAAATAAATTCACAAACTGTCTGGCAAAAGACACATGTGGCATTCCTTCAGAAGGAGAAAAAATAGTCTTATCTGAATTAAAATCTTCTATGACAACATCATGTAAGCCAGGAGGAGGATGCTGTTAAACATGTATCCATTTATACTTAAATATAAAAAGCCAATAATCATCACCACAGCTGTAATCCTATTACAACTAATTTTCGGCTTTGATCCTAAGTTTTGTATAATAAATATTATCTGGTTATTCGTTTAAAATATGTCAAAAAAAATATTGGTACTTTGTACAGGCAACAGCTGTAGAAGTCAAATTGCAGATGGTTATTTAAAATACTTCGCTGGCGATAGAGCAGAGGTTTACAGCGCAGGAGTTGAAACACACGGTGTAAATCCCAAAGCAATTGCTACAATGAAAGAAGATGGGATCGATATTTCCAAGCACACATCTAATAACGTAAACGAATATCTGGATATAGATTTTGATTATGTAATTACAGTTTGTGACAATGCAAAAGAACGTTGTCCATATTTGCCAACGAAGGCGAAGAAATTTCATTATAATTTTCCTGATCCGGCAAAAGCAACTGGTACAGAAGAAGAAATTAAAGAACAATTCCGGATGGTTAGAGAAATGATTAAATTGTACACTCAGAAATTTATTGAAGAAAATATTTAATCAAGAAATATGGACGGAAGAATACGCGCAAATATTACCCAAGGCACCCGCGTTAGCATCGTGTTGAAAAAAGATCAGAAAACTGGTACACGTACAGAAGGTGTCGTTAAAGATCTATTAACCAGCGTGCCTAAACACCACCGAGGTATTAAGGTACGCCTGGAGGATGGACAGATAGGTCGTGTACAGGAAATTTTAGAATAAATAAGAATTCGTATCTTTGTTATCATTCATTATAATTAACAGAACATTTCATGCTTAGTCACCACGTATTATTCTGGCTTAAAGCCGATACAACAGAAGAACAAAAAATCGCATTTCGTAAAAGTTTAGAAACACTTAAAGATGTTGAAACAGTAAAAGGTCTATACATTGGTACTCCAGCACCAATTGAACGTGCTGTTGTAGATACTACCTATACGTTTTCCTTATTGATCTTATTTGCTGATCTGGCAGGACATGATGTATATCAGGTGCACCCGTTACACAAAGCATTCTTAGAAGAATTCAGAGTGTTTTTTGATAAAGTTGTTATATACGACGCTCAATAATTTCATTTCTTTTCAAAAAAAAATCCCCGTCACATCCCGATAGCTATCGGGACGTGACGGGGATTTTTTATGACTATCTCCAAACGATTTATTGTTTGATCAATCGTTTTACTAATTTTCCTTGAGCAGTAGCTACTTCAACAAAGTATACACCAGATGGCAATGCCTGAACATCTAACTGTCTGGAAGTCTCCACAACAGAAGAAAAGTTCTGTACAACTGCCTTGCTACCATCAGCAGTGTAAATAGTAACGATTACATCATCAAATGCACCATTGAATTCTAAGTTTGAATAACCCGTTACGGTTGGGTTCGGGAACAATTCAATATCTGATGCAGACAATGTAGTTGTAACACCCGTTGCTGTACCAACTCTTGCCGATACGTTAATTGTAAACAGTGAATTCACATCATTACTCAATATCGAAACTGTACCTAATCTTGGAGCAGAGGCATCGTTTGGTGTACCTGTAACCGTAAACGTTACAGAAGCATTTGGTGAAATGGCCCCGGATGGGAATATTTGAGTAGCAGTAAATCCTGAAGAAGCAGTAATCGTAGAAATGATCAGATTTGAAGTACCCACATTACTGATTGTAAATGTATAAGAAGATGTAGGTGTATTGATCAACGCAGCTCCAATATCTGTTGTACCGCTATTATTAACAACAATCGCTGAACCGGATGCTACTTTCATATTTGATGTTGATGTTGAATTGTTCACCGTCAATGTCTGCGTTACAGAAGGAGCAGCATTGTATGTTGCATTGCCCGCCTGACTAGCAGTGATCACCGTAGAACCTGCACCAACGATTGTTACCACACCAGCACTTGTTACTGTTGCTACAGCAGGATTGCTACTTGTATAGGTTACAGTTAAACCGGATGACGCTGTTGCTGTTAATGTGAAATTTGGATCACCAACTACTTTTGAAGCAAGCGCTCCGAAGGTAATTGTCTGATTTGTTTTAG
>NZ_KB903634.1 GCF_000379725.1 Cytophaga aurantiaca DSM 3654
ACGGGATGCTCTGAACCAGTAAGCTACTCTCAATACAATGAAAAACCTTATAATAAAAAAGACCTCACATTTCTGTAAGGCCTTTCGTTGGTGGGAGATACTGGGTTCGAACTATGTGCCCCTCCCGTTTGAAATACGGGATGCTCTGAACCAGCTGAGCTATCTCAATACAATGAAAAACCTTATAATAAAAAAGACCTCACATTTCTGTAAGGCCTTTCGTTGGTGGGAGATACTGGGTTCGAACCAGTGACCCCCTGCTTGTAAGGCAGGTGCTCTGAACCAGCTGAGCTAATCTCCCTTTTTCCTTTCCGACAACTTCTTGCCGTTTGGGAGCACAAACATACGACGTTTTTATTTAATTGCAAAACATTTCCATAAAATATTCGTAGAAATTCTTCGTTGCATATATCAATAGAATTTACGTGCTTCACATACAAATAATTAACCGCAACTACGCTCCTGAAAATCTTCAAAAAAATACTGCTTTATAGTTTTATTACCCTTGCTTCTGTCATCGGACTCGCCTCTGCGTTGCTCTATTTTTACCGCGACGACATTATTTACATGGCTTCCATGCAGATTAATAAGCATTTGAACACCAAAGTAGATATTTCCAAGAAAATCGACATCAGTATCTTTGAAAAATTCCCGGAACTTTCCATCGGTTTTCACGACGTAAAATGTTATGAACCCAACACCGTAAAGCCTACCGTATTTGCCGCTCTTGATGATGTAATTATCACCTTTGATCTGCTTGATATCTGGAACGGAACATACAAAATCGACAAGCTGTTTCTCCAAAAAGGACATATCTATTTACGGACAGACTTCGATGGCAGTCACAACTATATGATCTTCAAAAAAGACACATCTGCCAAACAAAGCAATACAGACTTTTCGATCTCCTATATCCAATTAAAAGAGATCGAATTCATGTATACATACAGGCCAAGCAATCACCTCTATCAGGCCTTCATCAAACAAACGGATGCTTCTCTTGCTGTTGCAAACAATCTTATTTCGATTCGTTTAATGAGCGATTTTCAAACCGACGAAATTCTCATCAATGAAAACTCTTTCATGCAAAATAAAGATGTTAAGCTAACCTCTTCGATCACCTACCATACAGAATCTGAAATATTAACGATCAATCCATCGTCTATAAAAATCAATACGGCAGAGTATTCCATTAAAGGTTTATACAACATTAAAAAATCTTTTATAGACCTTTCATTTAATGCAGAAAAAAACAACATTAGCAGCTTTACATCCATTCTCCCCCGCTCTATGACGCAGAGCATTCAGGAATACCAAAGCATGGGTAATATTCATTTTAATGGCTCTGTGAAAGGCAATACGAATAACGATCAAAGTCCTGCGATACTCGTCAACTTTGGTTTTGACAACGCCTCTTTCTTCCACCCAACTTATAAGCAGCAAATTAAAAATGCATTCTTGAAAGGAACGTATAGCAATGGGGCCGATCACAATCTAGCTACTTCAAGCGTAAAACTTTCAGACGTTAAAATGGAAATTGATGGAAAAAATATTGAAGGGTATTTTCATCTAACCAATTTCGACGATCCGTTTATTGACACACATTTAAAAGGCAGTCTTGTATTGGACCACATTCTGAAAATTATTCCGAATCATATTTTCGAATCAGCATCAGGTGAAATTGATTTTGATGTAGAGTTCAAAGGGAAAACAAATGATCTGAAAAGCAAACAAGGCTACGAACATATTCAAACTGCCGGCGATTTAACATTCCACAGTGTTAAAACAAAGATCACGTCGTATCCGCATGCAATAGAAATCGATGAAGCCAATTGCATCTTCACTAAAAATGACATCTCCATCGACAACATGCATTTGCTTGTCGGGAAAAATCAGGTTGTACTAACAGGTATCTTCCGAAACCTTATCGGCAAACTGCTGTTGCCAAACCAATCTGTATACATTCAGGCTGATCTGGAAATGGGCCATATTTTCCTTGAAGACATTCTACTTTCTGACACACGATCCAACAAATCTTCCAATCAGGATTTTATCATGCCTGCTTTAAAAGATTATAAATTCGATTTGAATCTGAAAGCTGCTTCCATGAATTATCACAAACTACATGCAAACAATATTTCAAGCAAGATCGATTGGAGTTACCCCTATTTAAACTTCACCAATACCAGTCTTGCATTCTGCAACGGCACATGCACAGGTAAAACGTCTCTTAAAGTATTAAGTGAAAAAGCGATCGAGGTCAATACGGATTCCAAGATCAGTTCTATGGATATCGACAGCCTGTTTTATGTATTCGATAATTTCTCGCAGAATTTTATTACGTACAAAAATTTGAAAGGAAAAATTTCTACCGATATCAGTTTGATTTTACAACTGGATAATCACCTGGATATATTACCAAGTTCTGTTATTTGTGATGCAGATGTTTCTATACAGAATGGAGAGTTAAATAATTTTGAAACGATGAAACGCATTGCACGTTTCCTTGAAGCAAATGATTTAAATAACATTAAGTTCTCTGAGATCAAAAATCACTTCCAGATCTACAATCAAACAATCCAGATCCCGGACATGACAATCGCTTCAACGGCAGGTAAGATCAGCTTCTCCGGCACACACAGCTTCGATGGAAAGATCGAGTATCATGTTGCGTATCCAATTGCAAATTTAAAGAAAGATAAAATTGATTCTGATGCCGCATTTGGCGCCTTACGCCAGGACCCGAAAGGTGATATGAAAATCTTCCTGATCGTTCAAGGCACGACAAGTGATTTTAAAATCACATACGATAAAAAGAAAGTCGGAGAGAAAATTAAAGCCGATCTTCAAAAAGAAAAGGCTGAATTGAAAAATCTGTTTAAGAAAAAAGAATCCGATGAGGAACAGATACGAAAAACACAGCAAGCTCAG
This sequence comes from Cytophaga aurantiaca DSM 3654, assembly GCF_000379725.1. Lineage (GTDB taxonomy): Bacteria > Bacteroidota > Bacteroidia > Cytophagales > Cytophagaceae > Cytophaga > Cytophaga aurantiaca. The sequence goes on from NZ_KB903634.1 coordinate 2,932, forward strand.
GAACAGGAATATTTCGATTTTGAATAAATCAGGCTTTGCAAAACATGCATATTACAAAGCCTGATTTATTTTTTACATAATCAAAAAGCTAAATAAATTCGAATCTGAATTCACCAATGTATAATCTACATTTTTAGCATTCATACGATCGATCAATAAATTAAAATCTTCTTTCGTTTTCACTTCAATGCCAACCATCGCCGGGCCATTTTCCCGATTTGTTTTTTTCGTATACTCGAAATAGGTGATATCATCGTTCGGTCCAAGCACTTCATCTAAAAATTCTCGCAATGCGCCGGTACGCTGCTTAAAGCGAATAATGAAATAATGTTTCAAGCCTTCATACAATAAAGAACGCTCCTTTATCTCCTGCATCCGATCAATATCGTTATTGCTACCGCTGACAATACACACAACATTTTTCCCTTTTATTTCATCTTTGAAATAATCCAGTACACTTATGCTCAATGCGCCCGCAGGTTCTGCAACAATCGCTTCTTCATTATATAATTTAATGATCGTGCTGCACGCCTTCCCTTCAGGCACCAGCTGCACATCATCCAGATATTCTGAACAGATATCAAAATTCAACTCTCCTACTTTTTTTACAGCAGCACCATCTACAAACTTATCAATCTCATCCAGCACCACTATTCTGCCTTCCTCTAACGAACGTTTCATCGCAGGTGCGCCCAGTGGCTCTACGCCAATAATCTTTGTATTTGGACTCTTAGCTTTAATATAGGTACACAAGCCTGCAGCCAAACCGCCGCCGCCAATCGGCACAAAGATATAATCGATCGGTACAGTAATATCTTCCAGAATCTCTACGCCAACTGTAGCTTGACCGGCAATTACTTTCGGGTCATCAAACGGGTGTACAAACAATAATTTATTTTCAGTACAATATTTTATTGCTTCGTTATACGAATCATCAAACGTATCACCGATAAGCACCACTTCTACAAACTCTTTACCGAAAAATTTAACCTGAGATACTTTCTGTTTGGGAGTAGTGGCAGGCATAAATATACGACCCTTGATCTTTAACGCTTGACACGAATAGGCCACTCCTTGCGCATGATTACCTGCACTCGCACACACAACACCCTTTTCAATATCTTCACGTTTCTGACTGCTCATGAAATTATAAGCTCCACGTAATTTGTATGAACGTACCAATTGCAAGTCTTCTCTCTTCAGCCATAAATTACAGCCGTATTCCTGAGAAAGATGTTCGTTCTTATTTAATGGAGTGTGCAAAACAATACCGTTTAAGCGTTTTGCTGCTTCATCAATATCGTTAACTTGTACTTTTGGATTCATAATAAATTCGCTCAAAATAGATTATTGTTGTCGTTTCCAATCAATAATCTCTGCAAAAATACATTCTACAGCTCCAACTAGCAAAAAAACCATTTATTATATCTAAATTGGTTTGATGAAAAACATAAACTCTTTTCAAGTAATTGCTATTGTAGGCATAATCCTAAGCCTTGTTGCACATGGGATCCTATGGCTTACAAATAAAAACGTAGAAAACTACATTTATGTCTATCCTACCTGGGTTGGCGTTTTTATATTGGGGATGCTGATAAATCCATATTTGTCAAAGCATGACGATCACCACCATCATCATTGATACGTGTAGGTGTAATCGTAGGGATCAGGAAAAATCCAGGAATAACCAAGCTCACTTAATTTATCCGTAGATATTTTTTTCCAATCTGTATGCTTTTCTTCTGAAAAGTCAGGCTTCTCTAAATTGAACTGTTTGCACAACTGTGTATACAACTCTTTGCGTGTCGGATGCAATGGTGAACATACATTCAACACAACATTTCCAATTTCCTTTTTCAATAAAAATAAGACCACTGAAATAACATCGTCCCGGTGTATTAAATTGACGGGCTCATTGCCTCCTGCAAGTTCAGCCTTGCCTGCAAAAAAACGAGCCAGCATACGCTCATACCCGGTTAGTCCACCCAATCGAAGTATAAGCTTCTCCTTTATTCCACAGGATTGAACATACTTCTCTGCTTTAAATAAAACCTTATTGCCCGCATCTGCCTCTTCTGAAATATCAGACTCCGAAACAATGTGATTAGAATTTTTATAGATAGAAGTTGAACTGATATAAATAATTTTACCGATGGAAATTTTCAGATCAGAAATAATCTGCAGCAATGCCTGTACATCCTCCGCATGTGTCCCATCTGGATTGCGTTTCGTACCAGGCGGAATTGCGATGATCAAAACATTGCATTGCAAAAAATCTGATAAACGATCTCCTTGCCACATGCCGTCCTTTGCTTTCAATTGAAATGCATCTACTCCTGCAGCTAGCAATTCTGCAATGCGCTCAGCACGGGTTGTAGAGCCTTTCACCTCATGCCCCTCTGATATTAATTTTTCTGCTAAGGGTAAACCCAACCATCCGCATCCAACAATTGAAATTCTGCTCATAGTATCCTTAATCTAACGCAGCATTCAGAAATTGATTAAGTGCATTCAACTCCTTGAAAGGAGCGCAGATCTTATCAACTACTTTTTTATCTGAAAGAATAGATTCGTCCAGAGGCATCGTAACTGTAAAACTCTTCAACTTCAACCACTCTGCATAGGGATGTGATTCGTCATAGTCTTTAGGCATGCGCACAAGTTTCAGTTCTTCATCAAATCCTGAAAAATATTTTTTGAAATTTTTACTCTGTAGTATTTTCTTTAATGAATCACCGCTATAATCTATCTCCTGACGGATGCGTTTCAAATTTTCAGGTTCAGGCATCCATATCCCGCCTGCAAGAAAACAATTGCCGGGTTCAATGTGTACATAGTAACACGACTTGATCGATTTTTTTCCTCCGGGCGCAATCATAAAACCCATGTTGGTTTTATAAGGCACTTTATCTTTCGAGAAACGCACATCGCGGTTGATACGGAACATGCAGTCTTTAGGCTCCAGTGATGCAATTGAAGGATCAAATGCTGAGATACCTTTGATCACATCTGCCACCAATAATTTTACTTCGCCTTTGGCTTCTTCATATACCGAACGGTTCTTATCAAACCATTCTTTGTTGTTGTTCTTAGCTAACTTTTTTAAAAAATTAAGCGTCAAGGCTAGTTGCATACTCCTTAAATTTATTTCGATATACGATTAATTCATCGTCTAAAATCATTTCATGACTATCTGCTTTCGCACGGATCAACGGTGATTCTATGCCTGTGCCGAATTCGTTCTGCGAACGGAAGATTCGGATCTCATCCCACAATCCTTTTTTCATAAAGGCATTCAACAATTGCGCTCCGCCTTCTACAAGGATCGATAAATGCTTGCGCACATACATATCGTTTACGATCACATCGATCATATCATCCATTGGATCCACCTTCACATACTCAACCAGATTGCGAACATCCTGTTCAATATAATTATAACAAATGGTTTCCTGTGTACCATCCAGCAAATGCGCACCTTCCGGAACCTGTAGATTTTTATCAATAAACGCACGCACCGGATTACGACCGGTCCAATCACGTACGTTCAATCTTGGATTGTCATACAACGCCGTATTGGTACCGATCAACACAACATCTTCTTCACTGCGCCATTTATGGACCAAACGACGTGATACCTCATTGCTGATCCACTTCGAATCAAAATTTTCTTTCGCTATAAAACCATCTGCCGTTTCAGCCCACTTCAAAATAATATATGGTCGCTTCTTTTCCATAAAGGTTAAAAAACGACAATTCAATTCTCTTCCTTCTTCTTCCAATACACCTTGAATAACTTCTATGCCATTCGACATTAAAAACTCAAAGCCAGCACCCGCTACTAGAGGGTTCGGGTCAATGGTTGCAAAAACAACACGTGCAATTTTATGTTCTACAATTAAATTTGAACAGGGCGGTGTTTTGCCATAATGCGAACAAGGCTCTAAGTTTACATACAAGGTAGAACCTTTCAATTTAGATTTATCCTGAACAGAATGGATTGCGTTCACTTCAGCATGCGGCTGTCCAAAACGTTCGTGATATCCTTCTCCAATAATTTCTCCATCTTTCACAATTACGCACCCAACCATCGGGTTTGAACTTACGTTTCCGGAACCCAGCCTTGCAAGTTCCATCACGCGTCTCATATATCTTTCGTCAGAATCCATAATTAATGTATCTTTGATACTGTTTAAACGATTTACCGCAATTACAGGTTCCTACAACTTATTCACAATTGAATCAATTAAGAAAAATATCTGCTAAATACCTATTTGAAGAGGCTAAAAAAGGGTTTTATCAGTACGAACGTATTGAAAAAGAGAGCATTTTATATGTGCTTTTTGAAGATATGTTCCACATTTCCAAAATTGACTTCCTGGCGGATAAAGAGATCATCTGGAATACTGACAATCAACATATACTGGAAGATGCGTTGCAAAAACTAAACAATCACGTTCCGGTTCAATATGTAATCGGCCGATCTTTTTTTTATAAGTATTATTTCAAATTGAACGCAGACACGCTGATTCCGCGCCCTGAAACAGAAGAACTGGTTCAGCTGATCATTACAGAAAATACGCATCCTTCGCCATCCATAATTGATATAGGAACAGGCAGCGGCTGTATTGCGATATGCCTGGCCGCCAATATGCCGAATGCTCGTACAAGTGCAGTAGATATAAGTGCTTCGGCGCTTGATATTGCACGAACAAATGCGGAGGACAATCAGGCAAAAGTAAATTTTATTGAACTGGATTTTTTATCCAACCAACGAAATGATATACCGGACACATTCGATATCATCGTCAGCAATCCTCCTTATGTACTCGAATCTGAAAAAGAACAGATGCGTGAAAATGTATTGGCGCATGAGCCGCATCTCGCGCTCTTTGTAAACGACCAGAATGCACTTGTATATTACGATGCGTTATTATCCTTTGCTGAAAAAACATTGAACAAAAACGGATATGTATACGCAGAGATCAATGAACAGAAAGGTGCGGAAATGAAATCGCTTGCTTTGCAATATGGCTTTACAAATATTTCTATTATTAAAGATTTATTCAATAAAGACCGTATATTCAAAGCACAAAAAGTATAACTTTAATAGCATTCAAACGTATTTTTAACCAAACGTTGACTTTTGAAACCACGCATTCTACATATAATTGATTCTTTCTCCAAAGGAGGTGCTGAAGTACTATTGTCCGGAGCCATTCCACAATTAACGGAATACGAACACCGAATCATTTATTTATTCCCTACGAAATATCCGATCATGCAGCCAATACCAGGCTTTGTAGATATTGTATGTTTGAATTACAAAGGCATACTAGACAGCAAACGCGCAGTCGTAGAATTAAATAAACACATCAAAGAATTCTCTCCGGATGTCATTCATACGCATCTCTATTTTTCAAGTATGTTAATTCGATTTGCAAAAATCGATGGTTTACATGTAATGCAAACCTATCACAACGAATATTACAGAATCAAATACCCTAAGCGCAGCGCCAGAATTATGAAGCACTGCATGAAGCTGTTTGACAGATACACAATGAATCATACATTTAAAATTTTTCATGTATCAAAAACACAACAACTGGTAAATGATTCCGACATAAAGATCAAATCAAGTGCTGTATTGCATAATTACATTGAAGATATTTTTTATAAAAAAAGAACTCTTCCACCTTCAAACACTCAAAAGAAGTTGAAGATTATTTCGGTTGGAAATTTAAAGACTGAAAAAAATCACATCTTGTTTCTGGAAGCATTACGTTACTTGACACACATACCCCTGCACGCAAATATTTTCGGAGAAGGGATTGATGAACGTATGTTGCAGGAGTATATAAATAAATACAATCTGCCAGTTACAATACATGGCAGCCACAACAATATATCAGACCTGCTGGACCAACACGATCTGTTTATTTCATGTTCGATCATTGAAGGCTTTGGCATTAGTGTAGCAGAGGCTATGGCATCTGAAATACCTATGATCATTTCAGACATTTCAACATTTAAAGAAGTTACTCAAAACAAAGGAATTTTCTTCGAATCAAAAAATGCGAAAGATTTGGCAAACAGGATTCAATCTTTTTATTTAAACCCATCCATTGCGCAACAATCTGTTGCTGCATGCAAGGAAGTGGCTAAAGAGTACAGAAAAAGTATTTATTTAAACAAACTAAATAAATTATATAAAGATATTTTATTGAACCGTACTGTATAGACAACAGCACAGTTCAATATTTTTTTTAAAACAAATTCGTTATAAAACCTGCAAAGTTTTTAAATAGATCAACGTTGAATGCAAGCTTAACCAATGTTGTAAGACTTAAGAAAATAATAAAACATCCTACAAATATCATCAACGGTTTTTTCTTGACTTTATTTACCAATAAGGCTGCAAAAGGAGCAGCGAATACGCCCCCGATAATCAAGCCGATAATTACTTGCCACAAGCCTGGATCAAGGCCCGCAAATACGATAAAGGTTAATGAGCTGGATAGCGCGATAAAAAATTCAGCTAAGTTTACGGAACCGATCGTGTAGTTAATTGCACGTCCGCTACTGATCAATGTAGATGTTACAATTGGGCCCCAGCCTCCGCCTCCAATACTATCCATAAAACCACCGAAGAAAGCCAATGGTGTAACCTTTGTGATTTTATTTTTAGGCTGAACTTTTATCAATGCTTTTCTCAACACAATAATCCCCAAGATCATGGTGTAAACCATTGTAACCGGACGAATGTATTTTTTTACATCATCTTCAGAAAATAGTGTCCCCTTTTCAAGTAACGATAAAATCAATGCACCTAAGACAGCGCCGATAATTCCAGGAATCAATAAGTTTTTAAATAATTTTTTATTTACGTTTCCGAATTTCAAATGAGACAATCCGGAGGCTCCGGTTGTAAATACTTCTGCAATATGGATGCTTGCACTTGCATTTATGGTTGTTACACCAATACTCACTAAAAAAGATGTTGCGGTAGCACCATACGCCATACCTAAAGCACCGTCAACCATTTGAGCCAGTAATCCAACAATCAGATATCCGATCAGATCTTTGTTGAAAATCGTCTCCAGAAAATCTGTCACGCCGGAATATGCTTCTTTAGGAGGATTGTTCAGAAACCACGTAAGGCCAAATGCAATTATCAATAAAACAGCGAAGCCAATAGCCAAACGTTTATAAAGCGGATTGCGTTTATTCTCTTCATTGATTTCCTGAATCAACTCTTCTTGCAAATTTGGTTCTGCAATCGCATCTTCCAGTTTGTCTATTTTATCGTTATGCTCCATATTCTTATTTTGAAGGACTACTTAGTTCTTTTTTTCTGAAATCAATTGTTTGACTCAATGAAATGCAGTACGCATTATAAGCATATAACTGCGTTCCTGTTGCTTGCTGTCCGTATATGTATTGGTAATATAATGTTGCTCCAAATCCTTTTGTAAACTGGTATCCCAATCCTGCAGCAAATCGATTCTGATCAAAATTATTAAAAACCTTTTTACCAAAACTTACAAATAGTTCATCCGATAAAATCGCAAAAAGGGTCCCCTCTTTTATTGTTGTATTATTGATCGGACAGGATATGTAAATCTGATACCCTACACGAAAAGATGGTGTATATCCATCCAGCAAAACACCTTTTGAAATATTTTGATTGAAACGTTCTTCCAATCGGTATCGGTTTCTGATCTCAAATCTTCCGGCCCTTTGTATAACCGTCAATCGTTGATATAACCGATGTTCAGGCCTCATCACATCTTCGTAACCGCTTAGAAACTGATTGGTGTTGAAGTACGCATATCCTGCTTGTATATTAACCTTTGGCGAGATTTGATAAAGCACACCGGGACGAATGAAATACTGGGATTCTTTATTTACATAATCACGTGTACGATAACCCAAATCCAGATGGAGAAACCATCTGGAACTTAATTGCCCTCGAAAAAAATATTGCGTCCAGACCATGTTGTCTGAATAAACATTCTTTGTTTGAGCATGAGAAGCTGCCGCTGCAATAAGTATTAGTAGAATTAAGAAACCTTTTCGAAGCATGTCCAGACCAATATAAAATTGCTCTGCATATAACTTATATACAGAGCAACTCTACCGATTTAATGGACAAATGTATGGCTACTGTTAATTATTTACAAGCGCTTGTTCAAAATATTATTTTCAAATACAACCATTCCTAAATATTAAACAATACTTTATTTCGATTTTTTAAATAAAATGAATCCTTATATGGCTAATTCCCAACAAACTCAACCTTTTTTATAAGGAATTTGGTTTTATTCAATTTTCGATTTTATTCCTACAATCGTTATTTTTTAGAACACATATCTCAATGTTGTACCGTATGTTCTTTGGTCACCCAATACACCTGCATATAAACCTGAGTTACCACTTGCTGGTAATAATTGCTCATAGTAGTTTTTATTGAATGCATTTCTTGTCCAAACAAACACTGTTAATCCTTTTGATGCACGGAAACCAAGACGAGCATTGAACAATGAATAACCACTGATGTTCAAATATTTCGATGGAGACGGGCTTGAAGAGAATCCTGAACGGTTGAAGTTATCTACCGCAAAGAATACTTTACCTTCGTTTGTCAAGAATTTAGCAGGTAAAGCAATTTCAGCACCGATTGAACTAGACCATTTAGAAATACCTGGCAATTTGCTTCCAGAGATATCTTTGAATGCTACTTGTTGATTGGAAGAATTCACCGCTCCAGTTTCTTCTAATGGAAGTGGCGCGTTAGTGAATTTCTCATAAATGCCTTCTGTATAAGAAACTGCAGCATTGATAGAGAAGAATCTACCTAATTTTGTATTACCATCTACTTCAAAACCACGTACACGAACTTTTTCAGCATTAGCTAAATAACCTCTGTTTACACCAAGTTGTGGAGATTGAACGTTTGCCTGATAATCTTTTACATCCGTCTCATAGATAGATAAGTTCAATACAGAGTTTTTCGTTGGAGAAGTCTTTACACCGAATTCATAATTCGTTGTGTATTCAGGCTTCACTGTAGCTAAGCTCAAGTCAGGAGCAGGTGGATTAGAACCTGTAATTGTAGGTAAACCACCAATGTTAATACCTACCGGTTTGTATGCAGTTGCATAAGTAGCATATGCATTGATGTTGTTTCTTACTTTGTATGAAACAGTCAAGTTGCCAGAAAAGTTAGTATTTGTTGCTTTTGTGTGGAACGATTGAGGTGAATAAACTCCTAACTTCAAAGCGTCTTCCGCTGCAGTTGTATTTTGCTTACCGCCACCTACTGTTCTATCGTAATCAGCATCTTTGTAATCGTAGTTGTAACGAAGACCGGGTAATACGTGTAAACGGTTTTTGATTACTGCCCAATCCAATTGACCGAATATAGCACCACTGAATGTATTAAGCGTTGACTTTGTATATTGCGTGTAACCATCGATCAAGTCAGAAGTCATAAGTGTTTGTGCAGCACTTGTTCTTACAAAACGCCATTGATCAGCACCAGCTTGTTCAACACCATTTGTTTTGATTGTTTGTCCAAGAGCAAAAATACCTGCAACACCACTCAAACGATCTGAGAAATTACCAGCATAACGGAACTCCTGAGATAACTGTTGTTGCTTTGACGGGTTTTGAGATAAACGTAACGCATCCAATCCAATGAAATCACGATCTGTTGAAGGATCCCAATTCCAATAACGCCCAGCAGAAATAGAAGTAAATGTACCTTTACCAATTTTACTATCCACGTTTACTGAAACACCACCAATATTATTAAATGATTTTGATGCAGTATTCTGATCAATTTTACGGTCAAATGCATTTGTTGATGGTAATGTATAATTCAAGTCTGCAGTAATTGCACTAAACTGTCTGTATGCACTACGTTGTGTTGTAACAACACCTGCTGCAACCTGTGCATATCCATTTGGATGTTGACGTGTTGCATCACCAATAATTGTGATTTTAGTTTTTGTCGTAACGTTATATAAAATCTGGCCTCTGATACCTAAGTTATTAATATCATTCACTTGTTGGTTTGCTTTTTCATTATAAATCAAACCATCACGTTGTGTACCTGAAAAAGAAAGACGTGCAGCAATTTTTGGGCTGATCGGACCAGTAACAGACAATTTCGCCTGGATATATCCGAAGTTACCAAAGCTTGATTCGAAAACCCCACCTGGCTTAAAGCTCGGAGCTTTAGTAACAATGTTGAATGCACCATTTGATGTATTCTTACCGAACAAAGTTCCTTGGGGACCGCGTAAGATTTCTATACGATCAATGTCAATGAAATCTAATGTTGTAGCAGCCGGACGTGCATAATACACACCATCTACATAGTAACCAACACCCGCATCAAGACCATCATTTGTCAAACCAAATGGAGACCCTAAACCACGGATATTTAGACCTGTGTTACGTGGGTTAGAAGAATAAAGCTGTACTGATGGAACAAGTTCTTTTACTCTGTTCACGTTAAATGCACCTGCTTCATCAACTTTAGCACCGCCTACAATTGAAATAGGAATAGGTACATCCTGCGCGGATTCATCTCTACGACGGGATGATATAACAACTTCCGGCTCAGATTCAATATCCGGACGAAGTGTTACTGAAAAACGTTGTCCCACATTTTCTTCGGTAACAACAAATGATTGTGTCGCATAACCTACAGAACTTACAACAAGAGTAACCGGTAATGTTCCGGAATACTCAATAAGGAAAAAACCATCCTGATTTGTTTGAGTACCAACAAGACCATCTGCTCTTTTTACAATTGCACCGATTACGGGTTCATTAGTTGTACTATCAATGATACTCCCTTGAATTGTATAAGGAGTTTGTCCGAAAGTAAGCGTCTGGATCTGTAAGAACAAGATCACCCCTACAAGCTTACTTAACGCTGATGCATTTCCAATCTTATTGGCAATGCGCAGTAAATACGTGTTTTCTTTAAACATTTGTACTAGGTTAATTTAATACTATCTCTATATATTTAGTAGATTATTAGAGATAATGATTAGGGTTTTAATTTAGAAAAGAGAAAATATAAATACTATCTCTACCGATTTGATAGACAAATTAAAACAGAATTAAAACAAAATCAAAGGAGTTATTACAAAATATTTTTCTGTTCCAGTTGTTCGAGTGTTGTATTATCCAATATTTCTATGGTTGCATCCCGAACTTGCATAAATAAATTCCGTATTTCACAAGTTTTCTCGTCAATACATTCGTCGCAACGGCGATATGCCATTTTGCTCACACAAGGAATTGGAGCCAAAGGACCGTCAATAATTCTGACTACGTTACCTATAATAATTTCAGAAGGTTTTTTCCCAAGAAGATAACCACCTTCTTTCCCTCTTTTACTTTGTAAAATACCTTGTTTTTTAAGTTCCAGAAGAATCTGTTCTAAAAATTTCTTCGGAATACCTTCTTTTTCAGATATTTCAGCTATTAGTATGGTGCCGGTATCTGAGTTTTTTGACAGAAAAAGTAATGCCTTAAGTGCGTATTTAGCTTTTTTGGAGAGCATGTGATATTAAACTATGTGCCTATAATTATATTCAAGTATAGCCATTTATAAAGATTCAAGCAAAAAGATTCAAATAATACAATACAATACTTTCTAAATAGAGGTAAATTTCGTAATTTTAACCTGCAAATAAGTAACCGAATATAAATTATTTGCGATGCTATCTGACTCATCAAAATTTGCAGGCGAAGCGTTAACCTACGACGACGTCCTTTTAATCCCAGCGTATTCTGAGGTTCTTCCTCGTGATACCAACACTTCTACCTATCTTACCAAAACCATTAAATTAAACATTCCTTTAGTTTCGGCCGCAATGGATACCGTAACTGAATATGAAATGGCTATTGCTATGGCTCATGAAGGAGGTTTAGGGTTTATTCATAAAAATATGTCCATCGAAAAACAGGCCGAACAGGTAAGACGTGTGAAACGTTCTGAAAGCGGTATGATCATGGACCCTATTGTACTTCAGGACGACGCATTGCTAAAAGATGCGCTTAAGATCATGAAAGATTTTAAGATCGGAGGTATTCCGGTTTTAGATAAAAACAAAAAACTGGTTGGTATTTTAACAAATCGCGATTTGCGTTTTCAGAAAAACGTAAACAAACCGATTTCCAAAATCATGACAGCGGCCAACCTGATTACCGCTCCTGAAGGCATTGATCTACTTAAAGCGGAAGAAATCCTTCAGAAATATAAAATTGAAAAGCTTCCGATCGTAGACAAACAAGGCAAATTAAAAGGTCTTATCACCTACCGTGATATTCTTAAAAAGAAAGATAGACCTATGGCTTGCAAAGACGAGTTCGGCCGTTTACGTGTTGGTGCTGCTGTTGGTGCAACAGCGGATGTAATGGACCGAATCGAAGCACTTGTTAAAGCTGGTGTAGATGTAGTAAGTATCGATACAGCTCACGGGCATTCTAAAAATGTTATTCAAGCTGTTCGTGATATCAAAAAGAAATTCAAAACATTACAGCTTATTGCAGGTAACGTAGCAACAGCTGATGCTGCAAAGGCATTGGCCGAAGCCGGTGCCGATGCTGTTAAAGTTGGTATTGGACCGGGTTCTATCTGCACAACACGTATTATTGCCGGTGTTGGTGTCCCACAACTATACGCTGTATACGAATGTGCTAAAGCATTGCAAAAATATAAAGTGCCGGTTATCGCAGATGGTGGGATCCGTTTCTCAGGTGATGTTTGTAAAGCAATCGCTGCAGGTGCAAGCACCATTATGATTGGCTCACTGGTTGCAGGTACAGAAGAAGCTCCAGGCGAAGTAATTATTTACGAAGGAAGAAAATTTAAAACATATCGCGGCATGGGTTCTTTAGAAGCAATGGAAGATGGATCTAAAGACCGTTATTTCCAGGATGCAGAAGAAGATAGCAAAAAACTTGTGCCGGAAGGTATTGTTGGTAGAATTGCATACAAAGGCAAGGCATATGAAGTTGTATATCAATTAATCGGCGGACTTAAAGCTGGCATGGGCTATTGCGGTGCCAAAGATATTGAAGCAATGAAAAAAGCAAAGTTTTTGAAAATTACCGCTGCAGGTGTGAAAGAAAGCCACCCGCACGATGTACAGATCACACGCGAAGCTCCAAATTACAGCAGTAGATAATCTCATCTGTCTTAACACTACATTGTGAATCTAAAAAATCTAAGAAATCTATATTTTATGTTGGCTATCGTCAGCTGGTTATTAATACTGGCTGACGATATTACCGTTATAAAATATACACAATCCTTTATCCCTTTATACTTCTCAGATATTATTGTTAACATACTATTAAGTACTTTTTTTCTTTTTACATTTTTAGGATTTAAAGTTGAAATAGGCTCTAAACGTACAGGGCATTTTAACGACTTGCTATGGCAAGTATTCATCACAGGGGCAATCACGGTGTTGATCTCATTAATCATTAAATCCGTTGGTCTGTTCAGTCAGAACGATATCTTTTTTAATGATCCGCTCATATCCAACGTACTTTATCACATCAATATAGGTATCATAACTATTTTCCTTGCCAATGGATTTTATGTATGGAAAAAAATGATCCTCTACCAAAAAACAAAACGAACAGATGTTGTTTGGCATATCTTTGAATACCTGACCTTGCTGAGTGTTGTCAGTAATTTCTTTTCATTCGACATTACAGACCCTTTGTTTCTGGCCTTCTCATCCCCTCTTACCATTCTGGGGTTAGTGTCTGCATTCAATTTGAAATGGGTTGCCTTTTTAAGTTATAAGCAAAAATGGCGCAGCATATTATTGCTAAGTCTAATCATCATTATTAGTTTATCCTTCCTTGAACGGATTTACGAACACCACATTACAAGCAGCTTACTGATTGACCTTGCTGAAAATGTTTTCATTCAGGCAATCTTCGGATTTATGTTACTGAATTCAATTGTTTCGCTTTTAGTATTGCTTTTCAATTTACCAACGTCTTCCGTGTTCGAACAAAAATTTGGAGAAGTAATGCTTTTCCAAAAATTACACCAATCCCTGCAGGTTGGTGAAAAGGAAGAGGATATGTACGACATGCTCGTGAGCAGCAGTATGACAACCGTTATGGCAGATGCTGCCTGGCTAGAGATCAGAGATAACAACGGCGGACTGAAAGCTTTTAAAAATAGCGCAATTGATGAATACGATGTTTTTGAAATTAAAAAAGCACTTCGTAAAAATCAAATAAACATTACATCCGAACCTCAATACATAAAAGACATTTTATCGTATCAGCATACAGATAAAATAAAACATTTAGGGTTTAAATCCTTTCTTCTTATTCCATTAACTTCAAATAACCAATTGATCGGCACGTTGGTATTATTGAAGAATCTGCACGATGGCTTTGACAAGGAAATGGTTGATATCATTTTTACGTTTGTAAGTCAGGCATCGATTTCAATCAAAAACTTCAGGCTTATGTCTGACGCCATTCAGACAGAGCGTTATCAGGAAGAATTAAAAATTGCGAAAGATGTACAAAGAAGTTTGTTGCCTACTTCTATGTATCTAAATAATTCAATTGAATTAAGTGTGTACTCAAAAGGTGCGAAAGAAGTTGGAGGTGATTATTACGATTCTTTTGAATTATCTCCAACACGTTTTGCAATAACAATTGGTGACGTTTCCGGTCATGGTACAAGTGCAGCATTTCATATGGCACAAATGAAAGGTGTTTTTCAAAGCCTTATCACACTTGACTTACCTGTAGATGAATTTATGACACATGCCAACAACGCAATTGGTCGTTGTCTGGAAAAAAAGAACTTCATTACGCTAAGTTTATTCATCATTAATACAGAAACACAAACCATTGAATACGCTCGCGCAGGACACTGCCCAGCAATTTTAATCGATGGACAAAATCATACAGCTTCGTTTTTAGATGGCAAAGGCTTAGGTTTAGGTTTAAGCAGAAATGGCACCTACAAAAAACACATTAATAAGTATGAATTGTCATATAAAACCGGTGACGTATTAATACTTTATACAGATGGTTTAGTGGAGGCTCATAATAGCTCAAGAGACGAGTATGGCTACGATCGCTTAAAACAATTAGGTATAGAAAATGCTCAAAACAGCCCGAAACAACTTATTGATACAATCATCGAAAATGTTCAGCACTTTAGCGGAAGCACCCAGTTTGAAGATGATTGTACCTTGCTGATTTTAAAATTTAGTTAATTATAAATATTTTTAATACATTATACCTACCTAATTCAAATTTATGCGTATAACAACTGTCAAGGAAAATGAATTTTATATAATTGGAATAGAAGGCGACTTGGACGCAAGCTCAAGTATACAACTAGACCAAGCCATTGAAGAAGCTGTTGCTAATAAGGAATCAAAAATAATTGTTGATTGTTCTCAGTTAGAATATATCTCTTCAGCAGGTTTAGGCGTTTTTATGTCATACATTCATGATTTTCAAGAAAATAACATTTCACTTGTATTATGTCAATTAAGCGAAAAGGTTCGGAATGTTTTTCAGATCTTAGGCTTAGATGAACTCATAAAAATTGTTGGGACAAAAGAAGAAGCAAAAACAAATTGAATAATAAAATTAAAATAGTTCGTAAACCGGAAAACCTGAAGACTGTGCGAGATTTTGTAAGCACAACCCTTCAGAGTATGTCTGTGCCAGACCCTGAAATTAATATGATGGTTTTGGCAGTGGATGAGGTATGCGCAAACAGAATTCTCCATACTCCTAGCAACCCATCTGAAGCGTATAATAATATTGAACTTGAAATTCAAAACGACAATAACAATTTCACTTTTTTAATTCGTGATACAGGAGATCCGTATGATATAAATACGCATGAATCACCTGATATTCGGAAATTAATTGCAGAAAAACGTAAAGGAGGAATTGGTCTTCTTTTAGTTAAAAAAATCATGGATTCGATTGAAATATCAAGATCTGAACCCTATACCGTATTATTGCTCCGCAAATCACTTAAGTTTGTCTAAGCGCTTTTTTCCTTAGCAAAAAACACCTAATTTGTATTGAAATTCGAACTGCAAATACCATAACAGGGATTCGAACGTTCAACTTTTATCTAAAATTTATTTAATCCGATTTATGAGATTACCCTTATGGATTACGGCAGCTTCATTGTCGAGCTTGCTGATCTACAGTTGCGTAACAGGAAAAACTGCTACATCCTCTTCTAAAAAATCTACACAGGCCGCTCCAGAGCCTACTATTCTAACAATAGGCAAAGAAAATATTCCTACGAAAGATTTTGCTTATGTCTATGACAAAAATAACGGCAAAAGCGCTGATGCCTATACAAAAGCAAGTCTTGAAGAATACCTTCAATTGTATACAAAATTTAAATTGCGTGTCATTGAAGCTGAATCTCTTGGTTTAGATACTACTCAGGCATTCAAATTAGAATTAGCCGGTTATGAAAAACAGTTGGCTCAACCCTACTTAACAGAAAAAGGCGTTACAGATATGCTTGTTGAGCAGGCCTACCAACGCATGAAAGAAGAAATCAGAGCGAGTCACATTCTTATTCTTTGCTCTCTTGAAGCTGATCCCAAAGACACGCTTATTGCTTACAATAAGTTGATCGTCCTTAGAGATCGTGCAAACAAAGGAGAAGATTTCGGTCAATTGGCTGCGCAGTACTCAGAAGATCCTTCTGCCAAAACGAACAAAGGCGACTTAGGCTATTTTACAGCATTAGCAATGGTATACGAGTTTGAAGACGCTGCCTATACAACTAAGGTGGGAAGCATTTCAAAGCCTGTCAGAACGAAATTTGGATACCATCTGGTGAAAGTTGTAGACCGCAGACCTTCTCAAGGACAAATTCATGTGGCTCACATCATGGCCAGATACAGTGCAGGGATGAGCAAAGAAGATTCTGTTGCTGCAAAAAATAAAATCGACGAGATTTATAAAGAACTACAAGCTGGCAAGGACTGGAATATGCTTTGCAATGAATTTTCGGACGATGCAAATTCTAAACCAAAAGGCGGAGACCTACAGTGGTTTTCAACCGGAAAAATGATTCCTTCTTTTGAAAATGCAGCCTTCACGCTAACTACTCCGGGGCAATATACCACTCCGGTTCAAACTCCCTATGGATGGCACATCATTAAGCTTATTGAGCGTAAACCTCTGGGTACATTTACAGAACTTGAGCCAAGTATCCGTGCGCGCGTTACAAAAGACTCGCGTTCAGATTTAAATAAAAAAATGCTTATTGCCCGCCTGAAGAAAGACAATAATTTTATCGAAAATCCGAAAGGGATAGAGTACGCAATCAGTAAAGCTGACAGCAGCTTGCTAATAGGCAACTGGTCATTTCAGCAAAACGAAAAAAACAAAGCAACCTTGTTTACAATTAACAAAGAGAAATATTCTGTAGAAAATTTCTTTGCCTATGTTTTCGAAAATCAAACGGCTGTTAAAAACAGTTCTCCTCAGGTGTACATGAGAAATATCCTGTATACTAACTTTGTAAATTCTTCTTTGATTGCTTATGAAGAAGCGCATTTATCTGAAAAATATCTGGATTACAAAATGCTTTCAAAAGAATACCACGACGGCATTCTTTTGTTTCAAATGATGGAAGAAAAAGTATGGAACAAAGCTTCAACAGACACCGTTGGATTAAGAAATTTCTATACTCAAAATGCTTCTAAGTATACATGGGGAGATAGAGCGCATGCATACATTTTAAGTGCATCAGATCAGGCGACGCTTGATAAAGTAGCAGTAGACTTTAAATCTGCTTCTTATTTGGTTAAAGAACAATCATTCGAAAATATTGGCTTTGATAAAAATAATGCTGCGATAAACAAAGCAGGCAAACTTCAACTGGACAAGGCGATTCAATTGCTTCGCAAAGATGTTCATTACTCATTATCTGTTCAACTTAGCAGAGACCACAGCGAACAAAGTACAATATCTGCACACCGCAAAGATTCAATTCTTACATACATTACAAAAGCAGGAATTAAAGCTGATCGGATCACCGTTACATTTGCTGCCATTCCTCCTGCCCGCAAGACAGAAGCGCAGCGTCAGGCAGACCGTTTTGCAAATATTCAACTCTTCACTTCTTCTAAAAAATATTTAGAAAACATTTACAATACAAAAACGGCATTAACCCTTCAGGAGTCGGAAGGTATGTATACAAAAAACGATAATGAATTGATTAATAAATGTAATTGGGCGGTTGGAAGCTATACCTTTATTCATAATAATAGATATTACCTGGTTGTTATTGACCGGGTTGACGAACCTAGGAATAAGACCTTCGAAGAATCCAGAGGTTTGGTAATTTCTGATTATCAAGGTTATTTGGAAAGTCAATGGATCGACGAACTAAAGAAAAAGTATCCTGTTGTAGTTAATGAAGCCGAACTTCAGACACTGATAAAGTAATTAAAAAAAGGGCTTAAGCCCTTTTTTTAATTTAGTTGTACTATTCAAGGCAATATCCCCCTGTTTCATATACAGTATTAGGACAAGCCAGCGTTTATAAATATATTTACAGATAGATATAGCACCATTATTCATGCTTTTAAGAATTATTTTCGTTTTTGCAGTATTTATTACTCAATTCCATATTGCATCTGCGCAGCAACAAGTAATCGACAAAATTGTTGCTAAGGTTGATAATCAGATTGTGTTAAAATCTGAAGTAGAGATTTCCTATTTACAATTCATGCGCAGCCCTGAAGCCCAGATGATGCAAACAACAGACGATGTTAAATGCAGAGTATTGGAGTCGCTTATTATTAATAAAATGATGCTCGCAAGAGCTGTTATGGATTCTGTAACAGTTGAAAAAGATATGATCTACGATCAGATCGATCGCAGAATGGATTACTTTATTCAGCAATTTGGTACCGTAGCAAAATTAGAAAGCTATTACAATAAGACAATTGATCAGCTGAAAGAAGATCTATACCCGCAGATCCGCGATCAAATGGTTACTCAAAAAATGCAGAACAACATTACTTCCGGCGTAACAATTACGCCAAACGATGTAAAGAAGTTTTTCAATAATCTACCTGCAGATTCCCTTCCTTATTTTTCTTCAGAAGTTGAGATCGGACAGATCGTACGTTTGCCTGAGGTGAATAGAAAAGATCAGTTGGCTTTCAAACAAAAACTGGAAGAAATCCGTGCCAGAATCATGAATGGTGAAGACTTTTGCAGATTGGCAAAACAGTTTTCTCAAGATCCGGTTTCAGCAAAAAACTGTGGCGAGATCGGCTTCTTTAAAAAAGGTGAACTTGTTCCGGAATACGAAGCGGCAGCGGCCAAACTACAGCCTGGACAAACATCTCAGGTAATTGAGTCGCAATATGGCTTTCACATCATTCAGCTTATTGAACGCAGAGGCGTTGAATACAACACAAGACACATATTAATTAAGCCTGCCAGTTCAACGAAAGATTTAGTTGCAGCTACCGCATTTTTAGATTCTATCCGTAATCAAATATTGATCGATAGCATCTCTTTTGCAAAAGCAGCAAAACTTTATTCGGCTGACAAACAAACTGCATATAACGGCGGTATGTTTACAGATGAGGAAACAGGTGGTACCCGTATTGCACAGGAAGATTTGCAGCCTGCTGTTTTCTTCGTTA
Source organism: Cytophaga aurantiaca DSM 3654 (assembly GCF_000379725.1). GTDB lineage: Bacteria > Bacteroidota > Bacteroidia > Cytophagales > Cytophagaceae > Cytophaga > Cytophaga aurantiaca. The sequence goes on from NZ_KB903634.1 coordinate 22,662, forward strand.
TTGATACAATGACCGTTGGTGATGTTTCTATGCCAACGAAATTCACTATGGAAGATGGCACCGAAGCTATACGGATTATTTTCTATCAAAAGAAAATACCTGCACACCAGGCAAACCTCATAGACGATTATCAAAAAATTTATGCTGCTGCCCTTGAAGAAAAAAGAAACAACGCTGTGAACGAATGGTTCGATAAAACAAAGTCAAAAGTGTTTATTGATATCAACGATGAATATAAGCAATGTGAAATAATGATTACTCAACAATAATGGCAACAAACCGAAACGACGTTGATTTAGCCAACGAAATGAATGCGGCTTATCAACAACTTTTTTCTGAAATTAAAAAAGTAATTATTGGACAGGATGAAACAGTCCGTCAGGCTTTAACCGCAGTTTTTTGTCAAGGTCACTGTTTATTAGTAGGTGTACCAGGTTTAGCAAAAACCCTTTTGATCAATACCATTGCTACAACATTACAGCTGAGCTTCAAACGCATTCAATTCACACCGGATCTTATGCCCAGCGACATTCTGGGATCTGAAACATTAGATGCAAACAGAAATTTTGTTTTCAATAAAGGAGCAATCTTTGCCAATATCGTATTGGCAGATGAGATCAACCGTACGCCTCCAAAAACTCAGGCAGCTTTATTAGAAGCCATGCAGGAGTACTCTGTTACGGTTGCCGGACATACATACCCGTTAGAGAAACCATTCTTTGTATTGGCAACTCAAAACCCGATCGAACAGGAAGGTACTTATCCATTGCCCGAAGCGCAATTGGACCGCTTCATGTTCAATCTTATTTTAGATTATCCGGATTATGCATCTGAAGTTGAAATTGTAAAAAATACAACGTCAGGTATTACAACAAAATTGAATTCGATTTTGAATGCAGAAAAAATTATGGAATACCAGCAACTGGTTCGCAGAGTACCTGTTCCGGATAATGTAATTGAATACGCTGTCAAACTGGTTCATAAAACACGTAAGGATGGCACTGGCGCGCACGAATGGGCTAAGAAGTATCTTGACTGGGGATCTGGACCAAGAGCCTCTCAGAACCTTATTATTGCCGCTAAATGTGCCGCTATTCTGAACGGAAAATATTCGCCGGATATTGAAGACGTACAAGCTGTAGCTTTACCTGTACTTCGCCATAGAATTGTACGCAATTTTAAAGCAGAAGCCGAAGGCATCACTACAGATGATATTATTAAGAAATTGTTGTAAGCTTCATGCAGAAAGCCTAACGCTAAAAGCTTAAGGCGCTCAATTGCTGACATACGATATAACCATTCAAAGAGGTGTAATTATGAAAGTGATTATACCTCTTTCTATTTTCAATTCTTAGTACCAAATACTCTGTGCTTTTTTCTTGTCTAGAAACTAGTACCTAGCAACTGGAAACCTTTAGACCACTGTTTACTGACCACTATATGGCCCTTGAAATTGAACGTAAATTTTTAGTTGATCATACACAATGGAATGCGCTGACAAAGCCTGTTCCCAATTACCTCATCCAAGGCTATCTGCACAGCGAACCCGGCAAGACCATACGTGTGCGTGCAACGAACGACAAAGGTTTTATAACCATTAAAGGAAAAAGTAGTTCCGATGGATTGTCGCGCAGCGAATTCGAATATGAGATTCCTAAAAAAGATGCGGTCGATCTTCTTGAAAAATTCACAACAAAAACAATTGAAAAGAATCGTTATGAAATAACGATTGACGGTAATGTTTGGGAAGTAGATGTGTTTGAAGGCGCGAATGCAGGCTTGATCGTAGCAGAGATCGAATTAGAAAGTACGGAGCAATCCTTTACGAAACCGGATTGGGTGCGAGAGGAAGTAACCTCTGATTTCAGATATTTTAATTCTGCGTTGATTGAAAATCCGTTTATGAACTGGTAATATTTACAAGGCTTCTGAAAAAATATTCGATCTTATAATAATAAAAATGCCTGAAAGAAATTCCTTTCAGGCATTTTTATTATGTAGTTAGGTGTGTGTTACTCATCCAATACTCTTACTTCTGTTCTTCTATTCTTAGCCTTATTAGGAGCGCTATCATTTGGTACAAGAGGTTTAAATTCCCCATATCCTTTTGCTTGAATACGCTCAGGATTCAGCCCCATTTTTATCAGATAGTTCATTACAGATTCAGCTCTGTTCTGCGACAAAATTAAATTAGCCTGCGAATCTCCATCACTATCTGTATGGCCTGCAATCTCTATTTTCATATTGGGGTTCAACTTCAGCGTATTGTATAAATTGTCAAGTGCATATGTACACTCGGGCTTAATGTCCCACTTGTTTACATCAAAATATACATTGTCCAATGTGAAGATTCGGGCAAAATCACGTATCAGTTTTATTCGTATTTCCTGATCAAATGAATAGCGCCCTTTCTCAACTGGCAGATGTAAATGTTCATGAAAAGGAAAGTCTGTTCTGAACTTATATACAACCATTGAATAGGTTTTTCCTTCAGTTAAAAGCATGTAACACTTTCCTAAAATATCACTTACCCCTTCTTTCGTTATCGACTTGTCGTGTGTTGTTACAACCAACTTCGCATTTTCAATTGGCACACTATCCAGATCTGTAATAATGAATGTTACCAATACCGAATCTTCGGTAGACCTCAGTGTATTTATAGTTTGTGCATTACTTGAAATAGCTGCATAAAGCATTGTAAAAAAGACCAGATAAAAGTATCTCTTCATAATATATAACAGTTAAAAACAGGTAGTTGGTTTATTCAATATACAAATAAAAAATAAACAAACAGCCCATTTAATAAATAAGACGAATATCAAAAAGAATAGTAATCGTTTAGATTAAGTCTTTTTAATCAATCGGGCCATGAAATAGCCATCTCCACCTTGTGATGGATAAACGGTCTGCTTCTTTTCCAATTCAAATTGCTTATTTACTGCTAAAAACTTTTCTATTTGCGTATCATTTTCCGATGGCAAAATGCTGCAGGTTGCATACACAAGTACGCCACCCGACTTAACCATCATAGAATATTCCTGAATAATATCTTGCTGTAGTTGAACAAGTGTGTCAACGCGTTCTTTTGATAATTTCCACTTATCATCCGGGTTGCGACGCAGCACGCCAATACCGCTACAAGGCACGTCCAACAATAAGAAGTCCGCACTGTTTTTTAACGAAGCAATTGTACCCGTTGTAATTGCTTTTGTTTTAACAATATCTACTCCTGCACGTATTGATCTACGCTCCAACTCTTTTAACTTTGGTGCCTCAATATCCATAGATACGATCTGCCCTTTGTTTTTCATCAATGCGGCAATATGCAGCGACTTCCCTCCTGCTCCTGCACAGGCATCAATCACTTTCGCACCAGGTATTGGATTCAGATAATGCGCGATTGCCTGAGAACCGGCATCCTGCACTTCATACATACCGTTTAAGAAGGACGCTAACCGCTGCATCGGTTTACGCTCTGTAAGTTTTAACGTTTCAGGATATACACCAAAAGTCTTGGCTTCGACACCTTCTTTTTGCAGAGTATCAATAATTTGTTTAACATTTCCTTTTAATGTATTGGCACGAATAAAAACATCTGCTTCTTTATTTAAAACAGTAAGCTCTTTCTCCCAGGTTCCTTTTCCCAATTCATTTACACAAAGTTCATCCATCCATTCAGGGATTGAGCCTTCTACAGCCCGAATAAGGGCTGCCTGGGCAACTCTTTCTTTATAAGCTGAACCTTTTATAGCAACAGGCAAAGGTGTTTCTAAATCGCTCCCATAGGCTTCGAATAAATAAACAGACAACACTTTTTCAAAACACACTTCATCCTGCTCAGTTGTTTCAGCAATGTACAAGTAGCGTTTCCACCAACGCACAATCGTATAGATTGAGCCTGCAATAAATCGTCTGTCACGTGATCCCCACTTCGGATTGCTTTGTAGAAGATTCCGTACAATATCATCCGCATATGCTCCATCTGAAAAAATCTTCTTTAAAGATCCGGTAACGGCCGAAAGAATGTTTGAGTGAAGTTTCATATGTGTTGAGAAATACTGATTAATGGAGAAAGAATTAAAATGCCATCCCACAGCAGCATACTTTCGGTTATCGTTATTATATTCTTTATTCGAATAAAAAATACAAGAATTGTCAATTGTAGAATTGTTGCAACTTTAAATGAGGTATGCAAATCCAGAAATAATAACTGAATGCAAATTGCAACCGCAAACAAATTACACAGAAGTGTAAGATTTGTATAACCTCCTGTTTTGTCTGCAAGATTGCTTATTTTAAAATTTATTTTTCCTGAATAGAGATCTCTGTATTCAAACAATTGAGTAATAAAAGCAAATAAGCAAAACCTTACCACTGTAAATAGAATAGCGTCTGGCTCAAGTAATAAGTTAAACTTTGCTGTTGTTAATGGCAGCACTACCGTTACAACAGTCCATACTAAAGCCAATACAATGCTTTTAAGTAAGGAGTAATTTTGAATAAAGTTGATGCCTTTTTTATTTACACGCATAATGATGCGTTCATAAAAAAGCCAGATGCAACCTGCTAAAACAAGTACGCTCCATTGTGAGATAGAGAAATATCGAATGCAGATATAAATACTTCCGAAAAAGCCTATCAACGCTGTGGTTGCTACAATACCATAATGCTTGCTGGCCCAACTCGTCAATTCGGTTGTTTGTTTTTTAGAATGTAATGCAAGCAGTGTGTGTGTATTATATGTAAACAAGGTTGCTGCAGCGGAAAAACAAGCGAAAGGATAATATTCTAATGGTATTGAAAAAAAGAGCACACACTCCATCGTTAGCAATAATGAAATTACTGCCAACCATAAATGCAGATATAAAATGTATTTCACCATATGCGCATAAACAAACAATGGTCCCGATCCCGATAGCTATCGGGATCGGGACCATTCTGTATGAATTATAATTTCAGGAATTAGTTGCTTAATGCTTCTGCACCACCAACAATTTCCAGAATTTCTTTTGTAATAGCAGCCTGACGGGAACGATTGTACGTTAACTTCAATGCTTTCAACATTTCCTTCGCATTCTCAGTTGCTTTGTCCATCGCAGTCATACGAGCACCATGTTCAGAAGCATTTGATTCAAGCAGGTATTTGTAGAATTGTACCTTTAATGATTTCGGTATTAATTCTTTTACAATCTCAACTTTTGAAGGCTCAAATATGAAATCAATTTCAGCGTCTGCATTCTTCACAGCTGACAACTCCTGACTTTTAATTGGCAAGAATTGTTCTGTACGAATAACCTGTGTTGCTACATTTTTGAATTCATTATAAATAACTTCTACACGATCGTACTGACCATTTAAGAACGCTTTCATAACATATTCAGATGCCGCTCTTGCTGTATCAAAACTTAAGTTCAGGAATAGCCCCTGATAATCCAAGTTTGTATTTTCACCACGTTTTGTAAATGCTTCAGCACCTTTTTTCCCGATGCATAAAAAGTCTACCTTTTTATCCGCCGCAAGTACAGGATACTTTTCTTCTACAAATGCAATCGCTGTCTTTACGATGTTTGAGTTGAATGCGCCAGCCAAGCCTCTATCAGATGTTATAATAACAACCAGAGCCTTTTTGATTTCTCTTTCTTCAGCATATACATTGTCTGCGCCATCTTCAAGCGATGCAGAAATGTTATGAAGAATACCGTTCAACTTTTCAGCATACGGACGAATCTTCATTGCTCTATCCTGAGCTCTTCTCAACTTCGCTGCAGATACCATTTTCATGGCCTTTGTGATCTGCTGCGTAGAATTTACAGAAGCTATTCGATTACGTACCTCTTTTAAGCTAGGCATAAATTATTTAGAATATTTTACAGCAACTTCTTTTGCTACTTTTTTCAATACTTCTGTGATCGCGTCGTCTATTTTACCAGACTTGATTTCTTTCAACGTGTCTTTGTGAGATGTTCTCAATGTCGTTAAGAAATCTTTTTCGAAATCACGAACTTTATTAACCAATACACTATCCATGAAACCGTTTGTAGAAACATAAATTGTTGCTACTTGCTCTTCAACAGATACCGGAGAAAAGGCTGCTTGTTTTAAGATTTCAAGGTTTCTTCTACCACGTTCGATTGTTAATTTAGTAGATGCATCCAGGTCAGAACCAAACTTAGCAAATGCTTCCAATTCTCTGAATTGTGCTTGATCTAACTTTAATGTACCTGCTACCTTTTTCATTGATTTGATCTGAGCATTACCACCTACACGAGATACAGAAATACCTACGTTGATAGCCGGACGAACACCAGAGTTGAATAAGTTGATCTCTAAGAATATCTGACCATCCGTAATAGAAATTACGTTTGTAGGGATATAAGCAGAAACGTCACCAGCTTGTGTTTCAATGATTGGCAATGCAGTTAATGAACCGCCACCTTTAACAACGCCTTTTAAAGATTCTGGTAAATCATTCATAGCTGCTGCAATTGCATCAGATTTGTTGATTTTAGCAGCTCTTTCTAACAAACGGCTGTGTAGGTAGAATACATCACCTGGGTATGCTTCACGTCCCGGTGGTCTTCTTAATAAAAGAGAAACCTCACGGTAAGCAACTGCTTGTTTAGATAAATCATCATAAACAACTAAAGCCGGACGGCCAGTATCACGGAAATACTCACCAACTGCAGCGCCTGTGAATGGAGCGAAATATTGCATCGGAGCAGGATCAGAAGCAGTAGCAGCAACTACCACTGTATAAGCCATTGCGCCATATTTTTCAAGAGTGCCAACAATACCTGCAATCGTAGATGCCTTTTGACCACATGCTACATAAATACAGAATACAGGTTCGCCTCTATCGTAGAATTCTTTTTGATTAATGATTGCATCCAATGCAACTGTTGTTTTACCAGTCTGACGGTCACCGATGATCAACTCACGTTGGCCACGACCGATTGGAATCATTGCATCGATTGCTTTGATACCAGTTTGCAATGGTTCTGTTACCGGCTGACGATAAATAACACCCGGAGCTTTACGTTCCATCGGCATTTTATATAATTCGCCAGTGATCGGGCCTTTACCATCAATTGGATTACCAAGTGTATCTACTACACGTCCCAACATTCCTTCGCCTACATTTACGAATGCAATTTGTTTCTTCCTTTTAACTGTAGAACCTTCTTTGATAGCACTGTATTCACCTAATAAAACGGCACCAACATTGTCTTCTTCAAGGTTCAATACCATTCCTTTTAAGCCACCTTCAAATTCTAATAATTCTCCGGCTTGAGCCTTTGTAAGGCCGTAAATACGAGCAACACCATCACCCACTTGAAGAACTGTACCTACTTCTTCCAATTGAGCTTCGGTTAAGGAATTGGATAACTGCTGTCTTAATACTGCAGATACCTCATCTGGTCTAACGTCTAGCATATATGATAATACTTAGTAATTTATAACTTGTTGTGTAAATTTATTCTTAATCGAGTGCAGCTTTGTGCGAACAGTTTCATCAACTTGTAAATCATCCATTCTTAAAACAAAACCTCCCAATATGGATTCGTCTAATTTTTCGATCAATTCAACTTTGCTTGCTTTAGAAGCCATGATTGATTTGAAATTAGCACGTTGTTCATCATTTATTGGATGTGTAGTTGTTACCTCCACAATTTTAATTCCCAACTTCTCTCTGTATTGTTTTTGAAACTCTGAAGAAATTTCAAACACAACATTCTCTCTATATTTTTTAGTAAGCAATGCCAATAAAGACATTGTAAACGGACTTACTTTGCTTTCAAATAATGCACGTAAAATTGCAGCTTTCTTCTCACCCTGAATAATTGGATTTTTCATAACAGCAACTAATTCATGATTCTGTTTGAAAACAGATTCAATGCCTTTCATGTCGCTATTCGCCTGATCCAATACTCCTTTTTCCGCTGCAAGATCTACCAGCGATTTTGCATATCGATATGCTACTCTCGTTTCTTTCATGATGCGTATTAGTTCAGATTAACTTCTTTGATGTATTCGTTAACCAAATTTCTTTGCTCGTCTGAATTGCTCAATTCTTTACGAAGAATTTTTTCAGCAATATCAAGTGCTAATGTTGCTGTGTAATTTTTCACTTCATTCAATGCAGCATTCTTTTCTGTTTGAATAGAAATACGGGCAGCTTCAATTAAACGATTGCCTTCAGTTGTTGCTTTAGCACGGGCATCTTCCAGCATCGTTGTTGCAGCCTTTTGTGCTTCAGCAAGAATACGATCACGCTCAGCTCTAGCTTCTACTAATAATGCTTCATTTGTAGCCTGTAATTTTTCAATATCCGCACGCGCTTTATCAGCAGCAGACAATGCATCTGTGATCGAATCTTCACGCTCTCTTAAAGCGCTCATGATAGGTCCCCATGCAAATTTTGACAATAAGAACAATGTAACCAGGAAGATTACTGTTTGCCAAAAGAATAGACCTAACTCTGGTGTGATGATACTTAATAAAGCCATATATATTGTAAATAATGATGTTTCAATAAAGAAAGTATATTCCGAGACCTAATGTCAACGGAATATACTTCTAAGCAATTACGCTAGAGCGATCAATAGACAAACTACTACACCGAAAAGAGCAACACCTTCAATAAGTGCCGCTGCAATCAACATTGCAGTTTGAATTTTTCCACTCTCAGATGGTTGACGTGCAATAGATTCTACTGCGCTGCTACCGATACGACCGATACCTAAACCTGCCGCTAATGCTGCAACACCTGCGCCGATACCAGCACCTGCTAATGCAAGACCATCTAATAAAATTGAATTTAACATAGTTGTATTTATTTATTATTGAATGAAAACAAGTGGATATTAATGTCCGTGATCATGATCGTCATGCGCATGTTCTTCAACTGCAGAGCCGAAGTACATTGCTGCCAATAACGTAAACACGAATGCTTGAATAAGTGCAACAAACAATTCAAGGAATGTCATGAACAAACCGAATCCTACACTTAAAGGAGCGATATAAATATTCTTAAACAAGAAAATTAAACCAATGAAACTTAATATAATGATGTGCCCTGCTGTAATGTTTGCAAACAAACGTATCATTAATGAGAATGGCTTTGTAATCATACCGATCACTTCAATTGGCATAATTATAATTCTCAATGGTAGCGGAACACCTGGAGTCCATAATATGTGTTTCCAGTAATATCCGTTACTGTTAATTAGTGTCATGATGAATACAATGATTGCAAGCATTAATGTTACTGCAATATTTCCTGTTAAGTTAGCTCCTCCAGGTAATAAACCTAAAAGGTTGTTAAACCATATAAAAAAGAATACTGTTAATAAGAAAGGCATGAAACGTTCGTATTTGGGACCAATCATCTTAATTGCTATTTCATCACGTACATATGAAACAATTGGCTCAAAGAATGACTGAACTCCAGTTGGTGCTTTCCCTTTATTTTTAACATATCCTTTGGCAACTGACGTGAAAACGAAAATCAATAACGCAGCGCTGAATATAAGTGAAGTAACGTTTTTAGTGATTGAAAAATCGTATACGGCAATTGTTTTATCTTCTACACCTTCCGCATTAACTGCAAATATATGTTCGTGTAAAATTCCATAGCCTTTGTATGTGTCGCCATGGTCAAATTTAGATGATAAGAAAACTGACAAACCACCTCGCTCTGCAGAATAAACAATTATTGGTAATGGAATTGTTGCATGGAATGTTTCTGTATTGAAGAAATGCCATTCATGAGAATCCGAAATATGGTGCATGATCATTTCTCCTGGATTGAATAGAGTCTGTGCCTGACCCGTTTCTTCCTCAATAATTTGATCGTTTGGGTTTATCGCGAAACACACTATTGACGCCATTGACATCAATAAAATAAGTAGTAATTTGTTAATTTTCGTAGCCATTTCTCTTTGAATCGGCGCGCAAGTTACGCAATAAGTGATAAATTTCAAATGAAGCATATAGAATGTAGAGAATAAAAAAATTCGCTACGTAAGTTATCTTATTACCTGATAGATATACCATGCTAAATAGAATGAAAAACAAGGAGCAAATGAACCTTACAGCCATGGATCCTAAGTAAAATGTATGAAATTCTTCTCTGCTTTTTAAGCCCAAATTCGCAATAACATGTGATAAGATTGAAATAACACCAAAAAAGCCTTGGATCGTCCAAAAATGATTACTTATAAATGCTGGCTTTACGTACGTAAGGGTAATTGCAATACCGGATGTTAGAATTAGCAAGATTGTATAGCCAAACCAGAAGTTTGACAAAATTGAGCTATTCTCCTCTTTTTTGATCATTAATGACATCTATTATAAACTTTGTAATACTTCCAATTACACCGAAAAGCATAAAAAAAACAGTGTTCCACTTTCCTTTTACTTCAAAATGCTTGTCCAGCCACCATCCAATGGCGCCAAAAACACAGATTGTTGCAATCATTTGGAATCCGATAGCAGAATATTTGGAGAATCCTGTTAATGAGGATTTTTTCGGAATATCCTGTTCGCTTTTCATAACACAAAGGTAATACTTTATTTAACCGCATCGAAAGGTTTTTTTACACAATCTATTTTTATCAAAATCGTTCTAATGTATCTGTTAAAACTTATACGTTTTACTATCTTTGACTAAATGAATACAAATAAGCACCTCGTTTCAATACCATTTACTTTTTTTTTACTCTTATTAGCTGTTGGAGTAACATCGGTTTCATGTAGTCAGGAAAGCAACTCATTTGTAGCACGAACATATCACAATTTACTAGCACGAGACAATGCTTTTTTTTTGGCGAGAGAACGCATGAAGCTTGTTGAAGTAAAAGTTTATGATTTAAAAGAAGATAATTACAACGTCATTCTGCACCCGATTCCACCTCTGGATACGAATAAAACAAAGGGACTTAGTGCACAATTGGATGATATTATAAAAAAAGCCTCTATACCTATCAGAAGACATAAAAATAGCGACTATGTTGATGATAGCTATATTTTAGTAGGACGTTGCCGTATGTACAAAGGCCAATTCAAGATGGGTATGGATACATACAAATACATGAATGCGAATGGCAAAGACGACGATGATAAAACTGAAGGCTTGATCTATTTAATGCGGGCATATATAGCGGCTGGCCAATACGACAATGCAAAGACGGTATGTGACCACATCGAAAAACAAAAAGAACTGTCTGTTAAAAATAAAGCCTTATTCAATGTTACAAAAGCAGAGTATTTAAGGATCTACGAACGATATGATGAAATGATCCCTTTGCTTGAAGAAGCTGCGCCACTTCAAAAAAAGAGAGATATTCGCTCTCGAATGTATTTCATTCTTGGTCAAACCTACCAATTGAATGGCAATGATACTTCTGCATACAAAAATTATCATAAAGTTGTTAAATCAAATCCTCCGTATGAAATGCTGTTCATGGCACGGCTGAATTTGTATCAAGTGTCAAATGTTAATGATGAATCTTCTAAAGCTAAATTAAATAAGTACTACACAAAGCTTTTAAAGGACCCGAAAAACGAGGAGTATAAAGATAAAATATACTATGAAATGGCCGTGTTTGAATACAAGCAGCAAAATAAAAGTAAGGCTATTGAATATTTAAAAAAATCATCTCAAGCAAGTAAATCCGGAGGAGTTCAAAAAGGCTTTACGTATTTAAAACTTGCAGAAATTTACTACGATGATTTAGAAGATTACGAAAATGCTGCTGCTTATTATGACAGCACCGCAGCAACATTTAATAAAAAAGATAAACGTTATCCGCTTATATCCAAACGTGAAAAAATTCTGGATGAATTTGTTAAACACATAAATACTATTAAACGACAAGATAGTTTATTAGCCGTTGCAAAATTAGACACTCTCTCATTAAACAAGTTAATTGATACAATTATTGCTCGAGAGCAAGCTGCTTATCAAGCAAAACAATTGGCTCTGAAAAAACAAAAGGAGAATGCTGCCAATGCAGCAGCCAATGCGGCCAATACACCTGTCGGCGCAATAGCTAATGGAGACCCAAGTGCTGTCAGTTGGTATTTTTCAAATGCAACAGCAGTAAAAGATGGTCAAATAGAATTTACACGGAAGTGGGGAGATAGAAAACTGCAAGATCATTGGCGCCGATCCAAGAAGGAAGCTGTAATAGATTTTGATGCAGATGCGCCGAAAGATACTACTAAATCAAAAGGCAATCCTGATAAAATTGCTGAGCGGGAAAAAAGTGACATTACTACATTAAAAATAGATCGAAAAAAATATTTAACAGATATTCCATACACCGACAAACAAAAAGCTGAAGCGAATAAAAAAATCGAAGATGCACTTTTTCAAGTGGCGAATATTTATAACCATAAATTAGATGAGACTGATCGTGCCATACGTACATACAACAAACTATTGGAACGTTATCCTAAAACCGAATATGAGCCTGAAGTGTTATACAATTTATATTTGATATATAAAGAAAAGAAAGACACAAAGAAAGTTGAATACTATAAAGACTTATTATTCACTAAACATCCGAACTCTATTTATTCTAAATTAATTCGCAATCCGAATTATTATAGAGATACAAAAATTGCTAATAAAAATGCAGAAGCGGACTACAGAAATGTATACGACTTGTATAAAAGCAATAAGTTCTTTACTGCTGATTCTGTAGCCTCCAGCATTATGGCTAAGTATCCGGATAGTGATATATTGGATAAGCTGGCGTATATTAAAATTCTTTGCACAGTTAAGACAGGAAAACCGGCTGAGCAGACTCAAGAAGAAATAAAAATATTTACAGAACAATTTCCTGAAAGTAAATTATTGCCTTTAGTAGAAGATTTATCGAAAGCGATTGGCCAAAAAGGGGTAATACCCGTTAAAGATCCTGAGGCTAGTGAAGCACAACAGGATAAAGCTTCACCTCTACCTGCTGATGCAACCGAAATAACTCCGCCTGACTCGAATCAAGCTGAGCCTCCATCATTGGAACAAAAGTAAGTACGATCAACTTATTGAAATTTTAACCGAATGAAAAATAAAATTATCCGTTTAACAATTGCTCTCTTTTGGATTGGATCTATTACAGGCCTTGCCTTTATGTGGCTATGGTTTTATATGGTCTCCTCCAATACAGGGGATTGGTTCGGCCCAATGCCAAATCTGGAAACGCTTGAAAACCCTAAAACAAATTTATCGTCTGAACTCTATACAGCAGACGGCGTAATTATTGGTAAATACTACAGGGAGAACAGGACAAATATTTCTTACGAAAAAATATCTCCAAATTTAATCAATGCACTTATTGCAACAGAAGATATTCGATTTGAAAAACATTCTGGTATCGATTTACAGGGAAGCTTTGCTATTTTATGGTATTTGTTCAAAGGTGACAAACGTGGTTCTAGTACTATATCACAGCAACTTTCCAAAAATTTATTTAAAACTAGAGGCGAAAAATATGAAGGAGGTTTGTCAAAATCAAATAACAAACTAAAACTTGTAATCAATAAAACAAAAGAATGGATTACGGCTGTTCAGATCGAACGTTCTTATACAAAGAAAGAAATTATTACCATGTATTTAAACACGGTAGATTTTGGAAGTAATGCATTTGGTATTGCAACGGCGGCTCAAACATTTTATAGTATTCCTCAGGATAGTCTTTCTATAAATCAAGCAGCTGTGCTTGTTGGGCTCTTAAAGGCTCCGACATATTACAGTCCTATTTACAATCCGGACAATGCACTCGCAAGAAGAAATACCGTGTTGGAACAGTTGGAAAAATATTCATTTATAAGTGCGGCTCAACAGTCTTCCTTATCAAGCCAACCTCTTAATTTAAAGTATGAAGTTGAGAATCACAACAAAGGCTCTGCTACTTATTTCAGAAGTTATATAACAAGATATTTGTTGCGCTGGTGCGCCGATCGCAATATTGATTTGTATGAAGATGGAATAAAAATTTATACCACGATCGATTCCAAAATCCAAACTCACGCCGAATCTGCTGTGGCAGAACATATGGCTTACCTTCAAAGCAAATTTTTTACTTACTGGAAAAACAAAACACCATGGCGAGATGAAGAGATGAAAGAAATACCCAATTTCATTGAGCGTGTAGCAAAAACAACAGAACGTTGGAAAATGTATAAAGACATTTACGATGGAGATACTGTCAAAGTCTGGGCAGCGATGAACCGAAAATTGCCGATGCGTATTTTTAGCTGGAAAGGTGAGATTGACACCATGCTAAGTCCAATGGATTCCATTCGTTACTACAAGCATTTTTTGCATGCAGGCATGCTCTCAATGGATCCGCATTCGGGCTATATCAAGGCTTGGGTTGGAGGTATTGATCATAAGCATTTCAAATACGACCATGTAAAACAAGGGACACGTCAGCCAGGATCGACCTTTAAACCTTTTGTATATACTGCCGCTCTTGACCTAGGCTATAGTCCTTGTTACGAACTACCTGATCTGCCTGTAACATTTGAAACAGGGGTTGATAATGAAACATGGACACCGCAAAACAGTGACGGGGTATATAGCGGAGAAATGTTTACAATTCGAAAAGCAATGGCAAACTCCATCAACAGTATTACAGCGAACCTTGTTAAAAAAGTGGGGCCTCAGGCAGTTGTAAGTTATGCGCAGCGCATGGGTATAACAACACCTCTTGAACCAGTACCTGCATTATGCCTTGGCGTATTCGACGTTTCGTTATACGACATGGTAGGCGCATACAGTACATTCGTAAATCAAGGTGTTTGGACCGAACCACTATTCATTACCCGGATTGAAGACAAAAACGGCAACGTATTGCAGGAGTTTGTTCCCAAAAGAAGAGAGGCGCTAAGCGAAGAGACTGCATATTTAATGGTTCACATGTTGAAAGGGGCTACAGAGGAAAAAGGTGGTACTGCTTTAGGATTAAATAAATATGGACTCTTATGGAATGGAGCAGAAATTGGTGGCAAAACCGGCACTACTCAAAACTATTCTGATGGATGGTTTGTTGGGATTACAACACAGCTTGCAACGGGTGTCTGGGTTGGTGGAGATGATAGAAGTATTCACTTCAGAAGTATGAACGATGGTCAAGGAGCCAGAATGGCAATGCCTATCTGGGCTATCTTCATGAATAGTGTTTATAATGATCCGAAAACCGGTATTGTTAAAGAACGTTTTCCAATGCCTGCAAATCCGCTGAGTGTAGAAATAAACTGCAAGAAAGTTAAGAGTGATTCTATCATGCAGCGTTCAAATACGGGCAACGCAAATCCAACAAATAAAAAACAAGTAATACAAGATTTTTGATTGCGTAATGTATGCTTGACAAAGAATCTATACGTGCATTATTAAGAGAACTTCCTTTATCACCTGGTGTATATAGGTTTTATTCCCAGGAACAAGAATTGATTTATGTTGGTAAAGCCAAAAGCCTTCGTAAAAGAGTTTCGAATTACTTTACGAATAAAAAAAATCTAGATCAAAAAACGCGCAGCATGGTTCGTAAGATCCATCATGCAGAATATACTTTAGTAAATTCAGAATACGAAGCGCTTTTGTTAGAGAACAATCTAATTAAAGAGAACAAACCTAAATACAATGTTCTGCTTCGTGATGATAAGACCTATCCCTTTATTTGTCTAACCTCTACAGATTTTCCTACTCTAATAACAACTCGAAAAATCGAAAAAAAGAATGGTGAATTTTTCGGTCCTTACACGAGTGGGCGTGCTATGGTTGCGCTAGTTGAGTCATTACGAAAAACTTTTTTTATTCGCACATGCGACCTTAATTTATCCCCTAAAAATGTCTCTTCAGGAAAATTTAAAGTTTGCCTAGAGTATCACATAGGGAATTGTAAAGGTCCTTGTGAAGGAAAACAAAGTGCAGAAGAATATGAGATAGCGATTTCGCAAGTACGAAATATTCTAAAAGGTAATTTTTCTTCTGTTAAAAAGTATTACCATGAAAAAATGCATCAGGCAGCTTCAGAGATGCAATTTGAAAAAGCTCAATTCTTAAAAGAGCGCTTTGATTCTGTTGCAGGCTTAGAAAAAAGTAGCTTGATTGTAAATCCGGATATAAACGATTTAGAAGTCTACACCTTCGTCAAAAGAGAGCACAGGGCTGCAGTGAATTTTATGAGCATCTTTCATGGATCTATTGTTCGAACAAGAACCATAGAGTTGAAAGCTGTGCTTGAAGAAACGGATGAAGAATTATTAATGCATGCTTTGTTTATGATTCATGAACAAGGCTGGGATTCGAGCAAAGAAATAATCTGCAATATTGAATTACCCATCCTATCCAACTATTGTAAAGTAAGCGTTCCGCAAAGGGGGGATAAAAAAAAACTGATCGACCTGTCCTTGAAAAATGCCTGGCATACACTTACCCGATACGATGAGAATAAGAAAGAGAAACCCGAATTGCGCATATTAAAAACAATGCAAGCGGACCTATCATTGAAAGATCTGCCTCTCCATATTGAGTGTTTTGACAACTCAAATATTCAAGGAACAAATCCGGTTGCGGCTATGGTTTGTTATAAAAATGGCAAACCATCTAAGAAAGATTACAGGCATTTTAATATAAAAACAGTTGTGGGGCCGAATGATTTTGCATCCATGTATGAGATCGTTCACAGACGCTATAAGCGCATGCAGGAAGAGGCTATACCTTTTCCCAACTTGATTGTCATAGATGGAGGTAAAGGTCAACTATCGTTCGCTTGTCAGGCTTTAAAAGACCTGGGGATTTACGGACAGATACCCATTGTAAGCATTGCAAAAAACCTGGAAGAGCTTTTCTTTCCGGGTGATAATGATCCTCTGTATTTAGATAAAAAATCCGAATCATTAAAATTAATCCAACAGATCAGGGATGAAACCCATCGATTTGCTATTACATTTCACCGCCAGAAAAGAAGTGCGGACACAATGATTAAATCTCAATTTGCTTCACTAGAAGGCATTGGGCCGGCAACACAAAAGAAGATTTTACTGCATTTTAAATCTTTTAAGAGAATGAAAGAGGCCTCTTTCTCAGAACTCGTACAAATTGTAGGCGCCACAAAAGCAAAACAAGTATTTGATCAATTAGGCCTTAAAACAGATTGAAAATAACTCTTATTTGTCAAGTTTTATAAAACAAAAAGAGGTGCTAAATTATTAGCACCTCTTTTTGTTTTATATGAATAACAGGGTTATCGTATCTGTTATAGAATTAAAATTCCCAAAGATTGTGTTCGTACTCTAAAAGTTCAAATGCTGCCCACTGAGAAGCCATGATACCTTTTTGTTGATCACCACCATAAATATCAGTTAAATAACTGTCTTTAGGGTTTGAAACCTTAATGATGTAAGAGCTGAATAATCTTAGATCAAATGCATCAGCAAGATTTTTATGCTCTCTTTCATTTTCTGGATTGAACCAGATAGCTTTAGGGTTATCCTTAAACAACTTTTCACAAAGTTCTTTATAAGAATACGATGCTAAAACATACTGAATACCTTTGATGTTTTTATCAGCAGGGATGTAAAGAGTGATGGCATCAATATCGAAATATTGTCTTGAACGTTGTTTGTCAAATAACCATTCTTCTTTAATCTCCAATTGATAAATATCCGTAGGGAAGAATTTGTCTCCACCAACAGAAGTTGCTCTATAAGAGTAATCTTCGTTTTGGAACATCATCAATGTGTCTTCAGGTGTATATGCTGGAGCATCACTTGGCATAACTAATGCCGCATTGAAATCATCCATAGACAACTGTTGACCATTTCCTAATGAATCATTAGCATAAGGAGTAATAAGTCCTGCTAATGTAGCATCGATTATTAATCTTGAGAATTCTCTGTTTCTAGAGAACAAAGGTAAATTTTGTTTCTCTCTCAAGTCTAATGCTCTGATAACGGTCTTCTTATACATGATATCTGATGTATGAATTGGACGCACAGAGTATTTATTGAATCCTGTAGCATATGGGTCTTCCCATTGTTTAGCAGGTGTCTCTTGTGCATTAGCTATAGAAGCCAATGCACAGAAGATAACGGATACGATAACACTTAATTTATTCATAAGTATAATATTTTAAATATTACTGAATTGGAACAGTAAAGATTGGAGTACCAATGTTTACTTTTTCTTTTTCACCTAAGAAGTTCGTACGATATACATCCTGAACTTCAATGATCAAACGGTCACCAGCTTGAGCTTGCGATGCAATACTGCTTAACGTAGCCATTTCAGTTGTGAAAGATTGTTGAGTTACAGGTCTTTTACCTCTAGCCAACATTACATTCCATTTTGTAACTGTATAACGAGAATCTTTAGGTAAGAATGCAGAGAAAGATTCATCAGCTTTCGCTTTGATCTGAATAGATCTTGGACCTGGTGCAGCAACACCATTCTTCTGATCAAGTTCTTTACCACCACTCAAAACCTGTATTGTAGGCTTAGGGATACCTCTAACTTTAAAGTCAACAGATCCAATAGGACTTCCGCCACTAGCAACGTTCAATTTAACACCTGTTGGGTTGTTAGGAATAACAACTACAGAACCTTTACCCATTGGTTTTAAAGTAGCACCAGATGCTGAAAATGAAGGATTGTATGTAGCACCCAATGCAGGAACTTGTACACTTAATTCATTTCCGCAACGTAAATAAAGTGCGTTAACTGATGCAGATTGGATTTGAATAACCGGTTTAGCAACTACATAATCAAATGCTTGAGTGAAAGTAGTATCTTTCCCTTTTGTATTGATTGTAATAGCACCAGTCCATTTTTGTTTTGAATTACCTTCAGCATCGTAGCTAGAAGCTGCTGCTCTGAATTTAATTTTACCTCTGCCTTTTTCTACTGGTACCGAAGCACCATTTCTTTTCATTGTAGGATTTACAGCAGAAGAAGATGCAGCTAAGAATAAATCAGCTTCGTAATCAGTACCAGCAGCAACTGTGCTTGATTTAGCAACAGCTACAGGGAACACGTTATCGAATTTCAAATCCGCAGCACCAACTTGCGCAGCTAATAAATCTAACGCTTGAGTTTCGATTTTCTTAACTTCAGATTCAAACGTTGCCATTACAGCAAGAGCAGCAACTAAAGGAGTTTCAGCAAAGTTTAATTTACCGAAATCTTTAGATTTCTGATCTGGCTTTTTAGCATATTTTGGATCTTCTTTGCCATCCATTGCTATTTTAACTTTTGGCATGTCTTTACCTACAATTCCAGGTAAAATTTCTTGGCCGAATTTGTTCAAGCTAGTTTGTAGAGCATATGCTTTACCACCTTTTGAACCTTCAGTACCTACCATTAAACGAGCAATAGCTTCTTCTTCTTTACCGCCTTTGTAAGTTACACCGTCATCTTCGTAACCACCAGATGCAATGATCATTTCTTTACGAAGACCATTCATCTCGTCGATCATTTTAGCTGTAGCTGTTCTAACTTGAACGGCTTTATCTGAAACGGCTTTATCCTTACCACCACCATCAGCAACCGCTTTGTCGATTTTCTGAACTGTAGTAGCGTTATTTTTATCTGCTGCACCAACAGCGTACATTAAGCTTTCATCTAAGAAGATGAATTTTTCCATGATCGCAGAACTTACTTGTAGAGCCAACAAAGCTGTCAATACAAGGTACATCATACCGATCATCTTCTGTCTTGGTGTTTCTTTACCTCCCGACATATAGTTATATTTTTATAAGATGATTTTTAATAATTAAAACTAATTACCAGGTATGAATTAACCTCTCATTGCAGTTAACATGTTGCCATATACACCGTTCAATGAAGTCAAGTTTTTAGACAATTT
Organism: Cytophaga aurantiaca DSM 3654; assembly: GCF_000379725.1. Classification (GTDB taxonomy): domain Bacteria; phylum Bacteroidota; class Bacteroidia; order Cytophagales; family Cytophagaceae; genus Cytophaga; species Cytophaga aurantiaca. The sequence goes on from NZ_KB903634.1 coordinate 42,539, forward strand.
ACCTAATTCTTCTTTGAAAGCTTGAGTATCACGAGATGCATCAGCCATATTTTCCATTGCAGAAGACAAGTTAGCGTAGAACTTGTTCATTGCACGTAAGTGATTGTTTGCATCAGATAATTCCATTTCATAAACAGCGTTCAATGCACCTAAGTTTTTAGTGATTTTTTGAACTTGTTCGTGGTAACCTTGAGCATCTACAGATGCACTAGCCATACCTGACATAGCTTCTGCAGTTTTAGAATATGCATCGTTCATTTTGTTTAATGAACCAGTAGCACCTCTAACAGCTGAAGTATATTCACTTGAAGCAACAGTAGCGTCAGATAAATCAGCCATTTTAGATACGTTTGTGCTTAAGCTATTCAAGCCTTCACCTAAACGACCGATTACTGATTGGTTGATATTAGCAGAAGCCAACATATCATCTAATTTAGCAACAGTACCAGTAGCAGTAGCAGGCTCATCGTCATCGCCATCAAAATCTTCTGCTAATTGAGGATATACTCTAGACCATTCTGGATCTTTGTGAGGCTTTTGGAATGCAGAGATAGCAAAGATAGCTGCTTCAGTTCCCAAACCAACAACCAACATCGGACCAGCAAATGGCCAGTGCATGATTTTGAATAATGCACCAATAATAACAACCGCAGCACCTAGACCATATACCTTAGGCATGATCACGTCTTCTAATAAATTTTCGCCTTTCTTGCTCATTTTAGTAACAAAAGTTTAAAGTTTAACAATTTGTAGTTTATGTTCAGTTTAATTAATTACTCGGATAAATTAGAATTCGTAACCAGAAGAACGACCTAGGTATGTCATTACTGTACGGAAACCAATATAAGATTTAGCTGTATCTTGGTATTCAAATGTTCTTGTACCTGTTTCAAGATAGTATGCAATATCTTTCCATGAACCGCCACGGATTATTTTTCTAGCTTCATCGTCATTGTAATAAGTTGGATTCAAATCCCAAACGATAGGTACTGCTGCATCATAATATGCATCTTCACACCATTCAGAAATATTACCTGCCATATCATACAAACCGAAATCATTAGAGAAATATGATGCAACCGGAGATGAATACATAAATCCATCATCATAATAGTTACCTCTACCTGGTTTAAAGTTTGCTAGCATACATCCTTTTGAGTTACGAATGTACGGGTTACCCCATGGATATTTAGCCATATCACGACCACCACGAGCAGCATATTCCCATTCAGCTTCAGATGGTAATCTGAAACGTGGCATTTGCCATAAACCGTTTTCAGCTCTCCAGTTATTCATGTGCTGAGTTCTCCATTCACAGAAGTATTTCGCAGCCCACCAGTCAACACCAACAACTGGATACTCATCAAATGCAGGGTGTGCATAGTAGTATTCCATCATTGGGTCACCCATATGGTGAGAGAAATCTCTAACCCATACTGTTGTATCAGGATATAGTTCAGCCATGATATAGTCTTCTCCTAATGTAGCTACAGAATCTTCTAGCATAACATTCATGAATTGACGATACTCATTGTTAGTAATTTCAGTTTCATCCATGTAGAATCCACCAATTGTTACTTGCTTGTTTAAGTTTATTTGAGTTGCAGGAACATCTTGATCCGCTTGACCCATGTGAAAAGTACCTGAAGGGCATACAACCATACCATAAGGCACTGTTTGTACCCAAGACTCTCTACCTTCTACACCGATAAGATCTCCTCCTCCATCTGTAGGACCTTTGCTACAGCTTTGAGTCATAAAAAGACCTGCTAAAGATGCTAAGATCGCAAAGCGCTTTCCGATAACACTGACTTTATTCATAATCCCAATTTTAATTTATTGTTTCCCGTTAAAGTATTTTCCTGAAGTCCATTTCTTCCGAAACAGAATCTCTAAACTAGTATTTTTGTTGAACTAACGCAAATATTAATCAATTATTATTTTTATGCAATTAATAATAAGTTTACTACAATTTTTATTTAATTGCATAACTAACTCAGATAGTATGAGTTAGCAAATAAATTAATATTCTTCTTGTCTGTATCTAGGTGTACGAACAATAGGCTTAGCAGCCAACCATGGTGAAGGAATTACATAAGATAGCATGATCTCATGTGAAGTTTTTGTTTTAGCCTGTGTACCACTCGTTACATAATCAAATGCATAACCGATTCTCAAAGCATTCGTCCCCTCCTTATTTTTCATTAAATTCATACCAATAAGGAAAATAATATCATCGTTTGCTATTGTACTTCCACCTTGAGTAACTTCTTTGTTTGCAACAGACTCTCTAGCACTGATTCCACCATAAAATTTGTCATTATAGGTAACCATAGCACCGAACAAATATGTGTAGTTTTTTGTATCTGTTTGAAAAAATGCATTTGGAGTCAATTTAATCATGCCCCCACTCAGATTAAATGTATATCCGGCAGTTGCATACATATGGCTGCTTAATTTGGAAGCTATTGAGGTATCAATTCCGTATGTATATTTTGTTCCGGTAAAGTGAGAAGCACTAACGCCAATATAATATTTAGGTGTTTGCCAATATAAACCAGCAGCTACATCCGCTTTCATTTGACTTGAAGGGCTTGATATCAATGATTTATATATTGGATCATCTTTGTCAATTACATTATACCAGTTACTGTTTAAATTTTCATATCTAAATCCAGATCTTAAACCAACGCCTAATTTGCCTGTTTTAATCTTAAAATGATATGCTAATGAAAGTTGTAATTCAGTCGTATTGATAGGTCCTTTTGAATCATATAAGAAATTTAAACCTGCCCCTGTGCTTTTTTTAAAGAATGGAAGCAACGTTGATGCCGTCATTACTGCACTTGTTGGAGAAGTCCCACCGGGTGCATCAGAACTGGATGAATAACCTAACCACTGTTTTCTAAAAATTCCAGTGAAACGAGTATTTCCTTCTAAACCTGCATAACCAGGGTTATAATACATAGAATTAAACATATAATGGCTAAACTGGGCATCTTGCTGCGAAAATGCAGGAAGTTCTAAGCAAAGAGTTGCTAAAAAAATGAAAAGAAGACGACTGATTTTTCTCATATATAGTTATATGTATTGATATTGACTGAAATTAATAGCAGTAAGTTTATCTAAATCTAAACAAATCTACAGAATTCATACATGATTCAAAGGAATAAGGTTACAATTTTTTTCCTTTTTTTGTAAAACAATTGTATTTATTTAATATTATTAGCCTTTTTAATATACAATTCTATTGCTCCCGTCATTGAAGGCGCATTTGGCAAAGGTGCCTCAACATCCAAAATTAAGCCTGCGTCAAGCACTGCTTTTGCAGTAGTTGGCCCAAATGCTGCAATTCTAGTCCCCTTCTGTTCAAAATCAGGAAAATTTACATACAATGAACTGATACCTGAAGGACTAAAGAACGTGATCATGTCGTAATTAACATTTGCCAAATGCGATAAATCACTGGCCACTGTTTTATAAAAAACCGCTTCAGAAAATGAAAATCCGTTTTGTGATAAAAACATTGGCATGTCATCTTTTCTTATGTCCGAACATGGATAAAGAAATTTTTCTGCTTTGTGTTTCTTGATTACTTCTTCTAAATCCTTTGCTGTCTTTTTGCCAACAAAGATCTTACGTTTCCTGATTACGATATATTTCTGTAAATAGTTTGCTGTTTGCTCTGTAATACAAAAATACTTCATTTCAGCTGGCACTTCAATTTTTGCTTCAGCGCATATTCTAAAAAAATTATCTATCGCATTGCGGCTTGTAAATATTACCGCTGTATGAGATAGTATGTCTATTTTTTGCTTTTTAAATTCTTTTAACTCAACCTGTTCAATTTGAATAAAAGGGATAAAATCAATTTTTAGATTATATTTTTCAGCCAACACATAATAAGGCGATTTATCGTCTGTTGGTTTTGGTTGAGAAACCAGAATGGTACTAACCTTCTTAAATCTACTGTCTTTTACCTGTTTGTCTTTTGCCTTAATTTCACTCATGGTATTCTTAATGGAATTTACCTTTCTGATTTTGCTAACCTAATAAAAATCTATACGCAATTATTAGGGGTACTATTTCAGCGGTGCAAATGTACGAAAATAAATAAATATTTCTAAGTTCAGACCTAGAGTAAATCATATAACTTGTTAATAATGAAATTATAACAAGTATTATAAAAAAGAATAATGTTGCATAGCTTGCCATATGATGAACATAAGATATTGGTAATAAGGCAATTGAAAAAAGTAGTACGGGAAGAATAAATAAACCTGCCTGGAATAAATAATTCAATAGTAAGTAATTTTGTAACGGCGAAACACCTGAAGGGAATGTCAATTCATTAATTACTTTTATATAAATAATTTTCAAAACCTGCATTAATGCGAATGTGGAAAACAGATAATAAATGTATGAGCCAATACTGGAACTGAACGGGAATTTGAATGGGAAATTAAAATATACTGCATCATCTCTAAGTAATATATAATAGATAATCATATATAAGAGTGAATTGATAACAATCAATGTTATCGACATCATTCCACTTCTATCCAGCAATAATAATTCAGTATTTCTGTCAAGCCCAATATTAATAAGCGTTCGGCCTTTCATGAAAATAAATTTATACAATACAAGAATCACACAAAACAATAAAATTGAAAAGATAAAAACATTTCTATAATAAATATTAGATCGCAGTAAAGAAACTTGTGCCCAGCTATCTTTCGTTTCTTGGTAGGTACTCGGAAGCAGCATCTGTAAGCTCAAAGAATCAGTGTATAAGCGCGATGTCGCATTATAAAACAATAATAAATATTGATCCTGAGATTGAAATTTGCTTATGCTTTGGACAGCTATGCGAGCCCTGAATGGATCTTTATTTGTAGCATGCTTATAAATAAGCTTATTCTCAACAAACAAGGTTAATCCTCGTGTCGAATAAAACGAGACATAATATTCTGAACCAATATTATTGTGTAAAAAAACACCTCCGTTTTGAATTGAAGTTTTCTTATCTAATAATGGAATGTAGGATTGGTAATATTTATCATATACCTGCCAATCGTTACTTAAATCTTTAACGACAATATATTTACCTGTTTCCGCATTACTTTTCATGCAGAAAATTAGCAGAATCGTTATGAAAATAAATCTCATTAGCAGTTGTTCAATTTAATTTTTCTGTTGTACAGAAACTCAACCACAAACATAATTAAAAAGATTATTGTATACATTGCAAACACCAATATTGTAGAATTAACATTCTTCAAATTAATAAAAACAAGCACATTCAAGATTGTATAGGCGCAATACAAAAACACAATGCCTAATGATTTTATACCTAATCTACTTAATCGATGGTGCAAATGATTATTGTCAGGTGAAAAAGGACTATTGCCACTAAATAATCTTATTGCAAAAACTCTTAAGGTATCAGCAACAGGTAAAACTATAGGTGCCATAGCAAAAATAGGCATCGATGCGTGATCTCCTCCTGTTACTTGATTTATAGAAATTATCTTAATTGCAAAAAAGGCTATAATAAACCCACATATTAGCGAACCTGTATCTCCCATAAATATTTCTGCTTTATAAATATTGTACTTTAAAAATGCGAGTACTGATCCCGCCAAACAAAAACACATTAATAATTCGGGGTTATATTCTGCTCCTCCTAAAAACAAAAACATTCCTCCATATATCACGCAAGCCAATAGCGCCAAGGTTCCTGCTAATCCATCCAATCCATCTATTAAATTAAAAGCATTTGTTATACCAAGTACTACAACTAACGTAAACAAATAACTAATACCTTCTGGTAATTCTGTTATGCCTAATAAACCATAAAAATCTCCAATTCGAATATCTCCCAGAAACACAATAATACTGGCTGCCAATATTTGAACAAAAAATTTTTTAAAAGCTGACACTGATACCATATCATCTTTTAGTCCAATAAAAAAAATAATGATTGTGGATGCGATAAGTTTTTGAATACTGTGATTAATCTCTCCAAAAAGCATTAATGATGATATGAAGCCCGCAAATATTGCTAAGCCCCCAAGTCTCGGTGTGTCCGTAATATGTAATCTTCTGTTGCTCGGAATGTCTAATAGTTGCTTTTTATGGGCAACCTGAATAATTGAAGGGATTGCAAAGAGTGCGACAAAAAATGCCCAGAAAAACGTTAATATGGAATAAAATAAAATCATTTTGAAACTTTTTGCAAGATATACGAAAAACTAGAACCTTGAGACTAAACCAAAGTGAATTTTTGAAAGATTTAAACTTAGAGGTTGATCTTTTGCATATCCAAGCGCATAAATGAACTGGAAAATCCCGGCCTTTGTACTGAAGCTGATACCTGTTCCAAATCCGATTGGCCAATCGGTATAATCACCATTAAGCTTATTGTGGACATAAGCTTGATTCGCAAAAAGCATTACATACGAAGATTCATCTGTAAAATATCTGTATTCCAGAGTATAGATAGCATAGTCTGATACATAATAATTATTCTCATTAAACCCTCTTAACGTTTTCAAACCACCCACTCTATACAAGTCGCTCAATACTAAATTTTGACTTTGTACAGTACCTCCTTGAAATTGATTTAACAAGGTCGCTTTTTTACCTACTCGGATAAATGCCTGCACACTTGTTTCTCCAGTCCATTGCATAGCACTTGTTGGAATAGCAATGTCAGTACTCAATGATTCGTAATTGAGTATCTTTTTATTCCCGGTTGAAACATCAATTGTAACGTTCCATCCTTTCATTGGATAAAATATATCATCGAGCGTCATTAAAGTATATCCTACTCCGTAATTGAAAAATTTAAAATCATAATTATTTCCTTCGTTGCTATTTGTTTGAGTGCTACCTAAGGCTGTATTAGATTTAAGACCTGCAAAAAATTTTATTTTGGACGTTGCATTTAATCCCATGTAAATAGCTGCATTCCTGTCAAGTGTTAAAAATGAAGTATCTTGTTTCAATAAGTTAAAATTTAATTTAATATCTATATTAGAATGAAAAAGCCGAGGATGTAGATAGGACGTTTTCAATAATTGCGACTGTACATCAAACCGTTTCCACTGTACAGACAACTCTTTGCCTGATTGCAATAAATTTTTCAAATTCATATTAAACTCTCCTGTCAAAAGCATTTTTTTTGAAGAGCTTGAATTGGGTTGAAACCCTATATAACCATCTAACTGATTACACTTTCTAACATTCACAAATAAGACAGGCTGGGCCTTGCCGGCTGAGAAAAAAATTTCCGGCGCCTTTACTACCTTTAAGTATTGTAATTGTTTTAGTTGACGTTCCAGATTTTGAGCCTTTTGCTGATTATACAGCGCACCTGGTGTAATGCCCAAATAACTTTCTATATATTTTCTTTTAACCCTTGCTGATCCGACAAGTGCTACGGTATCAAAGCGTATGAGCGGGCCGGATTGATAATCCAATGTTGCACTAAAATATGATTCTGTCAGTTGTATAGAATCTAATTCAATGCGTGCAAATGGGAAGCCACTATTTTCAGAATATTTAATAATTCTATTTTCCAGTGATGCCAGCTCTTTATAACTAAATCGTGTTTTAGAATAAAACTTTTGCTTGTACCCGGATTTGTAAAGATATTCATCAGGTACATTGCCGCTATGCAGAATACTCCAGTTATGTTTGGATCCAACATGCACAAAAGCTTCCACTTGTTTATTCTTGTATACGACCGAATCCATCGCCGCTTCTAAAAATGACAGTTCATGTAATTTTAGAATGTATACATGTATTTCTCTCAATACCCCCAATGAATCTCTTAATACATGCTCGTATTTAACCGGCTTGAAATTTTCAGATGCATCATCATTATAAATATTTAATGACCAATCTTGTCCCAATGCGTTTGTTGCCGTACAAAGAAGTATTCCTAATATGGTAAATAGTTTGTGCAAATGACTTATTTTTACGAAAGATAGTAACAAACCCATTATTTATACTAACGATGTCGGGCATATATATACATATACCATATTGCCATAAAGCTTGTAATTATTGCAACTTCCATTTTTCGACATCTATGAAAGACATAAATAAAATGATCGATTCTATTTGTTTAGAATTGGAGAAAAAAAAACATTATCTGAATAACCCCATTGTCGAAACTGTTTATTTTGGAGGAGGAACACCGTCGCTACTGAACACTGATCAATTGTCCAGTATATTCCAATCTATCCAAGCTCACTACACCCTATCAAAAACAGCAGAAATTACTTTAGAGGCAAACCCCGAAGATATTAGCTCTAACTCGTTAGCCTCATGGAAAGCATTTGGCATTAACCGGCTTAGTATAGGAGTTCAAAGCTTTCAAGATCACTATTTAAAATGGATGAATAGAAATCATACCAGTGCGGAATCTTTGAATAGCATTGTACTCGCCAAGGAATATGGATTCGACAATATTTCAATAGACTTAATCTATGGCCTGCCAAATCTGGATGCAACAGCATGGCGAAAGGAGATCAATACAGCCATTGGCTTAAATATTACTCATGTTTCGACCTATTGTTTAACGATTGAAGAGAAGACTGCCTTAGGAAACCTGGTTGAAAAGGGACTTATTGATTTAAATAACGAAGAAACAATTGAACAACACATGCTGATTTTGATGGAGGCCATGAAAGATGCAGGGTATGAGCAGTACGAGATTTCGAATTTCTGCAAGCCGACTTTTGAATCCAAACATAATAGTAGCTACTGGAAACGAACGCCCTATATTGGAATTGGCCCGGGAGCACATTCTTATAATGGAGAAACCCGACAATATAATATCAGCAGTAACCCATTATATATTAAATATCTTAACACCCCCTCCTTTGGAAGTGTTTATACTGTAGAATCGTTAAGTGAAGACGATCAATATAATGAGTATATTTTAACGCGATTGCGAACAAAATGGGGAATCAAGCAAGAAGAAATTGCCCTATTCAAATCTGTAAATTTGTTAAAAATCAACCAATTATTAGATTCGTTCTGTCAAAATGGTTTTATTGTCAAAGAAAATGATATTTACAAATTAACAACAAAAGGCAAACTCCTTGCAGATGAGATAACTCTGAGATTGATGGTTTAAATAAAATCCTTTGAAAACTAATACGTTTTTTTAACTTTGTAGTAGAGCGTTCGTACTTTTATGTTATCCGAAGAAAAGAAAATATTACTCTTGCTGCATTTAATTATTTTCAACTATCATGGACTTGATGAAGGTGAAAAAGAATTATTGGCAGATTTAGCAAATCAATATGGGGCTGAAGAAGAACTAAACTGGGCTTATACAATGCTTGATAATGATTATTATAGCGCCCATGAAAAAATTCAAACTTGGTTTAAAGATGCAATAGATAGCATAACACCAGAGAAAAAACTTTGGTATTTAAGCACTGTTTGGCAAGCTTCGGTAAAAAAGGGGTTTATCAGTGAAATGGAGGCTACAGCCATGCTAAAAATTGCGCATGACTGGGGCATTCAAAAAGATTTATTGAATCTTATTCGTAAAAAATAAGTCATGCATCGGTTCATTGTTTTTTTATTTATTGGTTTTTTCTGTACCATACATTCTTCCTATTCACAAAAAATATATACACATCAAGACTCGTTAAGAGGCGGCTTATCTATTAATCGCACGTGTTTTGATGTTACCTATTATAACTTATCGTTGAAGGTTGATATTACTAATAAATTTATTCAGGGTTCAAATGATATTTTTTTCAATGTAGTGTCTAATACTTCTCAAATTCAATTAGATCTTTTTAGCAACTTAATTATTGATTCTGTTTTTTCAGGCAAGACAAAGCTTGCGTATAAAAGAGAAGGTAATGCTTTTTTTGTTTTCTTTCCAACTGAATTAATTAAAAATGAATCTCACGTTGTTACAGTTTTCTACGAAGGCAATCCAATCATTGCAAAAAAAGCTCCTTGGGATGGTGGCTGGGTATTTACACAAGACAGTTTAAAACGTCCGTGGGTGGGCGTCGCATGCGAGGGTATTGGCGCAAGTTTATGGTGGCCAATGAAAGATCATTTGAGTGATGAGCCCGACAGTATGCGTATACATTATACAGTGCCTTCTACGTTAACAGCAGTGGGCAATGGTACACTTGAATCAACAATATCGAACACGCCCAATAAAGGTCCACAGACTATAACCTATAACTGGAAAGTTAATTACCCGATAAATAGTTACAATGTTACGTGTAACATTGCGCATTACGCACATATACATGATACGCATATACAAATTAATAAAGATTCATTAGCGATTGATTATTACATTTTAGATTATAATAAACAAAAAGCAATCAATCATTTTAAGCAAGTGCACCCAATGTTAACCTGCTACGAGAAGTATTTTGGCCCTTATCCATTTTTTAAAGATGGCTATGCAATGGTTGAGACACCTTACTGGGGTATGGAGCATCAAGGAGCTGTAGCATATGGCAATGATTACTCTAATAAAATAATTGATTTTGATTATATCATTATCCATGAAAGTGCACACGAATGGTGGGGGAATAACGTAAGTGTGAAAGATCATGCTGAAATGTGGATCCATGAATCCTTCACAACTTATGCAGAAAATTTATTAGTGGAATATATATATGGATATGATATGTCTATTCGCTACTTGAATCTGAATAAACCTTTAATCAAAAATGAATCTCCGATTGTTGGTCCGCTAAATGTTAACTATGAAGGCTGGGAAGACTCTGATATGTACTATAAAGGAGCGTGGATACTTCACACATTTAGAAGTGTTTTAAAAAATGATTCTCTTTGGTTTTCGATTCTGAAGGGAATGCAAAAAGATTTAGCATTGAAAACTGTACAAACGTCAGATGTTATTGCTTATATTAATAACGCTACCCATAGCGATTACACATGGTTCTTTAATCAATATTTATATAATGCAAAGCCTCCGATTCTTGAATATTATACCGAAAAACACAAAAAAAATATTCGAGTGTATTATAAATGGAATAATACTCAGGTTGATTTTCGTATGATGATCCCTTTGAATTTAACCTCTAAAGAAGTTCGGTATATAACTCCTTCGCTTGGAATACAGTATATAGATATAAAAAATAAAGAATACTCTAAAGATTTTTTTAACCTGAACTACAATTATTATTTATTAACGAATAGCAAAAACAATAAATGATTGATGTAAATTTTTAGAATAGAGTTGCTGATTTTACTTTTTATTTTTTCTCTGTTTGGCATTCACTACATGTAAACCTATTTTATGGAATCGAGCAGTAACGCGCTTAAGCCTGCTATTGCCTGAGTTTGTAAGAGGATTCAATGCTTCTTCCTTAACCATAGTATTTGTAGCCATTAAAAAACGGTATTCTATATCAGCCTCTGAAAAAAGCATAAAGTGTGCTAGCATAGTTTTACGGTTGTGTTATATAGACAATATACATACAAAATTATGTATTATGCAAAATAAGTAAGTTAAGCCGCCCTTTTCACTCAAAATATTTGTTTGCTCAATAAGCTATTTTGTTTTTATCTCTTTTTTAAAGCTCCAATGCCAAAAATTTAGCTGTATGGCTAATTTTGTTATGTATGATTTCTTCTGGTGTTCCAGTACATAAGATCATACCACCCTTTTCTCCACCTTCCGGACCTAGATCAATTACATGGTCTGATACTTTTATGACATCCAAATTGTGTTCGATTACTAATACTGTATTTCCTTTATCTACTAATTTATTCAACACATACAATAAATGCTGAATATCCTGAAAATGAAGGCCGGTAGTTGGTTCATCTAAAATATACAAGGTATTACCTGTATCTCTTTTAGATAATTCAGTAGCTAGCTTTACACGCTGTGCCTCACCACCACTTAATGTTGGTGCGTGCTGCCCAAGTGTTATGTATCCTAAACCTACTTCTTGTAACGTTTCAATTTTGCGTAAAATACGAGGTTGATTGTCGAAAAACTCTACAGCTTGATCTACCGTCATGTTTAACACATCCGATATAGACTTACCTTTAAATCTCACTTCCAGTGTTTCTCTATTATAACGATTGCCTTTACATGTCTCACAAGGTACATATACATCTGGCAGGAAATCCATTTCGATCAATTTCATCCCCCCACCCTCACAGGCTTCGCAGCGTCCACCTTTGACATTAAATGAAAAACGCCCCGCTTTATATCCGCGAATCTTCGCTTCCGGCAATAATGCATATAGATTTCGAATCTCACCAAACACTTCTGTATACGTTGCCGGGTTTGAACGAGGTGTTCGACCGATAGGTGATTGATCAACTTCTATAACCTTATCAATGTGTTCTAAGCCTTCAACAGATTTATATGGCAATGCGTCTCTTCTTGAATTGAAAAAGTGTTTGTTTAATATAGGGAATAATGTATCATGCACCAATGTTGACTTACCACTGCCTGATACTCCGGTAATAGAAATCATTTTGCCCAATGGCAAAGTAAGTGTTACGTTTTTAAGATTGTTTCCTGACGCATTTTTCAACGTAAGCATTTTGCCATTACCTTCTCTTCTTTTTTCAGGAATTGCGATTGAGGTTTTCCCGGATAGATAATTTGAAGTAATGCCCGGCAATTTTAAAAACTCTTCCGGCGTACCTTGAGCTACCACATTGCCTCCATGCCTGCCTGCACCTGGCCCAATGTCGACGATGTAGTCAGAGTGAAGCATCATATCTTTGTCATGCTCAACAACCAACACCGTATTGCCTATATCTCTAAGATTTTTCAGTGCGTCAATTAATTTAACATTGTCACGCTGATGCAGTCCAATACTTGGTTCATCAAGTATGTATAAAACTCCTACAAGTTGAGTTCCAATCTGCGTTGCAAGCCTGATACGCTGTGCTTCTCCGCCTGAAAGTGTTCTAAGCGTTCTGTCTAACGTCAGATAATCCAACCCTACATCCAACAGGAAGCCCAATCTTTTTCTGATTTCTTTTAAAATTTCACTCGCAATCTGTAATTGCCGTTTATCTAATCTACTTTCTAAATCTTTCATCCAATTGGATAAACCGACGATGTTCATAGATGCTAATTCGAAAATGTTTTTATTGTCGATTTTAAAATGCAAGGATTCTTTTTTTAATCGAGCCCCATTACATTCCGGACATTTCGTGATAGTCACGTAGTCATTTAGCCACTTTTGCGTTTTTTCTGAACCTTCTTCTTGTTGGGATTTTAAAAAATTCAACACCCCATCAAATTTAAAATCTGATTCAGTCGTATTTTCATCTGTTTCTGTTCCGTACAATAGCACTTTCAAGGCATCTGCAGGTATGGACTTTACAGGAGTAGTTAAACTTGCTTTATTCTTTTTTAGAATAACCTCCAATTGTCTGAATATCCATATATCTCTATACTCCCCTAATGGTAATATTGCTCCACGGCTTACACTTAAAGATTTATCCGGAATTATGGTATCTTCTGTAATCTCCTCAATTACGCCAAGACCTTTACAGCAAGGGCATGAGCCGTAGGGTGAGTTAAATGAAAAAATATTGGGTGCAGGTTCATCATACGCAATACCTGACTCAGGATCCATCAAGAATTTTGAGAAGAATTGAGCCGGACCGTCTTTGCCTTTCAAGTGTGGCACTAGCATCATAATTCCTTTTCCTTGATCCAGTGCTGCCTTAACGGATTGCGCTACACGATACCTATCTGCGGGATCGACTTCAATTCTATCTATAACAATTTCAATGTCATGAATCTTATATCTATCGACTTGAAGCTTTGCGGTTATTTCTACTATCTCTCCATCAATACGCACTTTGGTATAACCCATTTTGCGTATCTGCTGAAACAATTCTCGATAGTGTCCTTTACGTCCTTTTATAACCGGAGCAAGAAGAGTGATCTTCTTTGATGCATAGTTTTCAAAAATAAAATCAATGATCTGATCCTCTGATTGACGAATCATTCTCTTTCCTGTTACATACGAATATGCTTCTCCAGCCCTCGCATATAACAAACGTAAAAAATCATATATCTCTGTAACGGTACCTACTGTAGAGCGAGGATTTTTAGATGTTGTTTTTTGCTCGATAGAAATAACCGGGCTCAATCCATTTATTTTATCTACATCAGGACGTTCCATATTTCCTATAAACGAACGTGCATAAGCAGAGAAGCTTTCCATATATCTGCGCTGCCCTTCTGCATATATCGTATCGAAAGCCAACGATGATTTTCCACTTCCACTTATACCTGTAATTACTACAAGTTTATTTCTGGGAATAACTAGATCAACGTTTTTTAGATTATGTTCTCGGGCGCCAAAAACCTCAATTGTTTCGTGCCCTGTGGTATCAATTATAGAAGATGTATTTGTATTGTTTTTCAATGGAGTCAGGCAGGTCTATATACAACATCTAATTTGCACAGACGTTTCCTTAAAAGCAAAAACTTTGCTGGTTGAATGCCATTTATTTAGAAGATATGGTTGTGAGGGAGTCTTTTTTTATACTCTTAGGTAAAGGAAGCTCTATAGTGTAAGAAGCTCCGGGAGTTTTAATCGTTAGCGTTTTCTTTAAAAGCCAGGGATTATAAAGATTTAAAACGAATAAATTTGTTCCATTAGATCTGGCAAATGCTTCTAGATCATTAATTGTATTAGTAACCTTAATGATGCGTACAGGTTCCCGTTTCCAGTTATAAAGCTTCACACCATACTTCGAGGGATGTTCAACCAAATCTTTTACTGCTAGCAATTTATATAAATACCTTGCAGTCTCACTATTTAATTCTAAATCATAATACTCCTCTTTGCCTTGTTTTTGCAATGCCCGCTGAATACCTCCCATTCCTCTATTGTATGCAGCAGCTGTCATTGTCCAGCTGCCAAATTGTTTGTGTGCTTGTTTGAAAAATTTACACGCTGCATGTGTTGATTTTATTGGATCTGATCGTTGATCAACTTCTTCATTAACCTCCAAACCCAATTCTCTTGCTGTTGCTTCTTTCAATTGCCAATAGCCTACTGCATCTTTAGAAGAAACAACATTTTTAAAATTGCTTTCAACCATCGCCACGTATTTGAAATCGGTAGGTATTTTATATTGAATTAAAATTTTTTCAATAACTGGCAGCCATATCATTGCATCTTTTAATAACAATGTTGTACTCTTATTTTTCTGGGTGTTATTTTTTAATTCTTTATAAAATGCATTGTATGCTTCCTTACTTTTAAAATGTACGGTTTCATTCGCAAAAATATTATTGAGCGGAATTTTATCGTTGAATGTTTGATGTCTGTACTCTTTATGCAATACGAAGTACTTATCTTTTTGTATCGTAGTGAACAATACAAAAAGTAATAAAAGGGTTATGGTAGAAAAAAACAGTATTCTAAAACGCTTTTTCACTTCTTTGAAATTACAGTAGTAATTAAAATACGAATTATTAGAATGTATGTTGTGTTAGAAAATCTATTTTTTTGCCAAATCATCCAATGCGCTTCCAAGTGTCGGGAATGAAAACTCAAATCCACTAGCTTCTATTTTAGAAGAAGATACCGGAATGCCCTGTATTACAGAAGCTGCCTTTTGCTTGCCAAGCAATATTTCTAATGCTATTGATGGTACATTGGGCATTAGGATTGGCTTATTTATTTTTTTTGCTGCTGCTAATGTGAATTCCTTATTTGAAACAGGATTTGGAGCAACCACATTGTATGCACCTGTCATAGTATCATCTTCTATGCTTTTTAAAATAATTCTGCATACATCCAGTATATGAATCCATGAGATTATTTGCTTGCCAGATGCCAACGGTGAGCCTACGAAATACTTTATGGGCATCATCATGGTTGGATATGCGCCACCTTCTTTGGCTAAAACAATTCCTATCCTAAGCTGAATTGTCCTGCCTATATCTTTAAACTTACTCGTAGTGTGCTCCCATTTTTTAGTAACATCTGCTAAAAAATCATTGCCTAAGATTGCATCTTCACCTAATGGAGAGGTATTGTATGAATTGCCATATATTCCAATTGCCGATGCACAAATAAACGCTTTTATTGATATGAACTCAGCAGCCTTTCTAACCAGAAGTTCTGTTGCTTTTATTCTGCTATCTGCTATTTCTTTTTTGAATTCTGAAGACCATCTCTTTTCAAATACTCCGGCTCCAGCCAAATGCACAACATAAGTAACGTCCTCGAATGCTTTTGCATCTATGTAATCATTTTTATAATCCCATTTGTAGCATGTAATTCCTTTTTTTACTCCCGAATTACGGCTAAGCCATACAACCTCATAGCCTGCATTTATAAGTAATTTGGTAAGTTCTGACCCTACAAGGCCACTTCCTCCTGTAATTAATACTTTCATTAGATATAAAATTGAAGATTTGTATATTGCATTTTGAATAAAGAATCTATTAAACACAACAAAAGCATGTCAAAGTAAGTTTAAGATCCTTATAACTACGATTAATATATGAAATTACTTATTACATTACTCATTTGTCTGAATTTAACTTTTTTAGTTACCGCACAAACGAAAAAGGAAATTGCAGTCATGTCGGGGCATTCAGAGATTCAACAGGTTGATCGCAAAGGGATGCAGGTTTTAATAGAACTGGATGAGAAATTTGTTTCTAAAAATTGGGCTCAAAAATTAAAAGAGTTTGGTAAGGTTGAAACAGATAAGGGTAATTTTATTTTACATGGAGCATCCATTCCGGACATTTCTACTGCATGTACTATTTACTCTAATGTTGTTAGTACTTCTAAAGGAGTGTTTGTGTTTTGGGCAATTGATCTTGGGTCTGAATATATTATTGAAGGGCACTCCAAATACGATGCTGCCAAAAAGAAGCTTCGCGATTATGCTGCGGGTATATATATTGCTGATGTAAATGTTCAAATAGCTGCTGCTGAATCTGCACTAAATTCAAGTGTAAAAAACCAAGAGAAGCTCGTTAAGTTAAGTGAGACATTGAAAAGCGATACTCAAAAAAATGCCAAAGAAAAAACAGAGCTTGAGAGAAAGATTGATGAGAATAGCAAAGAGCTAAAAGTACTGGAGTCTGAAGAATTGCGTGTTGAAGGCCGTTTGAAAGATGTGAAAGCTACAGAGAATCATGAAGAGCAACAGAAACTACTAAAAGAAAGCTTGTCGATTACGAATAACATAGAAAAGAATAAACAACAAAAAGTATCTCTTGAAAATAAATTAAAAGAAAACGAAAAAGACCGTTTGCAATTGATTGAAGATACCAAAACCAACGCTTCCAACATTGCAGCATCTAATGAAGAAGTTGCTAAAATGGCAAAGGCTGTTGAGGTTGTTAAAGAAAAGCTTAAGATATATCAATAGCTTTATTTAAGATTTTGATATAAATGGAAAGAGGTTTTATTCTTATAGAATAAAACCTCTTTCCATTTTACAGTAATTCGTATTAAGCTTTGGTAATGTTTACTTTTCGCAAAATTGTTTCTATGATCTGGCGTGTTGTAATTCCTTCCGCTTCTGCTTCGTAGTTCAAGATAATTCTATGATTTAAGATATCATAAGCTACTTCCTTGATATCTTCCGGTAATACATAATCTCTATTATTGAAGAATGCCATTGCCTTCGCTACACGGTTCAAATTGATTGCAGCTCTTGTTGACGCACCATAGAGAATATAAGAAGCTTCTGTATCCAATCCATAATCTTTAGGGAATCGGGTTGCAAAAACAAGTTCAATAATATATTTTTCTAAAGACTCTGAAATTGTTACTTTATTAATTTCATTTCGAATTGCCAATACATCTTCCTTCGAAACAATTTTCTTTACTTCATAATCAAAATTCATATTAGATACTCTGCGCATTACTTCTAGTTCTGAATCTTTATCTAAATAGGTTAAATGAATTTTCATCATAAAACGATCTACTTGCGCTTCCGGTAATGGATATGTCCCCTCCTGTTCAACTGGATTCTGTGTTGCTAGTACCAGAAACGGGCTATCTAATGGATACGTTGTATCACCGATGGTTACTTGCTTCTCTTGCATACATTCCAGTAAAGCAGATTGCACTTTAGCCGGTGAGCGGTTTACTTCATCTGCTAAAATAAAATTAGAGAATACTGGCCCTTTTTTAACTTCGAAATTACCTTTGTGCTGATTGTAAATCATTGTTCCAATCAGGTCAGATGGTAACAAATCGGGGGTAAACTGGATTCGTTTAAAGTCCAAATCCATAGTTTTTGCAAGCGTATTTACGCTTAATGTTTTTGCCAATCCAGGGACCCCCTCAAGCAATATATGCCCTCCTGTGCAAATACCTACAAGTAATCTGTTGATCATGTATTTCTGTCCAACGACAACCTTGCCTACTTCATCAATGACTTCCTTGATCTTGCTTCTATAATAAATAGATTTTTCTTCTGCCGAATTGAATTGCATAATATATTCTAGTGACTACCATTTTTTAAATACAAAGAATACCGCTAATGCCATGCATACCATAGCTGCAATATAATTCCATTGTAAGCGCTCTGTTTTAAAAACAACCACCGCAAATAGAGTAAAAACTGTAAGAGAAACAACTTCCTGTATAATTTTCAATTGAAATAAATTGAAGGGTCCGCCATTTCCTTCGAAACCAATTCTATTGGCAGGAACTTGAAATACATATTCGAAGAAAGCTATCCCCCAGCTTAATAATATAGCTCCTATCAGGCCCCACTTAGTCGCCCAGCTATCATTTCCTGCCTGTTGTAAGTGTCCATACCATGCGTACGTCATAAAAGCATTTGAGATGATTAATAGAAGGACTGTCCAGATTGAAGTCATATTTGATTTGAAATGTGAACTTGCAAACTATGAAATATAATTCATTCTGCCAATGCCATATGAATTATTAGCTCTGTGTACAGTTTGTAAAATACTCTAAAATGAAAAACCCCATCACTGTAGAGTGAAGGGGTTTTAATAATAAGTTGGCGGCGACCTACTCTCCCACATTTGACTGCAGTACCATTGGCGCTGTTGGGCTTAACTTCTCTGTTCGAAATGGGAAGAGGTGAACACCAACGCTATAACCACCATTAAGGATGTTGTCTGTAACTGTCAAGTTCCGTTGGAACTCCGCTGCAAACGATAATAGTTTGACCTAATGATTAGTGGTATATCAAAGTACTCTTGCAAAGAAAATTATCGGGTTATTAGTACTGCTCAGCTATGCCATTTCTGACTTTACACTTGCAGCCTA
>NZ_KB903635.1 GCF_000379725.1 Cytophaga aurantiaca DSM 3654
AACGCAATCGCTACACCATTAACTGCGACAGGTTCAATATTAAAATGGTACGCAGATAACACAACTACTACAACATTAGGAACTGCACCAACTCCTCAAACTACAACAGTCGGTACAACCAACTATTTTGTATCTCAAACAACAAACGGTTGTGAAAGTNCNNGAGCNCANATTGCAGTAACAGTAAATGCATTGCCAACTGCAACGATCACAGCTTCGGGTTCTACAAGCATTCCGGCAGGTGGAAGCGTTATCTTGAATGCAAATACTGGATCTGGATTAACATACAAATGGTTTAAAGGTTCAACTCAGGTTGGGACAGCCTCATCGTATACAGCTACAACAGCAGGTAGTTATGTGGTAGAAGTAACAAATGGAAATAATTGCAAAGCTACTTCACTTGCAACGGATGTAAATTCTGCAGCGAATCAGCCTTCTGTAATTGCGATCACTTCACCAGTAGCAAATACAACGGTTGTAGGAACAATTACGATTTCAGCAGATATTTCAGATCCGGATGGTACGATTATAGCAGTTGAATATCTGGATGGCAATACGGTGATCGGATCAAGTACAACTGCTCCATACAGCTACGACTGGACAACACCAGGTGGTGGTTCACATGTAATTACGGTGCGTGTAACCGATAGCAACGGTGGTGTAACAACTTCTGCTCCGGTAACTGTAACAAGCAGTTCAATCAGTACGGGTGTAACAAATGGTAATAATGCATATGCAAATGTTTATCCAATACCTGCAAGAGATGAAGTGATTGTTGAAACTGAAATTGATCTTACCAACGCACAGGTGAAAGTAACAAACGCATTGGGAGAAGAAGTATCTCTATCAACTACTGTTCAGGGTAAAAATGCACAATTAAATGTGAGTGGATTGGCTGACGGTGCATACATCTTACTGATCACTGAGGATTCAAACATTATAACAAAGAAGATTATTATTGCACACTAGTATTTTATACAATATATAATTGATTTAATAAAAGCCTTCCCGCTAATAATGGGAAGGCTTTTTTATGTCTAAATGTATCTGTTTAATTGTTTGTAGAAACGTAATTTATTACGTCTTAAAACCCGGAATAATTTAACCTTTTAATGAAATTATAGTATTGTTTAATTGAATCCTCCAATTAATTTTTCATGTGATTTTAAGTCTCCAGTTATTTGTGTATACTTGTTACAACGTATACTTTTCAAAACGATCGTTTTTTTATGCCTGGTACGAAGAAAGCCAATGAGGAATTGCTTGAAGATCAACTGGAGCAGGCCTATCAGGGGCGTATAAATAATATTAAAGAAAGTTTTGAAGGTGTTCTTTCCGTTTTAAAAATTTCGAAAGCACAAAAAAACGAACGTATTGAAGCCCGTTCACATAATTATCTGGGCTTACTCTATATGATTCAGGGGGATCATATCAAATCGATTACACATTCTAAACAGGCATTACATTATTTTCAACGGGTACAAAGTCTGAAAGAAATTGCCGATGCAAAATTTAATATTGCCAGCTCCTTATACAAAACAGATAATTTTCATGATGGATTGAAAGGCTTGCTTGAGTGTCGCCAGATCTATCAAAGTATTGGCGATGGCAGCAGCGAATGCCGGGCATTAAAATCCATTGCAACTATATATGAGTATTGGGGGGATCTTAATAAAGCTTTTCTGATCTATAAAGAATGCATTGAACTGGCCACCAAACATGGCGACCTTGCTATGTTGTCAAATGCATACAATCCGATTTCGGGATTGTATCTGAAACGTGGTGATATTGAAACTGCCACAAAGATCTCCGATAAAAGTATTGCCATAAAAAAGAAAATAAAAGATGAACGTGGACTGGCATATTCGATTTATGGAAAAGGAAAAGTATTTTTTGCACAACAAAAATTAGATCGGGCAGAAAAGTGTTTTTTAGAAAGTCTGGCCTTGCAGCAGAAGTTTGGCGACAAGCTGGGAGAGGGGATGGTACTGAATAAATTAGGACTCACGTATATCGGTAAAAAGAAATATGCTCAGGCTGAAAGCATTTTGAAGCAAGCAATTGTGTTAGCTAACAAGCACAATGTAAAAGTTAATCTCTTTAAGACCTATCAGAGTTTATATACCTTGTATAAAATTCTGGGTGATGAAACAAAGGCACTGCACAGTCTTGAACAATTTATTTTACATAAAGAAAGTAATGTTCGTTCGCATACAGCTGATATCATTAAAAGTTACGAGGCGGCAAATGAAATATATAAATTAGAGAAAGACACGAAAGCGCAGATGGATTATCTGGAGATCGTGCAAAAGAAAAATACAGAACTGGATTCTTTTTTTTACAGAGTCTCTCACGATCTGAAAGGTCCGATTTCTTCTTTACTTGGTTTAAATGCCTTGATTGAACACGAACAGTTTGATGAAGAAGCGTTGAAGTATTTTAATATGTATAAAAAACTTTCAACGCGTATCGATACAATCGTGATGGATCTGATCAATATCACGCGTATCAGTTCTCACGAGATTGTTCCTGTTCAGATCGATTTTATGCAGCTGATCGAAGAGTGTATTCATTCGTATTCATACTTTGATAATTTTGACCGAATCGAGTTTCAGATAGAAGTTGAAGAAGCAATTGATTTTAAATCAGAATGGGTGATCGTAAATACCATCCTGCAGAATTTGATCGAAAACTCAATTAAGTATATCCGTACGGCTATAAGAAAACCCTATGTATTGGTGCAGGTATATACTGAAGGAAGTTTGTTATATATTAAAGTGACGGATAACGGCCAGGGAATTTCTGAAGAATACCAGGAACGGATCTACGATATGTTTTTCAGAGCGAATGATAAAGCTTCAGGTTCCGGTTTGGGATTATATATATTAAAGCGGGCAGTAGAACGTTTGCAGGGCAAGGTAAGCCTGCAATCCGAAGCGGGCAAAGGAACGACATTTACGGTTTGCATTAAAGGAGCTTAATAAAATAAATAAGTGGGATTTTATTTTTAAATTAGAATATCCAGTTTTTCATTTTTACCAATACAGCTATGAAATATATTTTATTCATAACATTCGTTCTTACTTTGTTTTCTTGTAAGACGAGTGATAAAGAAATAACAGAGGCTACAGAGGATCAGTCTAAAATATTCCGAATTTTTCTGAAAAAGTTCAAGCCCCTCGATCTTCCTTTTATATTCAGATATGGCAATGAAGGGGATATTCTGGATTTTGAAAAGATGACTGCAGCTGATCCAAATTCTGCAGATAGTATTTTTATAAAATCGGATTATTTAAGTAGTGTCAAATATTATGGCATGCTAAAAGACACATCGAAGTTTTTTTCTTTGATCTGTTTTTATCCTGCTGATAGTTATTATCCGATGCTGATCACTTTTGATAAAAATGGCAATCGCATTGATGAAACCTCGTTGATCGTTAATGGCTGTGGTGGCGACTGCGGATTGGAATACTGTTCGGAAACAGGGATCATAAATGAAGACCTTTCGATCCGGTGTGTGGATACAGTAAGATGGAAATTTTCCTGTGACAGCTTGGGAGAACCGATCCCCGACAGCGATATTGTTTGGGTAGATACAAAAAATGGAAAAATAACAAAGAATGGTAAACTGATCATGAAGAATGAGCAGCAACAGAAATATCGTGAGAATCTTTAACTCATAATTATTCCGGATTATAGATTTTTTAGCGCCTTTATCTTTGTGTATGATCTGGCCTTACCTATTTTAGAACCACTGTTATCCCATATCTATCCCACATCTATCTCATGTATAAGTCATATGAATAGTATAAGGATAACTTGTTACAGATATATTTCACATGCATTGTAACCTTTTTAGTTTAGCCCTTCTCTAATGTAGTATAAGTCAAATTATTTTAAACTTAAATTATAATAGAGATGGAAAATTCCACATTAAATCAATCCATTAAGCCGGTATTCAATTTGTTAAAAGGTACTTTTGGTATTGTACCGATTGTTGCCGGGCTTGACAAATTTACCAATCTGTTAACCAATTGGGAAGAGTACATTCATCCGGGTGTTGTTGGAATGCTGCCGTTTTCTCCACATGTATTTATGATGATTGTGGGTGTTATTGAAATTATTGCAGGAGTTATTGTGTTGAAGAAAACAGAGATTGGCGGTTATATTGTTGCTGCCTGGCTGACCTTAATTGCATTGACCTTGTTAGTAAGTCTGAAGTATATGGATGTTGCGGTGCGCGATCTTGTAATGGCAATCTCGGCATTTTCTTTGGCACGCATTGCTAAATTTATTTAATTGAAACTTTAAGGCATCTGTAATGAAAGCATTTGAACAATACTCAGATTTAGAAATTGTACAAAAAATTCTGCAGGGTGAGACGGAATTATTTGAAATGATCATTCGTAGAAACAATTCGTTTTTATACAAAGTTGGTCGATCCTATAATTACAATCACGAGGATACGCAGGATTTGATGCAGGATACATACATAAATGCCTTTACGCATTTGTCCGGTTTTGAAAGCCGTTCCTCTTTTAAAACCTGGATCATTAAAATTATGCTCAATAACTGTTTTAGAAAACAACAAAAATGGAGTTTTAAACATATAAGAGCAACAGAGATGAACGATGAATCGTTGCCAATGTTTTCGGGTCAGCAAGATACAGACACAAACAAAACGGTTATGAATAAAGAGTTGAGTTTTGTAATTGAACATGCACTGCAGCAAGTGCCGGAAGATTACAGGATCGTATTTACATTGCGTGAAGTGAATGGGTTGAATGTAGCGGAGACATCGGATGCGTTGAATATAAGCGAGTCCAATGTGAAAGCCCGGTTGAACAGAGCAAAATCTATGTTACGGAAGGAAGTTGAAAAAACATATTCCGCAGAAGAAATATTTGAATTTAATCTTGTTTACTGTGACGCTATGGTTGAACGTGTCATGCAAAAACTTACAAACAGATCTTTATGAGTGTACAAACAGAAACATATGATCTGATCGGAGATGATCACCTTTCAACGTCATCTGAAACGCCGCTTCGTAAAGATGCTTTTGATATCAATGACGATCTGAAGATTACATTGATTCAGGAACACTTCAAAGAAATTATGCATATTCTTGGACTGGACCTAAATGACGACAGCTTAAAAGGAACACCGTATCGCGTAGCAAAAATGTATGTTAAAGAAATTTTCAGTGGTTTGAATCCGGAGAATAAACCAGAAGTTGCACTCTTTGAAAATAAGTATGACTATAGGGAGATGTTGATTGAAAAAGACATTACACTGTATTCCTACTGCGAACATCATTTTGTACCTATTGTTGGTAAAGCACACGTGGCCTACATCGCTAATGGAACTGTTATTGGATTGTCAAAGATTAATAGACTGGTACAATATTACAGCAAACGTCCGCAAGTACAGGAGCGCTTAACCAATCAAATTGCAGAAGCATTAAAAGAAGCATTGGGATCAGAGGATGTTGCAGTACTTATTGAAGCAGAACATCTCTGTGTCTCTTCACGCGGAATTAAAGACACAAATTCACGCACCATTACAGCATCGTATTCAGGTAAATTCAAAGAAGAAAAAACAAAAACAGAATTTATAGCATTGTTGAAATAGTGGTACAATGATCTGTGTTTGATAGATAGTATAAGAACGTCGTTGAAGTTTTAAACCTCAACGACGTTTGTTTTTAATCAGGATGTCCTCAATTTTAAAATTTTCACCATTTACTGCTTACTTTTATGAACTAAGTCCGTCTTTGCAGAAAACCCGCCCAGATTCAATATTTAGACTTTTATTAACAAATAATTGTATTTTTTGTATTTGTTAGAAATTTTTTATTAAATTGTTATACTATATTAAGTTTTAATTGACTTTAACTAATAACTATGGATATATTTTCTAACCTTCAGCGCAAGTTTGTCGTATTAGCGATGCTTTTATGCAGTGTACTTGCTGTGCATGCACAAACACCCGTAGCAAAATACGGGCAGTTAAAAATCTTCAACGGAAAGGTCTCCGATCAAAATGGCAATCCCGTGATATTACGTGGTATGTCCATGTTCTGGAGTGGCTATCCTGAAGGTGCTCCGTATTATAATGCCACAACCATTAACTGGTTACGCGATGACTGGTGTGTAGATGTAATTCGTGCTACCATGTCTGTGGAGACAGGTTCAAGCACTTATATAAACAATCCGGCTACGGAATTAGCAAAAATAAAAACAGTTATTGATGCGTGTATAGCAAAAGGTATATATGTGATTGTCGATTTTCACTCGCATAATGCAGAGAATTATAAAGCACAGGCGAAAACATTTTTTACAGATATTGCTACAACCTATGGCAATAAGCCAAATATTTTATACGAGACATTTAATGAGCCGATCAATCAATCCTGGTCGGGTACTATTAAACCATACCACAATGAATTGATTCAAACCATTCGTGCGATAGATCCGGATAACATTATTATCTGCGGAACAAGAACCTATTCACAAGATGTAGATGAAGCAGCAAATGATCCGGTTACGGGAACAAACATTGCATACACGCTTCACTATTATGCAAACTCTCATAAAGCTTCATTAAGACAAAAAGCTACAAATGCCTTGAATAAAGGTGTTGCAATTTTTGTAACAGAATATGGTACCTGTGATGCTTCGGGTAACGGTGGCTATAATGCAGCAGAATCTCAGACATGGTGGGATTTCTTAGAAGCAAATAAATTAAGTTCTTGTAACTGGGCAGTTGACAATAAAAACGAAACTTCCGCAGCATTATCGACTTCAAGTCTTTCTAACTGGACTGCAGGGCAACTTACTCAATCCGGTACGCTTGTTAAAGCATACATCAAAGGGAAATGTAATTCTGTATTAGTAACAGGTTCACTTACGATTGCATTTGCAGGAAATAAAGTAAGTTACAATGCAGGTGATGCAGTAACAATGACTGCAACAGCAACAATTTCTTCGGGAACAGTTGCGCGCGTAGATTATTATGACGGCACAACATTGTTGAGTTCAAAAACAACAAGTCCGTATACGCTTACAACAACAACCTTATCTTCAGGTGGACATAATATTACAGCGAAGTCTTATAATGCAGCAGGTGCATTGGTTGCTGAGTCTCCTCTTTATACCATAAGTATTGTTGGTGCATCCAATGTGTCTACAACAGGTATTACGGATCAGTTTGAAACCGCAAAACAATTCTCTGAAGTAACAGGTGGTTCTGCAGATGCAAATTGTGCAACAGCTGATACGGGTGCTACAGCCGGTATATATTGGTTCGAAGATCGTAATCCTACTACCCCTTTCAAAGCAGAAGCAACAAGAACAGGTAATGGTACTTTACAGTATTTGGTTTCACAAGCAGCAAATTCATATAATGTTGTAGGATTCAATTTTGGTACGTACTGTGTAGGTACTACCAGAAACAAGTATACATTAGACTTAACACAAAATGCTGTATTGAAATTAACCGTTTCAGCACCTACAACGAATACCGCAACACTGGATCTGAAATTTCAGATGAAAGATGCAGATGGTACAGTGATTGCAATTAACAAATTGGTTTTATTGCCGAATGGTACCGTAGATGCTGCTAACTGGTATAAGTATGAAGTAGGTTTTAGTAAGAATCACGTAACACCGGATTTCTTATCACTTACCCCTGGAAGCACAACAAACTTTGTATTTGATTTCAAAAATGCATTATCTATTAAGAACCCGAACAATCCAACGTTTCCGGCAGATATCAATACAAACAATGCTGACTTTGATTTTTCTAAAGTAGTAGAAGTGGTGATTGTACCTGTGAATAAACTGGATACAGGTACGCCGAGTTATCAACCGCTTGCCTTTACAGATCAGAAAATTATATTTTCAGGTTTAAGTATGGGTGATCCTTCACTTGGTACAGATATCTGTACAACACCAAGAGCAATTACTACAACAGACTTAACATACTGTGAAGATGCAACAGATGCTGTTGCTTTAACAGCAAAACCTGTATTAGGTTTGACATTGAAATGGTATACTGCTGCTACCGGTGGGGTAGCCAATACGGTGGCACCAATCCCGTCTACTTCTGTAGCTGGAGTAACAACGTATTATGTAAGTCAGTCTACATCTAGTCCGAATACATGTGAAGGTCCGCGTACACCATTAAAAGTTACCATTGTGGCACCTGCAACTGCCGATGCTGGAACAGCGCAAGCGATCACGGCTACAACTGCGACATTAACCGGTACAGGTTCTGCAGTTGGTACATGGTCTGTAGTAACGAAACCTGCGGCAGCAACCGTAACATTCAGCCCTTCAGCTACTGGCGCTTCTGTTACAGCAAGCGGATTAACCGTAGATGGTACCTATACATTTAAATATACAGTTACGGGCACTGCTCCATGTGCTGCTGCAAGTGCAACCGTAGATGTTGTTAAAACTACAGCTACATGTGCAACACCAACAACAGCAAATGCCGGTACAGCACAAACAATCACGACAGCAACAACAGCTACTTTAACAGGTACAGGAACTTCAGTTGGTACCTGGACTGTACAGACTAAACCTGCTGCAGCGACGGTGACAATCTCCGGCACAGGTGCTTCTGTAACAGCAAACGGTTTAACAGTTGATGGTACATATACTTTCTTATATACAGTAACAGGTGTAGCTCCATGTGTGAATGCTACTTCAACAGTAAATGTTGTGAAGTCAACACCTACATGTACAACGCCTACAACCGCAAATGCCGGTACAGCACAAACGATCACTACAGCAACAACTGCTACTTTAACAGGTACAGGAACTGCAGTTGGTACGTGGACAGTACAAACAAAACCAGCAGCTGCTACTGTTACAATCAGTCCTACAGGTGCTTCAGCTTCAGTTACAGCAAGCGGTTTAACAGTGGATGGTACGTATACCTTCTTATATACAGTAACAGGTGTTAGCCCATGTGTGAATGCTACTTCAACAGTAAATGTTGTGAAGTCAACACCTACATGTACAACACCGACAACGGCAAGCGCAGGTACAGCTCAAACAATCTCTACAGCAACGACTGCTACATTAACAGGTACAGGAACAACAACAGGTACGTGGTCTGTGCAAACGAAACCATCTGCAGCAACGGTAACATTCAGTCCGTCTGCAAATGCAGCTTCAGTTACAGCAAGCGGTTTAACAGTGGATGGTACGTATACCTTCTTATATACGGTAACAGGTGTTAGCCCATGTGTGAATGCTACTGCAACAGTAAATGTTGTGAAGTCCACACCGGTATGTACAACACCTACAACAGCAAATGCAGGTTCACCGCAGTCGATCACTACAGCGACTTCAGCATCGTTAACGGGTACGGGAACTAAAGCGGGTACATGGTCCGTACAGACAAAACCTGCAGCAGCAACTGTGACATTCTCCGGTACAGGCGCTTCAGTTACAGCAAATGGTTTAACGGTAGATGGTACGTATACATTTAAGTATACAGTAACAGGCGTGAGCCCTTGCGTAGACGCTTCAGCTACGGTTGATGTTGTGAAATCACCGGCTCCTTGTACAACGCCTACAACGGCCAATGCAGGAAACGGACAGACGATCACAACAGCAACATCAGCATCGTTAACAGGTACAGGCTCGGCGGCGGGTACATGGACTGTACAAACTAAACCTGCAGCAGCGACAGTAACATTATCCGGTACTGGTGCTTCTGTAACTGCAAATGGATTAACAGTAGATGGTACGTATACCTTCTTATATACAGTAACAGGTGTGAGCCCTTGTGGTAATGCTACTTCAACAGTGAATGTTGTTAAAGCAACTCCTACATGTACAACGCCTACAACGGCAAATGCAGGAAACGGACAGACAATCACAACAGCAACATCAGCATCGTTAACAGGTACAGGAACTACAGCAGGTACATGGACTGTACAAACTAAACCTGCAGCAGCGACCGTGACATTCTCCGGTACAGGTGCTTCTGTAACAGCAAATGGCTTAACAGTAGATGGTACGTATACTTTCTTGTATACAGTAACAGGTGTGAGTCCTTGTGGAAATGCTACTTCAACGATGAATGTTGTTAAGTCAACTCCTACATGTACAACTCCTACAACGGCAAATGCAGGAAACGGACAGTCAATTACTACAGCGACTTCAGTATCGTTAACAGGTACAGGAACTACAGCGGGTACATGGACTGTACAAACTAAACCAGCAGCAGCAACCGTGACATTCTCCGGTACAGGCGCTTCAGTAACTGCAAACGGATTAACAGTGGATGGTACGTATACATTCTTGTATACAGTAACAGGTGTAAGCCCTTGCGTGAATGCAACATCAACAGTGAATGTTGTTAAGTCAAGTCCTGCATGTACAACTCCGCCAACTGCAAACGCAGGAACACCTCAAACGATCACTACAGCAATTACTGCTACATTAACCGGTACAGGTTCTGCAACGGGTACATGGAGTCTGGTGTCTGGTCCTTCAAGTGTTTCCTTCAGTCCTACTGGTGCATCTGCCTCCGTAACGGTAAGCGGATTAACAGCAGTGGGTACGTATACCTTCCAGTATGCTGTTGCAGGTGTGAGTCCATGTGTGCCGGCAACTTCAACGATGACAATTACAAAGTCAACTACTACTGGTATCAATGCAGCATATCTGGATGCGAACATTCAACTGTATCCGAATCCGGTTGCAGATAAATTGCAGGTAGATGTTTCGAAGGTTGATGGTCCTAAATCATTGAAGGTTGTTGATATGCTTGGAAGAGTAGTCTATCAGACTGAAAATGCTTCGATTGAAAATATTGATATGTCTGACTTCAGCAGAGGTATGTATGTTGTTCATATCGATTCAGAATATGGAACATACAGTAAGACAGTGATTAAACAATAATGTTTTAAAATCTATAACATCTCGAAAAGGACTTGTCGTAAGGCAAGTCCTTTTTTTGTTATCAGGATATTGCTTTTAAACAGCATAGTATAGATATTGAAGAAATGTTTGATGGAAATCGGATGTTGTCGGTAAATCTCAGCATCGGATATGACATATAACTCTTTAGATTTTATACATGACCCCGACTCACGAACAGAGCGCTATAAAAGCAACCTACTTTAGTATTGTTGGCAATGCAAGTTTAGCTATTGTGAAATGGCTTGCAGGATTTTTTGGTAATTCCTACGCCTTGATTGCAGATGCAATAGAATCAACAACAGATATTTTTGCTTCGTTGCTGGTTTTATTTGGATTGAAATATGCAGAACGGCCTGCAGATAAGAATCATCCGTATGGACATGGCAAGATTGAACCTCTGATCACATTTCTGGTTGTTGGTTTTTTAATCACTTCTGCCACGGTAATTGCCTATAAAAGTATTCAGAATATTGGCGTTCCGCATGAATTGCCAGAAGCCTGGACATTGATCGTACTTGGATTGATCATTATATGGAAGGAAATATCGTATCAGATAGTTCTCAAAAAAAGCAAGGAAACAAACAGCTCATCATTAAAAGCAGATGCCTGGCATCATCGAAGCGATGCGATCACTTCTGTTTCTGCATTCATTGGTATTTCAATTGCGCTGTATTTTGGGAAAGGCTATGAGTCGGCCGATGATTGGGCAGCATTGTTTGCATCAGCATTTATATTATATAATAGTTATTTGATTTTCAGACCAGCTCTTGCCGAAATCATGGACGAGCATGTATATGACGATCTTATTTCTTTGATCAGAGAAGAATCACTAATGGTTGATGGAGTTATAGGAACTGAAAAATGTTTTGTTCGTAAAGCCGGAATGAAATATCACATTGATCTTCATGTAACGGTTGATGCAACCCTGACGGTGAAAAGAGGTCACGAAATTGCTCATAATTTAAAAGATACGTTAAAACACAAACTTCCACAGCTTGGACATATTTTAATCCACATAGAACCTGATAAATAATATACATTGTAATTTTTGAATAAATTTTTATTGAAGATGAATATGAAGAAAATAATTTTAGTTGTACTGATCCTTGCAGGAGTATCCTGTGCCAGTAAAAAGTTGTCCCCGGCAATAGTTGTTTCATCACAGTCTGCAACTCTTATCGGAGTATCAACGGATCCCGAGTATGGCTTAACACCGTTGAAGCCTGTTGAATCAGGCGGCGGACCTTCCGGTGAGCGTGCCTATCTGGATGCACTTGCCGGTCCGAATGGTGAACAGATTAAATACTATCGTGCAGGTAGCTGTTGTCCGGTTAAAAGCGACAATGGATTTATGGGTTCTGCTATGCTTGATAATTACAAAGTAAGTTACAAAGGTTCAAAAGGAGAGATCTCGATATACATAAATATGTATGATAAAGGAGAGTTGAGAGCTCCGGTTGGATTTACTGTAAAGAAATAAATTTGAAAGAACAACGAATAATATTTTATCTGTATTTTATTGCAAGATGTAAGGCTTGTATATAAAAAAACATAACAGTTTGTTCTGCTTCATAATTCTATTGGTTATCTTAAGGTACAATTGTTCTAACCCTTATATGAACTCTTATGAAAAACCCTAAAGGATTAAAAAATGCTCAGTATTTATGTTTGTTCCCAGGTATCTTTTTAATTGTATCGGGATCTATGTTGTTATTAACTGCAGAGGCAGCGCAGGTTATCTTTGATTTGCAGGATTTAGATAGTACTCTTGCATTAGCTATGGGCATACGCCAATTAGCTATGGGTGTAATTATAGTGATGCTTGCTTTGACGCGTCAGCTAAAAGCGCTTGGACTTGTAATGATCATCGGCGCCATTGTTCCCATCACAGACTTTTTTATTTTTAGTCCTATTATTGGTTGGGTATCTGCATTGCGTCATGCTTTAGCGGTTCCTGTAATTTTAGGGCTTGGATTTTATTTGCTGCATCCGCTTAATCATCATCACGAGTAATTCAACGGATTCTTTTTTATACTATGTTCGGATTTAATATGCATCTTTTTAAGAAGATATTCTTAACAGGTTTCTTTATAATTGCAATACAGATTGTTTTTGCGCAGACAATTGTAAGCTATGAGCTTTCGCTAAGCTGTATGTATTTGCCTGGCGGCGACGGTAGAAATGAAATATATTCCCTGATCAATAATGAACGGTCACATAAAGCAGAAGAAATACAGGGAGAAAAATTTAAGAATACATCGAAAAAATTAGTGAGCGATGCGCATATTGAAAACACTATTCTTCAGATGGATAGTTTATTTGGATTAACTGTATTTACATTCAGAATTAATCCGGCTCTTATCGATACAATAAAAGCAGAGAATGCACGCAATAGATATTATAAAATTCCGGAAGCAGATATAGATCGATTCTTTTCTCGTGGAGATACGGTTAGGCTGGATCTGAAAGATATAAAACCGGATTCGCTTGAAATGACTGTCATTGATGGTTGTCCTTATTTTTTCAAATTTGAAGCAGATCGATCAAAAGATACAACTATACGTTCATTTCAAGGAAATTTTTTTGATCAGGTTCAAACGGATAACATCAAGAATTGGCTCCCTGTTTATCTGGCATACAGGCAGCATACATTCTTTACAACTATGCCCATGAAAGAATATTTTACGGATGAGAATTTAAAATACGTTCTGATTCGTTTCATAGAATGGACAAATAATGAATAATTTGAATATTAATCTTATGAATAAAGACATACAAGCATACAACAACAAACAGTCTGCAGATGATCGTGTGATCTGCGATCTTCTTGCAGAGCAGATAGATCTTGCTTTGTCCGATGCAGAAAATAAAATCTGGCATGCACATCCTGTATGGTTTTTAGATGGTAATCCCATTGTTGGATATAGTAAACTCAAAGGTAGTGTTCGATTGATGTTCTGGAGCGGACAATCGTTCGAAGAAGAGGACCTTCAAAACGAAGGAAGTTTCAAAGCCGCAGAGATACGTTATACATCCATTGAACAGGTAAAGCCTAAAGATCTGAAACGCTGGTTGAAAAAAGCGAGAGCGATTCAGTGGGATTATAAGAATATTGTTAAGCGCAAAGGAGTGTTGGAAAGGTTGAAGTAAACAGTAGATATTGTAATCCGATTTGAATGAAAAATATATTTTATAAATATTAAACTATGAGAATTTTATTGTCCGTATTCATTTTGTTGACATGCTCACATTCTTTATTCGCTCAAAATGAATTTACGTTCAACGATACTGTTTTTCATGTTGGACAAAAAAAGACTGTTCATATTGCAAATGCTTATGATGGACCTTGTACGGTAAGTCCATGTTATGATTTGGGAGATAATAAAAAGGTATACGATTCAATAGTAGCTTTTCTAAATCAAAATAAAACATTGAGAGTCGCATTTTTCTGGTATAGTGACTTAAGAGGAAGTGATGAATATAACTTGTATCAAAGCAATATAATGGCGAAGGGGTTAATATCTATTTTGATGAAATTAGGTATTGAGGAATATAGGATTTCATCAATCGGAATGGGAGAAGCCTTTCCGGTAATGACCAATGAGCAAATAGAAAAATTAAAAACCGATGATGAAAAATTTTCGGCTCACAGCAAAAATCGGCGCGTTGAAATAATTATTTTGAGTGATTAAAATATTGTATAAATATATAAACAATAATAACCACACTGCTTATTCTACATGCATTAGGAGCAGTCAATTGAAATGAAAAAAAAGTAAAATAAAATGTATACCAAGAATATATTCGGAGTTAAGTCCATGGCACTCTGGACAAGGGTGGAAACGATACAGTTTTCAGGTATTGCAATCGTAGAGGTATTGCTGTATATATGGAGCGATAAAATTTTACAAATACCTTTTACACCTGTAGCATTAGTAGGTACAGCAGTTGCCTTCATTATAGGGTTTCAAAGCAATGCTGCGTATGGTAGGATCTGGGAAGGAAGACAGATATGGGGATCCATTGTGAATTCATCCAGAGCATTTGGTGTAATGGTTCAGGATTTTATTAATAATGAACAAACAAATAACCCATTGTCTGAAGCTGAGTTAAAACAGGAAATCAAAACAATAACGTATCGACACATTGCCTGGTTAACAGCATTGCGATATGCAATGCGTCAACACAGAGCATGGGAAACGGTGATGGAAGAAAAGACGAATAAAGAATGGGCACATATGATCTATGTGCCGGAATTTCATATTTCATTTGACGAAGCAATAAAAGGCTATCTTTCTGCGGAAGAACTGGAATACATTAAAAGCAAAGACAACAAGCAGACGGCTGTTTTATATTTGCAATCACATCATCTTCGTAAGCTTAAGGACCGTGGTGTATTGTGGGCGTTCTCTTTTTTGAAATTGGAAGGCTTAATAGAAGAATTGTTGGGACATCAGGGGAAATCGGAACGCATTAAAAACTTTCCCTATCCAAGACAGTTTGCATCTTTGTTGCATTACTTCACCTGGATTTTTATTTTTATTTTGCCCATTGCTATTGTAGATCAGTTCTCAACAATAGGTGATAAATTTCATGATCAGATTCCTGGAATAGGACATTGGTTCATATGGATGTCTGTTCCGTTCTCAGTTGTTGTGATGTGGGTGTTTCACACCATGAATCGAATAGGTAGAGTAGGTGAAAACCCATTTGAAGGATCCGTGAATGATGTACCCATCTCAACCATTGCACGAGGTATTGAAATTGATCTTCGACAAAATCTTGGAGAAGATGTTACAAGTATTCCGAAGCAATTTGAAGCGCGTAATGATACGCAGATGTAGTTTGGCAGGGTATAATAAGAGATAATAAAATGAAAAATTCAACTAAGGTTAAACTATTAGAATGGAGTATCGCAGCTGTATTTCTGTTGCTTCTGTTTACGAGTCATTTTAATTTTCCACCATCAAGTTATTTTATTTCGCTGTATTGTGATCTATTTAATACAGACGAGTATTCGCCAATGTTGATTGCATCTCTGTTGTCTTTGTTGTATGCACTTCCGGTATATTTTATTAAAGAAAGAATTCGGTTGACGGAAAATTGAAAGTGAATGAAAAGACAGATTTTATATGTAGGATTTTTAATATGTATTCTTTCCTGTAATTCTGATAGGCAGGAAAGTCATGTTGTAGCACGTGTTGATAGTACAGTAAAACAGATAAAAAAGGATAGTCCGTGTAATATATATGGACTAGATGTTCCAGAAACCGTTTCGCATGATAAAAACATTATTCTTATAAACAAACCTGTAGCTATCGGATTTTGGAATTTAAACACCTTTCTTGCAAAACATGAAGGACGTGTAGATCAAGGTTTAGATTCTGTTCCTGAAAAATTAAAACATCCTTCAAGGCAGGAGATCTACAGAGCCTATGATATAGCAGGTATGTATGGGGCATTTGTAAAACCAACATTGGATTCAATGTCTATAAAAATTATCGACACTGTTAAAACAGTAGGATATATAGCATTTAATGTGAATGGAAAACGTTACGTTATTGATAAAGCATTGTATCAGGAGAGTGATGGTGTGTTGTTTTATAATGGGAAAGACAAACCGATTTTTTGGACAGAAGGATTTGGGCTTGATCCGGAATGTATTATAAAAAGCTATTATTCGAATGAATAACCTATTTTTAATTCTTATAAGGCTTCGCTAAATTTAAGAGTAGATAAGGTAGAGATCAAACACAAGTAATACGAAGGAATGAAATACATAATTGGAATTTTAATAGTAACACTATCTGCCTGTTCTTTCTATACAGACATATCCTATAGAGCAGATAAAAAGGAAGAATATATTAGAGAAGATGGATATATCATTAGTTGTCAAAGGAGTGGGAACGGTCTTCTAATCGGAACGTATACCCCGTATACCTGGGGCGAAGGATTTTACTATGATTGGTTGAAAGGGAATAAGTCTGATAAAAAAATAAAAATAATATCAGTTAATGTATTGTTTTTGGATACAAATGATACCTTAACATTAAAAGAAGTTCGGAAAGAAAGAGAGTATTTTTTTACTTCATCTGGATTGAAAACAATCATTAATAATAATAAAAGACTGAAAGTGATTATTTCTTTCATTGATATGTCGTCAGGAAAGAATGAGATGAAGGAGTTTGTGCTAACACGAAAGAAACATACATATCCAACAGGAACGTTTCCTCATTCTTAAAGAGTCTTAGACTCGTTTTGGATATTTATCAATTCAATCCATTACTTTTTAATAATCACAAATTCAACACGTCTGTTCTTTTCTCTGTTTGCTTCTGTATCATTGGATGCAATTGGTTGTGAATCGCCATATCCTTTTGCTGAGATACGTGATTTTTTTATTCCATTTTGTATTAAATAGTCAACTACAACTTTCGCTCGTTGTTCTGAAAGCAGCATGTTTGCTTGCGAATCGCCGTAGGTATCTGTATGACCTCTGATCTCTATTTCTAAGGTAGGATTTTCTTTTAATGCTTTTACCAATCGGTCTAGTTCAGGATAAGAAATAGGCAACAACTCAGCTTTACTGCGTACAAAGAAAATGTTGTTTAAGCTAATAATCTGTCCTACTTCAATAGGTACGAGATAAATGTCTTTGGAGATTTCCTGATAGTCATTGGATTCCTGCAGATTAATATTTTCATTAATCGAAATATATCCATCGGCCTTTGCATAATATCCATACGTGCTTCCATATGGCAAGACAATTGCATAGGAGCCATCCAGTGGAGTAGATCGACAATCACCGATAGCAGAACTGTCGCCAAGATTTTCGTAATGAATAAATGCTTCAAGGGGACGTTTTGTTTTAGCATCCAGTACATGCCCTTTGATCATTGTTACAGGTTCAGGACGTAAAGCTTTGGGAAGTTCAGCCATAAATATATCTGTGCCTCCAATTGAATTTTTAGTTGCAGAATAATATAAAACACTTGCGTCCGTTGAAATTCTAAAATATGCATTCCATCCCTCATCATTGATAGCAGGGCCCAGATTAACAGGCGTGCTCCAATTTGTCCAGGTATCATCCAATCGTTTTGTTATGTAGGTATCTGCACTTCCATAACCAGGTAAGTCCGAAGTAGCATAATACAAGGTTTTATTGTCAGAGGAAAGGAATGGTGTGCATTCATGGTTTGAAGTATTTATGTTTCTTCCCATGTTTTTTGGTTCGCTCCATGAATTATCTTTTTGTTTAAAACTCACATATAAATCATCCTTTCCTTTACTATCATCTCTTTTAATGGCCAATATAAGTACGCGCCCATTATCCGCTAAAAAGTAACTTATGGAAGTGGGAAATGTATAGAAATTTCTGATGTGAATATTTTGAGGGTATGACCAACCGTTTGATACGCGGTGGCTGATTGCTAACCCTTCTCCCAGATCACTGTAGCTTCTGGTTCTGGAATATGTGCCAACTAATAGCATGCTATTGCCATCCGGAGCCATAGAAACAATTGCATTATTACCGCCATTGCTTATGCCATATTCCAGACGTTGTGCTTCTGTCCATGTGCTATCTATATATTCAGAATAATAGATGTCTCCATTTTGAGTACCATTATATGCGTCATCTAATGGGTAATTATCTTTATGGTTAATGCGTGTGAAATACAGCGTTTTTTTATCAGGCGAAAGAACAGGAGTTATTTCGTCAGCATACGTATTGATTGTAGTTGGCATACGAATAGAGGCTATTGGTGCAGCATCGGTTGCAAGTACATTCTGCAAATTGTCCTGATAGAAAACTATATAGTCAATAACCAATTCCATTTTAGTGAAAGTTATAAAACCGATGCTGCCTTTAAGCATTTGGCAGAATCTGTCACTTCCAATTGTCTTAACTTCAGTATCGTTTATGTATAAATGAATCAAATCAGATTTTTTTTGAAGTTTTATTATTTGATAATCTGTTGCAGATGTAAACGCATCGGTTAGTTGCCAGCCACTATTGGTTTCTCCTATTTCAGTGCCGGTTAAGTTTGTCCAAGATGTGGAAGAGCTCATTATTCCTGCAGAGAAGGAGTTGTTATACGGGTTTATACAGAAAAAATCCTTCATGCCATATTCATTTGTGATGTATAAGCCTGCAGTTCCATCACCTTTACTTACCGGTATTTTAAGCTTTATTTCTAATGAGAAATCCTTTGCAGGATCCATGTATATATTTTTATATACATAATTTACAGTTTTCGTTTCATCCTTATTTATGAATATATAATGTCCATCACGCATAAAGCATTTCATATGTGTAGTGCTATCTGTAAACCAGTTTTGTTCATTTGAATTAAAGTCATCGCGAAACCAGGGAGCGGTTTGTGCATGAATAAATATGGAGAAATTAAAAAAGAATAAAAGAATGAATGTTATGCGCATAAAGAAATGCAATTGTCTGATTGTAATACATATTAGTAATAATAATGGTATTAAAAAATTAGTATTGGACAATTTTTGTATGTAGAGTTTTTAACTCTATTAATAGGTATCAGATAGTGATGTAATACAATAGATTGAAATCTGTAAAATTTAAAAACAGTGAGTTTATAATATCGTATCTTTTCAACGTTACTTACATTATGTTATAAAGAGAATATTATGAAAAAGCTCGTATCCATTTTAGTCACAGCATTCATTGCAATTCTGATCTCATCGTATACATCTACGACGCTGCCTATTGAACTCATTCAGGCGATACAGGCTAAAAAGATCAGTGTGGTAGTTGTCTCTACCGGTGGACATTCCGGTAAGTGCATTGAATTGGAAATTAAAAACCTGACCAATGTTCCTTATACATTGACAGTAGCTGCCGGAACCGTTTTTATTCCGGAAGATGAAGGCGAACAGACTTTAGTGGTTCCGCAGAAGAATGTTTTTGTGCTGCAGCCTGCCGAAAATAAATCCATTGCTGTTGGCGGTTATTGCACTGAACTTTCAGACCGTTGTCCGCAGACGAGCTCAACGTTTACCATTGCTAAAAATACCAATCAGTCCCTAACAGATCTGATTCAGTTTATGACACCCTTACGCAATCTGGATGAGTCGCTTATTCAGCAATCCATCTGGTGCATTACGGATGAGCAGAGTCCTTCAAATGTTACCAGTGATAATGCAGCCAATGCAAAAGTATTAAGAGACTTTCTGTTTAAACGCACCGGACAAGCAGATACATGGTATACAACCAAACGTACGCCGGAGATTGCTCCTGATCGCAGCATTATAAACAATGCCATTGAGGTTACAGGTAAAATAGATATCAAAGCAACCAAGCCAATGGAATTGATCGGTGTTGTAAAAAATGAAGCCGGAGAAGTGGTGTGGACATACCCGTACAAAACATCTTTGCCTGCCGGAGATATTGTGTTTGATTTTGGTGTGAAAGTTAGAAACTGGAAAAAAGGCAACTACTTTATTATATACACCTGCGAAGGAGTGGAGCTGGTGAATCAGAAGTTTACGATCTGATCTTTGGGTATATTATTTCCGGATCGTTGGTTTTGATTTGAAAAGGAAGCATATTTAAGTATCAGCTGACACGTTTGAATGTATTGAATGAATTTTTAAAAATTATCTGTTTAATAATGAGTATCGAAAATTTAATATTCACAAAGATGAGGTTAACAAATATGAAAATTGTTTTCGTATTGCTATTAATAATTACAAGTTTTTCAGGATTTGCGCAGAAGTCATCTCCGATTGATATTCCTAAGGGAGTGGCTTATAAATACTGCGACTCGGTAACATATGAAAAAGCAAAAGTGTTGGTAATGCAAGAACTTACTAAACAACCAACCTATGAATTAACTGGGAAGGTAATGTTTGTAGGTCCTGTATTGTGGGCAAGATTTCAGAAAGTAAAAGAACTGAAGAAGATTGAAGGAGGGAACGTTACCATACTGATTGATGGAGGAAAAGTTGGTGCTAAGATGACACAAAGCGTTGTTGATAGCAAAAAGGTTTGGGATGCTCTTAGGAAGGAAATAGGTGCTCAGGAATTTAAACTCAGGAAAGCTACTTATGAAGAATTGCAATACTACTGGGCAGTTATTTCATTTGATATAGAAGAGCCATTGATTGTTGTTGAAACAAAAGATCATAATTATATTCTTAATTTGTCACCAAAAGATATGAAAATCATCTGGCTTGATGAGGCTCCTAAAAAAAAGTAGTTAGGGTGAAGTAGTCATTTATTGCAGAACACTTCTTAAATACATATGAAGAAGATATATTGTTTAATACTATTTGCATTCTGTTCTCAGGCATACGGTCAGATCCATCTTGATACAGCAACCTACTATTCTCATATTTCTAATGCAAGATGGGCTGATATGACGGATATTAAATGGAACGATAGTCTGCCTGGATACCCCTCGGGCATGGGGACATTATTAATAGACCGAAACCATTATTGGGTTTTTGATCCTCATTGTTGGGAAGTTCCATTGGCGTACAAAGTGCAAATAAAAGACACCCTGTTCATTTTACATGTTAAGGATAGGTATGAAAGGATGAAAATTAATTTTTATGTGTATGGATGGTTTCCGAATGATTCTACTATGAAAACAATTCGAAGTAAGCGTCGAATAAAAAAGTATAAACTGAAAGAATCGATTCCTGATACCTATAAAAGGTATAGCACCAAGTACTGAATCAAATTAATCTCATTAAATAAAAGAATGATAAGATGGAACGTGGGCGACACTCTTCATTTAATAAAATAATTCGGGTAGTTGAATAAATATCGGTAGACAATATATTCAAATTACATATGAAGAAGATATATTGTTTAATACTATTCACAGTATGTTCTCAGGCATACGGACAGATTCATCTTGATTCAGCAACCTATTATTCTTTAATAATGAAAGGTGTATGGATTGAAGAAGAAGTTGAATTAGAAAAGAATGTTGAACTGAATGATAGTCTGATAACAAATGAAATAAATTGGAGTAGAATGCGGATCGATTCTAAATATTATTGGTCGCAGGATAGTCAAATGGGAGTTTGTTTGTTTTTTCCATTGAAATACGAATTACAAATAAAGAACAATATTTTTATAATGCACATCAAGGATACGTATTTAGGTATGGAATTTGATTTTTATTTTTATGGATGGTTTGTTAACGATTCTACTATGCGAATAATTGAGAGTAGGCGCAGAGTAAAATTCAGCAAAATAAAAGAAGAGATGTATCAGACTTATAAAAATTACACGTTCAAGTCCTTATAGAGGGCAAATATTTTTAAATTCATGTGAATCATGTAATCCTTTTTAATGATCGTATAAAACTTTAATCCTGCATCAGTCCCATCTTTAGAGTATAGAAATTATTGAAACTATTTTAAGTTAGAATAATTTCTATGAACACAGAAACTAAACCGCTGGATTATGAAAAAGAAACTTAACAATAATGAAACGTTAGATAAAATTAAAGAAGAAAATCAGCAAGTGGATTTTCCAGGATATCCATTATACCCACCGGAAGATGATATTTATTACAGAGATGAAAAAATGGGCGATGTAGATCCGGAAGAGCCTTCTAAAAAGAAAAGAAGAAATGAAATTCCAGATATGATGAATGAGAAAGATTTTAAAGATGATATGTCCGGCAGCGATCTGGATGTTCCCGGTGCAGAATTAGACGATCAACAAGAAGACATCGGCAGCGAAGACGAAGAAAATAACTATTACAGTTTGGGTGGCGACAACCACGAAGATCTGGAATCGGATACGAGGGAAGAAAATGAATTGTGATAGCTTGCTATAAGATGTGATTTGTATGTCAGGACTATTAGTAGAGTTAGCAGCGCTCTACGAATGTTTGATAGAAGAGAGTATTTGACTCGATGTAAAAAAAAACGAGTCAAAGACTCTTTATTATTTGTAGATCCTTAGAGCGCTTTGCTAACTCTAAGGATAGAAAATGGTAAATTGAAATTATAGAGCATATATATTATTCATATGAAGATATTTATACCATTTATAGTACTATGCATTACGCTTACATGTCGAGCGGAATCGATCACCTGGGCTACTTTCGAGAGAAGTTGGGATGCGTATATTGCTCAGCCTACACATGAAAATGCAGTTAAAGTATACCAGCAATTGCCGAACGAACCATTAACGAAAGATCTTCCCAGGGAGGGATTGATCACTAAGATGTATGACGATTGGCCGCATGTAAGCAAACATATTCTCGCAGGAAATAAAGATGCTGTGGAAATTGGGTTTAAATTATATGCTGTTGTGGATGGAGCATTTAAAGAAGATGTAGGAACTGATCTAGGAAAACTGATCACATTAGATGCAACACTCTTTTTACAGGAACTGAAAAAGCACCGACAGCTCGTTCAAAATCTGGGTGGCATTGTTTGTAACTACGGAGAAGCATATGTAGATAACAAAGAACTTCAGGTTGAAGAAACAGATACAAGAATGCGATTGCTGGTGAATGTGAATGATCCGAAGCTTGAGGATGTAAAAGCAGAATGTTTAAAATTATTGATGGATAAAAAATAAAATAGAATAAAATCTATTCGTAGAGTTAGTAGTGCTCTACAAATATTGAATTTAAAAATATTCTTTAAGTAGATATAAATAATTGAAGACTATTTTGTGTTTGTTCAAGGGTCAAAAAAGAGATTTTTTTAAATATTTTTAATATAATACCTACAACTAGTCATATAATTAAAAAACAACAAAGTGTTATATTGCAGTATATTAAAATATATTTTATACTTAAAATAAAACATGCTATGAAAACAAAATTTCTTTTTTCTTCTGCAGTCTTTTTATTAATCTGTTTTTCGTCTTCTGCGCAAGTAATACTTGGGTGGAATAGTCCTCAGAGGTTTGTACAAATGGTTTTTAATCAAAATCAAATAAAGAAAGGGGCAGCTGAAACTTATACAAATCGTTCTACAGATCTAGTAGG
This sequence comes from Cytophaga aurantiaca DSM 3654, assembly GCF_000379725.1. Taxonomy (GTDB): domain Bacteria; phylum Bacteroidota; class Bacteroidia; order Cytophagales; family Cytophagaceae; genus Cytophaga; species Cytophaga aurantiaca. Next base: position 23,939 of record NZ_KB903635.1, read on the forward strand.
CAATACTTTTTCATTAACATGCAATATTACTCAGCCATTGCAGGTTTATGACCCTATGGCTAACAGACCGGTAATTGTATTAGTTCCTGGAGGAGGCTTTGGCAGTATTGAAGATGCTTATTACCAATATTATGAAGAACAATATGCACGAATGGGCTATGTCGTTTTAAAAATCAATCGTTATAGATTATATCGGGATACATATTATGGGAATTATAGTTCTATAAAAAATGAGATTGAGGCAACTGCAAAAGACAAAAATGGAAAATATTCTGCATTTCCCGGTTTGGCAGTATATGTAGCCATGCAGGATGTGAATGCTGCTATCAAATACCTGGTAAATAAAAAAGATGTCTATCGTATTGATCCAACTAAAATATTTTTATTTGGAGAAAGTGCGGGTGCCGTTACTGTACAGGCGCTTGCTTTAACAAAACCATATTTTATGACAAATGAAATGGTCGACTTGTATAATTTACAAGGGTATGGAGGATTGGATCAGACATTGCATAGCGATTTGGTAGTAAAAGCGCAAAATAACGGTCTTGATTATACAATTCGAGGGGTATTCCCCATTGCGGGAACACTTATTAATGACGCATTATTACAGGCAGACGATAGGATGCCAATGTGGATGGAACAAAATACTAATGATGGTGTTGCATTGCAGCGAATACAGATTTATGAGACAGAACATAAAGATCCTAACAGTAGAAGTTCGATTCCATATAATGTTGTTATTAATAAAATTAAGAATATGAATATTCAAGGAGCAAATTATCCGTGTTCATATTATCTATTTACTACAACTACATCGTTTGATTATTGTGTAAGTAATGTTTGTCATTGTATGGATCCTACTAAATCTGGTTGGCAAAATGTCATTCGCCCAATGATTGGTACGTTTTGCAAAAGAATATTAAATGGTAATACAAGCTGTGATCCATCCTATTATAATGGAACATATTACTTTAATTTATTTTCTACTTCAAGTGTAAATGCACGAATAGGAAATGATTTGGATAATGAAGTATACGAAGAGGTTGCATTATCTGTATATCCAAATCCAACAAATTCACTTGTAACAATTAAAGGATTGAATCGTGATAATACAATTACAATAAAAGCATATGATGTATTGGGGCATGAAGTACTTTCTAAGGAAGTTGCTGCAGGTACATCTAATGAAGACTACATCTTGTCTCTGCAAGGTTTAAGTGCAGGTTGTTATTATCTGCACATTCCCAATCAAAGTACAGCTGCTGTGATTAAAATTATTAAAGTTGATTAAGTAGATTTGTTACTAATCATTAAAAAAGCCTCATTGATTACTAAAATCAATGAGGCTTTTTTTGAAAGGTACTCCAAAGAGTAGATTGCATAATCTCGGATCTATCCGTAGAGTTAGCGCAGCGCTCTACGGATGTTTAATAGAAGAGAGTCTTCGACTCGATATAAAAAGAACGAGTCAAAGACTCTTAATTATTTGTAGATCCTTAGAGCGCTGCGCTAACTCTAAGGATAGGAAAGGATAATCCCAATTTTCTATAAATCCAATAAATCTCAATCTAAAAAAGAAAAGTCCCGTCCCGATAGCTATCGGGACGGGACTCTCTTACAATTAAGCAATACGGGATGTTTTGCTATATCTTTATTTTGCAAAATTCACAGCACGCATTTCACGAATAACCGTTACTTTGATCTGACCAGGATACTGCATTTCTTTTTCAATCTTCTGTGCAATGTCGAACGATAAAATACCCGCTCTGTCATCGCTTACATTTTCTGCATCAACCATGATACGTAATTCTCTACCTGCTTGTATTGCATAACATTTTAATACACCATCAAATGATAACGCCAGCAATTCAAGATCTTTCAAACGTTTGATGTATTGCTCCATTACTTCACGACGAGCACCAGGGCGCGCACCGCTGATGGAGTCACAGATCTGAACAATAGGAGAGATAAGGCCTGTCATTTCGATCTCGTCGTGGTGAGCACCGATTGCATTGCAGATCTCTGCAGATTCTTTGTATTTCTTTGCAAGCTCCATACCTAAGATTGCGTGCGGCAATTCAGGTTCGTCCGGATATACTTTACCAATATCGTGTAACAAACCTGCACGCTTCGCAACCTTCGCATTCAAGCCAAGTTCAGAAGCCATAGTTGCACAAAGTTTTGCAACCTCTCTGGAGTGCTGTAATAAGTTTTGTCCGTAAGAAGAACGGAAACGCATACGGCCAACCAAACGGATCAACTCCGGATGTAAACCATGTATACCTAAATCGATCGCTGTACGCTCACCGATCTCAATAATTTCTTCGTCTAAGTGTTTAGCTGTTTTCGTAACAACCTCTTCAATACGTGCCGGGTGAATACGTCCATCCTGTACCAAACGGTGTAACGATAAACGTGCAACCTCTCTGCGAACCGGATCGAAACCGGAAATGATGATTGCTTCCGGTGTATCATCTACAATGATTTCTACACCTGTAGCAGCTTCAAGCGCACGGATGTTTCTACCTTCACGACCAATGATTTTACCTTTGATGTCATCGCTTTCAATATTGAAGATCGATACACAGTTCTCAACTGCATTTTCAGTAGCAGTACGTTGAAGTGTTTCAATAACAATTTTCTTCGCATCCTTTGTAGCAGTCATTTTTGCTTCATCGGTAATGCGTTTGATATAAGAAGATGCTTCTGTACGTGCTTCTTCTTTAATGGTATCCATCAATTGGGCTTTTGCTTCATCGCCTGTTAAGCCGGCAATTTTCTCAAGCTTTTCGATCTGAGAATGTCTTAATTTTTCAAGCTCTTCTTTACGCTTGTTTAGAATTTCTAATTGAGAAGAAAGGTTTTCACGCAAAGAATCCAGTTCAGCTTCACGACGGGTATTTGTTTCAATCTGTTTTGTGATTGTCTGTTCGCGTTGCTTGATCTTTTGTTCGTTCTGAATAATCAGGTTTTTCTTCTTGTTTGATTCGTCTTCGAACTCCGTTCTTAATTTTAAGAAATGTTCTTTCGCTTCAAGCTGTTTATCTCTTTTAGCTGTTTCAGCTTTCAATTCAGCTTCTTTTAAAATAAGATTTGCTTTATCTTTTGCTTCGGATTCGTGTTTTGAAAAATCTTTTTGGAAAATGAATTTTCCGCCTACAATACCAAGACCGATTGATACAACCGATGCGGCAAGGATATACATTATTAATTCAGACATGATGTTAGTTAGGGTTTAACAACAATCTCAGCAGATACTGAAGGTAGGAGGTAACAAATGCAAAAATACGATAGCCTATATAGCTAAAGCCTCTGAAAGAATGCGATCTATGTGCTCTATCTTATATTGTACGATAGATTCATTATCCGTGGTAATCTGGTCTGCTTTTAGTTTATCCATTACTGCATCAAATACAGTCATAGATAAAAGATCTTGTTTATCGTCAATTCCAAATTGCTCACGGAAATGTTTGAGCTTTTCATTTATTAATTTACCAGCTGCACGTATCCGTTCTTCCTCAGAAGCATCCACGCGCATCGGGTATTCGCGATCACTAATCCTGATTTTTATTGATAACTCTCCCATAGTTAGGGGATTAAATCAGTTTTATTCTTTGATAAAGGCAATGCATTTGTCAATCTCCTTGATATACTCATTGATCTTAAGCTTTAGCTCAGTCTTCTTATAAGTATCATCTGTGATTGATGTTACAATTTTACTTATTTTCTCTTGATTATGAAAGTTTCTCACCTCTTCTTCTTTCAGAATGATCTGATTTCTCAGCTTTTGGTTCTCTGATTGAAGTTCCTTGTGAGCAATCGCGAGATCTTTATGCGCAAGTGCCAATTTTAAAGCTTTCGCTTCTAACTGTTCCAAACGTTTTAAAATCTCAGCCGATCCAGACATAGCACAAATTATATAAAAACCTGTTATAAAACAACTCTAACTCCATTATTAAGTTCTACATGAACTCAAATAGCCAAAATGCTTTTATATCAGGCGTTTTACCTATTTACGAATAATCGTATTTAACTCTTTTTCAAAAGTCGCCATCAACTTGCTCATCGTAGCATCAATCACCTGATCTGTAAGTGTTTGTTCCTTATCCAGTAAGGTAAAGCTCAAGGAATACGATTTTTTACCGCTTTCAATGTGCTTTCCTTCATACACATCAAATACATTGATATCTGTCAAGATCTTGCGCTCAGTTTTTAAAGCCAGTTCTTTGATCTGCTCAAATGTAACCGAAGCGTCCAGTACCAATGAAAGGTCGCGGCGTACTTCCGGGAATTTTGAAATTTCAGTGTATTTGGATTTGTTTGAATACAATTCCAATAACAGATCAGCATCAAAGTTTGCAAACAGAACATCTTGTTTTACATCCGTGGCTTTCAGGAAAGAAGCAGATACATATCCGAATTCTACCAATGCCTTACCGCCGTTTTTATAAATAACACCTTTGGAGAATAATGGATTTGATTCAATTTCCTGAACTTGCGTAACAGCAATGTTTAACTTTTCAAGAACCTGAACAACGATTGTTTTCAGGTCAAAGAAGTCAACGGATTTTGAAACTGCGTTCCAGCTTTCTGCATGCTGATTGCCCGATAGGTATACAGCCAGCTTGTTATATTCTTTATATTTATTTCCTCTCTTGTGATATACTTTACCCCATTCAAACAGTTTTAGGTTTTTCTGACGTCTGTTGATGTTGTGGGCAATGGTTTCCAGACCTGTAAATGCAAGCGAAGAGCGCATGTAGGCTAGTTCTTCACTCAATTTATTTAGAATTGGAACGGCATCTTCACTGTTCGAAAGCATTTCAATGTACGAAGCTTTCGTTAACGAATTGGTTAAGATCTCCTGAAAGCCTTTAGCGATCAATGTTTGATCAACTAAGCTGTGTATACGATCAGAATCTTTTGCAGGGAATTCAGATAAGAATTCAGAACTTAAATGATCGCTTAATTCAATATTGTCGTAACCGTAAATACGTAGTACTTCTTCTACCAGATCTGCTTCACGCTGCACATCTACGCGGAAGGGAGGAATATCCAGTACAAGAAGATCTCCGTTACGGAATGCCAGTTTTATATCCAGTAAACTGATGATCTCAAGAATGCGGTCTGCAGGAATTTCTTTACCAATCATTTTGCAGATGCGTTGGTGTGTTGTTTCAATGCGGAACGGAGGGAAGGTCTCTGTTTGAGAATCTAAAATGTCTGAAGAGATTTCTCCGCCTGCAATTTCAACAATCAATGCTGCTGCCTTGCGAAGCGCTACCTTAGGCATGTTCGGATCGGTACCGCGTTCAAAACGGAAAGATGAATCGGTCTTTAAGCCATGCTTCATGGAAGAAGTACGCACGGTTTCAGGATTGAAGTATGCACACTCTAAGAAGATATGACGGGTATTGTTTTTTACTCCTGAATCCAGACCACCGAATACACCTGCCAGACACATAGGTTCAGAAGAATTGCATACCATCAGATCTGTTTCCAGTAATTTACGCTTCACACCGTCAAGCGTAACAAATTCAGTACCTGCAGGAAGGTTTTTAACAACAACGGTATGGCCTTTTATTTCATCCAGGTCATACGCATGCAGCGGCTGACCAAGGCTGTGCATTACATAGTTGGTTGCATCTACTACATTGTTGATCGGATTTAATCCAATGGAACGCAAACGTGTTTTAAGCCACTCCGGCGAATCTCCGATCTTTACACCTGAGATGCTGAGGCCTGTATAACGTGGACAGCCTTTTGTATTTTCAACTTTTAATGTAATGCCGCTTGCCTTAAAGCCCGGCTGAAAGTTTTTAAGATCTACTTTTTTCAGTGCACGGTTAAGCAATGCACGCAGGTCACGTGCTACACCTAAGTGTGATGCGGCGTCTGCACGGTTAGGTGTTAAACCGATCTCAAAAATAGAATCTACTTCAATATTGAAATACGATTGAGCAGAAGTGCCCGGTTTGATTTCTTTCTCAATCACAATGATGCCATCGTGCGATTTGCCCATGCCCAGTTCATCTTCTGCACACAACATGCCTTCAGAAACTTCGCCGCGTATTTTTGATTTTTGTATTTTAAAAGGCTCTCCTTCGGATGGATATATGGTTGCGCCAATCGTTGCAACAACAACAGTTTGTCCGGCTGCAACATTTGGTGCGCCGCACACAATATTCAAAGGTGTTTCACCGCCAACATCAACAGTTGTTTTTCTTAATCTATCTGCATTGGGATGTTGTTCACACGTCAATACTTTTCCAATAACAATGCCGACAAGTCCGCCTTTGATACTTTCGTAGGTCTCTACTTTCTCAACTTCTAATCCGGAATGGGTTAATAAACGAGCAATCTCTTCAGGAGATTCTGTTAAATCTATATAGTCTTTTAGCCAATTATAAGAAATGCGCATGTATTTATTCTATGTTATAACGTACAAAAATACGGAATAAAGTGAGATTTTGGCATATATTTCAATATAGAATTGAATAATGCAGGGCTGGTTGATTTGTAAAAAGAGCTTTTCCGATTGAGCAGATAGGGGTGACTAATATCATTTTTCAGGAAAGTATTTCGTAAACGTCTGAATAATTTGGTTAGGTGTTGATTTTAAAGGATATCTAAAAAACTTTACTGTTAAATTTGAATTAAATTGTAGCTTTAAATCCGCAAGTGAAATTAAACATATGCCTGAAAAAAAAGCTGCTAAATTTGATGATCTGGAACCCAGGTACCAGGCAATTGTAACAAATGCTGTAGACGGCATTATTACGATCAACGAAAGTGGTACAATGGAATCAGTAAATCCGGCGGCATTGGAAATTTTCGGATATGAGCAGGATGAAATGCTCGGGGCAAATATTAAAATGCTGCTTCCGGAAAGGGAGCAGGATGAAGATAAAGGCGCAACCAATTGTTATGTGATCGGGCAGCACAGTATTGGCAGAGGACGAGAGGTAATCGGCAAACGTAAAAATGGGACAATCTTCCCCTTTTTATTAAGCATGAGTGAAGTTCTTCTTGCTAACAAAAAAACATTCATCGGGATTGTTCATGATATTTCAGAATTAAAAGAAGTAAAAGAAGAATTGGTAAAAGAGAAGGAATTAAGTGAATTGAAGTCACGGTTTGTAACAATGGCTTCGCATGAATTTCGTACGCCTCTCAGTGCTATCTTATCTTCTATATCACTCATTGCACGGTATAATGAAAATGACGATACCGATAAGCGTTTAAAACATGTAGGCCGTATCAAATCTTCTGTTGATAATTTAACTACCATATTAAATGGTTTTTTATCATTAAGTAAACTCGAAGAAGGAGTAACGGTTGTAGATGCCGTTGCGTTTGATATAAGAGACCTGACAGAAGAAGTTAGTGACGAATTGAATGGGATTTTAAAGAATAGACAGCAGATTGTTTCTAAGCATACAAGCGATACACAAACCGTATACTTAGATAAAAGTTTGCTTCGCAATATTATGCTAAATTTAGTTTCTAATGCGATCAAATATTCGAAAGAAGGTAAAAAGATACAGATTACAACTACGATTGAAAACAATCAATTAACATTGATCATTCAGGACGAAGGCATTGGTATACCTGCTTACGAACAGAAGTATATATTCAGTCGGTTCTTCCGGGCTCAGAATGCAACAAGCATATCGGGTACCGGACTGGGTTTGAACATTGTTAAAAAATATTTAGACTTGATGAATGGTACAATTACATTCACAAGTAATCATGAGGGAACAACCTTCACTGTACAAATACCATTATAATTACTAAATGCATGAAATTAATATTAGTTATTGAAGATAATTTTGACGTAAGAGAAAATATAGTAGAGATATTAGAGCTTGCTAAATACACGGTGATCACTGCAGACGACGGACGAAGAGGGGTTGAAATGGCACAACAGGAAAAGCCGGATCTCATAATTTGTGATATCATGATGCCGGAACTGGATGGTTACGGTGTGCTGCATATATTGTCAAAATCTCCGAAAACTTCCGCTATACCATTTGTTTTTTTAACAGCGAAGACTGAACGGAATGATATCAGAAAGGGTATGAATCTGGGCGCGGATGATTATTTAACAAAACCTTTTGATGATGTGGATCTGCTGGATGCTGTTACCATACGATTGCGCAGACATGAGTTGATTAAGAAAAATTCGTTAAGCGATCTCAATACAATTAATAAATTAATGTTGGAAGCGAAGGATAAGGAAGGCCTGGAAACATTGATCTCAAATCAACGCAAAGTTAGTGCATTCAAAAAGAAACAGCAGTTGTATGCAGAAGGAAAACCTGCAAGTGCATTATTTTTTATTGTGAGGGGAAGGGTAAAGACCTTTAAAACAAATGATGAAGGTCGCGAATTTATTACCGGATTGTATGGTGCCGGTGAATTTTTGGGATATCAGAACATACTTGAAGGTGCGATATATACAGAGTCGGCTATGGCACTGGATGAAACAGAGATCTATATTATTCCTGCCGAAGAATTTTTTGCAGTATTGTCGAGTAGCAAAGAAATTTCAAATGCATTTATTAAAATGCTCTCTGATAATTTAATTGAAAAAGAAGAGCGCTTATTGCAGCTGGCATTTAACTCAGTTCGTAAACGTGTGGCTGAGTCATTGCTCATGTTGTATTCGAATTTTCATAAAGAAGACAAAACAGATGAATTTACAATTGCATTATACAGGGAAGATCTGGCAGCATTAGCAGGTGCTTCAAAAGAAACAGTGATTCGTACCTTGTCAGATTTTAAAGATGAAGGATTGGTACAGATTGCAGGAAGTAAAATAACAATTGTGAGTATTGAAAAGCTGCAGCGGATGAAAAATTAATTGAGAATTTCTAATCCGCTGCAGTTTTGAATGCACATACCGATCGTGAAAATAGATCGATCGAAGGATCTAATTCTTAGGAAATAATTATTTTTTTTAATTAATTGCATTGCAATATAAATAATTGAACTTCGATATTGAAACATCATTTTATTGTACGGGTTTTCTATATTTTATCAATAGCTATAACTTTTTAATTTTTATGAAAATATATGTGAATGATACCGGCGAATCAACTATTACACATTACGAAATAGGAGAGGAATATATTCGCATCAAGTCCAAAAATGAGCTTGTAGAATATAATGTTGCCTGCAACCCCAAGGGGATGATTGAAGAAATGAAAGTGCTGGCAAGAAAGGGGAAGGGGTTGTCTCGATATGTTCAAAGACAGAAAGCAAAGAAGGAAATAATTGAGAGATATGGGATATATGAAAGATTTAAAAAAATCTTCTCATTCGTATAAAAAGATACATTTCGCTTTAGAAAAAACAACTACGGATCTGTATATTGTCTGCGTAGCAAATTATTTTTTGAAAAATATTCATATTGCTTGTAACATTTTATAGGGGATGTCTGTCTCACCGATATAAAACCTATAAAACTATGAAAAGACTTATTTTTGTTCTGTGTCTTCTTGCTTGTTTAAGCGCATGTAAAAAGGAGCATGTTGAGCCAATACATAATAGCTCAGGCACTAAATTATCCAAGGAGGATAAACTGCCCAAAAAGGTTATAACGTTTGGTATTGATGGTTGGTATCGTCCAACTAATATTCAACTTTTTACATATAATGCTCAAGGTTTAGTCACTAAAATGTGTATGTATGATTCAATAAGAACAGATCACCAGGATTCTATTGTGTATACATACAATTCAAGCAATCAGTTATCAAGTAAAATCTATTATATTGATGATAATGTGAATCCTCAATATTCCGGTTATATCAGACCACAAATATATACATACAATAATCTGGGGAAACTTGCAACATTTCAGGATTATGATACAATGTATGTATATAATTACACGGCTACAGGAACGGTTGATTATATAATCAGGACAAATATCGCACATACATTTCAGGATAGTATTCAAATGAATTCCAGTTCTGCATCTATATTTACAGGTAAAGGAGAAGGAACACTCGGTTCATCTCATGATTACGGTGGCAACTTAATCGAATTTTTTAATAACACGGAGAATGGAGTTTATCCATTTAAGGGAATATTTGTTGATCCGGGTATGGAGACTAGTACGTCGGTTTGGAATTCGGGTACTGTGAATGGCATTAATAAAGAAATAAAATTTCAAGATGAAGTAGCTTCTACTATTATACCGATCGGACAAGCAGGATATGTGAACATGTATCCAAGAACTACCCCCTATAAGTATGCAACGCATGCAGAATATCTTGTAGGCCCTCTCTTTAATTATCGATATTTCGATGCTTCCTATACCTTCGATACATATGGTCGTTTGACTAGTATTGAAGCGGAAGTCACAGGCATGCCGGTATATTACGGTGAACCATTGAGCCAGTTTATAATTATAGGTCATGAGTATTATACAAAAACAATCTATTATTAATTGGATTGAGATCGGTAAAAGACATACATGTGGTACTTTACTTTGATTATGTAAAGTGAAGAATCACATGATTTAAATGGTTCCGAAAATTTGAGATAGCAAGCAATCAGAATATAGCTACATGTTGCATAAACGTTACAATCAGTCGGTGGAGGAGTACAACAATCGGGTTTGCCGGTTTGTTGATAAACTCGTGCGCGATACCGTTGTTGCGAAAGACATCACGCAGGAAACCTATCTGCGTTTATGGGAAAAAAGAGCGAGTGTTAATTTCGATAAAGTTCGTGCGTGGTTATTTACTACAGCATACCGGCTGAGTATGGATCATCTGAATAAACAGAAACGATTTGACAACTTCGATCAATTGCCCGAACGATGGATCGAGCAGGAAAATACAGACTTGAAAAAAATAGTCAATGATTCATTGGCATTATTAACGGATCAGCAGCGATCCATTGTGTTGCTGAAAGATTATGAAGGATACAGTTATCAGGAAATAGGAGAGATACTGACTCTCTCGGACTCACAGGTGAAAGTGTATTTATTCAGAGCGCGTCAGATAATTAAAAGTTACATCGGAGATTTACGTTTGGTTTTATAAGGCTACAGTTGTGAAAATAAATATTGAACATATAGAAGAACGCATGTTCGACTATTACGAAGGTAATTTGTCAGAGCAGGAAAAAACGGATCTGTTGAATCTGATTCATCAACATCCCGAGTATGAGGTTGAGTTTACCCGTTGGGCTCAATCCTATGCGCATGTGGATCATTCAGAGCCTGATTATGGTTTAACTACACAGTTACTGAAGAAACCCGTTCTTTCTCCTTATTTAAATAAATATACAATTATCGTGTCGTTCATATTGCTGATAACAGGAACACTTGCTTACGTTTATACAGATGAAACGAAACAGGTGCAGGAGCAATCTATTCAAACGAATGAAACGATACAATCACAAAACACTGCTGTCGGGAAAGAACAATCCAATACAGTTATTTCAACAATAAAACCAGCAAAGATAAATCCTGTTAAAGCAAATGATGTTTCATCCGGCATTTTATTGCCTGATGCAATGATAAATCAACAAGTGCAGTCATCCGCATCTATAGCAGATACTACATCGTTGCAAACGATTAAAACAAATGAAACGATTGGTACGGTAAATGAAAAACAACAGGTTGATACGCTTGCTTCAAAGAGTACAGTTTCCAAGCCGAACACTGCAGCACAGGAAAAGAAAAAAGTGAAACATAAAACAAAAGTAACTCTTAAACCATCATCCGATTTTATACCAACGAATCCAAATTTTTAAGGGACTATGTGTAGGAGGTTCTTTTTATGTATTGGTTTATTTATTTCTTTGATTTATTTGTCAGAGGCGCAGACTCCTTTTGCTCAGGTTAATCAATTGCCCTTACAATTGAATCCATCCATGGCCGGTTCAAAAGAAAACAAGCGTGTAAGTTTTGGAATGAATGCATTGAACCAGGATCTATCAAAATATTCCAATCTAGCTGTTGGGTATGACCAGATGTCACGTAGATTAAGTTCAGGCATTGGGGCATATTTTCTATATCGGAATTTGAAGGATAATATGATGACAAGTGAGACACAAACGTATTTGCCGGATCAACTCTCTCAAAAGAAATATTTTAATGATCAGAAACAATATCTGGCTGGTTTTTGTATCGCGCCTAAATACACTATTAAATCTGCAAAGAGCCACTATAAACCGAAGTATACTTTTTCACCTTCTCTTTTTTTAGAAGTAGGTAAAACAACGAATTCAAGTATTCTGAATTTTAACGCAAAGAATTGTGGTGAAATAATATATTCTTCCGATCATCCGGATGGCATACAACTAAAGGATTCAATTATTTCAGATTATGTTCAATATAATTTCTCCAATAACATCATTCGTTCGGGTATTGGATTACAATTGAATTCCGGAAAGTTACTTTTACTATCGAAAATTTCATTTGAAAGAAGTGCTTACAATGAACACACAATAATAAGTACGTATTCGTACAACACAAAGACAGAGCAACAGTCTGAATCTGTTTCAGATGCGGTATTGTATTCGATAGAACCAAACATAAATTTTAGTTATTCATTCAGCAGAAGTGAACATGCTGCTTTTGTTTTTACTCCGATCGTAGGAGTGGGAATGAAACATTATTTCAATCTCAGTAAATCAACAGGCGATCAAAGCGGTGATGCATACCGGTTTCTTTTGAATAATTCTTCTGTTACACAATTATCGTATGTGCACATCTCTGCTAATGCACGATACGATAAAATGCTTTTTGGATTCGCTTATACGGAATATTTCAGCAGCACGTTTGAAGGCCTTACCCTGGGCTTTCAGAATGATTGGGTGAAAGTTATGGGTACTATGGGAAAAGGTATTATTGGAAAGGATCGTAATTATAAACTTTTCGAACTTACTACCGATATTTTAATTAGATAATTAGATCTACCCTGAAAAATACAATTGTTTTTTGTGGCAAGTCTTCTCGTAATATACAACTGAGGTACTTGTATATTATGAGAAGACCCCATCGGGGTCAAATATCTGTAGCATTGATTAGAATGAAAAGAACACGCACAATACCGAAGGTATTGTATTTTGACAGTATGATACCTTCGCTATCGCGCGTAGAATCTTTTATATGTTTTTTCTACAGATATTTGACCCCGATGGGGTCTTTCATGAACAATGCTTTCAATTAAATATAATCTATACTATTGATAGAATAATAATAGTATTTGTCAGGGTAGATATGTAAATAATAATTGCAATAAGGGAGAACAGAATTTTATGCCTACTGTTCATTATGGAGAATGTCATGTAATGCTTCCTCTAATTGCGGATGTTTAAATACATATCCCTTAGCTTGCAGTCGTTCCGGCAATACCCATCTGCTTTTTAATATTAATTCCGTTTCCGTACGAATAAGTACTGCACCAATGTTCAATAACCATTTGGGTGTTGATAGTCGGGGTCATATGTTTATAGAATATCAGATTTAAATAAAATACGCACAATACTGAAGGTATTCTTTCAAATAAAATACCTTCGATATTGTGCGTAAAAAAACTATTATGTATGAGCTATAAATATTCGATCCCGCAGGAGTCGTCCTGAGAAACAGTTTTAATTGATCTAATTTCTATTGTTTGTAAATAGTAAGTTTAGAAAAACGATAATATTTATCAGGCTAGGTTAAAAATGATTTATTTTAAAATTTCAATACCATTCCGCCCAACGAAAATCCCGCTGCAGTACCAATCAGCAGCATGTTTTTATGCTGAAGATCTATGTTTTTATTATTTAATATCCGTTCCAATCCCAATGGGATGGATGCTGAAATACAATTACCATATTCTTCCAGCGTATTGATGACTTGCTTTTCCTGCAGTGCATACTGTTCCATGAAATACATGTTTCCGTATTTACTGGATTGATGCGGAAAGATATAATCCATCTTCTGTAAAGGCATGTGAGACTGTGCTTCCAGACGTTCAATATAATTATTGAGATGTTTTTTGCTCAATTGTATCATCGGCCGACCTTCCATTTTAAAAAAGAAATCAGGGTCGCTGGTATCTTTATGCAGTGCTCTGTCTTCAACGCCGCCATATTTAATGCCTGCAAGCTCGGCACCGGAGGGATAAGTTAAAAACATTCCCGGTAAAGGAGTATACCCATTTCCTTTTTCAATAATGACAGCCACAGCTGCATCGCCAAATAAACCGTAGGTGCCCGGATCTTTTATATTCAAACAGTCTGAAGGAATTTCTGCCGATACTAATGCAATGCGGTTGTATCGACCTGATTGAATATACAGATGTGCAACATCCAAACCATTGACAAAACTCAAACAGGTTGAGTCAATATCAAAACATGGAAATGGATTGCTGTCGTCTGTTATCTGCGCTTTGATCAGACAGGCGTTGTGCGGGATCGGACGATCAAACGATGCACCCGTAAAAAGAAGCAGGTCAATGTCCGAAGGTTTCAATCCTGCCGTCTGTAGCGCTTTGTTTAAAGCCTGTGCAGCGGTTTTTGCAACCGTGTCTGTTTTATGTGCATGGTGCCGGAATTTAACGCCCGTGTTTTTTTCTATATACCCTTCTTTTAAACCGCAGCGTTTATCCAGTTCTGCAGATGCGATCCGTTCTCCGGGAAAGTAGGTACTGATTGCTCTAAATGTTATGTTCATCGAATGTGCGTTCAATTTTTCTGATCTTGTTTCCCTTTATAACAGGGATTGTGTTGAAATAGCTGAATGAAATGTTTCGTATAGAATACATTTCAAACAAGGATTCTATTGCTTGAGTAAAAAGGACCTTTGCTTCTTCATAAGCAGCTGATTCTATATAAATATGTAATTGATCCCATGCAGGCTGTACGATCTTGTAGGCTCTGAAATTATCTGTATACTGTGCGATTTTTCTGCAGATCAGATCCGGATATAATTTTATAAATTGATTCGTTACATGGAATAAAAGTATGTCGTCCGAACGTCCCTCTATCTTTTCAATCGTTGTAAATGCTGATCCACAGGCACAAGGTTCCTGCTTTTCGATCAATACATCGTTTAACTTATAACGTACAACCGGCTGTGTGGTTCGGGTGAAATCTGTAATAATGGGGTAGAAGCGATTGTGTGTTATGTATTCCTTTTCAATATAAACAATGTCTTCATTTAAATGAATGTTCCCATACCTGCAACTTACCCCCAAAAATCCTTCGGTACATTGATAGATCTGTTTGATTTGCTGACGGAATATTTTTTCGATATAAATTTTATCTGAATCGTATAACACTTCTGCAAATGAAATGATCTGATGGGGGTGAATGTTTATAACAGCATCCTCTTGTCGTTTGGCTAGATCTGCCAGCATAGAAGGTGGGGCTGCAAGAATATCGGGTTGGTATTGCTGTAGTTTAGCAGCTAACTGTTCGATGGGTTCAAAGATGTCGAAATATTCAAAAATAAAAAGAGAAGATTGTACGGAACTATACAGATTGCTGCTTGCGCGTAAAAAAAAAGCGATCTTTTGTTTTTTGAATAATTTAGGTTCTATAACACGACTCATTACCATCGCAACCCATTGTGCACGCTCATCTTCAGAGACAAGGAAAATGCCACGCTTACCGCTGGTACCTGTCGATAAACCAATCGTTACGTTGTTGATCTGCGGAGTAAAATTGCGGGATTGTTCTGCTTCTAATGCTATTTGCAATGCCTGTTCCTTATCAATGCCTAATGTATTGATCGTATTAAAATGTTCCATGAATTGTGATTTCTCAATCACAGAAATATGAGCTAGATCTTGCAACGTGTTGCTGTTGTAGGGACGATAGTACGGCGATTTTGTAAGTGTTTGTAAAGCAAAACGCTTAAATGATTTTTCCTGAAAAGACATCAAGGATTCCTTATCTGTGAATTTTCTTCTCAGTTTAAAAGTAATCCAATAGAAAATGATCTTTATCTTAAACATTATTTTCTATGAGTTGTAATGTCTCCGGACAATGTGTAAACAGAACTGTATAGTCCGGATGATTTGCCTCATACTTTTTTAGTGCTGTAAATGTATTTTTATATGCTTTCCATGAATCAAAGAATAGCTTCACAATTTTCATGGGTAAAATCCCTTTGTTGAAAGCCTCTTTACTCCATGCTGCATCCGTAGCATAAACAATCTTTTTGTCGGATAGGTTTACTTTAATTCCCTGCATACCTTTAGCGTGTCCTGGTAATTCTATCAATTCAAATACATCCTGGTCGAAAAATCTATGAAATAGCAATCCGGAATTTACATCTACATAAGAAGTTGAAATATTCTGCAACACAATAACTCTCGATTCAAAATCAGGAGGAATTAATTTTTTTATGATTCCTTTTTTTAAGGCAGAAAATCCGGATACGGATCGATATTCATCTAAGGAAGATTGATTGCAGATAAATTGAGCGTTCGGAAAATCTCTTAATGCGCAAACGTGATCGGCATGAAAATGTGATACAATAATGTAATGGATATCTTCGGGTTTGATTCCTTTTTCTTCTAACAGATATTTAGCAGTTTGTTCTTTTGGTATGTGCGCTGGCGTGGCCCAACGATACAGTATTTCGGGAAAGGATTGTGTTTCTTTCTGAAACAGTTCATTATAACCGCAATCAAAGAGTACAAGTCCCAACGAAGGATGTTTCAGCAAAGCCCATACAGCATAAAACCTGCTTGACTTCAATGCAGATGTGGGATCAATGATCTTTGCGTTTGCAGTACAGTATCCCGAAGCAAAAAGCTGAAATGTTATTTCTGTTTCCTGTACCATGTTATAAATTCGTTTATTGCCTCTTCGGTTGTTTGAACAGGTTTATAGTTTAAAGCAGTTCTTGCTTTATGGATATCCATCGTAATACTTTTGGCCAATACACCAATACCATATTTTGTGATGCTTGGTTCTTTTTTTGCATTGAATAACTTCGCCGTACCTTCAATGATAGATGCTATTGTTAAAACAAGTCCTGCAGATATTTTTTTAGTAATCGGTTTGTGTCCTAATTCCTTTAAAATATGATTGATGGTTGGCCATAATAAAACAGGATTTCCATCCGAGATATTATATGCTTGTCCCATCGCTGAATCGTCTGCGCGTATGCAACAGTGTACCGCTTCAATGACATTGCTTACCGCAGTTAAATCTCCCAGTGTTTTTCCATCACCAATAATTTTTAATCTTCCTTCTGTATACGCACGAATGATGCGTGGAAAGATCACGGTATCTTCTGCACCGATAATTGCCCGAGGTCTTAAGGCAACTGTTTTGATCTGTTCAGAATTTTTTTCAAGCACAAACTGTTCTGCCATTAGTTTTGTTGAAGCATAGGCATTGACAGATTTTTCCGGAGGTACATCGTTTTCGGAAATGTTGTATTTGTCTGTAAAATCAAAATAAATACTTGGTGTTGAAATGAAAATGAATTTACGTACACCATTTTGTATTGCCGCTGCCAATAGATTTTTTGTTGTGATCACATTGGCATCATAAAAATCATAATAGCTTCCCCAAACAGAAGACAAGGCTGCACAGTGCACAATAATATCCGCTTCTTTTGTTAGCTGCAAACAAAAATCACTATTCAACAGATCTCCTGATATAAATGTACAGCCAGCACTTTCAAGCTCCGTTTTTCTTTCTGTTCTGCGCGATGTTGCAATGACATCATACATACCTGATGCAGCAAGCTGTTTCACAAGTCTGCCGCCTAAAAAACCTGCAGCTCCGGTAATTATAATTTTTGTTTTTCTATTCACTACCAATATACTGTAAAGTTGAACGGTTCAACTGCTCTGTTTTCTTTGTTATACAACCATCGTTGGATTTCAACACCTACCACATCTGTTTCATCGGATACAAAACTAGGTTGTTTGAAATGCTGAAGATTCTTTTCCTGCAATTCAAGAATTACTTTATCCTGCTGAATGATTTTTTTAAAAATAGGTTTGGCAATCATCGTTGCAATGGGAGTAAATAAACCCAGATGCAGATAGATTCTTGCAAGATAAACGGTTTGAGTTTGTTGTGTACTTAAGATTCCTTCTATTCTGGCTACACGTATATTGGCATCGTTCCAATATTCAAGAACAGAAATATTTGGATGCATATATGTTGAAACTGCACGGAGATTTCTAAATCGTGCTGGAGTAAGAACCGTTAGCAAACCTTTTGGAGGCTCCGATTGATAGTGAACCGAGAAGCCGGTTTCAGAAGGTATAAGTGTAGCCTCTATTTTTTGTCGTGTTATTTTTTTTGAACGAACCAGGCCATCATGTACAAAATGTGTATGACTGCCTTCCAGAAAATTCTCAAGTGTATTTAATATACTTGCATGTATTTTTCCGTTTAATGTAAACGCAGGAAGTTCTTCAGACAACTCAGGTATCAGTGCAGTTGAATCTTTACTGATCCATATGATGCCATATTTTACAGCTACCTGTATTCTTTTTAGTTCACAATCAACAGCTGCATTTTTAACAGGCACATGTTTGTTCTTTCCATTTGCATTGAATTCCCAACCGTGGTATCTGCAGGTAAGTACGCCGTCCTTTACAAACCCTTTGGAAAGCGGTGCACCTCTGTGCGGACAAAAATCCTCGTATGCATGTATCGCATCTTTCGATTTTACAAGTACTACAGGTGTATCTATCAGCCATACCTTCACCGGACTGTCGGCAGTCAGCTGCTTTTCAAATAGTACCGGAATAAAATACGGATTAGAGTTCATACTTTTTTAATAAAGGCACACCAATAGAATTACTTGCAAATTTCAATAAGACAAATACACTTCTTCTGAACAGAGATAAGTGTTTTACATACACAGCGGAATATTCTATAGCAGGAATTCCGCCTCTTAAACGTTTAAATAAAGGAGCACCCGAACTTAAATTTAATGTTTTGTTTGCGTTTAATCTATACATATAAATTAATTGTATCGCATGAATGTATAAGGCATCTTCTTTAGGAGCACTCGTATCATAACCAACAAGGGGAGAGGTGATGGTGTCTCCCTGAGTGAAGAGTCCGCAAAAACTCCGTAATCTTCCTGTATGATCTTTATATCCTTGAAAATGAATCAGACCCAGTGTATAACTTTCAGTAAAGTATGTTAAGGTAAATTGGGGATTATGTTTCGAATATTTTTTAAGATATAATAAATTATATAGATGCAATGCTTCTTCCAGGTAGCCCCACATCTCTTCGTGTGATACATAGATCAGTCCTTTTTTTCGAATGATCCGCTGATCCTGATAATTGTTGTTGCGTTTCATAAAATCAGTGAACGGTTCGTTGTATATATATACCTGCCTGCTCGCTATCAATTTCATATTTGCATTCACACACGCTTTCAGTAGTTCTTTGTGTTGAATATCATTGATAGAGCGGAAGATGATTGCGTGTCCGGGAAGCTCTTTAACTAAAAATGCAAGTACTTCTCTGATGTGTGATCCCTTCCATTCAGGATATGGATTGGTAGAAAGCATAAAGTTGTTTACATGTACAACCTTGTTGATCTGTGTACTTTTTAAATAAATGCCAAAAGTTGAAATGAATAATTTAAGAATAAATCGAAGGATTTTATTCTGTATCTTTTGTTCAGCTTCTTCTTTTGCATACGTAACATAGGCTGTATAAGGAGAGCATACATAAGAATTGTCCCATTCGGCGTTGTTGATGGTTACAGGGAATACAAGAGAATGTTGAATCTGTATAAACCGTATTTCTGTATCAACGTTTTGGATGAGCGCACGACTTGTATGATTGCTAAAAAGTGCGGCAACACGTTTTAACAATGGATCTTTGATGGCTTCAGCTTTGATCCATTCAATTTTCATGACCGTCCCATTCTATGTCGCCTGTTGTTGCGCCCAGCCAGGTTTTATTATACTTGAATTTGATGTACGTTATCTCCAATAAACTTAAGGGTTGTAGTAGTCCCGGAAGTATGTCATTGTATTGTATAATTACATCGCTGGATCTGTGGAATTTTTTTGTGAACAGACTAAGTGGTTGGGTTAAAAGAATCGCTGCTTTAATTGAAAACGTTTTTGCTGACGTTAAGATAAAAGAGTCGTTTGTTAAAAAAGCAGGTGCCAATTTCTGATGCAACAGATGCGCTCCGGATGTGCCGCGGGGATTGCATTCCAGTACAAAAGCACCGTTCTCATTTACAATAAAATCGAAACACAATTGTCCTGTATAGTTGATCGCCGTTCCAAATGTTTGTATCTGTTCAAATAGATGCTCGTCGAAATAAGGTTCGAAGTAAATACTCGATCCTTTACCGATACGCATAAGCGGATGATAAGCAGCAAATGCTTTTAATACTCCATCGTTCCAGACGGTGTACACACAGATTTCTTTTCCATGAATGCGTTCTTGGGCGATCCACTTATCCGGCTGCGGAATCGTTCTTTTACAATATTCCTGATTCTTATTAATAATAACCGATGTTGCGAACCTCGAATAAATGGGTTTAAAAACATAGTCTTTGCTATTTGCCCAATCTGAAAATGTATCAACCGATATTGTTTTCGGAACACTAAAGTATGTGCTTGCCAGTTTTATAAAATCGTGTTTGTTATGCAGCTGATTCATTAAATTGAAATTTGCCGTCCATACGGTACAGGCAAATTCATTTTTATACATGCTTATGTAAAAAGCTTCTTCACAGGTTGGGATCAAATGCGTAACCTGTTCCTTCGAAATGATCTGTTTAAGTTCCAGTATGTATTTTGTAAGCTTTGTATTCGGAGCAGACAATCTATAGTACTTCTCAACGGAATTGCTCCAACGGGCCAGGGTCCATTTTAAAGAGTCTGCCATGATCACCCTGCATCCAAAAGCTGAAAAGGATCTTGCCATTTCAAGAGCAATAGGTGCTCGCGCTCCTAATATGAGAATTGTTTGCATAGAGTCGGTTAAACAGGTGCAATATAGTAGTTTTAATGGTAGGATGCAGAGAGGATGACTTTTATAGAAATTGGTTCCACATTAAGTCTTTTAATAGATTTTTATCGCAAGGTTCACAAAGATAAAAACGCAAAGATTGCAAAGAAATATGTGAATGCTGTTGTTGGTATTCCCGTCAGTTCTGCAGATTGAATATTGCACAGAAAACAACACGGGCTACCAACAACCTGTTGCTCTTATTAGTTAGTAGTACATGGTTTTTGGTGCTCTGCGCAAATGTGTTTCCTCTAACATCACATCTGTTCAGGGAGAAACATCAACAACAGCCCAAAGTTTCTAATTAAATTTTAATTGCGCCCCTAACGAAATCTTTGCGCTCTTTGCGGTTAAATTATATAAAACTTATTTATTCAAATACAGATACTACACAACTCAAATCCTCCGTTACCTCTTAGACAATTTTTTAACTATTTACCCCATAAACTACAACTAACATGAAAACCAAACAATTTTTGATTGGGCTAGGCTTCCTATTCTTTATTGGAAGCTGTGCCGAAAAAAAAGCAGAACAAACAAGTGCAGATTTAACTTGGGATGCAAATTCACAGAGCAGTCCTGGTTCTACCGCTGCTCGTGCCGAACCTGCTGCAGATAAAGATGAAGCGAATGGAAATGCGAATCCACCCGTCTCATCATCGGCAGCTGTTGAAACAAACAAAAATGATGGACGAAAATTTGTCCGAACGGCAGACCTCCTGTTTAAGGTGAAAAATGTTATTAAGGCTACATATAGTATAGAAGATATTGTCAGCCGTCATGGTGGTTTTGTAACACACACAAGTTTGAATAGTAATATTAACAGTGTAAATACGACAGCGATCAGTGCGGATTCATCTTTAGAAACGACGTATTTTACGGTTGTTAATTATATGACGATACGTGTGCCCAACACCAAACTGGACACAACCTTAAAAGATATTGCGAAACACATTGAATATTTAGATCATAGACTGATTAAAGCGGAGGATGTATCCTTGCAGATCCTGTCTAACGACTTAACTCAAAAGCGCAGTGCGAAAACTGAAAAGCGATTGGCGGATGCGATTGATAACAGGGGAAAGAAATTGGACGAAACTGTACAATCCGAAGAAATATTATCGAACAAGCAAGAACAAGCGGATAATGCAAAGATTGCAAACCTGACCTTGAACGATCAGATCAGTTTCAGTACGATAACACTCAATATGTATCAGCGTCAGGAGATCAAGCGCGAACTGATTTCAAATCACAAAAATATTGACGCGTATGAAGTTGGCTTCGGACATAAATTGATCGATGCATTAAGTTCCGGCTGGCACATCTTGGAAGTTGTAATTTTGTTTATACTGAATTTATGGGGATTGATCTTAGCGGCGGTTGCGGTGTTTTTCCTGTATCGATTTGCTGCGACTAAGTTGAAAAAATAATAATCTGAAAGTATATTTTTAATCGTCTATAGAAACAATTCTATAGACGATTTTTTGTTTGGTATGCGGAGAATAAGTGTTCTAATCTCCGCATAATTTGCGGAGATTAGATAATACAATATTTTCAAATGTCACAAAATCAGATATTTAGTATCATTTAAAATATTGACAATAAAAATTTTGTTAAAATATTTGACAATAAAAATTTTGTCATTATATTTGACTATAAATATTTTGTCAAATGAGAAACAGTTTAGGGAATCCTGCTAGAGGAGATGCATTCTTTCAACGGGATAAAATTATCAATAAAATTTATAGGGTTCTTGATACAGGAACGAGTATATATCTATCTGCTCCAAGGAGAGTTGGTAAGACTTCTATTCTAAAGAATTTAGAAGATTTTTCAAAGGATGGATATTGTTTTGTATATGTAATAACAGAATCTGTCTATGATGAGAATGAGTTCTTTAAAGTCCTTTTTGAAGGGCTTTTAAAAAGTGATGCTATAAAACAATTCTCCAAATTATCAACTAAGTTTAAAGAAGCAATTTCTTCAATAATAGGTAGAGTGAAGAGTATTGATGTAATAGAATTGCGAGAAGGAGAAGAGCCTGAATATTTTGAATTACTTAAAGACCTTTTTGAAAATATTACTGATGAGCATGGACGAGTAGTAATTATGGTCGATGAATTTCCACAAACTATTCAGAATATCTTTCAAACGTTAGGAAAGAGTAGCGCGGAAAATTTTATTTTAAAAAATAGAGAGTTAAGGCATCACAAAAATGTTCAGGAAAAAATAAATTTCATATACACTGGATCTGTCTCACTTATTCCGATGGTAGAAAAAGTTACAGCTTTAACATCAATAAATGATTTGAGAACGGTTGATGTTGAACCATTAAATGTGGTAGATGCAAAACTATTTTTAAATGACTTGTTATTGGAATATAAGATTACAATTAGTGATAAGGTTATTGATTACACATTAAATAAAATTGGTTGGTTAATTCCTTTTCATATACAGTTGATAGAACAAGAAATAATTGATGTTCACGAAACAACCGGAGAAGAAATAACGAATGATACGATTGATAAAGCATTCGAAAGAGTTGTTCACAGTAGAAATAAACCTCAATTTGAACCTTATTTTTCAAGACTAACAAAATTGTTTAAGGATAACGAATATGATTTTGTTATAGAGATATTAATGATTGTTGCGGAAAATGATAGTATAGAGAAGGCAATACTTTATGACAAAGGAATTAAGCATGGTTTAGGTGAGATAAAACAAATTTTAGATGTTCTAGAATCAGATGGCTATTTATTTCAAGTAGATAAAGCATATCGATATACTTCTCCAATTCTTCAACAATGGTGTAAAAAACATATTTGCAAATGAGTTACGAAAACAAAATATACAACCCTGCCTCACAAGATAAGAATCAGTTGATTGAACGATTTGTCGTGCGTACGAATGTGTTTGAAAAGATATTTAAGGATATTCGTACAGGTGAAATGAAGTATCCGGAACAGCATTATCTAATTCAAGGGCAGCGAGGAATGGGTAAAACTACTTTGTTACTAAGACTTAAATATGAGATAGAAAATACACCGGAATTAAACACCTGGCTCACGCCTGTTTTTTTTAATGAAGAATCCTACGATTTAACATCGCTTTCTAATTTATGGGAAAAACTTTTGAAGTACCTGGATGAGTTATGGGGAACTGGTGGTGCTTATTATGATAAGACGAATGATTTTGTAAGTAGACAAGATTATGAAAAAAAATGTTTTGAATGGTTACAACAAATATTGAATAAAGAGAATAAGAAGCTTATTATATTCTTTGATAATTTTGGTGAATTATTCCTGAATAATTTAAAAGAAAAAGAGCAACATCGTTTAAGAGAAATTCTGATGAATTCTTCAGATATACGAATTGTAGGTGCTTCTGCAATTGTATTGAATGATTTACATGATTACTCAAAACCTTTTTATGAATTTTTTAAAATAATGCCTTTAGAAGGTTTAAATAAAGAAGAAACATATAATCTCATTAGTAAACTTCAAGATAAATCAATTGATAAAATTGATTTAGAAAAAAGTAAAGCAAAAATTGAGACCTTAGCAATTTTAACAGGTGGTGTAATACGTACCATAATGCTTGTGTATGAAGTTATACTTGCAGATCAGGATGGGAGTGCATTAAAGGATTTGGAAAGTATTTTAGATCGGATTACTCCGTTATATAAACATCGAATGGAGGATCTGCCAGTTCAACAAAGAAGAATTGTAGATGTTATTGCGAAAAAATGGGATGCTATTAGCACAAAAGAAATCGCAGAAAATATTAGAGAAGATGGAGAACAAATTTCTACCAAAACTATTTCCGCGCAATTGCAACAACTTGAAAAAAATAATGTAATAGAGAAAAAGCAGACGAATACAAAGAATCATTTGTATCAAATGAAGGAACGGTTCTTTAATATTTGGTATTTGATGCGCCATGGAGATAGAAATGATAAATGTAAGGTTAAGTGGCTTACAAAATTTTTAGAAACATGGTATGCTGATGAATATGAAATGAAAAGTTTTATTAATAGACATATAAAGCATCTTCAATCGGGAAAATATTATAGTCAGTCGGCTATTTTGATTGTTGATGCATTGAGTAATTCAATACATATTGATTTCGAAAATCGTATAAAATTATTAGAAGAAACATTTAATATATTAAATGATGAGGACCGTAAATTATTGCCGTCAATTAATTCGCAAAAAGAGAGACAAGCATTCGGATTATATCAAGAGAGGAAATTTATTGATGCTATTAATATCTTAGAAACTATTGAGCAAAGCGAAGATAGTATTAATGAATTGTTGGCATTGTGTTATTTAGAAACAAATAATATTGACAAAGGATATAATATTATAATCAAAGTAAAAGATTCTAATATGAAAAAATTAATACTTGGAGATATTAATATATTTTGGGAGAAATATGACAAAGCAATTGAATATTTTTTAGCTGTATTAAATAATCCTCAATTTAAAAATAAAGGTGAAATTGCAAATAAAATTGGATTAATATATAAAAGAAAGAATGAATTTGAAAAAGCAATTCAATATTATTTAATTTCAATTAAAGAGGGAAATGTAAAATCTTATAATCAATTAATTGATCTATATGTAAATTTAGAGCAATTTGAATTGGCAGAAAAATATTGTTTTGAAGGTATTAATAGTGGCAATTTTGATTGTTACAAAGATTTAATAATGATTTATATATTTAATATACAAAGTTTTTCTAAGGCTGATTTTATTATAGAAAAAGAGCTAATGAATAATCCTAAAGATTTGGATTATCTATTTCTTAAGGGTATTAATTTATTTTTATATGATGATGATGTTAAAAAATCAGAGAGAATATTTATTGAAGCATATAAATTGGCAAATAAAAAGAATGCACCATTAAACCAATACTCTATTATAGGAAAGGCTATGTTAGCCGATATAAGTATTGAACGAAAGAATAAAATTAATGCATTGAAAGCTATTGAAGGTTTTGATTTTCAAGAAATAGGAGGATTAGGTTTAGTTATATTCTTATATATACATGTATGGGATGATCGGTTTGATGATACATTTGTTTTGATAAACCAACATGCTGAAGAAATATTCTTAAATGATGGAGAGTTAAATCATGATTATTTGAAAAAAATAATTTTATTGTTATTGGCCAAAAAACAATATCATTTTACTTATTCTCTTTTCGAAAATAAGAAAATAAATTTAAAAGAAAGGATGAAACCAATTTATTATGCATTAATGTTTTATATGCAAAAGGAATATCCAAATGAATATTTGAAAATGGGTGAAGAATTAAAGCAGCCTGTTGAAGATGTTCTTAAGGAAATTAAAAAAATGGCTATTGATTATAAATAAACTCATAAAAAAAGTGGTCAAACAGCATTGCACTGTCGACCACTTTTAATCTATACTAAACTTCTAATTAGTCTTATTAAGAAACGATTGCTTTCATTTCAGTCATCGCTTCACGTAATTCAGCACCAACAATTTCAATTGGGTGAGAACGTAACACTTCATTCACAGCGATCAATAATTGGTTGTCAACACCGTTGTCTTTACCAGCGTTGAAGTTTTTACCAATGATGTCTGTATCTACAGTCTTCATGAAGTCAGCCAACAAAGGCTTACAAGCGTGATCGAATAAATAACAGCCGTATTCAGCAGTATCAGAAATTACACGGTTCATTTCGAACAATTTCTTACGCGCGATTGTGTTTGCGATAAGTGGAGTTTCGTGTAATGATTCGTAGTAAGCAGATTCATCAATAATACCTGATTCAGTCATTGTTTCGAATGCCAATTCAACACCCGCACGAACCATAGCAACCATTAACAAACCATTGTCATAATATTCTTGCTCAGAGATTTTAACATCACCAGCTGGAGTTTTTTCAAACGCAGTCTCACCCGTTGCAGCTCTCCAGGTCAATAAGTTTTTATCGCCATTAGCCCAGTCTTCCATCATGATGCGAGAGAATTCACCGCTGATGATGTCATCCTGATGCTTTTGGAACAATGGACGCATAATGTCTTTCAAATCTTCAGATACGTTGAACGCCTTGATCTTAGCAGGGTTTGACAGACGATCCATCATACCGCTGATACCACCATGTTTCAACGATTCAGTGATCACTTCCCATCCATACTGGATCAATTTAGAAGCATATCCTTTATCGATACCTTTTTCAACCATTTTGTCGAAGCAAAGGATAGAACCTGTTTGCAACAAACCACAAAGGATTGTTTGCTCACCCATTAAATCCGATTTTA
Source organism: Cytophaga aurantiaca DSM 3654 (assembly GCF_000379725.1). Taxonomy (GTDB): domain Bacteria; phylum Bacteroidota; class Bacteroidia; order Cytophagales; family Cytophagaceae; genus Cytophaga; species Cytophaga aurantiaca. The sequence continues at coordinate 51,214 of NZ_KB903635.1, forward strand.
CTTCAGCAACGAAAGAAGACTTCAATACACCAGCTCTATCGCCGCCTGTACCTACGCAATATGCTTTCGCATAATCCCAGCCTTTACCTTCAGGATCGTTTTCCGGGTGAACCGCGATCAATGTAGGAACACCGAAACCTCTTTTATATTCTTCACGAACTTCAGAACCTGGAGACTTAGGAGCAACCATGATTACCGTGATGTCCTTACGGATCTGCATACCTTCTTCAACGATGTTGAAACCGTGAGAGTAAGATAATGTAGAACCTTTTTTCATTAACGGCATAACAGCAGATACAACAGCAGTGTGTTGTTTATCCGGAGTAAGGTTGATCACAAGATCAGCAGAAGGAATTAATTCTTCGTACGTACCAACTTTGAAACCATTTTCAGATGCATTTAAAAAAGATTGTCTTTTAGATTCGATTGCTTCTTTACGTAACGTGTAAGAAACATCTAAACCTGAATCACGAAGATTTAAACCTTGGTTCAAACCTTGAGCACCACAACCTACGATTACAATTTTTTTACCTTTTAAAGCAGCAACGCCATCTGTGAATTCACTTCTATCCATGAATTCGCAAACACCTAACTGAGCTAATTTTTCTCTTAAAGAAAGAGTGTTGAAATAATTTGCCATTTTGTATGTACCTGTTTATGAATTACAATTTTACGATATCAAAATTGCATAAAATTCAGGTAAAAACATGGTTCTTTTTGTCTTTTTTAGGTAATATTTATGGATTGGTAATATTTATTTAATGCTTAATATTTGTAACTATCAGTAAATCAATAAATAAAAATGATTTCAATTCGGGTAATATTGTTGGCTTGAAATCATTGAAGTATGGGTTAAGTATGGCGATAGTATGAGGGGAAGTATGACTGAAGTATGAATAGTGTATGACATGTGTATAGAAGTACCCGATCATTAGTACGGGACATGTATCAGATATATAGGGAAACAATATGAGACAATGTAGCATGTACATAACCTCGGTTTTAGCTACAGATATTTGAAACAATAAATTAAATTGTATTATTACATATTCATAACGCTACGTATGATTTAAGAAACGAGTGCGAACGTATATACAAACGTTCACACTGGTACAACAGAAGACATTAACAATGAGCAAATACCTCTTATTCTTGATTTTATTTAACCTGGCACAAATTGGCTTTGCTCAAGACTCGACAAAATATCATACGCCCAAGAGGATTGTTTTTTCTCCGGCAATCACATACCAAAGACAATGGACAGGCGAATTTACATGATGTATGCAAACTATAATATGGGGCCATGCAACTATTCAGTATCCGGATTACGACTTGGTTCAGAGTTTGTTTTTAATGGGGCAAAGATAAATTTTGCACCTAAAATTGGATACGAATTATCTAGCATGCTGCTTTGTTTTCGAGTGTCAGAAATAAATTACCTGCATGACAAATCAGTTGATATAAGACTTTTGCCTGAGATTGGATTTGACTTTGTAACATTTGCAAACATTTGTTATGGATACAACATTCATATTGGAGGAGATAAATATAATGCTATATCAAATCATCGTGTGACGCTAACATTTAATTTATATGTTGATCCTAATAGGAAAAGAAAATAATATTAGTTGAAACCATATTTAAGATTAAGATATTTTTAACTACAAATCATATGCTGACACAATCATTCGCTTGTGTTTTCATTATAATAAAACATAAATTGAAATTATAACGAATATTTAAAATTATGCCAAACGATCTGCAAGAAGACCTGTATGAGATACTGATAACTGGTGCTGACAAGACGAAAGCCAGAGCTCATTTACTTTCTAAAGGCTATGATTCCGATGCTGTTGAAAGCGAATTGAATCAAATAGAATTTGCCAACGAAGAAAATAATTCATCAGAAGATTCCTCAAAAGGGACTAAAAGTTCTAAATCGAAAATAATATCTATTGGAATTTTACTGTTTGTTGTTTTGGTGTTGTTGAAGTTATTCTTCTTTAATCAATACAGAAAACAAACGTATGCTCTGATAAAGGTAAAGATCTGCAATACATCTAATGTTCCGGTGGTTGTTGAAACAAACATTTCAAAAGCATTGAACAGTCCTTATGTAAATGGAGGTTGTTTAAGTGCTGTTATTGGGGAGGAATTGCCGACAGATTATTTATACTCTCAACAATTCTATATTAAAATAACAGTAAATGGTAAATCGCAAACGTTCAGCAATGAAAACTTTGGCGCCATTACGAATATGCTTTCAAGAGCTCAGATAAATACGTCACCAGGCAAAGAAGGCTTTTTTAGTAATCAGGAAATACAATATGTGACCTATACAATTACTCCGGAAGACGTGGCTGAATGTAAATAGAAAAATGAACTACGAATACTCTGATACATATTGGGATGATTATAAACAATTTATTCAATTGTTTAAGGATGTTATGATGAGTAAATATTCGGATACCAGATCGATTCAAATGTATCACAGTCCCAATACAATAATTGAGGTTTGGGGTCAGGTAGTTGGAGCTGCAGAATATTATCCTTGGTCAATATATGATTGGTGGGATGATCTTTCAGTCAGAGATGCGGTGGAATTCATTCTTACGAATGAAAAGATTAAAAGCTTCGAGTACTTTTATGATAATTTTAAAAAGCAAATTGAAGATATTGATAATAAACTATTGAATATTTCATTTGAATTTTCTGTTCTGGCATTCCATAAGAATTGGTGGGAAAGAAGAATATTAAAATATGGTCAGGATGAATATAAAGCGAATGTTAGAGAGCTTTATGAAATTGATTTGGATACATATAAGAATGAATAAAATAATAATGGACATCCGTTCTTAAGTGTTGTCTAAACACAGTAGAAGTAATGCGTACATCGACTATGATTTTTTTTCAAATAGCCCAACAACTCCAATAACAATTAATGCAGGCAGAATCAAGGTTAGTAGTGTGAATAAAAAGGTGAATTTGTTGGTATATGTTAATATGGCTTCAGATGTAATATAGCTGGTAAATAAATTATACCAGAACACAGCAGGTTGCATACCTTTGAATATACAGAAGTATGTTAAAATTGTAGCACCAAATGTATAAGCGCCCATTGCAATTCGGATAGATGAGATCGTTTTTTTGCTAATCATAATTTATAGAATAAAGAAATCTCTGCTGTTTTTATGCGAAGGTCTTTGGCTGCATTGTATTAAATAAAAATACAAAAGTAATGTATTTCATAAGAGCTGTATTATTGAATAGGATGAATTATAATTCACTTTTTATCTGCTCCTGAATTGCATTGCCTGCCTCACGGTTATTTTGTGTCGAACGATCTGAAAAAGAGATCAACATCTTTCCTATGAAAACATCATCATAAGATTGTTTTAGCGTAACGGTGTTTTGTATCGGGATTTGAAAAACCAGATCCCGCAAACTGTAATCGTCTTTGTGATTTAAAGAACGGCTGTTCATATGATTCACCTGCTCTAACCTAATTACATCCTGTGTAAGATTTATTTTGCTGTAATTTCCCGGCCAATAGCTATCTCCAGAATGCATGTTTATTCCATGTTGAGAAATACGATCAGCAGTAGCGAGGGAAGTTGTTATTTCGTCCGATAAGTATTTATCTGTTTTTTGTGGTGCCGCAAATGAAACGTTGTGTAGTAAAACATTTGATTTTATTTCTTCTGTTAACGGAAAAATATTGATCTTGTCCGTATGAAAAATTTCAGCGAAAACGATTTTGTTATTTTCAATCCTAAATACAATTTGAATGTGAAGGCTTTTGTCCGTGCTGTCTTTTGCTCCTCTGAATAATTTTAAAGTGATAAATGTATAGCTTAGACTAGCACTGTAAGAGTATTCATACTGTGGCTGTTGTTTCGCTTCCAATCCCTGTAATTGAATCAGATACTCTTGATAGGGTTGTAATATGTGTACGATCTCGAGTGCTGTCATATGAAAAATGTGTGAGGATATTTATAACAACCCAAATTGTTTAAAGTGATGGTCAAGATGTTTTGTATGTAAAACAACCCACTCTGCATACGTGAGGTTTCCCATACGCGGGTGACTGGTTTGGGCCTCAGGATTATTTCTAAAGTAAGTATGAAACGTTTCTATTTCGTTGTATAAAAATTCTTTTGCATCAGCCAATGTTGTATGTATCAATGGCGGAGGAAGTTCTCCCATTGTTGCTGTTTTAAGGCCTTGAGGCATTTCTGCATCTGTATAGATCATGAATTGTTTGACACCGTTTGCTTTCTCCGCATCTTTAGGTGCGGCCCATTGTTTTTGATTGGAAGAAGTTTGAAACGTTACCGTAATATGCTCGATCATTTCCTGAGGTTTCAGATTGCCAAATTGCCCTGGGGTTTCATTTGTTAACTTCTCAAGAAGGGGTATTAATTGTTCACGGTTTAATTGCATATCGTTAGTTGGTTTACGCGCTGGCGCAAGCATTCGCTTGTGCCTTGTCTCTGCATCCAGTTGGGGCTACCTTCTTCTGGTTCATCTTAGGTTATGGAATGTGTATGATTTTTTTATTCATATAGATGGTTGAATAAATCATAAATAATAATGTGGCAAAATTACAAATGATTAAAGAATATTTTAATTCATTTGTGATTTCTTGTAAATGATAATATGAAGTATAAAAGAATAGGGACATATTTACAATACAAACAAGTATAATAAATAAGATGTCTTTTTTGTTTGAAAAACGCCTTATTAAATTAAGGACGAATGTTGTAATAAAACTTAAAATGAAATCTATAAATAAAATCATAGAAAAAATTACTGCTTCATTATTGCCATCGGCAACAATTCTTAATCCTAATATTTGAATGAAAAATAAACCAATACTCAATCCAATAAATCTAATCATGTTTTTAGATATTTATCTCAGTTTTCTGGCTGGTTAGTTTATATTCACTTCGTTTGGAATTTGTCTTTTGTTATTTGGAATTTCTAACAGCGTCTACCAATCCGTTTTCCTACGGTTCGCCTTAATATCCTTATGGATCTTCTTCGACTCAAGACGTTTGTTCACAGATGAAAAAGTAGGCTTCGAAGCCTTGCGTGGTTTATTCTCTTTGAAACAAAAAGCAATGATGATGCTGATCTTATCGATCGCAGTTTTTTTATTCTGCAATTGGCTTCTGCTTGTATCACAGGTCACACGGATCTCTCCATCGTTATCGATCTTTGATGCAAGCTTTTCTACTATACGGCTACGTGCTTCTTCTGAAAGAACGGTAGAAGACGACGGCGACCAGTAAATTTCAACCTTCGTACTAACCTTGTTTACATTCTGTCCGCCTTTACCTCCGGATAAAGAGGTCTGAAAGCGGGCTTCCTGAATGATACCGGACTCTTTCCAGTAATCCGGATTGCTATATCGTGGAGGGAACATCATAATTAATGTGCTTCTTGCGCAAATAATTTTTCACCTGCAAGGATGGGTACATTCAATTTATTTTCTGCTGGCGGAACAGGGCAGGTGTATTGATAATTATAAACACAAAATGGATTGTATGCATAATTGAAATCGATGATAATGGATTTATTATTTTTCAATTCAACATCCAGGTATCTTCCGCCTGCATAGGTATCTGTGCCGTTGGTCACATCGTAGAACGGAATGAAGAGGATGGGCTTGTTTTGATAATCGTCGGGATGCTTGTACATCATCAAGGTTTGCATCTTCCCATCGATTTTAAAGCTTGCTTTTGCAAACGCCGTATAAAACGAACGTTTTCCATCGGTGCGGGGCATACTGATCAATTGACTGTCGTTCGTAAATTCAACAAACGCATTTACACGGTATTTTTCTGAATAGTCGAAGTAAATCAGTCCGCCAAAATTGTCTTTGTCTTTGATGGGAGACTTGATCGACTTTCGAAAATTCTCGTCTTTTTGTTCTCGGTATTTACGGTTGATCTCCGCATGTGTATCCACATTGATACTGGATAAGATCAAACTGCCTACAATGCAAAGCGCACATAGCACAAATATGATCCGTAAAATCTGTTTCCGTTTTAAACTGTTATATTTTTCCTTCATCTGCAAAACTGTACCAGGTGTGATTGCATATAATTACGTGATCTAAAACAGGAATTTCTAAAAACCTTCCTGCTTCACACAATTTTTTTGTCAGGCTGCAATCTGCATCACTTGGTTTTTTATTCCCCGACGGGTGGTTATGTACTAAGATAATAGAAGAAGCAAGATTTTCCAATGCATATTTATAAATGAGCTTTGGATCTGCTATTGTACCCGATACCCCACCCGTACTTATACGGATTTTCTTTTCAATTCGATTCGCCCTGTTTAACAGTAAGATCCAGAATTCTTCATAGGGAAGATCTGCCAGATCACCTTGAATGTAATTGTACACATCTTCAGAAGATTTTACCTGAGGTTTGATCTCTACTTCCGACACTTTTCTTCTTCGTCCTAATTCCAAGGCACTTACAAGCGTGATTGCTTTTGCTTCGCCAATGCCTTTAAATTTTTGCAGGTCTTTAACACTTTGTTTGGCAAGCGAATGTAAATTCTGATTGTTGTCCTGCATGATCTGTTTCGCAAGATCAACGGCGCTGAGATTTGTTGTTCCTGAACCCAAAAGAATGGCGATCAGTTCTGCATCGCTGAGTGCTGAAATACCTTTTAATAAAAGTTTTTCACGCGGACGGTCTTCTTCAGCCCAGGAAAGGATCCGGTTGGGTAATGTTGTGTAAGGTTCCATAATTAGTTGTCAGTGGACAGTTGTCAGAAATAAAAAGCGTGTTGTTGAAAAATTTGGTTGTATATAATAAATCTTAAGAAAGGACTTTTATCAGAGTGTTGTTTTTATTTTGAGTGAAACCGTTTTTAAGATACAAGCCGATTGCATGTTCATTAGAAGGAGATACTTCCAGGGCAAACGTGTTGATGTTGGGGAATTTCAATTCAAGCATATTTAAAAATTGATTTCCTATTCCTTGATTCCGGAAAGCAGGTTTAATGTATAATTCATCTATGAATACAATGATGCCGCCGTATTCATTGCTCCAGTAATTGATCAGGATGCTGTAACCTACCAATATATCATTCAGGTAAATGCATCGAAAAGAACCGTGATCCGGATGGGAGATCAGATGCTGGATCGTTTTATTGATGTTTTCGATTGAGATAACATGATTGTTATCGTATTCTTCATAAAAATGAAAAACCATTTTGTGAATTTCCTCTATCTGGTAGTGTGCCGAAAAGTCAACAGGTTTCAATTCAATTGCCATAGCCGAATCTTAAAAATGATGCGACAATATACAGTCAATTTTATAAAAAAGAAATGGACGGATTTAATTATTGCATTAAAAATAACAAAGGTGTACTTCCATTGAAGTACACCTTTGTGAAATGGGTATTAGAATTTAATGATTTTTGTAGTGAATACTTCGTTTTCGGTATGAATGATCACAGAGTACATACCTGAAGCTAAAGATTCTCCTAAGGTGATTTCCGTTGCGTTGATGTTTTCTCTCTGGTCGATCAAAGCACCAGCTGCACTAACAATTGTTATAGATTTGATCGTACCCAGATTTTCGAGTTTGATTGTAGTACTTGANTGGAATGGCTGAGGAGAAACNGAAATGTTTANGCTTGTTCCGTTTTTCGTAGCAGTAGTAANNCAAGGTGTATTTCCTGTNGTACCGCCTACACAAACAGAGCAATTATCTAAGTATGCTGTGCCGTTTGGAACACCTGCACAATCCAGGCAAGATGTTTCACTCTTTCCGCAGCCGCAATTTCCGGCAGCTATTTTTGCAGGGTCGTTCGGACAAGCATCACCTGCTACTGAAACATAACCTGTCGGTTGTGTACATGAACTTGTTGTTACACTTGGATCACCTTTGCCATCGCCATCCAGATCCTGATACCAAGTGATGGATGCAGTAACGGTTATTGTTGTACCTGTAGAAGTTGCAGAGCAGCTGTTGTTGTTGGTTACTTTAACGGTATATGTTCCTGCAGCCGTTGCTGTGTAGGTAGCATTTGTTGCGCTAGCAATTGTACCTGTTGCATTCGACCATTGATAGGTTAAACCAGTTCCTGTGTTAGCAGAAAGAATTACTGAACCACCAGTACAGAATGATGTAGCAGGAGCGTTGATCGTTGCTGTTGGCAATGCATTTACAGTGATTGTTGTTGGAGTAGAAGTCGCAGAACATGAACCGTTATTTACAGTTACGGTATATGCTCCGGCAGCCGTTGCTGTGTAGGTAGCATTTGTTGC